>NZ_JBFUFI010000002.1:0-558953 GCF_056403495.1 Devosia sp. P2_G7
TCGATCGACATCGAAGGCTGGCATGACCCGGTCTATCGCGACGCGCTCGAAATGACCGGACAGGTCAGGGCGCTCAACTATCTCAAGCATAGCCGCGGCGGCGATTTCGTCGACGTCACCGCCCAATACGAGGGCGGAGATCCCTCGCTTCGACGCGCCAGCTGATGAGTGGTGCCGGCGGGGGAGCCGGCACGCAAAACCGTGCACAGCACGAAAGGGAGGACGTGACTATGACTAGGATTGTTCTGAAGACACTGACCGCAGCAGCCTTTGCAACGGTCACCATCGCCAGCCTGACGAGCGTCGCCATGGCGGAAACGCTGCGCGACAACTGGTGCAGCGACGTCAAGATCCGGTTCTTTGCCGGTGGCGCCGAGGGCGATGCGTTTGCATCGATCGTCTACAACGGCGCCGTCCAGGCGGCTAAGGATACGGGCGCTCAGGTCGACTACGTGTTCTCGGGCTGGAGCTCGGAAAAGATGATCCAGCAGCTCCGCGAGGCCATCGGCGCTGCCCCGAACGGCATCGCCATGATGGGCCACCCGGGCAATGCCGCGATCATGCCGCTGGCCGAAGAAGCTTCCGCCGCGGGCATCAAGATGATGTACCAGAACGTGCCGGTCGACGCGGTCACCGCAAAGTTCGGCGGCGGCTATGTCGGGGCCCAGCAGAAGCCGCAGGGCAAGGCCCTGGGTGAGGAAGCCATCCGCCGCTTCGGCCTCAAGGCCGGCGATGTTGCCATCGTGATGAGCGACTGGTCGCAGATCGAACGCGCCGAACGCGAACTCGGAACACTCGAGGCATTCGAGGCGGCTGGGTTGAAGGTCGTGAAGCTGCAAAGTCCGGAAGGCCTGGGCACGGATCCAAACGTGGGCATTCCAGTCATCACGGCGGCTGTCACGGCCAACCCCGATGTGAAGATCATCGCCTATCCGGGTGGCCAGCCGCTCGGTAACGCCGCCACCTACATGCAGGCGGCAGGCAAGAATGCCGGCGACATCATCAACATCGGCTTCGACACCAGCCCGCAGATCGTCGAGGCGTTCAAGGACGGCTGGGTGCAGTTGACCTCGGACCAGCAGCCGTTCCTGCAGGGCTACATGCCGATCCTGTCGCTCTGCCAGCAGGTCGTCTACGGCCTCGGCTCAATCAATGTGGATACCGGTGCCGGCTTCGTGACCCCCGACAATTACGGAGCTGTTGCGGACCTGGCCAAGGAAGGTCTTCGCTAAGGGCTCCCGGCGGCGGGGTCCGGTTCCGGCCGGGCCCCGGCCCATCATTTGCAGCGAGGGCATCGTGCAAAATCGCATTATCGAGCTCAAGGACATCAAGAAGTCCTATGGGCAGGTCTACGCCCTTGGCGGAGTTGACCTTCACGTGGACCAGGGCGAGGTCGTCGGCCTCGTCGGCGACAATGGCGCCGGCAAGTCCACTCTCATCAAGATCCTTGCAGGCGCGGTTCGACCGACGACGGGCGAGATCCTCGTGCGCGGCGAGCCGGTTTCGAACTGGAACGCGGCACGCTCGCGCGAGGCGGGCATCGAGACGGTGTTCCAGGACCGCGCGCTGGCCGTGCAGCAGACCATCATCTGGAACGTCTTCATGGGCCGCGAACTGGTGGGCCCGCTCGGCTTTCTCAAGGTCCGGAAGCAGCGCGAAGAGGCCGAGCGCCTGATGCGCGAGATCGGCTTCACCTCGAAGGTCTTCGGCCCGAGTTCCATTGTCGGCCAGTTGTCCGGTGGCGAGCGCCAGGGCGTGGCCATCGCCCGGGCAATGTACAACCAAAGCGACCTGATCATCCTGGACGAGCCGACGACGGCGCTCTCGCTCACCGAGACGGCCAAGGTTTTCCATTTCGTCCGGCAGGCCCGGGCAGCGGGCCGCTCGATCCTGTTCATCGGCCACAACATCCACCACGTGTTCGATATTTCCGATCGCTTCGTCGTGCTCGATCGCGGGCGCGTGGCGCTGCAGGCCACCAAGGCCGAACTCGGCTCGGCGGAAGCCCTTGTCCGCTTCATGGAGGAGCTTGCCCATCCGGGTGGCGCCGGCGTTGAGTCCACAGGAGGGACAGTATGACTGATACAGCCAACCGTGACGGTCAGTCGCTGGCCAAAGCCCTCGATGCGGACAAGGTCCGTCGCGTTGCCGAGGGCAAGCACGCCGACCGGTCCAGAATTCGCCGCTTCCTGATCGACCACCGGCCGGCCATCGGTTCGTTCGTCGTGCTGGTGGTCATGCTTGCCTGCTTCTTCGTCGGCAACCCGGAAGTGTTCTCGCAGTGGAACATGTACCGCGCCGTCCTCATAGGCCTTCCCGTCGTCCTCTTCGTCGTCGTGCCACTGGTCTATGTGGTGACGGTGGGCGAAATCGACCTCTCCTTTCCGGCGACCATCGGCATGGCCGGGTGGGTTTTCGCGCTGGTGGTGCAGGCGGGGTACGATCCGTTTCTCGGCATCATCGCGGCCGTACTGACGGGCCTCGTGCTTGGGCTCTGCGTTGGCTGGCTCGTCGTCTATTGCAACCTCTCGTCGCTTATCGCCACACTGGGCATGAATTTCATGCTGCGGGGGCTGATCCAGATCAACACCGAGGGCAAGTCGATCGCCCTGGTGGGCCTGCCCAAGACCCTGACCTTCCAGATCTTCGGCGGCCAGTTCTTCGGCATTCCCGTGCAGGTACTCTGGGCCCTGCTGTTCGTGGTGATCTGCTCGCTCATCTACAACAGGCACCGCTTCGGCGTGCATGTGCACATGGTTGGCGACAACCCTGACGCGGCGCAGCAGATGGGCATCAACATCAAGCTGGTGCGGCTGAAGACCTTCGCGTTCGTCGGCCTTGGCGCGGCCTTGGCTGGCGTCGCCGCCGTGATGATCAACTACACCTGGTGGCCGACTTCCGGTGACGGGTATCTGCTCCCCGCGCTCGCCTCGGTGTTCGTCGGCGGCACGGCGCCATGGGGCGGCATCGGCACGATTATCGGCAGCGCCATCGGCAGCTTCACGGTGTCGTTCATCCAGTCAGGAGTCGTGGGTGCCGGACTGTCGGGCTTCTACGTGCAGTTCTTCTACGGGCTGATCATCATCCTCTCGCTGCTCGGTCATCGCTGGAACCAGGTGAGGTACCGCTAGCCCGGGGCGATGTGATGCGCCAGGTATGCAGGAGGGGCGGTGTCCCGCCTTGCATACCTGGCATCTGATCAAACTCACCAATTGGCGATGCGGCCATCCGCGAGGACGGATTCGGTAGCGGGTATGATCTCCTGCGCGAACGGGTGGCGCGCGGCAGCCTTCTCGTCGATTTCGATGCCGAGGCCCGGACCCTCCGGTATGGCCCATGCGCCATCGACGAGGTTCAGCGGGTAGGTCGAGCAGATTTCCTCGAACCACGGCACGATGCCGACCGCCTCTTCCTGGATGACGAAGTTGGTCGTGGCAGCGTCGAACTGCAGTGCAACGGCGCCGGCCACCGGGCCCATCGGGTTGTGGGGGCAGACGCCCATATGCGCTGCCTCGGCAATGGCCGCGATCTTGCGTCCGCCGGTGAAACCGATGCAGTGCGCAAGGTCCGGCTGAATGTATGCGACTGCCCGGGTGTGGGCGACCTCGGCGAACTCGCGTGGCGTGAATAGCCGTTCACCGGTCGCCAGCGGGCAGTCGACGCGGCGCGCGATGTCGGCCATCCCGGCGGTGTCGTCCGGCTGGATCACTTCCTCGCAGAACAGCGGCTTGATCGGCTCGATCGCCTTGATGTAGGCGATCGCCGCATCCAGCGAGTCCGGCCGGCCATGGAAGTCGGTCATGATTTCAACGCCGTCACCAACCCGTTCACGCACCGCCGAGGCGAGCTTTTCGACATGCCTGACAGCGGGGAGGGGGGCGTCATAGCCGGTGTAGGGGACGAAGCCGAGCTTGATGGCGTTGTAGCCCATCTCCACCGTCTCCTGCACCGCGTCGCAGAAGCGGCTGATATCGGTATTGCGCACTCGCGCTGTGGAGTCGCCGCGTCTGAGATGGGTATAGACGCGGACGCTGTCCCGCACCCTGCCGCCGAGCAACTGCCACACGGGCACACCCAGCGCCTTGCCCTTGATGTCCCACAGCGCGTGCTCGATGCCCGAGACGGCGGTGAGGCCGATCGAGCCCAGCGGCCAGAAGCTGAAGCGTGTCATGGTGTTGACCAGATGCTCTATCCGCATCGGATCCTGGCCGATGAGAAACGGTGACAGGTCTTCGATCGTGCCTTTCACCGCCCGGGTCTTCCACTCCAGGGTCGCTTCGCCCCAGCCCCAGAGGCCCGGCTGGTCGGTCAGCACTTTGACGAAGATCCAGTTGCGGTGCACGGCGTTGACGACGACGGTCTCGATGCCGGTGATCTTCATATCGGTCCCTCCCCAGGACGCTGCATCGATCCCGGTCGATGCTTGCTTGGCTCGCCTCGCGCCGAAGTGCCGTGCGAAGCTTGTTGGTCCGGCTGTCAGGCCAGCTCGATCTTGTTCGCTTCGAGATAGTCCCGGTCGAGTTCGATGCCGAGCCCGGGCACGCGAGGCAGCTTGAGGGCGCCGTTCGAGTTGTCGAGCCGGGTGTGCATGAGCTCGTTGTATCCGGACAGATCCCAGCGCGAGGTCTCGAGCCGGTAGAAGTTCGGCACCGTCATCATCACGTGCGCGCCGGCCAGCACATTGATCGGGCCACCGGCGTCGTGCGGCGAGATCGGGACGTAGAAGGCCTCGGCCAGCGTCGCGATCTTCTTCATCTCGGTGATGCCACCGGTCCAGGTGACGTCGGGCATGATGTAGTCGGCGAGCTTGTTTTCGAGGATCGCCACGAAGTCCCACTTGGTGTGGGCCCGCTCGCCCACCGAGATCGCGGCGTTCACCTTCTCGCGCACCTGCTGCAACGCCCCATAGCTTTCAGGTGGCACCGGCTCCTCGAACCAGTCGATCTGGCCGGCTTCCTCGAGCGAGCGGCAGAGCCGGATCGCGGTCGGCACGTCGAAGCGGCCATGCGCATCGATCAGGATCTCGATATCAGGCCCGGCGGTCTTGCGGATCAGCGCGGTGAGGTCGGCGGCCTTGCGCTCGTCCGCGCGGGTCATCATGCCGTCGAGATAGCCGTCGCGCTGCTCGTTGCCCCCACGCTGGTGAGGGTATGGGTCGAACTTCAACGCTTTGTGGCCCGATTTCACGATGTCAGTGATCTCGGCCACCACGGCTTCGTCGGAGGTGAACTTGCTCTGGTCGGGGTGGGTGTAGAGCGAGATCTCGTCGCGCACCGCACCGCCCAGCAGCTCGTAGACCGGCAGTCCGAGCACCTTGCCGCGGATGTCCCAGAGCGCGATGTCGATGGCGCTCACGCATTCGCAGGCGGCGCCGCGGCTGCCCATGTAGGTGAAGCTGCGGAACAGCTTGTGCCACAGTCGCTCGATCTTGCTGGGGTCCTCACCGGCGATCTGCCCGCCGATCTGCCGGAGGATGGCGCACAGTGCCCGGTTGGCGATCTTGGTGGTCGAGGTGATCTCGCCCCAGCCGGAAATGCCCTCGTCGGTCGTCACTTCGACGAACAGGTACTCGCCCCAATACGAGGTGCTGGCCTTGACCAGCCAGGGCTGGACGCCCGTGATCTTCATTATCGTTCCCTCAAAAACCTGTGCATGCCCCTCGCATGCGAAGAATTGGCCTCAGCCAGCGCGCGCCGAGGTGGCCGCCCGCATCTGCTCGAGAACATGTCGGCCCGCGCCATCCACATGCAGGGCGATCAAGTCCGCAGCCCTCGCGGCGTCACCTTCCTTGACCAGCCTGATGAGCTCGCGGTGATCGCGGATCACCTGGGCGCGGCGGGAAAGGGTGAAGCTGTAGCGCCGTCCCAAGGCGCGCAGTACCTCGCGGTGCTTCCACCAGAGCTCGGCAGCGAGGTGGTTGTAGTGGCGCTCATACATGACCGTATGAAACTGCGTATCGAGCTCGCTGTGCAGGATCGGGTCGGCGAAGTTGTTGGCCTCGATGAGGTGCTGGATGCGTTCCAGTTCCGCGATATCGGCCGGGGTGGCCATATCCACGAACCATCGAACCATCGAGGGCTCGATCAGCACGCCGATCTCGTAGACGTCCCGCACGAAGTCCTGGTCGATCGGGCGGACGCGCGCGCTCTTGTTGTGGACGATCAGCACGAAGCCTTGCGAGCGCAGCAGCTGCAGCGCCTCTCGCACCGCATTTGCCGGTGATTTGTGCCGTTCCGACAGCTCCGCCACCACCAGCCGCGAGTTGGCTTCCAGGCGGCCGGAGATGATGTCATCGCGGATCAGTCCGTAGACCAGAGCCCCTTCTTCCGACACGCCGGTCGGGTCGATGCCAACGGGGGGGCGGGCCTTGAACTCTCTCATCAATGTCGATCCGTGCGTTCGGTAGCGGCTCAGCTTTGCCGGTTTCTTGCCAAATTTCTAGAGAGATGGATGAAATTTTGCAAAATCCTTGTTGCCTGTCCCAAAAACGAGGCGTTAATTGCGTAGCCGGCAGGTTGCCGGACAGTCATTCTCGATCTGCGCGAGGGGCGCAGGCCGCGGGTGGAGGAGGAAATTCATGTCAGAACACGGAATTGGCCGCGCGCTTGCGCACGGCGTGGCAGCGGCTGGCCTGGCGGCAAGCCTTACCTCGACGGCCTTCGCCGGGGGAATCGACATCAGCAAATGGTCGCCGGAATACGTGCGATCGATCGCAGGCACCGAGACGTTCGATACCGTCGGTCACTGCAACTCGGTCACCCCGACCGACTACAAGGGCAAGCTGACCTTCTGGTACCAGGGCATCTTCGAAGCCGATCCGCAGATCATGCGCGACAACTACCGCGATTTCTTCGCGGCGTTCCGCGCGACATACCCCAACATCGAGCTTACCGAGCAGGGCATCACCTATAACGAGCTGCTCGACAAGTTCCGCACCGCGCTCCTCGGTAATTCCGCTCCAATGGCCATCCGCCTGCAGATCCTGGGCGGCACCGAGTTTGCGGCCAAGGGCTATCTCGAAGAGCTGAAGCCCGAAGACGTTGGCTACAAGCCCGAAGACTTCTGGCCCGGCGCGATGAAGGCGGTAACCTGGGACGGCAAGGTCTACGGCATTCCCACCAACAACGAGACGATGGCGTTCATCTGGAACGCCGACATCTTCAAGCGCGCGGGCCTGGATCCGGAGAACCCGCCCCCCACGTGGGACGACGTCGTCGCCTATTCCAAGCAGATCCACGACAAGCTCGGCATCGCCGGCTACGGTCTCGTCGCCAAGCAGAACGCCGGCAATACGCCCTATCGCTACATGCCGCAGCTCTGGGGCTATGGCGGCGGCGTCTTCGACGAAGCCGACCCCAACCCCACCTACGGCGAAGTCCGCCTCGACAGCCCGGCCTCCATCCGCTCGCTGCAGGCCTCCTATGACATGTACGTCAAGGACAAGTCGGTGCCCGTTTCGGCGCTCACCAACACCCAGGGTGAAAACCAGGCGCCGTTCATCTCCGGCCAGCTCGGGATGATGATCTCGCACCCGTCCGAGTACGCCAAGATGGTCGAACTCGCCGGCAAAGCGACCGGCAGCGACGTGGCGGTGGCCCAGACCGTGCTCGACAACATGCGCTACGGCCTGATCCCCACCGGCCCCGATGGCAAGCGCGCCGTGGTGTTCGGCGGCTCCAACATCCACATCGTCAAATCCCAATACGTCGAGGGCGGCAAGGTCGATGAGCCTGCGGCCAAGGCGTTGATCTGCATGTGGACCAGCCCCGAATGGTCGCTGAAGCTGGCCTGGGCGGGGTCAAACCCCGGCAACGTCAACGGCTTCAAGACGCAGTGGATGAAGGAACGCCTCGACACCATCAAGTTCCTCGACGTCACCACATCGATGCTGCCCAACGGCATCCCGTTCCCGGCCCTGCCGGAGGCGCCTGAGATCATGAACATCATTGTTCCGGACATGATGCAAAATGCTCTCACCGGCACCATGACCGTCGAGGCGGCCGCAAAGGACGCTGCGGAGAAGGTCCGAAAGCTGCACGGTGGTGGCGGTCTCTAAGCCATCAAGATGCAGGGCCGGGCGAGATGCTCGGCCCTGCGACTATTCAGGTGGCTACAGCCGCAACCCTGCCTTGTCGAAGGCCATTGCCGCGCCGGGTTCGATGCCCACCTCAATCAGCGCACCGCTGCTGATGCGGGAGTGGCCCTTTTGCTGGATCGTTACCTTGGTCTGGTCGTCCTTACCCGCGGCATAGACGTAGGAGACGCCGCCCAACTGCTCGACCACCTGAGCCTTGGCCGTCAGCGTCGGCCCGCCGAGACTAACGTCGGCGAAATGCTCAGGCCGAATGCCGACGCTGATCGCGTCGCCCACCGCACCACCGCCGCCGCGTCGCCTTACCTTGAGGGCAGGGGCATCGAACGCGGTTAGCGAGACGGTCAACTCCTGCCCGTCGATGGCCGCTATGGTCCCATCTAGGAAGTTCATCCGCGGCGACCCGATAAAACCGGCCACGAAGGTGTTGTCGGGGTTGTCATAGAGCTCGATCGGGCTTCCCTGCTGTTCCACCCGGCCGGCGCGCAGCACGACGATCCTGTCCGCCAAGGTCATGGCCTCGACCTGGTCGTGGGTCACATAGACCATGGTGGCGCCGAGCTGCTGGTGCAGCTTGGCGATTTCGATGCGCATCTGCACCCGGAGCTCTGCGTCGAGGTTGCTGAGCGGCTCGTCGAAGAGGAAGGCCTTTGGCTGCCGGACGATGGCGCGGCCGATGGCGACGCGCTGGCGCTGGCCGCCCGAGAGCTGGCGCGGTTTGCGCTCCAGAAGCTCGGTCAGTTCAAGGACGCGGGCGGCTTCATTCACCCGCGTCGAGACCTGATCCTTGGGCGTGCCCCCCATGCGCAACCCGAAGCCGAGATTCTCCTCGACAGTCATGTGCGGGTAGAGCGCGTAGGACTGAAAGACCATGGCGACGCCGCGCTCGGAAGGATCGTAGTCGGTGACGTCTTCGCCGCCGATCAGAACCTGTCCGGCAGTCGGTTCCTCGAGTCCGGAGATAGTGCGCAACAGCGTCGATTTCCCGCAGCCTGACGGGCCCACGAAGACGACGAACTCACCGTTGCCGATATCGAGACTGACATCGTGAATCACCTGTACTGCGCCGAAGCTCTTGTTGATGCTCCGCAGCTGAAGTTCAGCCATCGTCTCCTCCTTGCGATGGTTAGCGTGGTGTTCAGCGCGCGGCCCAGAGGGCCCCGCGCTCGAAGATCGTCCGCATCTGCGGGACCTGGAACTCGTCGGCGACATGGCCCAGCGACGAATAGAAGACGCGGCCCTTGCCGTAGCGGCGCTTCCAGACCACCGGCATCACCACTCCGTCGATCTCGTCGAAATGCTCGCCGGAGAACGTGGTGGTGGCGAGCACTTCGACGCTCGGGTCGAAGTGCATGTAGTACTGCTCCGAGCGGTAGGGGAAATCGCCGACGCCGGTCATGATCGGGTCGTCTGACTTCGCAACGTTCACGACGTAGTCGATGATGTTGCCCGGGTGCGCCACCCACTGTCCGCCGGTCATGAACTGATAGTCGGGCTCGTTGCGGAAGCTGTCGCACATGAGGCCATGGAAGCCAGCGAGGCCGGTGCCGCTGCGTACCGCAGCGAGGAGGTTGGTGAGTTCCTCGCGCTCGATCCGCGACATGGTGATGGCCGGAACGATCAGGTCGTACTGGCTGAGGGACTCGTCGGCAAAAGCCTCGGTGGTGGGTTCTATGTCGACGGCAAAGCCATGTGATTCAAGCATCGAGCCAACGAGGCGCGAACTCTGCTCAGGCGTGTGCCCATCCCATCCTCCCCACACGATCAGCGCAGACTTCGTCATTTTCTTTCCTCCTGATAGGCAGATGTCCATGGGGCGCTATAGATGTCCCGCAGCATGAGGGCGGCAGCGCCGCGCGCCCAAAGCTGGTCGTCGAGCGTGTGAAAGATGAGCTGCGTCGTTGCGAGATGCGCACGGAAGCTATTGGCCGCGACGGCTGTCTCGAGCGCCGGCGCAACGAGTTCGCCATAACGCGAGGACGCGAACGCGACGATGATCTTCTCGGGGTTAATGAGGTTGACGACGTAGGAAATTCCGAGGCCGAGCCGTGCACCCTGTGCGTCGATCACCGACTGTGCCGCCTCGACGCCGGCATCGCTCGCCTCGGCCAGCGCCCCCATGATGTCCGTCCGCGCCAGCGGTCTATCGAGGAAACCTTCGCCGAGTCGCGCAGCCGCCTCTCGCCGCATGGCGGCATCGCTCACATAGGCGTTCAGGCAGTCGACCTGACCGCATTCGCAGGGCTGGCCAGCGCCGCCCACCTTGATATGGCCAAACGTCGGGCCGAGCGTGCTGGCGCCGCGGTGCAGATCGGATTCGATCCACAGGCCCAGGCTCGCCGTCTGGTCGAGGGAGATGACTGCGAAGGTTCGTTCGGCTTGCGCATAGCCGAACCAGCTTTCGGCCAGCGCCAGCAGATTTGCGGGCTTTTCAAGCTTCACCGGCAATCCGGTGCGCTCGCTGAGCAGCGACCCAATGGGGATTTCACGCTCGCCGAAAACCGAACTCGAGTAGCTCTTGCCTGAGCGCGGATCGACCAGTCCCGGCACGCCGATGCCGATGCCCTTGATCCGGCTGCGATCGATGCCCGACTTGTTGACGCAGTCGGTGAGCGCATCCTCGATGATGTCAGTGATCACGTCTGCCGGCTGGCGGGCCATTCGGATCGGCAGCTGCGACGAGGCGACGAGCTCACCGCGGAAGTCGACCAGCGTTACGGTGGTGACGCTCTCCGAAATCTTGATACCGAGAACATAGGCAGCATCAGGCACGAGGCCGAGCAGCACGCGCGGCCGGCCTCGCTGCGCCTCGTTGTGCGGTTGGGTGTGGATGGCGTCGATCAAGCCTTCTTCGATCAGTGCGCCGGTGATCGCCGACACCGTGGTGCCGCTCAGCAGCGTGCGTTCGGAGATCTCGACGCGCGAAATCTGTCCATGGCACCGGATGGTCTCCAGCACATGGTACTTGTTGATCTCACGCATCAGCAGCGGGTCTGCGATTTTGACGACCAGGTGACTCTCCAACGGCGAAAGTGAATTAGTGCGCATACCATATCAAAATGTCTGGCGAAGTGCACGGTGTACTGGCGAAAAGACGTCCAGATGTGCCGTGTTTGCCAATCATTTCAATTAGTTAGCTGCCGCGTTCACCGCGCTCGCTCATTTCTGAGGTACGTTCCTCTTGCGCCTTTAATAAGGGATGCGTAGAAAGTATCAAGTGGTGATGGCGGGAACGCCTCACTGCCGCGGCTCGAAAAGACCGATGAGGGTAGGGGGCCGCCGCGAGGACAGGAGGAGAAACCATGAAGCGTATTGCGCTTGCCGCGATGCTGGCTATGGCCGCCATTTTGCCAGCTCAGGCCCAGACCGTCGTCAAACACTTGCACATCACATCCATCCCGGCCGAGGTGGAGCTGTTGAACCAGATCGCAGCCGACTTCATGGCTGCCAATCCGGACATCAAGGTCGAGCTCCCGTTCCTCGAGAACGAAGCGTTCAAGGCCAAGCTGACCACACTGTTGCAGTCGGCCGATGCGCCCGACGTGTTCCACTCGTGGGGCGGCGGCGTGTTCTACGAGCAGGCCAAGGCCGGCTTCCTGCGCCCGGTCGAGGACGTGCTGTCCCAGGAGGCCAAGGACAATCAGGGCCAGGCCGGTGTTTCCGCTTTCACCGCGCCCGATGGCCACATTTACGGCGTCGCGCGCGATGTGAGCGAGGTCGTACTCTGGTACAACAAGCCCCTGTTCGCGCAGGCCGGCGTCGATCCCGCCAGCATGCAGACCTGGGAGGGTTTCCTCGCAGGGGTGCAGAAGTTCAAGGATGCCGGCATCACTCCGATTGCCGTCGGCGCCAAGGACAAGTGGCCGGCCCACTTCTGGTGGTCCAAGCTCGTCGTGCGGCTGGCCGGCAAGGACGGCTTCGAGGCAGCTGCCCGTGGTGAGGGCGACGGCTTCGCCGGCGAGGATTTCGTCAAGGCGGGCGAGTACTTCCTGCAGTTGGCCCAGCTCGACCCCTGGCAGCAGGGGTTCCTGGCCGCCAGCTATGGCGACGCCTCGGGCTTGTTTGGTGACGGCAAGGCCGCGATGCACCTGATGGGTGACTGGGACTACGGCGCCATGAAGGACAACTCGGCGAACAAGCAGGGCATTCCGGACGACCAGCTCGGCATCCTGCCGTTCCCGACCATCGAAGGCGGCAAGGGTGATCCCACCGACACGCTTGGCGGCCTGGGCGGCATCCTCTTCTCGAAGAACGCCTCGGACGCCGCGGTGAAGTGGGTGGAGTACTTCAACTCTCCCGAAGTGCAGAAGAAATACGCCGAAGCCGCCTACTACATCCCGATCGCCAAGGGCGCGGCCGATGGCATGACCAACCCGTTCAAGGTGCAGATCGCCAAAGACATCGGCAGCGCCCATTGGCATGCCCTGTTCTTCGATCAGGCCCTGGGCCCGAATGTGGGCGGTGTGGTGAACGACGTCTCGGCCGAGCTCGCCGGCAACTCGATCAGCGCCCAGGAAGCGGCTGAGCTGATCAAGGAAGCCGTGGACGAGTCGCTCTAGGCGGCAGGCCTTTTCCGGCTCGCCCCGCGCGAGCTTCAGATCGAATGCGCCGCCGGCGTTTGTCTCCTCGCCTTGGACCACAAGGCGGACTTCGAGGGAGGATCATCCAGTGACCAGCATAGCCGACGCGGCGACCTCGACCCTGCCCGTAGTGCAACGTCGCCGTCGCTACATGGAACGCAAGAGCCTCGTGCCGCTGCTGTTGTTCCTGCCGCCGGCGCTCATCCTCTTCACGCTGTTCGTCGTGCTGCCGATGGTGGACGCGGCGACCTTCTCGTTCTTCGACTGGAACGGCTACGGCCCGATCACCGACTTCGTCGGTTTCGATAACTACGTCGACGTGCTCAAGCACCGGAACTTCGGCACCGCGGTCCGCAACAGCCTGATCGTCGTTGCCGTTTCCCTGCTGGTCCAACTGCCGCTCGCCATGTGGTGCGCCATCGCGCTGGCCGAGCGCGCCGTCAGCATCAACGTGATGCGCACGCTGTTCTTCCTGCCCTTCATGCTGGCCGAAGTCGCCGCGGGGCTCATCTGGAAGTTCGTTTACGACGGCAATTACGGCCTGCTGCCGGCCATCGGCAACGCCATTGGCATCGAGATGCCGTTCGTGCTCGGCGACAAGACCTGGGTCATCCCGGCCATCATGCTGGTGATCACCTGGAAGTATTTCGGCTTCCACATGATGATCTATATCGCCGGGCTGCAGTCCATTCCGTCCGAGGTCATCGAGGCGGCGCGGCTGGACGGCGTCAAGCGCTGGCAGATCGTGCGGCACATCAAGATCCCGATGATCCGCTCGGCCATCGTTATCTCGGTGTTCTTCGCCGTTACCGGTGCGCTGCAGCTGTTCGACCTGATCATTCCGCTGTCGAACGGCGGCCCATCCCATTCCAGCCACACCATCGTGACGTTCCTCTACCAGTTCGGCATCCTGCGCATGAAGCTCGGGTTCGGGGGCGCGGTGAGCGTGCTGCTCTTCATCGCCTGCGTGGTCGTGGCGCTCGCCTATCGTCGCATTCTCTTCAAGGTGGAGCAGAACTGATGGCCGCCGCAAACCGGAAACGCCGCCCCGTCATCTCCGCGGTCCAGTGGATCTCGCTGCTGGTCGTCGCGGCCTTCGTGATCGTGCCGTTCTACACCACCGCGTTGGGCGGCTTCAAAGAGATCGGGGAGCTCCGGGTAAACCCGTTCGGCCTGCCGGCGAGCTGGGATCCGGTGCGCTTCGTCGAGATTCTCGGCGGTCCGCGCTACTTCTCGTCGCTGTGGAACTCGTTCCTGATCGCAGCCGGCACGGTGGTGCTCTCAACGCTTGTGGCCTCGATGACGGCCTTCGCGCTGGCCCACATCAAGTTCTTCGGCCGCAAGTTCGTCATGGGCTATCTGATGCTGGGCCTGCTGTTTCCGTCGGCGACCGGCATCCTGCCGCTGTTCATCAAGATGCGCGACCTGGGGATGCTCGACAGCCACTGGGGCATCATCACCGTGCAGGTGGCTTTCAGCGTCTCCTTTGCCGTGCTGCTCTTTCATAACTTCTTCAAGGAACTGCCCAAGGAGCTGATCGACGCGGCTCGCATGGACAATTGCGGCTATATCCGCATCTACTGGTACGTCACGCTGCCGCTGTGCCTGCCGATCATCGCAACGGTGAGCGTCTTCAATTTCGTGAGCAGCTGGAACAGCTTCCTTCTGCCGCTGATCGTCCTCAACTCCGAGGACAAGTACACCTGGCCGCTCGGCATCATGCAGTTCCAGGGCCAATTCGGCTCGGATTGGCCGCGCATCCTCGCTTTCCTCACGCTGTCCATCATGCCGGCAATCGCCTTCTTCCTGCTGGCGCAGCGCTACGTCATCTCGGGCCTGACCGGTGGGGCCGTGAAGGGCTGACTTCTCCGTCTAGCGGGCGAATTCCAGCCCGCTGGCCGCCAGCACTAGGCCGTCGCCGCGTCGGAGGTCGAACGGATCAAGGTCTGTTTGGCTGAGGTCATGTGGGCGCGGCAGGCGGAGACAATGGTCGCGCGCGACCGGCTCAGCAGCGCGTCAATGTAGTTGAGGTGCTCGCGGATGGCGACCTCGTTGCGCTCGCGCTCGTCCTTCTTGTTCCACTGATAATGGTAGTGAAAGATCAGCGTGATGATGTCGTAGAACCCATCGATGAAGCGGTTGGGAAGGGCCGCGTTGACCAGGCGATGGAACCGACTGTCGAGACTGGAGAAGTCGTGGAAGCGGGTGTCGATTTCTCCAAGCAGCGCAACATGCTCCTCACGCAGCTGCCGCAGCTCGCGCCAAAGCGGCGAGGCCTCCGGTAGCCCGGCGAAGGCTTTTGCCGAACGCAGCTCGAACATTTCTCGTATCTCGAACAACTCCAGCGCAAAGCCGCCGGTGAACCCCTGCAGAACCCAACCGCCGCTCGGCCGCCGCTCGATCAGGCCGAAGCGCTGAAAGCTGTTCAGGAACTCACGGATGACCGTTGTGGCGACGCCGAATTGCCGCGCCAACTCGAGCTCGTTGATCAACGATCCGGGCCTCGCATCGCCGCGTACCATCCATTCCATGAACTGCTTTTCGACCTGGACGGAGGTGGGAACAGTTTCAGCCTCGGGAAACGGGGAGGCCTGGCGTCCCACCCTGCGGACGAAGCGTAGTCGTCCAGTGCCGCGCACCATCCCCTGATCGCCCAGCGCGGCGAGGACCTTGCGCACCGTTGTACGGCTGACCCCAAGCCTGGCGGCCAGCACCGGCTCCGAAGGGATCGGATCGCCTTCCCTCAGCTCAGCCATCAACACCAGGGCGTCGTTGAACGTACGCTTGAACAGAGTATCGGTCTTCACGTTCCCCAGCCCCCAGCAGTTGTTCTGCAACCTATAAAAAACAATTTGACGATCTCTGTAAATGGAAGTTTTTTGTACATAATGAACATATGGGAGGGGACTGTGCTCGTGGAAGAGGGACCGCGCGCAGATACCGCTGAGGTACGTACCCGGTCGGCGGCTGAAGGTTCAGCTCTCGCCGTCGCGCTGAAGCTGCTGGGTTTTGGCCCGGTGCTTATTCTTGCGGTTCTCGTGGTTGTCATCAGCTTGGCGACCCCCAACTTCCTGAAGCCGGTGAACATTGGGAACATCGTTGCCCAGACCGCCGTAATCGCGATCGTCGCCATCGGGCAGCATCTCGTCGTGCTCACACGCGGTATCGATCTTTCGGTGGGCGCCAACCTCGCGCTGGCAACGGTGATCGGCGGGCTCGCTTTCCGAGTTGCCGACTCTGCGCCCTTGGTCATGGCGGCGATGCTTCTGAGCGGGGCGCTCGTGGGGGCCGTGAATGGGCTCGTCTATGTCTTCGGCCGGCTGCCCCATCCCTTCATCATTACCCTGGCGACGCTGAGCATCGCGCGTGGCCTCGCGCTGGAACTGGCGATCGGCCACACCACCATGCGCGGCATGCCGGCGGCGATCGCGGCGATCGGCGGCGGCTCGACCCTGGGCATCCCCAATTCCTTCTTTGTGGTCCTCGGCGTCGCTGCTGCCGCACTCTTCATAGCCCGGGCCATGGTCTGGGGGCGCTGGATCTACGCGGTGGGCGGCAAGCCCGAAGCGGCCGTGCAGATGGGCATCCCGGTCAAATGGGTGCTCGTCTCTGTCTATGTCATCTCGGGTATATGCGCGGGTATCGGCGCCATAGTTCTTGCCGGCCGTACCGAGGCGGGCTCGCCGCTTTACGGCAACCTGCTCGAGCTCGACACCATCGCCGCAGTGATCATTGGAGGCGCAAGTTTTCTCGGAGGACGCGGCCATATTGGTCACGCCCTTGTCGGCGCGGTGATGATCGGCGTCATCCGCAACGCCCTCAACCTGCTCAATGTCGACGTGTTCTTCCAGATGATCGCAATCGGGGCGATCATCGTGGTGGCGGTCGAGGCGGACGTGCTGCGCAACCACCTGGAAGCGCGGGTGCGCGTCATGCAGTCGGGGAGGGCGTCATGAGCGCCGCCACGTCCGCCTCGCCGGTTCTTTCCGTGAACCATGCCGAGAAACGCTTCGGCGCCGTGCACGCACTCAAGAGCGTGAGCATCGAGGCCTACCGCGGCGAAGTGCTGGCGCTCCTCGGCGACAATGGGGCGGGCAAGTCCACCTTGGTGAAATGCATCAGCGGTGTGCACGCGCTGGATGGGGGCGCGATCCTGCTCGATGGCGAGCCGACCGCGATCCGCAACCCGGCGGCGGCCCGCCGGGCGGGCATCGAGACCGTCTACCAGGACCTCGCGCTGTTCGACAACCTGACCCCGGCGCAGAACTTCTACTGCGGACGGGAACTCTCGTTCCCGAGCTGGCTGCCGCGCGGCCTGAGGCTCCTGAGCACGCGGGAGATGGATCGCCAGGCGGCGTCGGTGATCGACCGGCTCAAGGTGCGGCTGCCGAGGTTCGACGCGCCGGTAGCGCTCATGTCCGGTGGCCAGCGCCAGGCGATCGCGGTGGCAAGGGCGACGGTGTTCGCCCGCAAGGTCGTGATCCTCGACGAGCCGACCGCCGCGCTCGGCCTCAGGGAAGCGCGCAAGGTTCTCGACCTGATCGCGCAACTCCGCGACGAGGGTAACGCCGTGATCCTCATCACCCACAACATGGAACATGTCATCGAGCTTGCCGACCGCGCCGTCGTGCTGCGGCAGGGGCGCAAGGTCGGGGAGCTCAAGCCCAGCAAAGCCAATCAGCACGAACTGGTCTCACTCATCGTCGGAGCCGAGGCCTAGGGGATCGATCCGAGGGGATCGAGTGGAGGGAGCGCTTCAACCGAGGCGGTCCGAAGGGAGGAAGACCAATGAAGCTCAAACTACTACTGGGAGGATTGGCGATCGCTGCCGCGACCTGCGGACCGGTCGCAGCGGCGGATAACGTGAAGATCGGGTTCATCACCAAGTTCCCGGTGCCGTTCTTCGCCACCATGGAGAATGCAGCCAAGGCCTACGCCGAGGCCAATCCAGGCGTCGAGATCATCTACGGCCAAGGAACATCGGCCACCGACATCGAGGGCCAGATCGCCCAGATCGAGTCGATGGTGACGCAGGGCGTGCAGGGCATCGCCCTGACCCCAGTCGATCCCACGGTGGCACCGGCGCTCGACAAGGCCATCGCCCAGGGCGTGAAGATTGTTCTGATGGACAACAACATCCCGGACTGGAAGGGCCGCACGTCGCTTGCCACCACCGACAACTACGCCGCGGGCGTGATCGCCGGCCAGTACCTGAAGACAGTGCTCAAGAACGGCGACACACTGGGCATCCTGGAGGGCGTTCCCGGGGTCCCGGCCCTGGACGATCGTGTCAACGGCATGCTCGAGGGCCTCAAGGGCGTCGAGGTCAATATCGTCGGGCGTGGCGGCACCAACTGCACGGAAGAGCTGGGGATCAACGTCGCCCAGGATCTGCTGACCGCCAATCCGGATCTGAAGGCGATTTATGCTGCCTGTGGCCCTCCAGCCGCAGGAGCCGCGCAGGCAATCAAGAACGCCGGCATCGCAAGCGACGCGATCGTGCTGGTGGGCTTCGACTTCTGCTGCGGAGAGGCGGAAGCCCTGACGGCGGATATCGAGGACGCGACGGTCGCGCAGTTCCCGACCAAGATGGCCGAACTCGGCGTCGATGCCCTCGTCAAGGCTATCCGCGGCGGTGAGGTCCCATCCCTCATCGACTCGGGTGCGGCACTGGTAACCAAGGACAACATGGCCCAGTTCCAGTGACCCGCGGCGAGGGTCGGAACCTGGTTCTCCCCAGTTCCGACCCTCGCTGTTCCAGCCGATCTTCTACAAACGGAAGCAGTTGATATGCAGGCGCTGGTCTGTCGCGAACCCGGAGTGCTGGAGCTCGAGAGCCGGCCGGCGCCGCCGCGCGGCGAGGGGGACGTGATGGTTCGACCGCTCAGGGTCGGCATTTGCGGCACGGACTATCACATCTACGAAGGCAAGCACCCGTTTCTGGAGTATCCGCGGGTCATGGGACACGAACTCGCGGTGGAGGTGCTGGAGGCGCCGCCGGGGTCGGGTTTTCGCGCCGGCCAAGTCTGCGTCGTCAATCCATACCTTTCGTGCGGCATCTGTGTCGCCTGCCGAGCCGGCAAGCCCAATTGCTGCGTGCGCATCTCGGTGCTTGGCGTCCACCGGGACGGCGGAATGGCGTCGCTGCTATCGCTGCCGGCGGCTAACCTGATTGCTACCGAAGGGTTGAGCATCGATGCCTGTGCGGCGGTCGAGTTCCTGGCCATCGGCGCACATGCCGTCCGTCGTTCGGGAGCGAAGGCCGGTCAGCGTGGATTGGTGATTGGGGCTGGTCCGATCGGCCTCGGTCTCAGCCTGTTCGCGGCAATCTCGGGTGTCGCTGTCACGGTCATGGACCTCGATCCTTCACGGCTGGCAGTAGCACGGGAGATCGCCGGCGCATCACCGCTCCAGGGAGGGGAGGGGGCACTCGAGGCAGCGGCATCGCTGACCGCCGGGGAAGGCTACGACCTTGTCTTCGACGCCACCGGAAACGCGGCCTCGATGCAAAAGGGCTTCGACTTCGTCGCCCAGGGCGGGACCTACGTGCTGGTCAGCGTAGTCCGGGAGACCATCACGTTTGCCGACCCCGACTTTCACCGCAAGGAAATGTCTCTCCTGGGCAGCCGCAACGCCACGTCGGAGGATTTCGAGCGGGTCATGCGTGCCATTCGGAACGGCCGGATACCGGTCGAGCGGTTGATCACCCATCGGACGACGCTCGCAGATGCGGCCCGCAACATCCCGACCTGGGCAACGCAGAAGCACGGGCTGATAAAGGGAGTAATCGAGATGGATGGGGTGAGTTCGGGAACGTGAGAGCTCGATGGCTTGGCCTCAACGTCCGCTCTGGTGCTAACCCGCGCTCAGCGCCTCGGTCGGGGCAAGGCGGGCGGCTCGGATGGCGGGGTAGAGGCCGGCGATGCCGCCGATGAGCAGCGTTGCGCCGATGCCGCCGGCGGCGACCCAGAGGGGGATGTCGACTGGCCAGCCTTGTAGCTGCGCATAGCCAACCGTCACCAGCCAGCCGATCACGATGCCGCTGCCGCCGCCGAGCAGCGCCAGCAGCAGCGCCTCACCGAAGAACTGGATGCGGATGTGACCCCGCGTTGCCCCCTGCGAGCGCCGGAGGCCAATCTCGGCGCGCCGCTCGAGCACGGAGATCACCATCGTATTGGCGACGCCAATGCCGCCGACGAGCAGCGCCACCGCGCCGAGGCCGAGGAGAAGGCCGGTGAAAGCGATGTCCGCCGCGGCCTCTGCTGCGAGGGCATCGGAGGGGCGAGACACGTCGACTTCGTTCGGCTGCTCGGGATTGGCGGTGCTCGCGAGGAGATCGCGTACCGCCTCGACTGCTGCAGGGTCGGTACGAACATACAGGGTGGTAATGTCGCCCTCGAAGTCGAGGTAACGCTCACCGGCCGGCCAGCCGATCAGCGCGCAAAGGTCAAGTGACGGCACGAGCGACACCGGCTCGAGGATCCCGACCACGGTGAACCAGCGGCCGCCGAGCCAGATCGGCTGGCCGATGAGATTGTTGCCGATGCCGAGGCGCGTGGCAGCGCGGGCCCCGAGGACAACGGTCGGGTACTCTGCAGTAGCCTCGTTGAGCCACGCACCACCGGCGATCCGTGCGCCAACCGTCTCGAGCAGGTCGAGGCGGGCGGCAAACACGGCCATCCCGCCTGACTGCGTCTCGGGGATGCGGTCGCTCCGATAGACCTTTGCATCCGCAAGTTGACCGATGGCGCTCACGGCCTCGACCTCAGCGATGCGTCCGATCATCGCAATCGACTCCGATGGCATCGTCGCGGCTTCGCCGAACATCGAGGTGCCCGGGCCGGCGTTCAGGAGATTGGTGCCAAGCTCCGAAAGCAGCTGGTTGAGCTGGGCGCGGCTCGAGGTGGAGATTCCGACCACCGCGATCATCGCTGCGATGCCGATGGCGATACCAAGCGCCGAGAGTACGACCCGGAGCGGTCGAGCCCGCAGCCCGTACACTGCGAGCCGTACGACATCGAGGGCCAGCAGCTTTGCCGGCTCAACAGTGGTCACGTCGCACCCGGTTTCGGTCGTCCGCCAACTGCCCATCATGCATCGATGCCTGCCGGTCGAAGCGCGCCGCGAGCTCACGGTCATGGGTGATCACGATCACTGCGGTGCCCTCCCGGTGCAGATCGAGCAGCAACTGCACCACACCGTCACCCGAGGCGCTGTCGAGCGCGCCCGTCGGCTCGTCGGCAAGCAGCAGCATCGGGCGGCGCACCAGCGCGCGTGCGATTGCCGTCCGCTGCTTTTCCCCTCCGGACAGCTGGTGGGGGCGATGGTCGAGCCGATGACCGAGGCCGACCTGGCGCAAGGCCGCCTCTGCCCGCTCGCGACGCTCGCTCAGCCCAACGCCGGTGTAGAGGAGGCCGTCCGCGACATTGTCGAGCGCCGAAACGCCGGGTGACAGGTGGAAGTGTTGGAACACGAAGCCGATGCGGCGCGCACGCAATGCAGACAGGTCGTCGTCTCCGTGCTCTGACACATCGAGCCCGTCGATCTCGACCTGGCCCACGCTAGCACGGTCGAGCGTGCCGATGATGTTGAGCATCGTCGACTTGCCCGAGCCTGAGGGACCGACAATGGCGACAAGCTCGCCGCGGCCGATCTCGAGGCTGACATCGCGCAGGGCGAAGACGCCGCCGGCGAATGCCCGCGAGACGTTGCGCAGCGAGACGATGGGGTCCTTCATCCGGGCACTCCAACCCGCATGCCTTCGGCGATGCCCTCTCCGGTCACCTCGACCCTCCCGGCCGCGAAGAGCCCGGTATCGACGGGGACGAGGGCGCTGGCTCTATCGGTCACCAGTTCGATGGCAAAGCCGCCTTCCGGACGCGCGAGGAGCGCTGCGATCGGCACCGAGAGCACATCGTTGCGGCTGTCGCTCACGAACTCGACGTCGACAGAGGCAACTTCGAGCCCGCCGAGCGCGGCCTGATCGGCGATCGCGATGGTCACCTCGATGGCACCGTCCGTCACCACCGACCCGACCTCCGAGATAATCCCGTCGACCTCGGTGTCGTCGGGCAACGTTACGGTGACGGCCCGGCCGACGGCAGCCAGCGCCTGGTCACCCACCGCGAGCGGGACGGCAACCAGCTTCTCGGTGCTGGAATAGGTGACGAGGGAGCCGCGGTCGGCTGAGGACTCGATCAGTGTCTCGCCGATGCCGGCGGTGTGCGCGGCGATGTGCACGGGACCTTCGGCGACCACCAGTTGGCCGGGGCCCACGATGCCGGTGACAGGAAGACCGGCCGACTTCTGCCACGCGCGAACCCGCTCGGGGAGCGCTCCCGTATAGCCCAGGGCTGCGAGATTTTCAGCAAGCTGCTCGACGTCGGCATTGTCAGATGCACGGGCGACGAGCGCCGCAAGTTCGCTTTGCAGATCGTCGCGCTTCACTTTGGCTTCGGCGATGGCCACGCGGGCTGTCACCGCATCGAGGCCGGCGGTGGCGAGGTCCCTGCGAAGCGTGCGAATGGCTGCGTCGAAGCTGGCGCGGGCGGTGGCGAATTCGGCTTCGGCGGTCGCGATTTCCGCGGTGGGTGCAAGCTCCGCGGCGGAAAGTTCGCGGATGCGACCGAGCTTGGCCTCCGCGGCGCTGACGGCCCCGGCGAGCTGGATGAACTCGGGCGTGGCGGGGGTGGACGAGAGGGCGTCTTGAAGCCGTGTGTCGACGTCCGCCGCACGAGCCTCGGCGTCGGCGAGCCGCGCTTCTTCGAGGCGGAGGGTCAGCTCGGCCGCCTCGACTGCCATCTTGCCCTCTTCAAGTTCGACCCAGACAGGAGAGGGGGTGTCCGGGTCGAAACGGAGCGTCCGATGCTGGGGCGCCGAGCCGTAAAAGAGGATCGCGGGCTGGCCGTCGAGCGCGTAGAGCGGCTTGCCCCGCTCGATGCTCGAGCCGACGGGCGCGATCCAGGTGACCATGGCGGAGGCACCGGCGAGACTGGGCCGCAGCGAGCTTAGATCGCCATAGCCCAGGGTGCCGGTCACGGTCTTGGTGTCGAGGAGCGTTCCGCGCATTACTTCAGCCGTCGCAGCCGGAACTGCCGAGGGTGCTGCAGATGGTGGCGGCTGCTGCGTCCACAAGAGGCCGGTGACCGCGACGGCACCGGCGGCGAGAACCACCACGCCGCCGGTGAGTATGGCACGGGCGCGCATCATCCCCCGATCATGATCCGGGCGCCGCCGGCAGCGTCGCGGCAAGCTTCCATCGCGGCCTTGAGCCGAGGATCGTCCGGACCGGCGCTGACGCCTTTGGGGTCGATCCGCCCTTCGGAGTCCGGATCGGGGAAGTCCGGCAGGCCGTTCTCCCGCACGCATTGGGACAGTTTCAGCAGAGCGTCGAGATCCGCCGGTGTGATGCCTTGATCGCGAAGACCTTCGGGAGCGAGATCGCGACAGGCGGCCGCCGCGGCCTTGAAGCGCGGTGCACTTTCCGGGTTGATCAGGAACCGCATGTTTCCGTCGGCGGTCGGGTCGGGAAATTCGGTATAGCCGTTGTCGCGCATGCATTGGGAATAGGCGAGCGCCACATCCTCGCGGTCAGCCGGCGGCTGCTGCGCCGCAATGGCCGCAGAGGTTGCGATGGCCGCGACCGTGAGGCCCGCGCGCAGGATGAGAAGGAGTCTTGGGGCAATCATCGTCACGTCTCCGTCTTGGGGAGTGACGAGATACAAAACGGCGCATTAGCTGGCCGTTAGGGCCGCCTCGCGAGCTGCCGGAATGCGCACGCGGACGATAAGCCCGCCGCCTTCGCGCGGCGTCGCCTGTACTTCGCCGCCATGCGTATGGGCGACCGAGCGCACAATGGAGAGACCGAGCCCGGCCCCGCGGACGATCGTGCCACGGGCAGCGCCCGCCAACCGCTCGGTCGCGGCTAGCCGGCGGAATGGCTCGAAGAGGTTTGGGACTTCGTAGGCCGGCACGATCGGGCCGGTGTTCTCGATGACGAGGTCGGCGCCGTCCCCGGCTGTCGCCGTCGCGACGCGGACCCAGCCGTTCGCGGGCAGGTTATACTGGATGCCGTTTTCGATGAGGTTCTGGATCAGCCGCTCGAGGAGGAAAGCGTCGCCCATGATGATCCCCGGCCGAAGGTCGGTTTGGAGAACGACGCTGGCCTTGTCAGCGATGGGGCGCAGCTCCGAGACGGTGTGTTCAGCGATCTCTCCGAGATCGACCGGATGGAAATCCGCGGCCCGGTGTTCGCTGCTCGCGAGGGTCAGGAGGCCGTCGGTCAGTTTCTCATGACGCTGGTTCACGGCGAGGAGGGTGGTGCCGAGCTGCTTGACCTTGGCGTCGGCGTCCGCATCGAGCAAGGCGACCTCGATCAGCGTGCGGGTGATGGTGAGCGGCGTGCGGAGTTCGTGCGAGGCATTGGCGACGAAGCGACGCTGACCATCGAAGGATCGATCGAGCCGCTCGAGCATCTCGTCGAGCGTGTCGGCGAGATCCTTGATTTCGTCCTTGGGGCCGGTGAGGGCGATGCGCTCATGGAGGCTCCGGTCGGCGACGCGGCGTGCGGTGGCGGTGATCTCGCGGAGGGGCCGAAGCGCCTGTCCCGCCACCAGCCAGCCGATAATATCGGCGACGATCGTCATGATGCCCACCAATCCGAGAGAGACCACCAGCATCGTATCGAGCGTATTGAACCGCCCCTGCTGGACCAGTACCCGCAGCCGATTGGTTTCTTCCATGATATCGGGCGGCGGCAGTTCTCCCGGCGCGCCCAGATCCCTGAGCCGCACGATGAACTGTCGGTCGAGCACCTGCCCCAGATAGAGGTAGATGACAACGATGAGCGCCACGCCCGCAACCAAGAACGCGCCGGCGTAGAGGAGGCTCAGCCGCGTGCGGATGGTCCAAGGGAAGCCGAGGATCTTCATTTGAGGCGGTATCCTACGCCCTGGACGGTTTCGATCACGGCGGGATCGCCGAGTTTGCGCCGGACGTTCATCATCGTGAAACGGACAACGTTGGTGAAGGCATCGATCTGTTCGTCCCAGGCCTTCTCCAAAAGCTGCTCGGCGGAGACGACACCGCCATCGGCCCGCATCAGTTCCTCGAGCACCGCGAATTCCTTGCGCGACAGGTCGACCGGCCGATCGCCGCGCTGCACTG
Organism: Devosia sp. P2_G7; assembly: GCF_056403495.1. Lineage (NCBI taxonomy): Bacteria > Pseudomonadati > Pseudomonadota > Alphaproteobacteria > Hyphomicrobiales > Devosiaceae > Devosia > Devosia sp. P2_G7. The sequence goes on from NZ_JBFUFI010000002.1 coordinate 24,838, forward strand.
TGCGGCGGTGCGTATCCAGGCGGATGCCAGCCCGTTCGAGGACCGGCGGAATGGCGGGGCGCGCCCGCCGCCCAAGCGCCTGGACGCGCGCGACAAGCTCGGCAAATGCAAACGGCTTGGTCAGGTAGTCGTCAGCCCCCAGCCCGAGACCTGCAACGCGCTCCGCGATGGCAGTCGCCGCCGTGAGCATCAGGATACGGGTCTGTGACTCGGATCGAACCAGCGCCGCGCAGACTTCGTCGCCTGAAATGAGCGGAATATCGCGGTCGAGGACGAGGACGTCATACGCGTTGACCTCAGCCCGCTCGAGGCCGGCCTCGCCATCATAGGCGACATCCACCGCCATGGCGTGGAGCCGCAGCCCCTCGGCAATCGTGTCCGCGAGCTGCCGTTCGTCCTCAACAACCAGTACGCGCACCCGGTCCACCACCTCAAGCCGATCGGCTTCCCTAGCCAATGCCGTGTTAGGGCCGCGTTAGGCCAGAAGAGGGAACGCGAAGAACCCGGCTGCGGGTAGCGTCCACGATTGTGGCTACGATAGCGGCCAAAATGGTGGGAGAGTCTAGGGCAGCCTGAGGTTGCCATACCTGCCAACGAGGGTTCGAACAGCATCTTTACATATAATAGTACTAATGGTACCGACTCTCCTGCCGCGAAGGTGAAAGCACCTCGCCGCAAAGGGAGGACATCGTGACATTCATTACCCGGCTCGCCGTCGCGGCGAGCATCGCTACCGCTTTGACCTCGGGCGTCCTGGCGGCCGACCTGACGGTCGGTTTCTCGCAGATCGGCTCGGAATCCGGCTGGCGCGCTGCCGAGACCTCGGTGACCAAGCTCGAGGCCGAAAAGCGCGGAATCGACCTGAAGTTTGCCGACGCCCAGCAGAAGCAGGAAAACCAGATCAAGGCGATCCGCGGCTTCATCGCACAGGGCGTGAACGCCATCCTCGTCGCTCCGGTGGTCGCCACCGGCTGGGACGAAGTGCTGGCCGAAGCCAAGGAAGCCAACATCCCGGTCGTGCTGCTCGATCGCGGCGTTGATGCGCCCGAAGACCTGTACCTGACCTCGGTTGCGTCCGATCAGGTGAAGGAAGGTCGCGTTGCCGGCCAGTGGCTGGTCGACAAGGTCGCCGACAAGGACTGCAAGGTCGTCGAGCTCCAGGGCACCGTCGGCTCGACCCCGGCCATCAACCGCAAGAAGGGCTTCGAGGAAGCCATTGCGGGCCATGCCAACATCTCGATCGTCCGCAGCCAGACCGGCGACTTCACCCGTTCCAAGGGCAAGGAAGTCATGGAAGGCTTCCTGAAGGCCGAGAACGGCGGCAAGGGCATCTGCGCGCTCTATGCCCACAATGACGACATGGCCGTCGGCGCCATCCAGGCGATCAAGGACGCAGGGCTGAAGCCGGGCACCGACATCCTCGTCGTCTCGATCGACGCGGTTCCGGATATCTTCGCGGCGATGGTCGCCGGTGAGGCCAACGCTACGGTCGAACTGACCCCGAACATGGCCGGCCCGGCCTTCGACGCCCTCACCGCCTATCTGGGCGAAGGCACGACGCCGGAGAAGTTCATCATCACCGAATCCAAGCTCTACACGCCCGCGGACAACCCGCAGGCCGAGTATGACAGCCGCAAGGGTTTGGGTTACTAAGCAAAGATCGCGCCTCGCCGGCTCCGGCCGGCGAGGCGTCGCCCATGTCGGGAGCACGGGTGGCACGCGACCTCGGGGGGTGAAGTGCAGCAGACGGCCTTCAGAATGGAGGCGCGCGCGGTTTCCAAGATTTTCGGGAACCACACGGCGCTCGACGCAGTCGATTTCGGCCTCCTGCCAGGCGAGGTGCATGCGCTGCTGGGCGAGAACGGCGCTGGCAAGTCGACGCTCATCAAGATCCTGACCGGCGCGCACAAGCCGGACGGTGGCGAAGTACTGGTCGACGGCGCCCCGGTGACGCTTCACAGCCCGCTGCATTCCCAATCCTTTGGCATCGGCACGGTGTACCAGGAAGTGAACCTGCTGCCGAACCGATCGGTGGCGGAGAACCTTTTCCTCGGCCATCAGCCGATCCGCTTCGGGCTTGTCGACCGCCGCAAGATGCTGCGCGACGCGCGCACCCTGCTCAAGCGCTACGACCTCAATATCGACCCGGCGACGGAGCTTGGCAGCCATTCGGTGGCGGTGCAGCAGATCGTCGCCATCGCCCGCGCCGTGCAGCTTTCGGGCAAGGTCCTCATTCTCGACGAACCCACCGCCAGCCTCGACCGCAACGAGGTCGAGCGGCTGTTCGAAGTCATCACGAGCCTCAAGAAAGACGGGCTCGCCATCGTCTTCATCACCCACTTCCTCGACCAGGTCTTTGCCGTCGCTGATCGCGTGACGATCCTGCGTAACGGCCGGCTGGTCGAGACGCGCCCGCTCAACGAGCTAACCCGTACCGACGTCGTTCGCAAGATGCTGGGCAAGGACGTGGCGTTCTCCGGTTCGACCAGCATCGAAGCCGAGCGCCCCGCGACCGAGGTCCTCATCCAGTATGAGGGCTACGGCAGGAAGCGCAGCGTGCAGCCGTTTTCGCTGACCATCCACAAGGGCGAAGTGATCGGCGTTGCTGGGCTGCTCGGATCGGGCCGCACCGAGATGGCGCGCGCCATGTTCGGCATCGACGCCGCCGACGAAGGCTCGGTCTCGATCAACGGCAAGCGGGTCGATATCCGCAACCCCGGCGACGCCATCGCCAAGGGGTTCGGCTTCTGCCCCGAGGATCGTAAGGCGCAGGGCATTTTCGGCGATTTGAGCGTGCGCGAGAATATCGCCATTGCGCTGCAGGGCAAGCTGGGCTGGTTCAGCGCCCTCAGCCGTGACGAGCAGTTCGAGCTCGCCGGCAAGTTCGGCGAAGCCATGGACATCCGTGCTGCCTCGCTCGAAATGCCGGTGAAGCTGCTTTCGGGTGGCAACCAGCAGAAGGTGATCCTCGCCCGCTGGCTCGCCACCGACCCGGCGTTCCTGATCCTTGACGAGCCTACTCGCGGCATCGACGTGGGCGCCCACGCCGAGATCGTCCGCACCATCAACCGGCTGCGCGACGACGGGCTGGCGCTGGTGGTGATCTCGTCCGAACTCGACGAAGTGGTGGCCTATTCGTCGCGCATCGTGGTGATGCGGGACCGGGAAATGGTGGCAGAACTTCGCGGCGCGAACATCAATCCCGGCGTCATCGTCCAGGCGATCGCGGCGCACAACGACGAGGCCGCAGCATGAAGAGCCTGGCGCTTGGCCGATTCATCAACGCCCAGACCCTCGCACTCGCGGGCGTGCTGATCCTCAACTGGCTGCTCTTCCCCGGTTTCTTCCGCATCGACTGGCAGGACGGGCGCCTGTTCGGCAGCCTGATCGACGTGCTCAACCGCGGCGCCCCGGTTGCCATTCTCGCCATCGGCATGACAGCGGTGATTGCGACCAAAGGCGTCGACCTGTCCGTGGGCGCAGTGATGGCGATGACCGGCGCCGTGGCCGCGACGCTCGTCGTCAATGGTTACCCGGCCCCCATTGCCATCGGCGCCGCACTTGGTGTTGGCCTGCTGTGCGGGCTCTGGAACGGCGTGCTCGTCGCCTTGCTCGACATCCAGCCGATCATCGCCACCCTCGTGCTGATGGTTGCCGGCCGCGGCCTCGCGCAGCTCATCACCGAAGGCTCGATCGTCACCTTTTCCGATCCGGCGCTGATCTTCGTCGGCACTGGTTCCTTTGTTGGGCTGCCGATGCCGGTCGTGATCGCCTTGGCGCTGCTGGTTATCGTCACCTTCGCGGTGCGCAAGACTGCCATCGGACTGTTCATCGAGGCGGTCGGCGTCAACCGTTCGGCGGCGACTCTCGCCGGTATCCGCAGCCGGTTGCTGCTGCTGATGGTCTATGGGCTCAGCGGCTTCTGCGCTGGCATCGCTGGCATCATCGTTGCGGCCGATATCCGTGGCGCCGACGCCAACAATGCCGGGCTCTGGCTCGAGCTCGACGCCATCCTTGCCGTGGTCATCGGCGGCACTTCGCTGCTCGGTGGGCGGTTCTCGCTCGTCATGTCGGTGATCGGAGCGCTGATCATCCAGGCGATGAACACCGGCATCCTCGTTTCGGGCTTCCCGCCAGAGTTCAACCTCGTGGTGAAGGCCGGGATGATCAGCCTGATCCTCGTCATCCAGTCGCCCTTGGCCGGGCGCGCCGTCGGCTGGTACCGGCAGCGCATTTCCAAGGGATCGGCCCGATGAACCGCAGCCTCCGACCGCTACTTGCGACGGTCATCATCTTCGCCATCGCCTACGCTCTCGCGGTCGCCCAGTTCCCGGGTATGTTGTCGACCCGCGTGCTCGGTAATTTCCTGACCGACAATGCCTTCCTCGGTATCACCGCGGTCGGCATGACCTTCGTCATCCTCTCGGGCGGCATCGACCTCTCGGTCGGCGCGGTGATCGGCTTCACCGGCGTGCTCGTTGCAGTGCTGATCAGCTGGTTCGGTGTGCATCCGTTGGTCGCCTTCGCCATCGCCATAGCGGTGGCCGCGGCTTTCGGGGCGCTGATGGGGCTTGCGGTGCATTACCTGCAGGTCCCGGCCTTCATCGTGACGCTCGCCGGCATGTTCCTCGCGCGCGGTGGCGCCTCGGTGATCACGCAGGACTCCGTGCCGATCAACCACGAGTTCTACGACCTGCTCTCGTCGCTCTATTTCAAGCTGCCGGGTGGCGGGCGGTTGAGTTTCATCGGGCTGCTGATGGTCGCTGTTTTTGCGATCGGCGCGATCCTCGCGCACCGGACTCGGTTCGGCTCCTACGTCTTCGCGCTGGGCGGCAACACCACCTCGGCCTCGCTGATGGGCGTGCCGGTCGCCCGCACGACGGTGCAGATCTACATGCTGTCGAGCGTGCTCGCGAGTTTGGCGGGAATCGTATTCTCGCTATATACCTCCGCGGGTTATCCGCTGGCTGCGGCGGGGGTCGAGCTCGATGCGATCGGGGCGGTGGTTATCGGCGGCACGCTGTTGACCGGCGGCTATGGCTTCGTGCTCGGCACGTTCGTAGGTGTGATGCTGCTGGGCCTGGTCCAGACCTACATCATCTTCGACGGCACCCTTTCGAGCTGGTGGACCAAGATCGTCATCGGCGCGCTGCTGTTCCTCTTCATCGTGCTGCAGCGCCTCGTATTCGCCGCCTCGGCACGGGGAGATAAGTCGCCCCAGAAAGCGTAGCATGAGCGAACCAGGCAGCCTCATTCGCTCGATCGGTGGGCGGCTGGCTGCGCGGAACTACCATACGTTCGTCATCAACGAGATCGGTCTGGGCATCGTTACGGGCCGGTTTCCGGTGGGTTCCATCCTACCGAGCGACGCTGCGATGATGGAGCGCTACGGTGTGTCCCGAACGGTGCTGCGTGAGGCGCTGCGAACGCTCGAGGCCAAGGGCCTCGTGGAAGCACGGCCCAAGGTGGGCACTCGCGTCACGCCTCAGACGCATTGGAATTTCTTCGATCAGCAAGTCCTCGCGTGGCACTTCGAGGCGGAGCCGGCCCCTGGGTTCCATAAGGGGCTGTTCGACATCAGGCTCGCCCTCGAGAGCAGGGCGGCTGAGCTTGCCTGTCAGAAGCGCACCGCCGAGCACGTCCGTCTCATGAAATACTGGGTGCATCAGATGGAGATCGCAGCCGACAGCGTCGAGTCTCACGCGCTGGCCAACCTCGAAATCCACCGGATCATCGCCGAAGCATCCGGCAACCAGTTGCTCCGTTCGGCGCTCGGGCTCGTGGAGCTGACAGTGGCCCTTGCCGCGGCGATCGGCGACGACGACACCCGCGCGGCGGTTACCGCCGTTCACGCCGAGCTGGTCTATGCAATTGAGGCCGGCGACGCTGCTCGGTCGGCTGACAGCATGCGGCAAGTGGTCGGCACCGAACTGACGCTGGTAGAGGGCAGGGGGCTCGCAGCATCCGCCACAAGCGCCTGACTTCGGAAGGCCGCCCAATGCGCGCGCGTTCACTTCGAGAATGAGTTTTCCGCGATCGAGGCGGGTTTCATCTCGATGGAGAAGCCCGGCAGCTTCGGCGGCATGTAGGCAGCTTTCTCGATCACGCAGGGATCGATGAAGTGCTCGTGCAGGTGGTCGACATACTCGATCACCCGGCCTGTCTTGGTGCCCGAGACGGCCAGGTAGTCGATCATCGACAGGTGCTGGACATATTCGCAGAGGCCGACACCGCCGGCGTGGGGCCAGACCGGGAGGCCGTATTTGGCGGCCATCAGCAGGACCGACAGTACCTCGTTGAGGCCGCCGATGCGGCAGGCGTCGATCTGGACGATGTCGATGGCGCCGCGGGTGATGAACTGCTTGAACAGGATGCGGTTCTGGCACATCTCGCCGGTCGCCACCTTCACCGGCGCCACGGCTTCGCGGATCTTGCGGTGACCCTCGACGTCGTCGGGGCTGGTCGGTTCCTCGATGAAATAGGGGCTGAAGCGCTTGAGCTGGGTCACCCAGTCGATCGCCTGATCGACCTCCCACACCTGGTTGGCGTCGATCATCAGGAAACGGTCAGGGCCCATTATACGGCGGACGATCTCGAGCCGGCGGATGTCGTCGGCGAGGTCGCGGCCGACCTTCATCTTGATGTGGGAGAAGCCGGCTTCCACAGCTTCGGTGGCAAGCCGCGTCAGCTTCTCGTTCGAATAGCCGAGCCAGCCCGCTGAGGTGGTGTAGCAGGGGTAGCCATTCGCCTCGAGCTCGGCGATCCGCTCGACCTTGCCGGCTTCGGCGTTCCTGAAGATGGCGAGGGCTTCGTCGGGGGTGATGGCGTCGGTCAGATAGCGGAAGTCGATGATCGAGACGAGCTGTTCGGGCGTCATGTCGGCGACGTAGCGCCAGACGGGTTTGTTGGCGCGCTTGGCGAGGAGGTCCCACACCGCGTTGACCACGGCGCCGGTCGCGAGGTGCATCGCGCCCTTGTCGGGGCCGATCCAGCGCAGCTGGCTGTCGCCGGTGACTTGGCGCCAGAAGCGGCCGGGGTTCTCTGCGATCCAGTCGAGTTCGAGGCCGATGACGCGGTCGCGTAGTGCCTCGATCGCTGCCACCACCACCTCGTTGCCGCGGCCGATAGTGAAGGTGAGGCCGTGACCTTCGAGCGGCCCGTCGGTACCCAGCACCACATAGGCCGCGGAGTAATCGGGATCGGGGTTCATCGCATCCGAGCCGTCGAGCGAGGCCGACGTCGGAAAGCGGAGGTCGTGGGTGCTGAGCGTGGTGATCTTGGTCATGGCAGCAAGCCGGAAAGTGATAAATGAAAGGGGTGCCGGGCAGGCGAGCCTGCCCGGCGGGAGAGATCAGTCGTAGAGAACTGCGGCGATTTCCGGCGCGTCCATGTTGGTCTTGTCGTACCAGAAGAAGCCGGTGTCGATGACCTTGGGCAGGGTCTCGCCCTTCAGGGCCGCGATGGCAGCCTTGACGGTCTCGTAACCGATGCCGACCGGGTTCTGGGTGATGGCGCCGGCCATCGAACCATCGAGGATGGCGGCTTTCTGGGCAGCGCCCGAGTCATAGCCGATCACGACGATGTTGGAGCTGAGCTCCTTCTTGCCGTTGAGCACACCGAGAGCCGAACCTTCATTGGCGCCGAAGATGCCCTTGAGGTCCGGGTTGGCCAGCAGGATCGACTTGGTGATTTCGGTCGACTGCAGCTGGTCGCCGGCACCGTACTGCACCGAGACGACTTCGATCTTGGGGTACTTTGCCTTGATCTGCTCGGTGAAGCCCTTGACGCGGTCGATACCAGTGCGGCTGGTCTGGTCGTGGGCAACCACGGCAACCTTGCCTTCGCCGCCGATCAGTTCAGCCATCTTGTCGGCAGCCAGCGCGGCCGCGGCGACGTTGTCAGTGGTGGCAGTGGTCAGCGGGATGTCGCTATCGACGCCGGAGTCGAAGGCGATGACCGGAATGCCGGCATCCTTGGCCTGCTGCAGCAGCGGGGTCGCTGCCTGGCTGTCGAGCGCGGCAAAGCCGATCGCCGAGGGCTTGCGGGCGATGGCCGCGGACAGCATGTCCATCTGCTTGTCGACCTGGGCTTCGGTATCGGGACCTTCGAAGGTCACCTTGGCGTTGAATTCAGCGCCGGCCTTGTCGGCACCGGCCTTCACGGCCTGCCAGAACTGATGCTGGAAGCCCTTGGAGATCAGGGCAATGTCATATTCCTGCGCCTGCGCCGGAACAGCGGTGGCGAGAAGTGCAAGAGCGCCGACGGCGCCGAGCAGAGTACGTCTAAGCATATGGGTGTCCTCCCGGTTTGACTTCGTTGTCGTGGCGGCGTTGTTCGCCGTCTTCGCTATTGGCACCGACCCTGGCGTCGGTGCAGGCAAAGCCGGCGCCTAAAGTTTGCGGCGCCGCAGAATGTCGGCATACACGGCCAGAATGATGATCGAGCCGGTAACCACGGTCTGCCATTCCTGCGCCACCGACAGGATGCGGAGGCCATTGGCGAGAACCGAGATGATGAGCGCGCCGATCAGCGTGCCGAGCACCGTGCCGCGGCCGCCCGAGAGCGACGTGCCGCCAATCACCACGGCGGCGATGGCATCGAGTTCGTAGCCTTGCCCCAGCGCCGGCTGCGCCGAGTTGAGGCGCGAGGCGATGAGGAGGCCGGCGATGCCGCAGACGGCGCCGGCGGAGGCGTAGACGGCGATCTTCCAGCGATCGACATTGACGCCTGAGAGGCGCACTGCCTCTTCGTTAGAACCGAGCGCGAAGGTGTAGCGGCCGAGCGCGGTGCGGGTGAGGACGAAGCTCGCGATGACCGCCACGACAAAGAGGATCAAGACGCCGTTCGGGATGGGAATCACCGGCACGACAGAACCAACGATCGACCCGAGCGAGATCTGGTTGAAGCCGGGCGTTGAGTTGAAATAGATCGGCTTGGTGCCCGAGATCACCAGCGACAGGCCCTTGAGGATGAGCATCATGCCGAGCGTGGTGATGAAGGGCGGCACCTTGAGCTTGGCGATCACCGTGCCCGAGACGAGGCCGCTGAAGGTGCCGGCGAGGATGGCTCCGAGGACGCCCAGTGGCAGCGGCAGGCTCCAATAGGTGAGGACGACGCCGGCGACGACCGCGCAGAAGGTCATCAGCGTGCCGACGCTCAGGTCGATACCGCCAGTGATGATCACCAGCGTCGCGGCAATGGCGAGCACGCCGTTGACCGAGGTCGCCTGCAGGATGGCAAGGATGTTGGCGGTCTGCAGGAAATTGGGCGAGGCCAGCGAGAAGACGACCAGCAGCGCCAGCAGGCCGGAGAAGGCCAGCAGCTTATGATAAGCGCCTGAGCCACGAATGCTGGCGAGAAGTCCGGGTTTGGCTGCCGTTTCGGTCATAGCCATTATGCCACCTTGCTGTTCGGTTCGGGCGCCATCGCGCTTTCGCGCTGCGTGGCGAGCCGCATGATCTCTTCCTGACTGGCGCCGCCGGGCAGGACGCCGGTGAGCCGGCCCTCGCACATCACCGCAATGCGGTGGCTGAGACGCAGGATTTCGGGCAGTTCGGACGAGATGACGATGATCGCACGGCCCTGCGCGGCAAGCGAGTTCAGGAGCTTGTAAATCTCGGATTTAGCGCCGACATCGATGCCGCGCGTCGGCTCGTCGAAGATCAGGATTTCGCAGTCGCGCAGCAGCCACTTGGCGATCACCACCTTCTGCTGGTTGCCGCCCGAGAGCAGGCGCGCCTCCTGCGTGTCCGAAGGGGTCTTGATGGACAGTTGCTTGATGAAGCGCTCGGCCACCTGCCGCATCTCGCCATCGCGCACGATGCCGCCGGGGCCGATGAAGCGCGACAGCGAGGCCAGTGCGATATTGTTGCGGACGTCGAGCCCGGTGGCGAGGCCGAACTGCTTGCGGTCCTCGGAGAGATAGCCGATGCCGGCTCGCACCGCGTCCTGCGGGCGCCGGATCTCGACCTTGTTGCCGTGCACGAGGACTTCGCCGGCCTCGATCGGGTCGGCGCCAAAGATGGCGCGGGCGACTTCGGTGCGGCCGGCGCCCATCAAGCCGGCGAGACCGAGGATTTCACCCTTCCGCACCGAAAAGCCGACGTCGCGGATTTCCTTGCCGCGGCGCAGGCCACGGACCTCGAGCGCGATCTCGGCCTTGCTGGTGTCGGGGATGACCAGCGCCTCGTCGGTCAGCTTGCGCCCCACCATCATCGAGATGATGGTTTCGATCGGCGTATCGGCGGCGGGAACTGTGCCCACGTGCTCGCCGTCGCGCATCACCGTCACCCGGTCCGAGATGCGTTTGATCTCGTCCATCTTGTGCGAGATGTAGATGATGCCGACGCCGTCGGCCTTCAGCCGGGCAATGATGGTGAAGAGCTCGGCGATTTCGCTGTCGGTCAGCGCCGCGGTCGGCTCGTCCATGATGAGGACGCGCGAGCGGTAGGAGAGCGCCTTGGCGATCTCGACCATCTGCTGCTTGGCGATGGTGAGGCTTTCGACCGGCACGCGCGGATCGAGCGCCAGGTTCATCGACTTGAAGATGGCTGCAGCATCGGCATTGAGCTTTTGCTCGTCGAGCAGCAGGCCCTTGCGCGGCTCTCGGCCGATGAAGATGTTCTGCGCCGCCGTCAGGTCGCGCATCAGCGCCAGTTCCTGATGGATGATGCCGATGCCGAGCTTTTGCGCCTCGCGCGGCCCGGCGATCTCCACCGGCTTGCCATCGACGCGGATCTCGCCGGCATCGCGCTGGTAAATGCCCGACAGGATCTTCATCAGCGTCGACTTGCCGGCGCCGTTCTCGCCCATCAGGGCGTGCACTTCGCCCGCAAAGACCGAAAACTGGGCATCCGACAACGCTCGCACGCCCGGGAACGACTTGTCGATCCCGCTCATCTCGACGAGCGGAACCGAGGGGTCGTCATTGGTGGGGAGGCGTCGAGACGCCTGCTCCTCAGTACGCAACTGTCCCCTCCCAGGCGGCGCGTTTCCGTGTTAGGCGTATCAGATGGCAAGGCAGACTAGCTGTCAAGTGGCTAGACCAGTGACCACCTTGGGATGAGTTGCTATGCATGACGAGTTCGCTAGCATCAGAGGCCAGGGGCGACGGCGGTAGGGGTGATATGATCAGGCTTGAGGCTGTCTCAAATCGCAAACTGTACATCCAGATCGCTGATCAGATTCGCGACCAGATTCTGGCTGGCGAGGTTAAACCGGGAGAGCAGCTCCCCTCAGAGCGCGACTTGGCCGCGAACCTCGGGGTCTCGCGGCCGACGGTGCGCGAAGCGCTGATCGCGTTGGAGGTGGCCGGCCTGGTCGAAATACGGGTGGGAGTTGGCGCCTTCGTCCGCAAGTTGAAAAAGAGCCAGAAAGGCTTGCCGGAACAGAGCCGCTCTCCGATAGAGATCATGACCGTTCGACGGCTGCTGGAGCCCGAGGCAACGACGCTCGCCTGCCAGAATATCGATGTGGCGGGAAAAGAGCGGTTGCAGGCAGTCATAGCTCGGATGAGGTCCGAAGCGAGCGACGGCGTGTGGTCGACGGAAACCGACCGCGCCTTGCATATGACCATCGCGGACTACGCCCAAAACTCCGTACTCCGAGAAGTGCTCGATCAGCTCTGGTCGATGAGAGCGGAAGCTGTCGACAGCCGTTTCCACCAGCATCTCGCCGATATCGAGGAGGTACGGGAGCACATCCTTACCGATCACGAACGCATCGTGGATTGCATCGTCAAAGCGGATTCAAAGGGCGCACGCGCGGCGATGAACGAGCACCTCGACTTCGTGTCCAAGACGATGCTCGATTCATGGGAATAGCCTGCCCCGGCGCGGCGCCGGCGCTCTACCGTCAGAGACAAGCCTCAGCTGCTGCCCACGCAGCAGGTAGACTCGTGTCCAGTCGCGCGAGCCGATGGTCGTGACCGGCGACGGCTGCTATTTCAGCGCGTCCCGATATCTGCGCGAGCCGCGCAACTCCGTTCCGTCCAGCATGCGGATGATGACATCGCCGTCCCCGGTAGGAACCACCTCGCGAACCTTCTCGCGGTTGATCAGGCGCGAGCGGTGCACACGTGCCACCGGCGCCCTCGCTTCGGCCAATTGCTGTTCCAGCGCGGCAAGGCTGGTACGTACGAGGTGGGTGACGCCCTTGGCACGAATCTCGACATAGTTGCCGGCCGCCTCGGCCCAATCCAGCGACGTCGCATGAAGGAAAACCGTACGCCCACCGGACTTCAGCGTCAGCTGGCCAGTGTCACGGGCATCGCGGCGCGCCATCGCAGTCTCCCGCCTCGCCAGTTCTAGCCCGCGGGTGAGCGACAGGAAGAGGATGATGACCGCGTAGGGCAACAGGTCTTTGCGATACTCGTAGAGCATGTCGGTCAGCGGCTCGCCCAGAAAGGTGTAGGGCTGGCCAAGAGCGCCGAAGACCAGCGTCCGGAGCAGCCACAGGCCTGCGATATGCGCCGCGGCAAACATGATGCTTCCGAGCAGGTGCCAACCCAGCACACGCTGCCAGCTGTCGGCCGCGAACGGGAAGCGCCGCTCGAACCAAGCCACTGCCGGCACGAGCAGAAACAGGACGATGATACTGCTGCCCTCGAGTATCCAAGGCTCATGCGCGTCATATGGGACGCCGGCCCGCTCGGCTTCGGTAATCAGCGTCAGCGCGTTGATCACGGCCACTGCCGTGAAGAAAAGTGACGCGATGGCCCAGACGCGCATCAATACCCGGCGGTCGATCGCTTGTTCGTCGGCGCGCTCTGCCGAAAGCTCCGTCATTGCTCCCCCATCGCCGCCGCGCGTCCCCGGTGCCCGCCACTCGTCCCGCCGGGCCGGCACTCGTCCCTCGGCGATTGGCGGGTCTGACTTACCCACCTAGCCCTACTGGTCTCGCTCACAAGGAGACCGGCATGACCCCCGCCCACTCGCCCGACATGCGCCGCTACGACATCGATTGGCTGCGCATCATCGCCTTCGGCTTTCTCATCTTCTACCACATCGGAATGTTCTACGTGACCTGGGACTGGCACGTGAAGAGCCCCTTCGTCTCGCACGCCCTGGAGCCGCTCATGCGGCTCGTCGCGCCCTGGCGCTTACCGCTGCTGTTCTTCATCTCGGGGGTGGCTTTGAAGTTCGTTATGGACAAGCTGCCGGCCCGCCGACTGCTGCCGCAGCGGCTCGCAAGGCTGGGGATCCCGATCCTCTTCGGCTTTTTTGTCTTCGTGACACCGCAGGCTTACTACGAACTCCTCGCCAAGGGGGAAGTCGGGCCGGACTACCTCGCATTCTGGTGGCAGTACCTTGATTTCGACTTCGAGTTCTCGATCATCACCCCGACATACAACCACCTTTGGTACGTCGTTTATATCCTGCTCTACACGCTGCTCCTCGCGCCGCTCAGGCCAGTACTGGAGTGGCTGCGCCGCCCATTCGACCGCCTCTATGCAGGCCGGACCGGCGTGCCCCTTCTGCTGCTGCCGGTCGTCCCTTTCGTCGCCTACGATGCGCTTCTGAGCGATGCCTTTCCGGTGACCGATGCGATCGTGGACGATTGGTTCAACCACGCCAACTCGCTGACCATGCTGGTATTCGGCTATCTCGCAGCCAAGAGCCCGCCCTTCTGGCAGGCCATCGATCGGGCACGGCACCAGGCCCTCGCACTCGCGCTGACACTCGGCGCGGTGCGACTGGCAGCGTCGCTATCAACTCCGGCGATCGGCCTTTGGGAGGGGGTTCAGAGCTTGGTGAGGATCGCCTATTGCTGGGCCACGATCGCGGCCCTGCTCGGGTACGCCCAGCGCCATCTCAATCGGACTAGCCCGGCTTTGCGCTACCTGAGCGAGGCGGTCTTTCCCTACTACATCCTGCACCAGACCCTGATTGTCTGTCTCGGCGTCTGGGCCGCGGGCCTGCCACTCTGGGGGGAGGCCTCAGTCATCGTGCTGGGCACGATCGCCGGATGTGCCATCGGGTACGAGGTCGTGCGCCGTGTCGCTGTATTGAGGCCGCTCTTCGGCCTGTCGCTGCGGCATCGACCTGCTGCTACCCCAACCTTGCCGCCGCCTGCCGCGGTGCCATTGGCGGGCGTCCAAGTGCTGCAGGAAGAGAGCTGACGAGGCGGGCTGCGATGGCTCAGGCACAATTCGCTTGCGGGGCGCGGTAGGGTGAGCCAACCTACTCTTGGTCGATGCCGCTTGCCGGCCCCGCTGATCTCAGATCGACCATTCCCCCAACATCGCAATCGAACCGCATCTGGCGCACGCCATGGCGGCAGTTCACCCTTGAGGAGAGCTTTATGGCCATTCGTTCCGATTCCGACGTCTCCATTCGCCTCCAACGGCTCGAGGATTTGCAGGCGATCAACCGCCTCTTCACCGACTACGGACATTACCTAGATGAACGGGACTGGCCGAAGCTTGCGGCACTCTTCGCCGAGGACGGCGAAGTGATCCTTGAGCCGTTAGGGCGCGCGACGGGACCGAGTGCTATTCGCAGCCTGCTTGAAGGGGGGCTCAGCAGCGAGCGGGGCCGAACGTTCCATATCATTTCCAACCCGCTGGTCACGCTCACTGGCGAGAGCGCCGAAACCAATGTCAGTTGGGCAATGATCGTTCGCCATGCGGACGACCGCCCGACGCTCGCTGCCTTCGGGCGGCATCGCGACAGGCTGGTCAAAGTCGGTGGCAGGTGGAAATTCCAGCGGCGCGAGGGTCTGACGGAGATACCCACGACCATGCCGACCTCGCTCGCGAACCACCGGGCTGCGGAACGGCAATAGCGCCGGCTTTTGCCGCGATGCAGATGGCGTGATCGGAGGGGCGCTCTACGGAATGGGCGGCGAGAGCCAGCCTGTGATCAAGGCGGCCAGGCTTTGCGCCGCGCGAACGAGCGACGCCAGTTCAGAGCTTCAACCCCAACTTGCCGACGCTGGAGCGGCCGGCCAACTCCGCGAGGGCTTTCGGCCCCTCAGCGAGTTCGTAGATGGTTGGCTGGACGGGCGATAACACGCCAGTTGCGATGAGCCTGAACAGCTCGCCCATGACCTCGCCGAACATCTGCGGAGCGGCCCGGATCAGCATACCCATGTTGAAGCCGACGACCTGGACCTGATGCTTGTAGACGAGGTCCCAATTGCTGAGCGATGCCTCGCCGGCGAGCAGGCCCGTGACGATGACGCGTCCGGTGACGCGCCGCGCCGACCTCAGGCTCGCTTCGAGGGTGTCACCGCCTACGGACTCGATGACCAGGTCGACGCCGGCATCTCCGGTGAGGCGGAGCACCTCGGCTGCGATATCGGCGCTGCGGGAGTCGAGCACGTGATCGGCGCCCAATGACCGAACGATGTCGTGCTTGCCCTGGGAGGCGGTGGCGATCACCGTAGCGCCGTAGTGTTTTGCGATCTTGACCGCCGCCTGGCCGGTGGCGCCGGCTGCTGCGTGAATGAGCACCGTCTGGCCGGAGGCGAGTTGTCCCAATGGCTTGAGCACCGCTACGGCGGTCGGCAGGTTCACCACCAGGCCCAAGGCCTGCTCATCGGTCCACCCAGACGGCGACCTTGCCGTCTCGACTGACAGCCTCGACGCCATCGCCCGCTACTACACCACTGTGATGCACGGCCTATCGATGCAGGCTCGCGACGGTGCCAGCCGGGCCGAACTCGAGCCCGTCATCACCCTCGCCATGGGCGCATGGACGACTCTGGCGTCAGCTGCTGCCCCCGTCGGGTCATGACCGACTGGGCTGCGTCCCTCGGTTGGCGACAAGAAGCAGGATGCCGGCGATCACGCCCAGGATTCCGGAAGAGTAGGTCAGGCCGCCGCGATGCCTGCTCGTGCCGCGTTGGCCAGGCAGCGCGCCACGATGATGCGGTGGAATGGATAGACCACCGCAAGGTAGGCGCGACCCAAACCATTGTGCGGTCGCACCCAGGTGCTGATGGCGACGAGGTCGTCATGCACCGACCGCAGGATCGAGACGCGAAAGTCGAGATGCTTGTCGTTGGCCCCCAGGACTACCTCATCTGGTGTCGCCGAGTGCACCGCAAAAATGCCGGCATAGTTGCAGCTGACGATTTCCTCGCGGGTAGGAGGACGCAAATCCTCGGGTCCGCCGGTCTTGAGACCCAACGGCGCAACCAGTGCGTTGCGGAGCCCCAGTAAGGCCACGACCCATCCGGGCATATGAAAGAACGTGGCGATGGTCAGATCGGCGGCGTCGGGGGCGGGATGCGGCAGCGGCACCGACTGCCCATCGAGGAAATCGCCCTCGGCAAAATAGCGGCGCAGCGCGCCGTCGCTGGGATAAGCAAAGTCCTGGGCCATGGCGTCGTCCTCGCTTGGAGAGCCTCAGGATAGGCGTTGGGCAAGCCGAAACCCTGCGCGACGGTGTCGCACGGGCGAGCGGATTGACGCAGTTGGTGCGGCCCGCCAGCGGAGGTTCGTCGATCGGGTCCTTCAGGCGACGCCGATCACAACCTTGCCAAATGGTCCGCGCCGCTGGTGCTCGAACGCCTCGTGTACTGCTTCGAACGGGTAGACGGCATCGATCACCGGCCTGATGCCCAGCGCCTCGATTACCGTGTTCATGCGCTCGAACTGCCGCCGCGAGCCTGTGGCGATCCCTTGGAGCGTGATGCGGTTGCGCGTGAGCGTCGGCGTTGGCAACGTCACCTCGGCGCCCGCAAGCTGGCCGATGAGGGACACTCGCCCGTCGGCCGCTGCCGTCTCGATCGACTGCCGCAGATTGGCGCCGCCAATCAGCTCCAGCACATGGTTGACGCCGCGCCCGCCGGTGAGCGATCGCACCTCGGCGGTCCAGTTGGGTGTCGCGCTGGTATCGACCCCGAGCTTTGCCCCGAGCGCCCGGGTGCGTTCGAGCTTGTCGGCGTGGCGGGACAGCACGATTGGCACCTGTCCGAAGGCCAGCGCGAATTGCAGCGCAAATAACGCCACGCCGCCGGTTCCTTCGATAAGCACAGTCGTGCCCGGCCGCGACTGGCCGGACTCGACCAATGCGGACCAGGCGGCGAGCGCCGCGATCGGCAAGGTCGCGGCTTCGCCGGTGCCATTACCGCGGCGTCCTCGCCGAACACCACATGGCGTGCCAGCACCCCGGGCAGCGACACCCCCAGCGTCTGCTTGTGCAACACCGGCGGCGCATCACCATCGGGCCAATCGGCAACTACCTGTCCCAAGACGCGATCGCCGACGCGGAAACGCGTCACTTCGGGCCCGAGTGCCACCACCTCGCCGACGGCGTCCGACGCTGGCATCAGATCTCCGGATCGTCGAGGATGCGAGAGAGCGTGCTGCGCCCAAGTGCGCTCATTGCTGGGTTGGTGCTGCGGTAGTACCAGACCAGGCCCATGGCCTGCTGAAAGGCCCATGCCGCTCCGCGCTTCCACTCGACTTCACTTGATCCAAGCTGAGCGCGCACGATTTTGCGCTGCTTGCGATCAAGCAGATGCCACGCGGCGACAAGATCCAACGCCGGATCGGCCGGTCCGAAGCTGCCGGTGTCGAGCACGCCCACAAGGCGGTCCCCACGCACGAGGAGGTTCGCCGGAATAAGATCCCGGTGGCTCATAACGTCGGGACCGGACGGCGGCAACTCACGCAGCCGAGCCCAGATGCGACGGAGCCGAGGCACGTCCATAAGACCCTCGCTGTTCTCGAAACAGGTCGACATCCAGTCGTCGTGGTCGGGAAGACTGCCACCCCTCCCTTGGCCATCAAAACGACGGCCATGTGGGTTCACGGCGCGCAGCGACGCGATCAGGTTGGCTATGTCGAGAGCTAAGGTCGCAGAAGCAGCAAGCCCATCCGGCGTGGCGACATCGCCCCCGATCCAAGTCTGCATCGCCCAAGGCAACGGATAGAGCGGGCCGGGCTGACCAAGCCCGATCGAGCGAGGGCAGGCAAACGGAGAATGCGCCGCAAATTCCATCATCGCGGCGGCTTCGCTGCGCAGCATGTCGGTGCATTCGACCGGATCCGTGGCGCGCAGAGGGAACCTTGCCGCTACACTCGATCCAATCCTGAAGATCGCATTGACCGTGCCAACGGCGCCAACCTGCTCGATCCGCTCGTCGCGGTACTCCGGGAACTGATCGAAGACCATCTGGCGAACGATATCGGCATCGATGTGGAGCTGGTCCGAGTGCATCATGGTGTTGGTGTCACCCTTTCAGTTCCTCGCCGAATACCCGAGACGACAAGATCGCGACTACGACGCGCGCGGACCGAAAACCGTAGCGAAAGCAATATCCTTGAACCGCCTCAGCGGCGCATCCGAACGCTCTACTTTCATGCGCATGATCGCCCCTTCCCAGGAGGCAAGCAGAAACTCCGCCAGATCCAGGGGAGTGAACTTGCTGTCAATTTCACCGGCTGCCTGAGCCTCTGCGATGCACTCGGCAAAGGGTTGCAGCCACTCCCGGTAGATCCCGATGAGATGCTGCCGCAGCGCTTCGCTCTCCTGGACGACTTCCAGGCTGAAGTCTCCAATCAAGCATCCCCTCGCATAGCCATCGGCAGCGAGCCGATCCGAGATGAGGTCCAGGTACCGTCGTAGTCGCTCGCGTGGTGCAAGATCGCCATTGAGGATGGACTCGGCGATCCGCTCCCGGATCGAGGCGAAGTAGAGGTTCAGAACCTCAGCCGCGAAATCCTCTTTCGATCGGAAGTGGTTCGTGAACGAGCCCTGGGGAACCCCGGCCTCGCCTACGACATCCCTCACACCGGCGCCGTGATAGCCTTGGCGGAACATCACGGTCAGGCCAGCGGCGATAATCTTGTTCTTGGCGGACGGTTTGGGCATGTCATCCAGAATACGTACGACCGTATTGAAGTCAAGGTTCTCTGATGTTAATACGGTCGTCCGTATTGAACTGGTATGGAGGAACGGATGACCGCAGATGTTGAGCATGCAGCCGGCAACGGAACAACGAGAGTCGAACGCCGCGAGCAGGTCACGATCACCTATTGTGTGCCGTGCGGCTATGAGAGCCGCGCCAAGAGGGCTGCGGAGAGTTTAGCCGATGAACTCGGCCTTCTCGCGGAGCTGAACCCTGGAAAAGGCGGCGTCTTCCAAGTCGCGGTAGCGGGTCAGGTGGTGACTGCGCGACGCAAGGGGTACCTTCCGGACGAAGCCGACATTGTGCAGGCGGTACGCGAAGCTTTGCACGGCTAGACTGCTTGCCGCGACCGGGTTGCGCCGGTCGCGGCATGGGTTCTCGTCGCGTCCTGATCAGGACAAGACGGCCGTCGCTTCGATCTCGATGAGGTAGTCGGGATTGGCCAGTTGCGAGACAATCGCCGTGGTCACGGTCGGTGGGTTCTTCAGCTTGCCGGCGCGTGCCATCCAGGCGCCGAAACCAGCCTTGAGGTCGGCGTCGTCGCGCAGGAGAAGGCCGACGCGGACAAGATTTTCAAGCTTGCCTCCCGCGGCTTCCAGCACCGTGATGAGGTTGTCGACCGCCTGGGTCGTCTGCGCCGCGGTGTCTCCCTTGCCGACGACTTCACCCTTCTCGTCGACTGCATTCTGCCCGCCGATGATCAGTGTCGCCGCGCCGGCGGGGATAATGATCCCCTGCGAGAAGGCAGGGTTCTTGTGCATGCCTTTGGGGTTGATGTGCTCGAGCTTTGCCATTTGCGTTTTCTCCGTTCTTGAGTATTTGGCGATGACGTGACGACGAGTGCCTTAGCTGCCGGCAGCCTCACCGAGGAAGAACCACTCGATTGCCGGGGCAAGAACGTCTGGCGCGGCGTTGTGTATCTGCCCCTCGAGCGTCTTGTGCACAGCATCCGGCAGGACATCCGCCAGCGCGCGAGCTGAGTTGCGGATCCACTGAGGGCTCGCTCCGCCCTCCATCACCAGCGTGGGCACGGTGGCGCTCGCCCATTCCTCAGCCCGCAGTGGCTTGCCGGCCATGCCGTCGCCCAGGACGGCCATGTCGTAGGGCAGGGTGTGCGCCACGACCTCGAGCGCCGGCCATGATGGGTCGCTCTTCATCTTGGCAACCACTTCGGCCGGCGCGAGCACCAGGTCTGCCATCCAGTACTCCACTGCCTCGCCGCGGCGATCGGCTGCGATCAACTCGTTGATGTGAGTGACATAGTCCTCAGGCGGCGGCGGACGGCTGTCGTCAGTGATGAATGGTGGCTCGTACAGCGATAGCTTCTGGACCTTGGTGGGAAGCCACGCTGTTGTCTTAAGGGCAAGGACGGCACCAGAAGACTGGCCATGGACAAAGGCCGTCCCACCGGCCTCGTCAATGATGGCCTCGAGATCTTCGATCTCGCGCTCAACCGAGTATGGCACCGTGTCTCCACTATCGCCCCGGCCTCGGCGATCGTAGCTGAAAACCGTGAAGCGTGGCGCGAGGAGCTTGGCCACCGGCGCCCACGCCGAGCGCTCGCTGAGGGCGCCGCCGACGAGGACAAGCGCCGACCCGTCACCGGATCGATCGAAGGCGATGCGAGTCCCGTCTTTCGACGTCACGGTGTTTGCGTCCACGCTCGCCTCCTCGGCCGATACCTGGCGCCCCATTGATGCAGTGCAAATGACGGCGCCCGCTAAACCGTTCCAGATGAACTGCCGCCTGCTCAACAAGCGTGCCGACGAGCGACCGATCGCGGTCCCAAGTGGGGTTGGCGTATCCATGTCTGGCTCCTAACAGCTGAGTTGCACCGAGCCCGCGGGGGGAGATCGCGGCGGGCGAACTGGCGCGTTTGCTTGGCCTCGGCGGCGAACCGCTGGCCATCCAAACCCCACGATAGGATTTCCGTGGGGAACACCGCTTGTACAAATTTAACCGGCGGGGAGCATCCACGGGACCATCGCGTGGTCAGGCCGCTCGGCGTAAACCGATCGCCGCTGCTGGAGGTAGGCCGTGGGATTGAGCTCGGCGAAGGCCGTGAAGTCTCGGCTGAAGTGGGACTGGTCGAAATAGTCGCTGTCGTGAGCGAGGGTCGTCCAGCGGACCGGCTCGGTCACGTCGATGCTCTCGAGTGCGTGCTGGAACCGGCAAAGCCGGGCAAGCTCTCTTGGTGTGCAGCCCACCATGCGATTGAACAGCGTGATGAGGTGCTTATGGCTGATGCCAACTTCGCCGCAGAGCTCGCTGATCCTCGCCCCGCCGTGCCGCCGCGCGATACGTCCTGCAACGTGGTCCACGATCCGCGCCGCGTCCGGCCGTTCACTGAGCCGCGCCAGCAGCACTTCTTCGAGCAGCGCAAATCGTCGTTCGGGGGTTACCGCCTCGTAGAGACGTTCGCGGATCTCGGAGGCGGCGCTACCCCATATGGCGTCGAGCGACACCACGCGATTGTGTAGCTCGGACAACGGTACGCCGAGGAAGGCGTGGGCCCCGCCGGGCCTGAAACTTACACCTAGAAATTCGGTCTGCGCAGGCCACTCCACCAGATGCCGCCGGTTCCAGATACCCAGACACCAGCTTTCGGTGCAGACGGAAACCACCGGACCCTCCGAGCGCTCACGGACGCGCCAAGGGTCGCCGAAGTTGAACTTGAGATCAGTCGACGCCGTTGGGAAAATCCCGTCGCGCCGGTAGGGCATCGACCCCCGCGCCACATAGAGGAAGTTGATATAGCCCCGCAGGGGTGGCGCGACGGCGTGCAAGATAAAGGTCATGCGACTACCTCTTTTGTCGAGGATCAGCGCTTCCTGACTACGCCGGCTGGAAAGCACTTGACACACTGCAACGCTCCGGCTGGCGTTCAGTGCCAACAATTCAGCGGCGATGGCGTGCTTGCATTGGTCTCGCGATGCCTCGCGGGCCTCTCAAGTACCTGGAGTCGGTCGTTTGCCTGTGCCCGCGGTGCCCCTTGACCACGCAACGCCCTTGCGGGCGGCCAATCCATCGCGCAGGCACTCCAGAAGCCAGGCAATGGCGGTGACGAGGGAGCTTCTCATCGCGACCTCTCCTGCAGGAAGCTGCGCCAGCCTCCGAAGCGAGTGATCTCTTCGGCGCCGGCGACGGCGTGGGCCTCGCAGAGGAAGCCGGAGATCGAAGTACCGTCGTCGAGCGATACCTTGCCGATGCCAAGCGGCGACGGGATTTTCGCAACGAAGCGGCCGAAGGCGTCGGCCGGGAGGGCCCAGACCTCGACCTCGAGCCCGGGACCGGCATAGCCGGGTTCGCGTACCAGGCCCGGCTTGGGTGGGGTGGTGTTGGGCAGCGCGTAGAGCCGATAGTCGCCGGCCGTGCGGCTGCGCTTGATCAGCTGTCCGCCGGGGCCGGTGAGTTCATGGTTGAGGGGCAGGCCGCTCAGGTGTGCGCCCACCACGACAATCGGCAAGAGTGCGTCGATTTCGGCCATCTAGATCTCCTCCAGTACGATGATGATGTCGCCGGTTTTTACGTTGCGCCCGGGCCCGGCTCGGACGTCCCGAACCGCGCCGGCTTCGTGGGCGGTGATGGTGATTTCCATCTTCATGGATTCGATGATGGCGACCGGCTGGCCGGCTTCGACATGGGCGCCGTCCTCGACCAGGATCTTCCAGATATTGCCGGGGACCGAAGTCGCGACGCCGAAGTGGCCCGACGGGATTTCGCTTGCGTCGGAAGCACTTGCGCCTTCATCGGCGATGAAGCTGTCGAGCCCCTCGTCCTTCCAGCGTTGCCGTTCGGCTTCGAAGGCGGATTGCTGCGTGTGCTTGAAGGCGGCGATGCTGCCGGCGTTGCGCGCAAGCTCGGCGGCATAGTCGGCGTAGGAGAGCTTGGTTTCCTCGATGCGGACCGGATAGCCGCCGTGCGGGAAGGCGGCGCGGGCCTCCATCAGCTCGTCGTGGCTGACCGGGAAGAACCGGATCTGGTCGAAAAAGTTGAGCAGCCACGGCTTGTTAGCGGCAAACTCCGGGGTCTGGCGCCAGGTGTTCCAGACCTGGATGGTGCGGCCGAACAGCTGGTACCCCCCCGGGCCTTCCATCCCATAGATGCACATATAGGCGCCGCCGATGCCCACTGCGTTCTCGGGGGTCCAGGTGCGGGCCGGGTTGTACTTGGTGGTGACGAGCCGGTGGCGCGGGTCCATCGGGGTTGCGACGGGGGCGCCGAGATAAACGTCGCCGAGGCCGAGGACGAGATAGCTGGCGTCGAAGATCGTCCTCTTGACCGCGTCGATATCCGGCAAGCCGTTGATACGACGAATGAATTCGATGTTGTCCGGACACCATGGGGCGTTCGGGCGGACCAATTCCTGGTACTTCCGCATGGCCAGTTGTGCGTCCGGATCGTTCCAGCTGAGCGGCAGGTGGACGATGCGGGAGGGTACGGTGACCTCTTCCGGCCGAGGCAGGGACTGCTCGATCTCGGCGAGGAGGCCGAGGAGGTGGTCGCGGCTCAGCCGGGTCGAATCGTAGTGGATCTGGAGCGAACGGATGCCGGGAGTGAGGTCGATGATGCCGTTTTTCGCCCCGAGTTTGCCTTCCCGATGAACGGATTCCATCAACAGATGAACGCGCAACCTGAGCGCGAGATTGAGCGCCATCGGGCCGTATTCGACCAGAAGATTGTCGTCGCCCTGCCGCCGGTAGACGACCGGGACGGGTCCGTTGTCGGAATGGCCCACGATGGCCGAGCCGGCTTCGCTTGGCCGGTGGATCGCGGGACCGGCAAGCTTATCATCGGGCCTGATGACGGGGATAAAGCGGATGATGTCGCCGGGCTTGAACTGGCCGAGCTTCCAGAGTTCCTCGCGCGCCATCACCGCCGGGCAGACGAAGCCGCCGAGGCTCGGACCGTCGGGGCCGAGGATGATGGGCATGTCGCCGGTGAAGTCGATGGCACCGACCGCGTAGGCGTTGTCGTGGAGGTTGGACGGATGGAGACCCGCCTCGCCGCCATCGGTACGTGCCCATTTCGGCGCCGGCCCGATGAGGCGGACGCCGGTACGGGCCGAGTTGAAGTGGACCTCGTAGGCCGTCGAGAACAGCGTCTCGATGTCTTCGGTGAGGAAGAAGTCGGGCGCGCCGTGCGGGCCGTAGAGGACGCCGACTTCCCACTCGCGAGTGAGTGGGGCAGGATCGTCGGCTGGCTTCGTGGCTTGGGGCGCGTTGGCGAGGTGCAGGACCTCGCCGGCGCGGAGCGTGCCGGTGGCATGGCCGCCGAACTTGCCAAGCGCGAAGGTGGCGCGGGAGCCGAGTACGACCGGGGCTGCGACCCCTCCCGAGATGGCGAGGTACGCGCGTTGGCCGGGACCTTCGATAGTCCCGATGCTGAGCACCTGCCCGGCACTAATCTCGATCGGCTCGTTGTGCGCCAATGGAGCACCATCGAGCTTCATCGGCATGTGTGCGCCGGCGAGCGCGACGATAGCGGGCGAATGGAAGCGTAGCGTCGGGCCGGAGACGGTGAGCTCGAGCGCCGCGGTTTCGTCGGCATTGCCCACGAGCCGGTTGGCGTGGCGGAAGCTGCGCTCATCCATCGGTCCCGAAGGCGGCACGCCGACGTGCCAGAGCCCGAGCCGGCCGGGCAGTTCCTGCAGTGAGGACTGCGCGCCCGGTGCGATTACCTCGATGACGTCGGGGGTGAAGGCGAAGGTTCGAAGGGCCGTGGTCGCGACCTTGCCGGAGGCGAGCAGGTCCGACGCTGCGATGGCGCGGAGATACTGGAGGTTGGTCTCGATGCCGGAGATGCTGGTCTCTGCCAGCGCCGCGCGCAGCTTTTCGATCGCCGCCGGGCGGTCGTCGGCGGCGACGATGATCTTGGCCAGCATCGGGTCGTAGAAGCTGGTGACCTGGGTGCCGGTCTCGACCCAGGTGTCGACGCGCGCCTCGCCAAACTTCACCTCGGTGAGGAGGCCAGCGCTGGGCTGGAAGTTGGCGTGCGGGATTTCCGCATAGAGCCGGACTTCCATCGCCGCGCCCCTGGGCGACAATGGCTTGGTCGGGATCACATCCTCGCCGGCCGCCTGCCGGATCATCCACTCGACGAGGTCGATGCCGAACACCGCCTCGGTGACGGGGTGCTCGACCTGCAGGCGCGTGTTGACCTCGAGGAAGTAGAACTCCTCGCGGACCGGATCGTAGATGAACTCCACCGTGCCGGCAGAGCGATAGCCGACGGCACGGCCGAGATTGGTGGCCGCCTCGTGCAGTCGGTATCGGGTCGTGGCGGAAAGACCGGGGGCGGGAGTTTCCTCCACTACCTTCTGGTTGCGGCGCTGCAGCGAGCAGTCGCGTTCGCCGAGCGCGATGACCTTGCCCTTGCCGTCGCCGAACAGTTGCACCTCGACGTGCCGCGCGTCGGAGACGAAGCGCTCGAGGAAGACGCGGGCGTCGCCAAAGCTGGCGCGAGCCGTGCGCTGCACGCCCTCGAAGGCGGCCGCGAGGGCAGCGGTGTCGGCACAGAGCGACATACCGATACCGCCACCACCGGCGGTGGATTTGAGCATCACGGGGTAGCCGATGGTCTCGGCCGCGATGAGCGCCTCGTCGAGCGTCGCGAGCAGACCGGTACCGGGAAGGAGCGGCACGCCATTGGTTTCGGCCAGTTCGCGGGCGGTGTGCTTGAGGCCGAAGGACTCGATGTTCTCGGGCGTCGGGCCAATGAAGGTGATGCCTTCGGCTTCGAGGCGGCGGGCGAATTTGGTGTTCTCGCTGAGAAAGCCATAGCCCGGGTGCACAGCCTCGGCGCCGGTTGCTTTGCACGCCGCGATGACGGCGTCGACGTTGAGGTAGCTTTCGGCGGCCGGGGCTGGGCCGAGGCGCACCGCCTCGTCGGCCATCCGCACCGCCTTGGTGAAGCGGTCGGCGTCGGAATAGACCGCCACCGAGGCGAGGCCCATGCGCTTGAGCGTACGGATGATCCGCATCGCGATCTCGCCGCGGTTGGCAATGAGGACTTTCTTGAACATCACTCGGCGTCCCAGACCAGTACCTGGATGGGCGTCGGGTTGAAGCCGTTGCAGGGATTGTTGATCTGCGGGCAGTTGGAGATGACGCAGAGCACGTCCATCTCGGCGACGAGCTCGACGTAGTCGCCGGGCTTCGAAAGCCCATCGACGATTGTCATCTCGCCTGAGGGCGCGATCGGCACGTTCATGAAGAAGTTGATGTTGGGAACGATGTCGCGCTTGGTCATGCCGTGCTTGGAGACTTCGAGCACGAAGTTGTCGCGGCAGGCGTGGAGGTAGCGGGTCTCGTGGCCGAAGCGCACGGTATTGCTCTCGCATGAGCAGGCGCCAGCCATGGTGTCGTGGCGGCCGCAGGTGTCCGCCACCACCGTGAGCATGGTGTTGCCCTCGTTGGAGACGACCTTGGTGCCGACGCCCACATAGGCCGAGCCCTGGATGCGCAGCGTGTCCTGCGCGGAGTAGCGTTCGGCGAAATCGCTGGCACGGTAAAAGATGGTGTCGATCGCCTGCTGGCCTTCGCTATCAATGATGCGAATGGTCTGGCCGGCCATGACGACGCCGGACCACGGGGCCTCGGCGGCGATGAAGTGCGACTGGATGGCAGTGGCTTCGCTGCGCATTTCTTAGGCCTCCGCGCGGGCGTTGTTTTCGAAGCCACGGACGGCTTCGGCGGTGGCCGCGCCGCACAGGTCGTCAGCGGCGACCGTGGCGCGATAACGCGTTATCTCGACCGGGTTCGGGGCGTAGGTAGGACTCGGGTCCAGCGGATGCGGGCAGTTGGAGAGGGCAACCAGCAGGTCCATTTCGGCACGGAGGTCGACATAGTCGCCGCCGTTAAGCACCCCCGGCTGCCACGCGAAATGACCGTCGTCGTCGGAAACGCGGACCGGCGCGAACAGGGTTAGCGCCATGGGAATATCGCGGCGGGCCAGGCCCAGCTTGCCCGCGGCGAGGACGAGGTTGTCGCGCGTGTTGCGGGTAGCGGCGCCGGGGTACTTCGCGGCATTGGCGGCCGCGTTCGAGCCGCCGACGAGCAGGTCATGTGCGCCGCTCGAGGAGTCCTCGGTGACCGAGAGCATGACGCGGCCCATGTCGGAGAACAGTACGCGGCCTTTCTGCACACGCGTGTCCCACTGCACTTTGACCGTATCGGGAAGGTTCAGCCGCTCGCTGGCATCCCTCGCACTCCAGCAGACAAGCGCGACGGAGGCGGGGCCATGCGCCTGCGCGACACGAAGCGCTTGGCCCTTGCTGAGCTTGGTGGACCAGTACCAGCCGCCGGCGATGGTTTCGGACGCGACGACGCTGTGGGCAGCGATGGGCTCGGCCGGCAGCGGGCTCGCTTCGGGCAGGGTCTTGGTGGCGAAGGCGAGGCCCGCCTTCTGGTGCGCTTCGTAGCGCGCGCGATCGGCGGCGATCTGTTCGGGCGTTCGGCTCATGCCGGGGCTCCTTGAGGTACGGGAACCAGGTCGTCCTGGGGGGCGCCCGCCTCGAGGATCGGGTCGTCCCGATCGGGGCTGTCTGGATCAAGCTGGCCGGCGCGGCGCGGCGGCCAGATGTCGATGTCTTGGCTGAGAGAGGCGCCGTAGCGCTCGCGCTCGTCGGGACGGTTGCGCGGCCGCTCGAAGGCGATGACGCGGGTGCCGAGGGTGAAGGCCTCGCGCATATCGTGGGTGACCATCACCACGGTGAGATTTGTCTCGTTCCAGAGCCGCTTCATCAGCACATGGATTTCGGCACGAATGCCGGGGTCCAACGCGCCGAACGGCTCGTCGAGGAGGAGGACGCGCGGCTTCATGATCAGGGCCTGCGCCAGGGCGAGGCGCTGCTGCATGCCACCCGATAGCTGGGCCGGGTATTTGTCCTCGCTGCCGGTGAGCCCGACTTCGGCGATCAGGCCGCGCGCTTCCTCGATGGCGTCACGGCGGGCGGGGCCCACAAGGCGGGCGCGGAAGCGGGAGGCTTCGAACTCCTTGCCAAGGAGGACGTTGCCGAGCACCGTCAGGTGCGGGAATACCGAGTAGCGCTGGAACACGACGCCGCGGTCCGGTCCGGGCTCGGGTGAGAGCGGCTTGCCGTCGAGTGTGATCGTGCCCCGCGTCGCCCGCTCTTCACCAAGCAGCAGTTTCAGGAACGTGGTCTTGCCGCAGCCGGAGGGGCCGACAAGCGCGACGAAGGCGCGGTCCTCGATGGTGAGCGACACCTTCTCGAGCACGATCTGGTCGCCATACTCTTTCCAGACATTGTCGACGACGATCATGACGCCTTCCCCAGTTCGGACCACGGGAAGACGCGGATGCGCAGCCAATCGAGGAGGACGTTGGTCAGGACCGCGAGCAGCGTGATCCAGATCACGTAGGGGAAGATCACGTCCATCGACAGGTAGCGGCGGACGAGGAAGATGCGGTAGCCGAGCCCCGAGTCTGCCGATATCGCTTCGGCGGCGATGAGGAACAGCCAGGCCGGCCCGAGCTGCAGGCGGAGGCAAGTGATGAGCCGGGGCAGGATCTGCGGGAGGACGACGCGGAGTGCGATCTGCCACGAATTGCCGCCCAGGGTTTCGGCTTTCACGGTCTGCTCGCGCGGCAATTCCATGACCTTGAGCGCCAGGTCGCGGATCATGATCGGGGCGACGCCGATGACGATCAGGGTGATCTTGGATGTCTCCCCGAGCCCCATGACGATGAAGAGAATGGGCAGCAGCGCCAGCGGCGGGACCATCGAGACGGCGGCGAAGAACGGGGCGAGCAGGGCCCGCGCGTAGGGCAGCATGCCGATGATCACGCCGAAGCAGAGCGCGATCACCGTCGAGATGCCGAGCGCGGTGAACAGGCGCCCGAGGCTTGCAAGCGTGTCGCCCCAGAGCAGGTATTCGCCGGTGCGCGGGTCGGCGATGAACGCCATGCGGTTGATGGCATCGGTCAACGAGCCAAGCGCCGGCAGCAGCTTGTCCGCGGGGTTTTCGGTGAGGCGGGCGGCCGAGCCCAGCGCGTAGGCGAGCACCAGCAGCACGAAGGGCGCCAGTGCGAGGAGCAGCTGGTTGGTGCGTGTGGGCTTGAGGTTGATCAGGCGCATGGGGGCGGTCCGCCGTTCGTCACCGTCTGGTCAAAGCGACCCCGCCGCGGCCTCCTTCATGTAGGCGTCGGAGAACCGCAGCTTGATGTTGTTGGCATCGCCGAGGACCTCGCCGGACGGCAGCTCGATGCCGATCACGTCGGCTGAGGGGGCGCCGGAGCCGAGCAGGCCCTTGTCGAAGAGGAAGGTGCGGACCTTGTCCATGGTGGCCTTGAGGTCCGGGCTGTCAGTGAAGGCCACGGCCTCGGCAGGCGTCGGGAACAGCTTGGTGGCGGCGAGCTGGGACTCGAAGCCGGCCTGGTCGGTGCCCGAGGCGGCGCCCATGGCGGCGCGAGCCGCGGCGCCTTCCGGGGTGTCGGCGGTCATCACGGCCATGGTGTCGTACCAGATGCCGGCCAGCGCCTTGCCGAAGTTCGGGTTGTCCTTCAGCGTGGCGGAGTTAGCGACCATCATGTCGATGATCTCGCCAGGAATCTGCGAGCTGTCGAATACCTTGTGGGCGTCGGGAAGCGCGGCAATTTCGGAGACCATCGGGTTCCAGGTCACCATGGCGGTGACATCAGGGGTCTGGAAGGCGCCGACCATATCGGGGTCGGAGGTGTTGACGACGTTGACGTCACGCTCGGTCATTCCGGCGCTCTCGAGGGCGCGGGCGAGCAGGTAGTGCGAAACCGAGAACTCGACGAGGTTGACTGGCTGGCCCTTGATGTCGGCGAGGGCGGTCTTGTCCTTCAAAATCACCGCATCGTTGCCGGCGGAGAAATCGCCGATGATGACGGCGGTGGTGTCGACGCCGCCGGCGGCGGGGATCGACAGGCCGTCCATGTTGGTGAGCGTCACCGCGTCATAGGCGCCAGCGGTGTATTGGTTCATCGACTCGACGTAGTCGTTGAACTGGGTGACCTCGATGGTGATGCCGTACTTGTCGGCCCACTTCTTGACGATGCCGTTGTCAGCGGCGTAGCCCCAGGGCATCCAGCCGACATAGATCGACCAGGCGACCTTGAAGTCAGTCTTTTCGGCCGCGAAGGCGAGTGTCGCCGTGCTGGCGGCAAGGGCCGCGAGGGCGAGGGCGGAAACCAGTTTGGTGAACTTCATGCGCAATCCCCTGTTTCGACTTGGGGATTGGCGAGGGCGCGTAAAGACCCGCGCTGCCAATCCCTTGGCTTACGAGGTCTCCCGGGCTTTTGTCCCGCCGTGTCCCGGGCGGATGTCTCCCGCGCCGGTGGGTGCTCTCGGACCAGACACGCCGGCTCTTTAGAAAGATGCCGACGCCGGAACCCTAGCTCCTAATCTCTGCATACAGTCCAGCAAGCGACGTGCCACTCTATGAAATACAGTGATTTCAATGAGTTGTTATGTGGATCGGCCTCGCCGCAGAACGCGACCTGCGGATTTTGCGAGCGCGATGGTCACGAAGTAGGCACTGCCTGCAGCTAAGGCAGAGGCGCTGCGTCTCGCCAGGCGCTGGCCAAAGCAAGCGCTGGGAACGGGAGCCGGGTTTGCCGGCCACGCGGCGCCCGCCTTTGCCCCTGTACGGATGGAATGATGCCGCTAGGTCACGATCTTGATCGATAACTCCACATCCCAGAGCAGCTTTCTTGGCTCGATCCGGTGATCGGTCAAATAGGCCTCGTAGCGGCACACGTACGACTCGGCTTGGGTGGGGTCGATCGGCTCAAACGCGGTTCCCGTATCGCGCGCCCACTTCATGAGCGCTTGATTGCCGCGCAGGCCGTTGCCCCTGTAGATAAGGGAGGCGAATTTGCCGCCAGGGAGCAAGCCGGCCTTGATCTGGGGGTGGTTTGGCGGGGCCGACCCGGTCAGGAAGCCGGCCTCGATATCCATGATGTCCTTCATGTCGCAATGATAGTAGCGGAGGAAGTACGGCCCTTCCTCCTCGATGCCGTTGGTCTTGCTCCACGCCCGCAAGTCCTTGAGCGCCCGCGTGGCGCGAGCGAACATTCCGGGAAACGGGGTCTTCAACCGTATCCCCACATAGGGCCGGTCGCGCTTCTCGACGATCGTGACCGGACCGATGACGGTTTCTGCCTTCATGCCGCCCTCCATGTGCTCAACTTGCAGCGAATGCTTCTGCACTCCAACACGTTCAAGACGCGCGCATTTGATAGTCTGTGCCTAGTGCCTTCCCTCAGACTTTGGCGTTAGTGCACCGCTGCCCCCGAGGCCAGGAACAGACTTGCCCTCTCGGGCTGTGGCGCAAGGTTCAGGTCCTCGCCGACGGCTACGTCCACATCGCCGGGAAGCGCCACGATGATCTGCTGGCCCGAGGCGAGGGTCATTGCAGCGAGGGTTTCGTTGCCGAGCCGCTCGACGAGCTTCACTTTGCCGCCAATCTGGTGGTCGCCGGTGGTGCCCAGGTGATGCGGCCGTAGGCCGATAGTGACCTCGTCGCCGCTGCTCACGGCGGCGTTCGAGCGGGGAAGGACCAGCGTGCCAATGTCACTCGACGACAGCTTGACGCTGGTCGCATCGGCGTCATCGACGCGGGCCTTGAGCAGGTTCATCTTCGGCGAGCCGATGAAACCGGCGACGAACAGGTTTGCCGGCCGATGGTAGAGGTCGAGCGGCGAGCCGATCTGCTGGACGACGCCGGCGTCGAGCACCACGATCTTGTCGGCCAGCGTCATGGCTTCGACCTGGTCGTGGGTAACGTAGATCATCGTCGCCCCGAGGTCGGCATGGAGCTTCGCCAGCTCCATCCGCATGTCGACGCGGAGTGCTGCATCGAGGTTGGAGAGCGGCTCGTCGAACAGGAACACGCCGGGGTGACGCACGATGGCGCGGCCGATGGCGACGCGCTGGCGCTGGCCGCCGGACAGCTGGCTCGGGCGCCGCTCGAGCAGGTGCTCCATCTGCAGGATGCGTGCGGCTTCCGCGACCTTGGCGTCCTTTTCGGCCTTGGGCGCCTTGGCGATGGTGAGGCCGAAGGCGAGGTTCTCGCGCACCGTCATGTGCGGGAAGATGGCGTAGCTCTGGAACACCATGGCGATGCTGCGATCCTTGGGCGGCAGGTCATTGACCACCCGGTCGCCGATGGTGAGCGTGCCGCCCGAGATGTCCTCAAGGCCGGCGATCATCCGGAGCAAGGTCGACTTGCCGCAGCCTGACGGGCCGACGAACACGCAGAACTCACCGTCCGCGATGTCGATGTCGACACCCTTGATGACCTCGGTGGAGCCGTAGACCTTCTTGATACCGTTGAGCGACACGCGTGCCATTGTTGCTACTCCGCTGCGTCTCTGATGGGGACTACCGAAAGCAGGCCGTCTGCGCCGACGACCACCGGTTCGGGATCCATGACGTAACCGCCAAATTGCGCCTTGCCGTTGTCGGCAAAGCCGAGAATCCGCAGCCCGTCCGGCGTTTCGACAATCCGCGCCGCATACCGCCGGCAGGGTTCGGCGCCATCGAGGAACGGACCGGGCGCGATCTGCCATGGCCCGCGCGGATCGTCCGCGATGAGGTAGTGCGTGCCGGTGACCGGGCTTTGCGGGTTGAACCGCCGGTAGGCCTCGGACCATTGCTGGCCCGAGCAGCAGAACAGGCAGTACCATTTGTGGCCCTGCCGAAAGACCTGCGGCACTTCGAGCTGGCCGAAACCGCCGGAGAACACCGGTGGCTGCAAGGTCCAGGTCATCAGGTCGTCCGAGGTGGCAAAGCCGATCGCCCCGCCGGCGTTGGGTTCGGCCACGCCGGGAACGCGGGCGGTGAAGTACATCAGCCAGCCCTTGCCGTTGGGATCTCGCATCACCCACGGATCGCGCATGGCGCGGTCGTGCCAGTGGCCGATGGCGTGCTGCGCCTCGTAGTGCGCGGCCGCCGGCCCTTCGATATCGAGGCAGAAGCCGTTGCCGACGCGCTGCCAGTTGTGGAGGTCCGTTGAGGTGGCGTGGCCGATACGCTGATAGAGGCCGTCTTCAGCGCGGCGCGTGCCGGTGTAGAACAGGTGCCACAGTTCATCGTCGCCGCGGATCACCGAGCCGGTCCAGGTGGTGTAGTCGTCCCAGGCCGGGCCGGCACTGGGGGCCAGGCTGGTTCCGAGGTGCTGCCAGTCGATGAGGTTGTCCGACACGGCATGGCCCTGCGACACGTTGAAATGGCGCAGATCGGGATCGCCCAGGCTCTTGTCGGCCTGCAGGAAGAACCCGTGCCAGCGCTGGCCGTCATTGACGTACCAGCTGTCCCAGATCCATTTCTTTTCGAGTGCGATGACCATGAATAACTCCGTCAGCCTTTGACGCCGGTCGAGGCGATCGAGGCGATAAATGCGCGTTGCAGGAAGAGGTAGAAGGCGAGCACCGGCACGGTGATCATCGACAGGTAGGCCATGATCTCGCCCCAGGCCCGGTTCAGCTGGAAGAAGTACTGCAGCCCGACCATCACCGGCCGGTAGCCCTCCTGCTGCACCACCATCAGCGGCCACAAGTACTGGTTGTACATGACGAGGAACTTGAGGATTGCCGCGGTCGCTAGCACCGGGCCGGCGAGCGGCATCACCACCTTGCGGT
The DNA here is from genome assembly GCF_056403495.1 of Devosia sp. P2_G7. Classification (NCBI taxonomy): domain Bacteria; kingdom Pseudomonadati; phylum Pseudomonadota; class Alphaproteobacteria; order Hyphomicrobiales; family Devosiaceae; genus Devosia; species Devosia sp. P2_G7. The sequence goes on from NZ_JBFUFI010000002.1 coordinate 58,330, forward strand.
AGACCTGCCACCAGGTTGCCCCTTCGACGCGGGCGGCCTCGATCAGCTCACCCGGCAAATCCTTGAAGTACTGCACGAACAGAAAGATCGTCAGGCCGTCCGCGATGAAGGGGACGATCTGCACCTGGTAGGAGTTGAGCCAGCCGAAGGTCAGGCCGTCGAGCCCAAGCCAGGGGAGCTTCGACGCGATCAACAGCAGCGGGATGGCGATCGTCTCGAACGGCACGATGAGCGTCGCGAGGATCGCCGTCAGCACCAGTTCGCGACCGCGCCAGTCGACGAACACAAAGGCGAAGGCAGCGGCAGAGCAGATCAGTAGCGACAGGATCACCGTCACACCGGTGACCAGCACCGAGTTGAAGATGAACAGCCCGACCGGCGCTCGCTTGAACGCGTCGGAATAGTTATCGAGCGAGATGTCGCCCACCGGCAGGAACGCGGCGAGGCTGCCCGTGTCACCCAGCAGTTGCTGGTCCGGCTTCAAACTCGACACCACCATGAAGATCAGCGGGAAGATGAAGATCACCGCGATCAGGATCAGCACGGCATAGCGCACGGCGAGGCGCAGCCCGCGGTTGTCGGAGGCGATCGCGGCCATCACTTCTTCTCCCGGGTGAGGTAGCGCTGGATCAGTGAGATCGAGAATACGATGACGAACAGGATCACCGAGATGGTCGAGCCACCGGAGATGTCCTGCTTGCCGTAACCGCGCTCGACCGCCTGGAAGACGATGGTCTGGGTGGAATCGAGCGGCCCGCCGCCGGTCATCACGTCGATCTGCGAGAACAGGGCGAAGGCCTGCATGGTGATGACGATCAGGATCAGCACGGCCGTATTCCGGAGGCCGGGCCAGGTGACGTAACGGAACACCTGCCACTTGCTCGAGCCCTCGATAGCCGCGGCCTCGTACAGTGAGGGACTGATGGTCTGGAGGCCCGAGAGCCAGATCACCATGTGGAAGCCCACCGCCTGCCAGATCGACATGGCGATGATGGCGCCGAGCGCGGTCGAGGGGTTGCCGAGCCAATCCACCTTCGGGAACGCCCCGAAGGTCAGCGCGCCAAGCAGGTTGTTCAGCAGCCCACTGCTGCCGTCATAGATGAAGCGCCAGAGCAGCGAGACGACGACGATCGAGACCACGACCGGCATGAAATAGATGGCGCGGAACAGGTTGATGCCCTTGAGCCGCTGGTTGATCAGTAGCGCCAGCACCAGCGCGAGCCCGGCCTGCACCGGCGCGACCACCAGAACGAAGATGAAGGTGTTGACGATCGCCTTCATGAACACGACGTCGCGGGCCAGCACATAGGTGGGGTTGTCGCCCAGCTGGAAGCTGAACCACTCGCGCATGCCGTCGAATTGCGGGAAGTCGGGATTGTTGCGGGTGAAGCTTCGCAGCGACGGATATTTCGGCGCGCCGGTCTTGTCGCGCACCACGGTGCCCGCATCGTCCCGCTCGGGCTCGAGCGTCAGCAGGCCGACACCGAGCAACTGCTCGTAGTTGGCAAGGCCGACGAACTGGGTGGGATTGGGCGAGATCAGCCGCTGGTTGGTGAAGCTGAGGATAATCGCGAAGATGAACGGCACGACCACGAACACGGCGATGAGGAACGCCGCTGGCCCCGCCATGAGCCATCCAACTCGATTTGACCGTGTGAACTTGGAAGCCATGTTGATCTCGCGAGTTGCCAAGGACTTGGGGACCGGCGTGGGGACCGACGTGGGACCCCGGCCGGAGCCGGGATCCCTCCCAGGGCTAGAGGGAGTTGAGCCCTAGAAGCCGTAATTGCCGTTCTTGGCGATGTCGGCGTCGATCTCGTCGACCGCGGCATCGAGCGTCGCGCTGACCTCGGCGCCGTTGGCGATATCGGCAATGGCCTTCTCGAACACCTTGGCGGCGACGACGTAACCCGGGGTCACCGGACGGACGAGTGCCTGCTTGGACGAGAGATCGAAGAACACGGCCATGTCGCCGCCGTCCTTGTAGTGCTCCGTCAGCTGGGCCGCCGTCGGCGTGGCCGGGATCAGACCGATGCCGTCGGTGAAGGCGGCGAGATACTTGTCCTGCAGGGCGAACTCGATGAACTTGGCGGCTCCGTCCGGATGGGCCGACTTGGCCGAGACGCCGAACTGCCAGGATGCCGCGCCGATCTTGGGCCCGTTACCGAAATCGGGAGCAGGCAGGAAGACGGTGTCCGGGAACTGCTTGAGCGTGTTCAACGCTGCCCAGTTGCCGTTCCACGAGAAGGCGTACTTGCCGGCGGCAAAGCCGTTGTCGCGGTCCGCAGGATCCTGAGTCGCCTGGGCATAGCCGTCCTTGAACAGGCTCTGCCACCATTCGCCGAACGCCACCGCGGCTTCGCCATTGAGCACGCCTTCCGCAGTCTTGTAGGTCGAGCGATCGACGATGTCGCCGCCGAAGCTCTGCAGGAACGGCGAGAACGCATAGGGGTACCACTCGCCGGTCCAGGCCATGCCCGGGTCGAAGGCGAACTCGTACTTGCCCGAAGCCTTGGCCTTGGCCAGGGCGTCCATGAATTCGTCCTTGGTCCAGGGCTGGTCGAGGGTCGGCTGCCGGAGCCCGAGCTCGTCGAGGATCGACTTGCGGGTGACGAGGGCCACCGCCGCGTCCCACAGGCCGATCGAATAGAGCTGGCCGTTCCAGACGCCCTTGGTGCCGGGCAGGAACGTCGCGATCTTGCTCTCGTCGATCTTGAGCGGCTGCATATAGCCGGACCACGCCCAGTTGGGCATCACCGGGCCGTCGACGTCGAGAATGTCCGGCAGGTTGCCCGCCAATGCCCCGGCGACGACGCTGTCGTTATAGGCGGCCTGCGGGAAGCTCTGCAGCTCGACCTTCCAGTCGGCCTGGCTGGCGTTGAAGTCCGTGATGATCTGGTTGACGATCTTGGATTCAACTTCGTTGCCGGCGCCGTGATACCACATCGAGAGCGTGGTCTGGGCGAAGGCAGCGCCGGACGAAAGCGCCGTAGAGAGCAGGACGCCCGCTAGGATCGCGAATTTGCTCATTGTCATTAGTCCTCCCTGACGAGTTTGAGCTGTGAGACATTGGGGGAGCGCCGCTCGGCCACCGAGCTGCGCCAGTAGACCGGCCCCGCGACGATATCGGGGCCCGTCTCATCCCGGCCTTCGCCGGAGATCAGGTCCAGGAGGCGCTGCGCCGCGCGCACGCCCATGGCGGTATAGGGGAGCTCCACCGTGGTCAGCGGCGGATAGAGCGTCTCGGCGATGACGCGGTAGTTGTCGTAGCCGGCCACCGAGATCTCGTCCGGCACCTGCAGGCCGCGCGAGCGCAGGATCCCGTAGACCTTGAGCGCCATGCGATCATTACCGCAGCAGAACACGGTGGGCGGCTGCGGCAGGCGCAGCATGTGGTCGATTGCCGCCCACAGCACTTGCGTCTCGCCCTCGGGGCTGCCGATCTCAACGCACTGTACCAGCGTCGGGTCATAGGCAAGCCGCGCCTCGGCCAGCGCCTCGCGGTAGCCCGCCTTGCGCAGCCCTGTCGCAACGATGTCCTCGCGCAGCGTCAGGTAGGCGATCCGCTCGTGCCCGGCTGCGATCAGCCGCGCCACCAGGTCATGCTGTCCCCGCCGGTCGTCGGGAATCACCGCAGGCGTACCGGCATCGTCGAAGCAGTTGGTCAACACGATCGGCGTATCGTCGGGCACAGGCGGCAGTTGGACGTTTTGGTGGTATGGGGCCACGTAGAACAGTCCTTCGACCCGGTGCTCGAGGAAGGTCTTGATGAGCTCGGGTGCCCGCTCGGAGCGGCCCCCGGAATCCGCGATCATCAGCGTCTTGCCGGTGAGGCCGATGGTCTGCTGGATGCCGCGAACCAGCAGCAGTTCCGGCAGACCGGCTGGTTGCGCCGGCTCGACCTGGTCCGAGATGGCGCCGGTGATCAGCCCGATCAGGCCGGATTTGTTGGACCGCATCATGCGGGCCGCGCTCGAGGGGACGTAGCCGAGCGCAGCAATCGCGGCATTGACCGCATCGCGCGTCTTCTTGCCGACGGGCGCGTCCCCGTTCAGCACACGGCTCACGGTCTTGGGCGATACCTTCGCGGCTTTCGCCACGTCGTAGATGGTTGCCATCTGCTCCTCCCGTGCCATTCATCGTTGTGACACCGATGTCATGACACCGATGTCATCTACGTCCAGAAGGTGCGAGAGTCAATGGTCGGCTCTAGGAGGTGGGATCGAGAAGAAGACAGGAGCGCAGCCGCAAGGCCGCTCCGGGGTGGGGCGTACTCGGCTATGGGGCCGGGGGACTTACTGAATTGCGAACGACGAGCTCGCTGCGGAGTAGCAACTCAGTGCGGTCGGGCCGGTTGCCCTCGAGCAGGCCGAGCAGAACGTCCATGGCGGCCTCGCCGATTCTGAGCCGCGGCTGCTTCATGGTCGTGAGGGAGGGGGTAACGAAGCTGGCGAATGAGATGTCATCGAAGCCCATCACGGAGAACTGGCGGGGCAGGTCGTACCGGCGTGCGGTGAGGGCGATGATGACGCCGAGCGCGGTGGCGTCGTTGACGCACAGGAACGCCGTCGGCAGCACGTCGCGCACGAACATGTGCTCGGTTGCCTGCCTGCCGCTTTCGGTCGTGCCGTCGCCATTGAGGATCATGAGCGGATCGATGGTAATTCCGGCGCCCTCGAGCGCGGCGCGATAGCCTTTCTCGCGCAGTTGGTTGACCGCCCGGCTGGTCGAACGGCCGATGAAGGCGATTCGCTGGTGGCCCTGCGAGATCAGGTGCTCGGCCGCCAGCCGCGCGCCCTCGAAATTGTCGACGCCGACGAACGGCACGTCGCTATTGGCCACCGGCTCGTTCACCGCCACCATCGGGGGCAGGCGGGTTTCGGCGCCCTCCTGGCCATGGCCGAAGGGCAGGTGCCCGGTGAGGAGGATCAGGCCGTCGGCCTGGTTGGAGCTGATAAAGCGCAGGTAGTCGGTCTCGCGCTCGGGGTCGTTTCGCGTGTTACCGATCAGCACCCCGTAGCCACGCTTGCTTGCCTCGGTTTCGAGCCCGACGAGGATGTTGGAGAAGTTCGGGTCGCCGACATCGGGGGCGAGAATCAGGATCATGTTGGAGCGCCGCATGCGCAGCGAGCGCGCCATGGCGTTGGCGGCATAGCCGGTCTGCGCAATGGCCTCGTTGACCTTGCGGCGGGTCTCGTCGGCTACCTTGGTCGGCTCGTTGATGGCCCGGCTGACCGTGGCGATGGACACCCCGGCAATCGCCGCAACGTCTTCAATCGTCGCCAGTTTTTGTTGCTGCACCTGGTGCTCCGTCCGCCACCCAACGGGCCAGGCGTCCCCCTTCTTCCCTTAGCAGAAGGCACGGGATGCGCCAGATGGCCCGACCAAAGGCTACACAGTTACCTGTCCATGTAAACCTTTACATCATTCATGAAAACCTTTACATCGATGGCTCGGAAGCGAGCGGAGGGCATAACCCGGCCGCTTCCAGGGGAGGCAAATCAAGATGTCGAACGCCGTGGGCGCGAGCGCGCCGGCGATCCTTGCGGCCAGCCGGATCTCGAAGTCGTTCAACGACGTCCCGGTGCTGTTCAGCGTCGATTTCGACGTGAAACGCGGCGAGGTTCACGCCATCATCGGCGAGAACGGCGCCGGCAAGTCCACCCTCATCAAGATCCTCTCGGGCATCGAGCAGCCGACCTCGGGCACCGTGGTCTATGACGGCAAGCAGGCCGTGCTGCCACCCAATGGCGAGGCCGAGGCGATGGGCATCGTGCTCATCCACCAGGAGCTTAACCTCGCCGAGCACCTGACCGTTGCCGACTCGATCTTCCTTGGCCGCGAGATCCGCCGTTTCGGCTTCCTCGACGTGCGCCAGATGCGTCAGAAGGCGAGGGCGGTGCTCGAAACGCTGCACGTCCATGTCGATCCCGATGCGCGGATCAGCACGCTCTCGGTCGCGGACAAGCAGATGGTCGAGATCGCGAAAGCCATCAGCCGCGATGCGCGCGTACTGATCATGGACGAGCCGACCGCCGTGCTCTCGGTGGGCGAGACGCAGACGCTGTTCGAGCAGATCCGCCGCCTCACGGCGCGCGGCGTCGCGGTGATCTTCATCTCGCACAAGCTCGACGAGGTCATGCAACTGGCCCAGCGAGTCACCGTGCTGCGCGACGGCCAGTTGATTGCCACGGTCAGCACCACGGCGCTGACGCCGGATTCGGCGGCGCAGATGATGGTCGGCCGCGAGCTCACCAACCTCTATCCGCCCAAGCACGAACCCGATATCGACGCGCCGCTGCTGCTCTCGGTGCGCGGGCTCAAGGCGCCGGGCGTCAAGGACATCTCGTTCGATTTGAGGAAGGGCGAGATTCTCGGCTTTGCCGGCCTCATCGGCTCGGGCCGCACCGCGGTCGCCGAAGCTATCGCCGGCCTCACGCACAGGACGGGCGGCGAGATCGAGGTCAAGGGCAAGCCGGCCAACTTCACCCGTGTCGCCCAGTCGGTGGCGGCGGGCCTCGCCTACATGACGAAGGACCGCAAGGGCAAAGGCCTCCTCCTCAACATGGGGCTGCAGCCCAACCTCACGCTGCTGACGCTCAAGAAGCACCTCAAGGCCGGCTTTCTTGACAGCGCCAGCGAGGCCAAGGCGCTGGAGCGCGCAGTGCGTCGCTTCGATATCCGCGCCCGTGACCCCTCGGTCGCTGTCGGCCGGCTCTCAGGCGGCAACCAGCAGAAGCTGATGCTGGGCAAGACCATGGAATCCGAGCCCGACATCATCATCATGGACGAGCCGACGCGCGGCATCGATGTCGGAACCAAGCAGCAGATCTACCACATCATCGCGGCGCTCGCCGCCGAGGGCAAAGCCATCATCGTCATCTCGTCCGAGATGCAGGAGGTGATCGGGCTCAGCCACCGCGTCGTGGTCATGCGCGAGGGTCGCATGGCGGGCCTGCTCGAGGGCGCCGAGATCACCGAAGCAGAAATCATGCGGTACGCCGCCGGCATCAAACAGAGTGGAAACGATGAGCGCATCAGCGCCTGATATTGCAGCGAAGCCCGCCAGGGGGTTCCGCCTCGATTTGAAGACTGTCGGACCCCTCGTGGCGCTGTTGTTGCTGGTGATCCTGGGCATCTCGCTCAACGAGAACTTCCTCACCTACAACAACCTCACCAACGTTCTCGCGCGTTCGAGCTTCATCGGCATCATCGCCATCGGGGCGACCTTCGTCATCACCTCGGGCGGGCTCGACCTGTCGGTGGGCTCGATGGCCGCGGTGATCGCCGGCGTCATGATCATCGTCATGAACTCGCTGATCCCTTCGATGGGGATTGGCGTCGGCGTCGTCCTCGTCGGCATGGGGGCGGGCCTGCTGCTCGGCGGCGGCGCGGGCGTCGGCAACGGGCTGATGATCACCCGCGGGCGCATCGAGGCCTTTATCGTGACGCTGGGCACCATGGGCATCTTCCGCTCGCTCGTCACCTTCCTTGCCGATGGCGGCACGCTGTCGCTCAACTTCCAGGTCGCCGACGTCTACCGCCCGGTCTACTACGACGGCATCCTTGGCGTGCCGTGGCCGATCATCGTCTTCGCGGTCGTCGCGATCGGCGGCGAGATTGTCATGCGCCGCACCGCCTTCGGCCGCTATTGCGCCGCCATTGGCTCCAGCGAGCAGGTCGCGCGCTATTCCTCGATCAATGTCGATAACGTCCGGCTGCTCACCTACATCCTCCAGGGCGTGCTCGTCGCGGTCGCGGTGCTGCTCTACGTGCCGCGCCTAGGCTCGGCCTCGAGCACGACAGGCGTCCTCTGGGAGCTCGAAGCTATCGCCGCGGTGATCATCGGCGGCACCACGCTCAAGGGCGGCTACGGCCGGATCTGGGGCACGGTGGTTGGCGTCGTGATCCTCGGGCTCATCGGCAACATCCTGAACCTCCAGAGCTTCATCAGCCCGTACCTCAACGGAGCGTTCCAGGGCGTCATCATCATTCTCGCCGTGCTGCTGCAGCGGGGGCGCCGCACCAGCTAGGCCAATCGCTATCCACTTCGCCCGCTCAAGGGCACTTTTGGGAGGACTAAATGAAATTGCTGAAATCTCTTCTTGCCGCGGCGGTCGTCGCCGGCGGCCTGGGCGGGGTCGCGCTCGCACAGGACAAGGTGACCATCGGCGTCTCGGTGCCGGCGGCCGACCATGGCTGGACGGGCGGGGTCAACTACTTCGCCCAGCAGGCGATCGAACGGCTCAAGAAGACCTACACCAATGTAGATTTCGTCTTTGCTTCGGCGCCCGACGCGCCCAAGCAGATCGCCGACATCGAGGACATGGTCTCGACCCGCAATATCGATGCCCTCGTCATCCTGCCGGGTGACCCGGACGCGATGACCTCGGCCATCAAGCAGGTCAAGGACGCCGGCAAGTTCGTCACCGTGGTCGACCGCCAGCTGTCGATCAACGGCGTTGAGAACCTCTACGTCGCCGGTGACAATCCGGGCCTCGGCGCCAACTCGGCCGCGTACTTCAAAGAGGCGCTGCCCGAGGGCGGCAACATCGTCATCCTGCGCGGCCTGCCGATCCCGATCGACCAGCAGCGCTTCGACGCCTTCATGAAGGGCATCGAAGGCACCAACATCAAGGTGCTGGACGACGAGTTCGCCAACTGGAACCGCGATGACGGCTTCAAGGTGATGCAGGACTTCCTGACCCGCTTCCCCGACATCAAGGCGGTGTGGGCGCAGGACGACGACATCGCGCTCGGCGCCATCGAGGCGATCAAGCAGGCCGGCCGCGAGAACGACATGTTCATCGTCGGCGGCGCCGGCATGCAGCAGATGCTCCAGCGCGTCCAGGCGGGCGACAAGCTCGTCCCGGTCGATGTGAGCTACAGCCCGGCGATGATCGCCACCGCGATCGAACTCACCACGTCGCACTTTGTCGGCGGCGTGCAGGTCGCCGGCCGCTTCGTCCTCGACTCGACGCTGATCACCAAGGACAACGCCGCCGAGTTCCTCGACGCCGAGAGCCCGTTCTGATCGAACATCTGAACTGACAACGAAGGGGCGAGCTCGCAAGGGCCCGCCCCTTTGCTATGCGATCTCCACCGCCGGCGCAGGTTCCAATTCTATGCCCGCTGCCATCTCCTGCTGGAACCAGCGGGCGATGGCGTTCATCGTGCGGCTCGAGCGATCGTCGCGCCAGGCGAGGAACCAGTGGCCGGGGCGGGTGACCATGCCGAGTGGCGCGATCAGGCGGCCCTGCGCCAGCGCATCCCAGGTGGCCGGGCCGGGGCCGATGGCGACACCGAGGCCGGCTTCGGCGGCCTGCACGCTGAACGACAGCGCGTCGTACCAGATGGTCTCGCGCGGGGGCAGGGCGATCCCCGCCTCGCGCGCCCAGTTGGTCCACATGTCGGGCGGCCAGCGGATATCGAGGCGCGGCAGGCTCCACAGGAACTCGCGCGTCACCTGCCGGTCGCGTACCAGCATCGGGCTCACCACCGGACCGAACGTCTCGGGCGCCACCGGCACCACGGTCATCCCGTGAATATCGAGCAGCGGACCCACCCCGACATAGACATCGATCGAGCGGTCGGCCGGGTTGATCTCGCGCGTCCAGGTGGTGAGCCGCACCGATTTGCCGCCGAGCGCGGTTTCGAGGCTTTGCAGCCGCGGCACCAGCCAGCGGAGGAGGAACGTGTCGGGTGCGGTCAGCATGATGGTCGATTGGCTGGCGGCTGCATGCAGATGCTCGGTGCCGCGCGTAATCGAGGCGAAAGCCTCGGTGACCGTCGCGGCGAACGCCGCCGCCTCCGGCGTCAGCTTCATCGAGCGGTTGCCGCGCTCGAACAGGGCCATGCCGAACTCATCCTCGAGGTTCTTGATATGCCGGCTGATGGCGCCGCTCGTCACATGCAACTCGTCGGCAGCCCGCTTCACGCTGCCCAGCCGGGCGGCGACCTCAAAAGCTCTGACAGCGTTGAGCAGATGCAGCATCGGACCGTTGAGGAAAAGTCAATCGAACAGCTGAAATTTAGGCTGTTTGTCACGCAACGTCCATCCTAGCGTAACGCCATAATACGCGGGCTTATCAGGCGATCCGGGAGGCACTCGGCGCCCGGACGATATCTCGCAGTTTTCCTTGACGACTATCTGCGAGTGACCAGCCCTATGCCCACCCACCGGATCATCATCGATTGCGACCCCGGCCATGACGACATGGCGGCGATCCTGCTCGCCGCCTGGCACCCGGACATCAAGATCGAGGCGATCACCAGCGTATGTGGCAACGCGTCCGTCGCCAACACCACCAATAATGCGCTGCGCATCGTTGAGGCGTTCGGGCTCGATGTGCCGGTCTATGCCGGCGCCGTGCAGCCGCTCCTCCACCGCTACGAGTTCCCCGCGGCCTTCCACGGCCCGAGCGGGCTCGACAGCGCGGGTGCGGAGCTCCCGGGCGCCACCCGTGCTGCCGAGTCCACCCACGCCGTCGACGCCATCATCGCGCTGGCCGATGCCAACCCCGGCGAGATCACCGCCGTCGTCATCGGCCCGATGACCAACCTGGCGCTGGTGCTCGCCAAGCGCCCGGACATGGCGCAGAAGCTGAAGCAGATCGTGTTCATGGGTGGCTCGGCCGGCGAGGGCAACGTCACGCCGGCGGCCGAGTTCAACATCTGGGCCGACGCCGAGGCGGCGCGGATCGTGTTCCGCTCGCGCGTCAAGCTCACGATGTTCGGGCTCAACGTCACGCACCAGACGCTGCTCGGGCGCGACCATGTTGCCGCCGTACGCGCCTCGCAGCCCGCGCCCAATCCGGTCGCCGATATCATGCAGTTCTATTGCGGCACCTACTATTCGTTCGCCGGCGAGGACAAGCCGGGCGCGCCGCTGCACGACCCCTGCACCATCGCGTACCTCATCGATCCCTCGATTTTCACCGTCGAGCAACTCCCCGGGGAAGTAATCGTCGCCGACAGCGAGTCCTACGGCCAGACGCTGATCGACTTCCGGCCGCAGGATCTCAAGCACGACAAGCGCGTCAAGAATGTCGGCGTTGCGCTCAAGGCCGACGTTCCCCGTTTCATAGACCTGGTGACCCAGGCCCTCATCTGGGGCGCCAGCCAGTATGCCTCCCCCTCGCACGTCACTCCCGAAAAGGTGCACTCATGAAGATGTGGAAGACCGCAGCCATTGCCGGGCTCGTTGCCGGCATGCTCACCACCACCGCGTTCGCGCAGCAGAAGACCCTCAACCTCATCGTCATCGAGGGTGGCGACACTACTGCCATGCAGGCGGTGGTCGATGCCTACTCGGCTGGGCATCCCGACATCAAGATCAACCTCCAGCCCTATCCCTTCGCGCAGTTCTTCCAGGTCGCCGACCTGCGCCTGCGCTCGAAGGATGCCGGCATCGATATCGTCTATGTCGATGCCCCGCTGGTCGCGAGCTATTCCTCGCGTGGGTTCCTGTCGCCGATCGATCCGGCGATCGATACCGCCAGCCTCGTGCCGGGTTCCGTCGATGCCGGCAAGTACGACGGCACGCTCTACGCGCTGCCGGTCAACAACTCGGCCCAGGTGCTCTACTACAACAAGAAGCTGTTCGCCGACGCCGGCATCGCGGCGCCCGAGGGCCTCACGGCCGGCGCCACCGCGACGCAGGCGCAGGTCGACGAGCTCGCTTCCACCAAGCGCTGGACCTGGGAGCAGGTGGCCGATGCTGCGCAGAAGCTGACTAAGCGCGACAATGGCCGCACCACCCAGTGGGGCTTCACCGTCGAGCAGTTCGGTGAGCTCTACCAGCTGCAGCCGTTCGGGGAGTCGCTGGGCACCGACGTGATCGGGCCCGACGGCTACACCGCCAAGGGCTATCTCGACAGCGAAGCCTGGACCAAGGCCGCGACCTACTGGTCAAACCTCTACAATGAGTGGGCGGTGAGCCCGAAAAGCCTCGGCTATGGCGAAGCGGCACAGCTGTTCGGCAATGGCCAGCTCGCCATGTTCGCCGGCGGCACCTGGAACCTGCCCATCCTCAGCGCCACCGGCGTCGACTACGGCGTCGCCCCGTACCCCTACTTCGAGGGCGGCAAGGCGCTGACCCCCACCGGCAGCTGGTATATCGGCGTCAACGCCGCCTCGGCCAACCAGGCGGAATCGTTCGATTTCGTGAAGTACCTCACCACGTCCGACGAGGGCACGCGCGTCTGGTTCAAAGCGCTCAACCAGCTCCCGACCTACAAGCCGCTGCTCGACGAAATCAGCAACTCGGCCGACTTTGACGCCTTCCCCAACGACGTGTTCCGCATGGGCGTCTATGACTCGCTCAACACGGCCAAGGTCCGTCCGGTAACGGCCGCCTATGGCCAACTGCAGGACGCGTTCCGCACAGCCTTCGTCGATATCGCCAACGGCGTGCCGGTGAAGGATGCTCTCACGAGCGCCGTGCAGAAATTCGAATCCGCCGCCTCGCGCGTCGCGCAGTAGTCTCCTGCGCCGCCGGTGGCTGTTGACCCCCACCCCTGTCCCCTCCCCCTCAACAGGGGTGGGGAGACGAGAACACTGGCGCATGTGCGAGGGTCTCCCTCCCCATTCTTAGGGGAGGGACAGGGGTGGGGGTCAACAGCCACTGTGCTACCCAGTTGTCACTTGCCAGATGAAGCAGCCGCCATTGACCACCCGAGCCAAGTCCCCCCTCTTCTTCGTCGTGGCGCTCCTCACCCCCGCGCTGCTCGGCCTCGTCGTCTTCCGGCTCTATCCGATCGCGCTGGCCATCTCGGACAGCTTCTTCAACGTCTTCCGCGGCAACCAGGTGTTCGTCGGGCTCGACAACTACCTGTCGCTCGTCACCGACTCGACGTTCTGGAAATCGCTGCAGGTCACCCTCTGGTTCAACCTGCTGATCAACCCGATCCAGATCGCGCTCGCGCTGGGCCTCGCGCTGCTCTACGTGCAGAAGTTCAAAGGCGTCACCTTCTACCGCATCCTGTTCCTCATCCCGATCGGGGTGTCGCTGCCCACCGCGGTGATCATCTGGCGCATCATGCTGAGCCCCGACGGGCTGGCGAATGGCCTCCTCAACATTGCTGGCATCCCCGGCCAGCCCTGGCTGACCTCGGAGAGCCTGGCGCTCTATTCGATCATCGCCATCGCGACCTGGAAGGGGATCTCCTACTGGATGATCTTCATCATCGGCGGGCTGCAGAACATCTCGCCCGAGATCTATGACGCCGCCAAGATCGACGGTGCGCAACCGTGGCAGCGGCTGTTCTTCATCACCATCCCGCTGCTCAGGCCGACGCTGCTCTTCGTCCTCGTCGCGGACGTCTCCATCAATTTCCTCCTCTTTGCGCCCATCTTCATGATCACCCAAGGTGGCCCAGCCGACAGCACCAACGTGCTGATGTACGAAGCCTACAAGTCGGGCTTCATCTTCGGCGACATGGGCCGCGCCATGGCGATCATCGTGGTGGTCGTCGCCATCCTCCTCGTCATCGTCGGGCTGCAGTTCCGCCTGCTCAACGGCAAGCCGGAGAAGAAGTGATGGCGACCACCGCACTCCGCAAAGGTCTCGGCTTCGGCCTGAAGCACCTCGCCTACATCGCCATCGCCTTCATTTTCGTCCTGCCGCTCTGGTGGGCCATTGTCTCTTCGCTCCGGCCGAACACGGCGGTCTTTGCCGATATCTTCCCCTTCACCGCCAAGGCGTTGATCCCTGCGCCGTTCTCGCTCGAGGCCTACCAGGGCGTGTTCGATCGCGGCTTCGGCCTCATCATCGCCAACACCATGTTCGTCGCCATCATCACGATGATCGCGGGGCTGATCGTCAACGGCATGGCCGGTTTTGCCTTCGCGGTGTTCGACTTCAAGGGCAAGAACGCGATCCTGACGCTGATCATCATCAGTTTCATGCTGCCCTTCGAGGCGATCGCGCTGCCGCTCTACACGGTGACGCTGCAGATAGGCTGGGTCGACAATATCGCGGCGCTGATCGTGCCGAGCGTTGCCAACGGGCTTGCGGTGTTCCTATTCTACCAGTTCTTCAAGGAAGTCCCGAAGGATTACCTTGAGGCCGCCAAGCTCGACGGCGCCAATTGGCTCGATATTCTCCTCCGTATCTACGTGCCGCTCTCGATCCCGACCTGCATCAGCGCGGGGCTGCTGCTCTTCGTCTTCCAATGGGAGGCGTTCCTGTGGCCGCTGCTCGCCATGCCCTCCCAGCAGTTCAAGGTGATCCAGGTCGGCATGGCCGCCTTCCAGCAGCAGTACCAGACGATCTGGAACCAGCTCTTTGCCGTTGCGGTCATCACCGCGCTGATCCCGATCGCACTGCTCTTGCCGCTGCAGCGCTACTATGTGCAGGGCCTTGCGAGCGCTGGTATCAAAGGTTGACGGGACAAGAGATGACGAGAGACGAACTCAACGCGCTGCCCAAGGTCGAGCTGCACCTCCACCTTGATTGCTCGATGAGCTTTGAGTCCGTCCACGCCCTTGTCCCCGAAATGACGCCGGAGCGCTACCGCGCCGAGTTCCTCGCGCCCAAGAAGTGCAAGAGCCTCGTCGACTATTTCCGCTATCTCGGCCCGCCCTTAGCGCTGCTGCAAACCCGCGACGCGCTGCGCATCCAGACCGTGGACATGCTGCGCCAGTTCGCGGCCGACAACATCATCTATGCCGAGCTGCGCTTTGCGCCGCACCTCCACCGCCAGACCGGGCTCACCACCGACGAAGTCGTCGAGATCGTCCTCGCGGCGGTCGAAGAGGGCAGGGCGCGCTACCCGGTCGAAGTCCGCCTCATCCTCTGCACCCTCCGCCCAGACGACACAGCCTCCGGTCTCGACCTCGTCCGCATCGGCGACAAGTACCGCGACCAGGGCGTCGGCGGCTTCGATCTTGCCGGCGACGAGGCAGGCTATCCGCTCGACCAGCACATCCCGGTCTTCCGCGCCGCCCGCGACAAGGGCCTCAACGTCACCGCCCATGCCGGCGAGGCGGTCGGCGCCCACAGCGTGCGCGACGTGATCGAGCAGCTCGGCACCCGCCGCGTCGGCCACGGCGTCCACTCGATCGAGGATCCCGCTGTCATCGAGCTGCTCCTCGCCAACAACGTCCACCTCGAAGTCTGCCCGTCCTGCAACATCCAGATCGACGTGTTCGACCGCTACGAGGACCACCCGATCGACCGCCTGCGCCGGCTCGGCATCTCGGTCGGCCTCAACACCGACGCCCGCGGCCCGACGAACCTCACCCTCACCGACGAGTACGAGCGCATGCACCAGATATTTGGTTGGGGGCTGGACGAGTTCCGTGCCAGCAACCGCAGCGCCCTCTCCGCAGCGTTCATCCCACCAGAAACGCGGCTGAGACTGCTCCACCGGCTGTAAGCACAGGCCGGTCGCGTTGGCCGACGGATCTCTGGCCAGGCGCCGCTTGAGGGGGGTGAATGGTAGCGGAGGAGGGAGTTGAACCCCCGACACACGGATTATGATTCCGCTGCTCTAACCAACTGAGCTACTCCGCCCCAGACGCTGGCTGGTCCTGGGACCGGCCGACGGGCGCTGGTAGCGCGGCGCCTTCTTAGGTTTGGTGGGGGTGGGTGTCAAGCGCTCCCGGGAGCGATCGTGCGGATGTCCCAGCCAAGCTGTCGGCGGCCCTCTGCGTTTGACGCCTGATACACCATAGGCAGCGATTTCGGCGGGCATGAACCCGCTCGTCACGCCGGACGGCTAACATGCGCCGCGAAAGCGGAGGGTGCGATGGCGACGATCTGGCGGGTAGTGTTTTTTGCCCTCGCGATGCTCATGGGAAGCGCGCAGGCGGCGCCGTTGGCGCTGCAGCGCGGCGTGGGCGTGCATGAATGGCTCAACTGGTCGCCACTGGCAGCCGACGGTTCCTATCGGTGGCCGCCCTATCAGACGGTGGACGAATGGCGCACCCGCTATCGCGAGCTCACCGACTGGCCAGCCGGCGACGAATTCGCCCGCATCAAGTCGCTGGGCTTCGATTTCATCCGTCTCACCGTCGATCCGGGCCCGCTGCTCGCCACCGAGGGCGCGAAGCGCCAGGAGGCATTGGCGGTGCTGGCCGAGGACATCCGGCAGGTTCTCGCGAGCGGGCTCAAGGTGGTGTTCAACCTCCACCCCATCACCCAGGTCGCCGCCTATAGCGGGGACAGCACGGTCGAGGGCAGCTCAGACAGCGAGGGCGTCGCGCGCTACGTGGCGATGACGGCGGACGTCGCGAAAATGCTGGCCTCGCTCGGCCCCGACAAGGTGGCGTTCGAGCCGTTCAACGAGCCGCAACACTATCCCTGCGAGGGCAGGGGCGATGGGCAATGGCAGAAGATCATGGAGCAGGCGATGGCGGCGATCCGTACCGTCAGCACCGAGCTCACGGTGATCGCCACCGGCGCCTGCGGTGGCGACGTCATCGGGCTGGCGGACCTCGATCCGAATTTCGACGACCCCAACCTCTACTACAGCTTCCACATGTACGACCCGCACACCTTCACCCACCAACAGTCGAACGAGGAGGGGGGCTTCGCTTCGGGCTTGCCCTGGCCGGCCAGCGAGGGCTCGCCGGGCGCGGTGATCGAGATGCTGCGCGCCCATATGACGGCGGCCGGTGTCACTGAGGCCGAGCAGGAGCAGACCATCCTGAAGCTCGGCCCGTACATCGCCAAGTACTTCGCTGACGGCGAGGGGGAGAGCCACCTACAAGAGGGCTTTGATTACGTCCTCAACTGGGCCGACGCCCACGGCATCCCGACCAGCCGGCTGTTCCTGGGCGAGTTCGGCGTCATCGCCATGTCCGACGATGGCCGGATGGGGGCTTTCGCCGCCGACCGCCTGCGCTACCTGGAAGCGGTGCGGCGCAAGGCCGAACAGCACGGCATCCCGTGGTCGGTCTGGGAATACTCCAACCGGTGGGGGATGAGCATCATCCTGCCCACGGGCCCGGCCATTCCCGACACCGCCATGCTGAAGGCACTGGGGCTATAGCCCCAGCCCTCAGAACTGGTTCAGATCCAGCCGCTGGTCGATGAAGGCGCGCTTGCCGCCCCGACCGCCGGCGAGGTTCTCGACCCGCTCGATCGAGAAGGTGACGCGGTCGCGCACGCGATCCTGCAGGTCTGCCGCAAGATTCAGGGCATCGGCTTCGGTGCCGCCCTCCGAGGCGATGTAGCGGATGGTGACGTGGCCCGGCCGCTCCTGCAGGAACTGGTACTCGTCGACGCCCTTGAAGAAGCGCGGGGTGTCGGGCGTCAGGTCGATGGTGACCACCCGCCCACCATCGGAGGTGATCAGGTAGTTGGGCTTGCGCCGCGGGATGATGCTGGAAACCCGCATGCGCTGACCGTTGGCCTCGGTGGGCAGCTCGACCAGCGTGGCGCGGTCATGCGTGTCGTAGCGGATGAACGGCATGCCGGTGGAGAGGAATCCGGTGCCGATCAGCCGGCCCTCGCGGCCCGGCTCGGTGATCGGCTGGTCATGCTCGTCGACCAGTTCGGCAAGGCCGTAGAGCGGCTCGAACGTATAGAGCTCACCGCCCGCCATGCTTTCGGAGGCAAACAGCACCTTTTCGCTCAGGCCATAGAAATTGGCGATCGGCACATCGGCGCCGAAGGCCGCGGCGATGGTGGCGCGGTGGTGCGGTAGCATCGGCTCGGAGATCGGCAGGATGCCCTTGAGCGGCTGCTTGAACTCACGGCCAAGGGTGATCATGTGGCGGCCCATCAGATCGATGGCCGAGGGGTAGCCGTAGAGATAGCGCACGCCGTGCTCGTCGATCAGGTCGGCATAGTGCGCGACATCTTGCCGGGTCATCGGGAACACCGAGAGGCGGAGCTCGCGTAGCGCCGGCTCCCATTCCGAGGTAATGCGGCCGCGCCCGTCGAGGCCGACGCCGCGCAGCACGATCTTGCTGTCCTTTTCGGTGAAGCCAGCCCGGCTCCAGCTGTCGTTGACGAAGGCCATTTCGCGCACGCTGCGGTCGCGATCGAGATAGAAGCCGAACGGCCGCTCGGAGTTGGAGCCGCTGGTGTCGGCGCGGTCGACGCTGGAGCGCGGGGCCGCGAGCGCACTGTCGCCGGCGGCGGTGAGATCGGTCTTCTTGAGGATCGGCAGGCGGCGCAGATCCTCGGGCATGGCCCGCTCATAGTCGAAGTCGACGCCCAGGTGGCGGTCGAGCAGGTCGCGGTAGAACGGGCTGTTGTCATGCGCCTTGCGCAGCAGGCCGCGCAGCGCCTTGAGGTGCTCGGTATTGGCATAGACCGGGTCGGCGCTGGCGGCGATGCGCTCGCGCCACAGCCGGTAGGTACCGCCGAACTTCATGCTGGTCGGCACCAGCGAGACCAGTGGCGCCAGCGACTGGCGCAGGAATTTCGGACCTCGTGCATAGGCGCCGCGCGCCACATCCATCATACTCATAACCACCCCCTTAAATGCTGATCCATTCGCCGGCGAGCTCGTACTCGACCGGCTTCATCGTTCGCTTAAATTGCGTATAGCCGTCGCCGAGCCGCAGCCCGCCGACATCAAAACTCTTCGCGCCGCGCCGTTTCATTTCGCGCATCACGTTCCACATCAGGAAGTTGCCGGCGTTGACTTTGCGGCCTTCCGGCCCGAACCAGCCGATGTGGTATTCGGCAGTATTGCCGAAGCGGACCACCGACATGCCGGCGACGGGCATGCCCTCGCGCAGCAACTGGAACACGAGGACATTGCCCGGCGCTGCCGCGCGCAGGCCGCGCAGCATCTCCGGGCCAGCGGCGAGGAAGTTCTTCGCCTTCATGTTCTCGAGATGACGGGCGATCATCCAGTCATAGGTGGCGGCGTCGTCGGCGATCCGCAGCTCGGCACCGGCTTTCTCGGCGGCGCGGGTGCGGTTGCGGAAGGTCGAGCCGAAGCTCTTCCAGAGCTCCCCGTCGCTCACCGAGATGTCGATGCGGCCGGAGCGCCACGAGGCGGCCTGGCGACGGACATAGCCGGCCTCACGCAACAGGCCGATATTGTGCTCGGTCCTGTTGAGCGCCGGTGCGATCAGCAGCGGCATCGTCCACAGCCGGCCGACTGTGTTGCGCAGCGCGCGGTAGACTCCAACCACCTGTTCGTCCGACGGCATCGTTTCGAGCAGGATCGGTCCGCGATTGACGCGATTGAGCAGCTTCATGCCGAAGCGCCGGTACTGCAGCACCACCGCAAAGGCCACGGGCTGCTCGCCGACGGCAAAGATCAAGCGGCGGGATGGCCAGCCGCTGGCGTCCTTGCCGGCGGCAAAACTGAAATCCTGCGGCAGGTGGCCAACCGGTGCTGCGGCCATCAGGGCGCGCCACTCGGCTTCATCGGTGTTGACGTGCACAGTGACAGCATCGACCGGCCGCTCGGCAGCGGCAGTCGGAGCCTCTATCTGTGGAGCAACGTCGAAGGCCATGGCAAATCCCGGGCCCTTACCCGAGGCCGCACAGCATCGATATAACCTCGCCCGGTCCGGCAGTACCAAAAGGTTACTTTAGTGTTAATATTGGCGGCGGCATCGTGGCAGGAGCACCGGCATGATCACCGAGTAGCGCGGCGCGCCTAAGATCAGTCCGAAAATTTCGATACAATTGCTGCTATTCACCTTAGACGGCCAATTAACTATCCGCTCGACGGTCGCGGGCGTAAGCGGATTTGCCGGACCGTCGCCGGCGATGTCCGGAAAGTGCCGCCAGTGCTGTTGCGCTCCACCCTCATCTACGCTCCGGCGATGCTGCTGACGCGCCTTTCGGCGCTGCTGCTGCTGGTCATCGCCACCCGGCTCATCGACCAGACCGAATACGGGCTGCTGACGCTTGTCGTCACGGTCGGCGAGCTCACCGATTCCGCCGTCACCAACTGGCTGCGCATCGCGCTGCTCCGGCTCGGCGGCAAGGGCGAGATCAGCCGCGGCAGCCTGGCGCTGGCGGCGCGGGTGCTGGCGGTGACGACGCTCATCGGCCTCGTGGTCTCAGCGGCTGCCTCGGGCATCGTTGCGCCGGAACGCTGGGCCGAGTTTGCGCTGGCCGTTTGCACCTACCTTGCGGTCGGCGCGGTCAGCCGCTTCGCGCTCACCATATTGCAGATGCAGCAGCGCCATAGCGCTTACTCCCTGCTGGAGTTCGTGCGGGCCGCCCTGCAACTGACGCTGCCAGTGGTCGTCATCTCAATGGTGCAGCACAGTTTCCTGTTCGTCTCGCTGGCCTCTTCTGCAGCGACGCTGCTCGCCGGGCTCATCGGGCTGCGGCTCGCCCTTGGCCGCGTTGTCGAGGGGCCGCCGCGCTTCGCCTATCGCGAGCTGTTCGCGCTTGGCTTGCCGATGATTGCGATCGCGGTGGTGGGCTTCGGCCTCAACAGCGCCGAGCGGGTGCTGCTCAAGATGTATTACGACGCCGGCGCCGTGGCGGTCTTCGCCGCAGTCTACGTGCTGGCCCGCCAGCCGATCGATACCATCGCCAACGCCATCAACATGGGCGGCTTCCCCGAAATGGTCAGCCGGTTCGACCGCGACGGGCCGGCCGCGGCGGCGAGCTTCCTGTCGCAGCAGATGGCGCTGCTCGCTCGGCTGACCTTTCCGGTCGCCGCGCTGCTGGTGGCGCTCAGCACCGATATCGCCAAGCTGCTGCTCCCCGCCGACTACCAGGGGCCAGTGCTGCAGATATTCCCGCTGATCGCCGTCGCGGTGATGGCCGCCAATTTCTCGGCCTTCGTGTTCCAGAACGTCATTCACGCGCATAAGCGGCCGTGGCTGCTGATCGTCACCAGCACGCCGGGCTCGATCGTTACTATCGTGCTGTCCTTCCTCGTCATTCCGCCGCTGGCCGAGGTCGGTGCGGCGCTGGCGCTAACGGGCGGGACGCTCGCCAACCTCATCACGGCCATCATCGTCTCGCGCCGGCTGACGCCGATCCCCATCGCCTGGCGCGACCTCGGAGCGTCGGTCGGCATTGCGGTCGCGACCGGTATCGCCGCCTTCATCGCCAGCGCCTTGCTGGGCGATGCCTGGCCGCTGTTCCGGCTGGCGGCCGGGAGCGTTGCGGGTGGGCTGGTGTTCCTCGGCCTCACCGCGCTGATCCACCCCGACGAAACCCGCAATCTCGCCGGCAAGGTCAAGGCGCGCCTCGGCATCGCCTGAGCCGGGCAGGGCGGTAACCTAGCCGATTAAGGATATGGCGAGTTCCCCCGCGCTCTATGCGCAGGCGCGTGTTAAGCCCCTGTTAACCCCAAGCGGGAGGCCAACCTCTGATGATTTCGCGCAGTCTCGGCATCGCAATGCTAGCCGGCAATCCGGCCTTCAGCGGCATCCTGCAGCGCGCGCTGGAGCTTGATGGCGGGCACAAGGTGGCAAGCTTTCAGGGCGTCGAGGTGCTGACCACCTACCTGCGCATTTCCCCGGTCGATGTGGTGATCCTCGATACCGATCTGCCTGGCGCGCCGGCCATCGACATCGCCCGCGGCCTGCGCCAGCACATGAAGCTCGCGACGCCCGACTTCCAGATCGTGGCGCTCACCCGTACACCGGCTCCTTTCCACAAACCGCTGCTCGCCGCAGGCATCGATCAGGTGCTGCTGAAGCCGGTCACGCCAGGCGCGTTGCTAGAGGCCGTCGAGGCCCTGTTCGAACCCGAGCGCGCCGTCGCGATGGCCAATGGCCCGATGGTCCGCCCGTTCGAGGGCGCCGCCACTCCGCCGGCACGGATCGGCAACGTCATCCCGCTGTTCGGCGAGGGACGGGAGCGCCGCTGACGCCCCATGGCCAAGGTTCTGCTCAATCTCCTCGGCGCCGGGTCTGCACAGCTGTCCGGCATCGCCATGTACACGGCAAACGTCTATGCGGCGCTGCTGAACCGTCGTCGCCACGACTACGTGCTGCTCACCAGCTGGAAGCCGGAATGGCTTGAACCGCACCTGCCGCTCGATGGCGTCACCATCGTGCGCGGCAAGGCTACCCCCAGCGAGAAGCTGCAATACTGGTTCGAGACGGCGCAGGTCAGCGTCGTCGCGGCGCAGCAAAAGGCCGATACCGTCTTCACGCCTTGGCCCCTGGCGCCGATCGCCGGCGGCAGGAAGCGGGTCCTGGTGCTGCACGATCTCTATCGCCGCACCCACCCCGAACTGCACAAGTGGCACTACCAGCTGGCCTGGAACACCTACTTCCCCCTTTCGGTTGCCGCCTCGTCGCAGGTGGTCTGCGTCTCCGACGCCACGGCCAATGAGTTCAGGCGCCTCTATCCCGATGCGGCCGGCAAGGCCGTGACGATCGGTGAGGCCTCGACGATCCGCGCGACGCCGCTCGTCGAGCGACCCATGCCCGGCCGCTACGGCCTGTGCGTCTCGAGCAACATGGCGACCAAGAACCTGCCGCGCCTCATCGAGGCGGCGGAGCTGATGCGTCAGCGCGGCCTCGATATCCCGATCGTCTGGATCGGCAAGGACAATGGCGATGCGGTCCGCGATGAGCTGGCCCGTTATCCCGAACTCAAGAGCTTCATTCTCCCCGGCCGGGTCGACGAGCAGCAACTCGCCACCTGGTACGCGCATGCCGATTTCTATGTGGCCCCGTCACTCACCGAGGGCTTCTGCCTGCCGGTGGTCGAGGCACAGAAGTTCGGCGTGCCGGTGGTCTGCTCGGATATCGAGGTGCTGCGCGAAGTGGGCGGGCAGGGCGCCCGCTTCTTTGACCCGCTGAACCCCCAGGCGATCGCCGATGCGATCAGCGCCGTCAGCACCGACCGGGCCGAACACGCCCGGCTCTCGGGACTTGCCCGCAGCAACGCCACCCGCTTCAGCTGGGACGACGCGGCGGCCAAGCTCGAGACCCTGTTCTAAGTACCCTCCCAAAAGAAAAGGCGCCCCGTAGGGCGCCTCGTTCATTTTGCGCGGCAACCGGCCTATGCCGTGGCCGTTGCCGTATCCCGCCGGCGCGTGTCGCGCTTCAGGTCGCGCGAGATGCCCAGCGCCACGGCAATCAGCATGCCGAAGACGAACCCGCCAACCCCACCGCCCGCGGCGACGACCACTGTCTTGGGCGGCCAGGAGCGGTCCGTGGGTGGTACGGCCGGAGAGATCACCCGCACATTGGTCGTGTCGATCTGCTCACGCTCGGCCACCTGCTTGGCGCGGCTGAGGAACGCTTCGTAGATCGTGGTTTTGCTCGCGGCGTCGCGCTCGAGTTCGCGCAGCGCCACCAGCGCCTCGTTGTCGGAGAAGACGTTGGTCTTGAGGGTATCCGCCTTGGCCGTCAGCGCCTGAAGTCCCGATTTAGCTTCGTCGAGCGTCACCTTGGCGGCCGTCACCACTCGGGCGATCTCGGCACTGAGCTCGGACTGCGCCACGGCCAGCTCGGCATTGAGCTTGACGATGGTGGGATGGCGCGCGCCGTAGATCATCGACTGGCTGTCGAGCTGGGCGCGAAGGTCGGAAATCCGGGCACGCACGCCGGCCAGCGAAGCCGAAGCCTGGGTGTCGGCGGTCGATGCATTGCTGCCGGCTGCCACCAGCTCGTCATAGGCCGATTGCGCCGCGATGACGCGCGACTGCGCCTCGACCACCTGCGCGTTCAACTGGGTCAGCGTCTGGTTGCTCACCAGCTCGCCCGCACTCGCCGACAGGTTGTTGGCGCGCTTGTACGCCTCGACCTTTTCCTCGGCCGTCTTCACCGCGCCCTTCAGCTCATCGAGGCGCTCGTTCAGCGAATCCGCGGTACGCGAGGCGCCAGCCGATTCCGCCGTCGCCAGTTCGTTCTGGAACGAGGCGACGACCGCGTCGGCGATCTTCACCGATTTCTGCGGGTTTTCCGAAGAGACCTGCAGGGTAGCGACAAAGCTCGTTTCATCGGCCTTGGTACTGACCTTCTTGGACAGCGCCGCGAGCGCCGCGAGACGCGGATTGGGCACGGCCTTGTCGCCGCCCAGCGGGATCAGCGAGGAAAGCGAGAAGCCGGGCGTAGGGTCGTAGAATTCCTTGTCGTCCACAAGGTTCAGTTCATCAACGACGCGCAGCAGCACATTGCCCGAGGTCAGGACGCGGAGCTTCGAGCCGGCATTGAGCCGCGCCGCATCGGCCTGGCCGGGCTGCTGGAACAAGTCGTCCGACACCACCTGCAGGCTGGCCGGATCGATCATGATGTCGGTCGAGACCGTGTACTTGGGCGTGCCGAACATGCCGTAAAGCCCACCGGCTACGGCGCCGACCACCGCCAGCCCGAATGCGAGCTTCCTGCCACGACCCATCCAGCTGAACAGCCGTCCGAAATCGAGCTCGAGGAAATCGCCGATCTTGTTGAGCGTCACCGTTTCCACCGGCACTGCGTCCGCGACCTGCGAGGCGGCGGCCGGCGCCGGCCTCGGTGCGGGGTGCAGCCTTGCCATTACGGCCTCGCGGTGGCCGTGGGCGTCGTCGCTCCCCAGCCGAGCGAAGACGCGTGCGCCGGAGCGGGCAGTGTCGGAAACTGGCCTGTCGGTGACGTCGGACATGGCGTTGGATCTCGTTGCTGAGGCAGCCTGTTGTTCGTGCCCTTATATACCGACAGTCGCGCCGGGCTCGCGTAATGGGGTTTTTTGGTTAAGCCGGCGGCCAAATAGATACAAGTTTAGCTGTTAGGATTAACGGCTGGTTCAGGATGTCCGGGCCGCATGGTTCGGTTAAACCTCCGTTAACAGGTCAAAGAGAGTTGCGGACGGCTCGATTTTTCGACGTCAGCACTACGCTGCCTGAACTAACCTTGCGGTGGGTTACATGAAGATTGCGGTTTTTGGGCTTGGCTACGTTGGTAGTACTACGGCAGGCTGCCTGGCGAGCCAAGGTCACCACATTATCGGCATCGATGTCAGCGAGACCAAGGTCCGCGATTTTCAGGCCGGTATCTCCCCTGTGCTCGAGCCTGGCCTCGATGAACGGCTGGCAGCTGCCCGGGACGAGGGGCTGCTGCAAGGCTCGACTGTGATCGGCGGCCTGCTGGATGACGCCGACATTGCGCTGGTGTGCGTGGGCACCCCAAGCGCCCTCGATGGTTCGCACAATCTCAGCCACATCGCCGAGGTGACCCGCCAGATCGCCACCGGCGTGCGGCGCGATCGGTCGAGCCGCCTGACGGTTGCCTATCGCTCGACGATCCGGCCCGGCACTGTCGACGGGCTGATCGCCCCGATCTTCCGCTCGATCCTGGGCGAGAATTTCGGCGACCTCATCGAGCTGGTCTACAATCCGGAATTCCTGCGCGAATCCTCGGCCATCGCCGACTTCTTCAATCCGCCCAAGATCGTCATCGGCACAGTCGACGGCCTGCCTTCGCCCGCCATGGACCGGATGCATGAAGGCCTCCAGGCCCAGACCTTCCACGTGGGCTATCGGGAAGCCGAGCTGACCAAGTTCGTCGACAACTCCTGGCACGCGGTCAAGATTGCCTTCGCCAACGAGATCGGCCGCATCTGCCAGCAGCTCGATATCAGCGCCACCAAGGTGCACGAGATCTTCGTGTCGGACACCAAGCTCAACCTCTCGGCCTATTACACCCGGCCGGGTGGGGCGTTTGGCGGCTCGTGCCTGCCCAAGGACGTGCGGGCACTGCAGCACATTTCCAACGACATCGGCGCGAACACCCATCTGCTGGACGCGGTGCTGCGCACCAATGAGGCGCACAAACACTACCAGTTCGATCACATCGTCCGTCAGCTTACGCCCGGCGCCAAGGTGCTGCTGGTCGGCCTCGCCTTCAAGGCGAACACCGACGATCTGCGCGAGAGCCCGAATGTTGATATGGCCCGCCGGCTGATCACCGCCGGGTTCGATGTGTCCATCTATGACTCGGGCCTCGATGCACGCAAGCTGATCGGCCAGAACCTCGGCTATGCCTATTCACAGCTGCCCAAGATCGGCGAACTGCTGATCGACAAGGACGAAGCCGAGGCCGGCGATTTCGACCTGGTGGTCGCCGCCAACGGCCTGCAGCGGAGCCTGGCGCTGCGCAGCAGCAACGTGATCGATGTGAGCATGATCCCATGAGCTCGATGGCAGAGGGCGTGTACACGCCCGAACTGAGCGTCACGCAGCAGGCGAGCACCGACGTGCTGCGCGACGCCCCGCTGGCCGGCAAGAAGGTTCTGATCATTGTCGAGAACCTGCCGGTGCCGTTCGACCGCCGTGTCTGGCTGGAGGCCACGACGCTGAACAAGGCCGGAGCGGTGGTCAGCGTCATCTGTCCGGTCGCCAAGGGCTACACCAAGCGCTACGAGGTGATCGACGGCATTCACGTCTATCGCCATCCGCTGCCCGCCGAAGGCAACGGTCCGATCGGCTATCTCAAGGAATACGGCGCCGCCCTGTTCTGGGAAACGGTGCTGGCCTTCAAGGTGCTGCGCGAGCGGGGGTTCGACGTCATTCACGCCTGCAACCCGCCGGACCTGATCTTTCTCGTCGCGCTGCTGTTCAAGCCGTTCGGCAAGCGGTTCGTGTTCGATCACCACGACATTAACCCGGAACTGTACGAGGCCAAGTTCGGCCGGCGCGACCTGTTCTGGCGCCTGATGCTGGTGCTCGAGCGGCTCACCTTTGCCATGGCGCATGTGTCGATCGCCACCAACCACAGCTATCGCGACATCGCGCTCGAACGCGGTGGTATGCGGCCCAAGGACGTCTTCGTGGTGCGCAGCGGGCCCGACCTGCACAAGATCAAGCCGGTCGCTCCCAACGCGCGCTGGAAGCAGGGGCGGAAGCACCTCGTCGGCTATGTCGGGGTGATGGGCGCGCAGGAAGGCGTCGACCTGCTGCTGCAGTCGGTGCACGATATCGTCGTGCGGCAGGGGCGGACCGATATCCAATTCTGCATCGCCGGAAGTGGTCCGGAGCTGGAGCAGCTGCGCGCTCAATCCAAGCAGCTGGGCCTCACGGACTTCGTGAATCTGCCCGGCCGCATCAGCGATGCCGATCTGTTCGAAATGCTCTCGACGGCCGATGTCTGCGTCAATCCTGACCGCGTCAACGTCATGAACGACAAGTCCACCATGAACAAGATCCTCGAGTACATGGCGTTCGGCAAGCCGATCGTGCAGTTCGACGTCACCGAGGGGCGCTATTCGGCCGGCGAGGCATCGCTCTATGCCAAGCCGAACGATCCGGTGGATATGGCCGCGCGGATCACCGATCT
The DNA here is from genome assembly GCF_056403495.1 of Devosia sp. P2_G7. Taxonomy (NCBI): domain Bacteria; kingdom Pseudomonadati; phylum Pseudomonadota; class Alphaproteobacteria; order Hyphomicrobiales; family Devosiaceae; genus Devosia; species Devosia sp. P2_G7. The sequence goes on from NZ_JBFUFI010000002.1 coordinate 85,486, forward strand.
GCTCGCTGATCCGGTACGTGGCGCCCGCATGGGACAGCTGGGGCGCGAGCGCGTCGAAGACCGGTTCAGCTGGAACCACCAGGTGCGCCCGCTGATCGCTGCCTACCAACGAGCCCTCCAGGGAATCTAGGCCATGTCCCTGGGCTGGTACCTTCATCGCCTGCGCGCCATGAGCGCAGGCGAGCTGGCGCACCGCGTCAGCGAGAAGATCAAGAAAGAACGAGCCCGCGGACGCCTGGAAGGCTGGGCCCACTACCCGGGTACGGAAGTCCGGCCGCTGCCCGGCTTGCGGGAACGGGTGCTGGGCGCGTCTCCTGCGCTCGCGGAGAAGATCCGCCTGGCCGCCGAGAAGGTTCTGGCCGGACGGTTCGCCGCGCTTGGCGTCGAATGGCCGCGGCAGGCGGCGGCCGACCGGTTTCCCCATGAGCTCTGGCGGCTCGATCCGGTTACGGGCGGCGCATGGCCAGCTGCGGACCAGTACTGCTTCGACGTTCCCTACCGGCACGAGCGGCAGTTCGGCGACGTAAAATACGTGTGGGAACTGAACCGCCTGCAGTTCCTGCAGCCGCTGGCCGCCCACGCGCTGCTGGCTTCCAATGCGGATAGCGTCGCCGCTATCGAAGCGGCCGTCGACAGCTGGTACGCGGCCAATCCGCCGTTCCGCGGCCTCGGCTGGAACTCCGGTATCGAGCTCGCCCTGCGGGCCATTTCGCTGCTGATCACCGTCTCCCTGGTGGGCGAGCGCCTGTCCGTCGTCTGCCGCCGGCAGATCGCATCCATCCTCCAGGCCACCGCGACCTGGCTGAAGCGGTATCCCTCGCGGTTCTCGTCGGCGAACAATCACCTGATTGCCGAACTGGCGGGTGAGTTTCTCATCGGGCTGGCAATGCCGGGCATCGCTGGAGCTGCCGACATGGCGGCCCGGGCTCGCGCCAAGCTGGTCGAAGAGACCGCTCGCCAGATCCTGCCCGACGGTGTCCCGGCCGAGCAGTCGCCGAGCTATGGCGCCTTTTCGGCCGAGTTCGTGCTCCTCTGCTCCGTGGTTGCCCGCGATTCCGGGCAGCGGTTCCCCGCCTCGGTGGGTGAGCGCCTCAGCGCTTTCGCCGAGTTCATCGGCTGGCTAGCGCTCGAAGGCGGCACGGTTCCCGCCATCGGCGACGACGATGACGGCCGCGTCCTGACCTCGGGCAATGTCGAGCATGCCTATCCGGGCTCAGTCGCCAACGCGATCGCGGGGTTCACGGGGCGCGGTGCGCCGACGGACGCCGAAGCCGATTTTCGCGGCCTGCTACTCGGCCGCGCTGATGAACGTGCTGCATCGCCGCGGGGACAGCGGGTCTTCGCGCAAGGCGGCTACTCCGTCGTCAACGAGGAGATTGGCGGGCGGCAGGTCAGCCTGGTGTTCGACCATGGGCCGCTGGGCTATCTCTCGATCGCCGCGCACGGGCACGCTGATGCGCTGGCCATTATACTGGCGGTCGACGGCGAGCCGGTGCTGATCGATCCGGGTACTTATCTCTATCACTCGGGCGGCGCCTGGCGCGACTGGTTCCGCGGCACCACAGCACACAACACGCTGGTCGTGTCCGGCGCCGATCAGAGTACGATCTCAGGTTCGTTCAACTGGTCGCAGAAGGCCGCAAGCCGGCTCGAGCGGCACGACAAAGGCGCCCGGTGGAGCCTGACCGCGAGCCATGACGGGTATCGCAAGCGCTTCGGCGTCACCCATCAGCGCAACCTCGCTCGCACCGAGAGTGGGTTCGCCATCGTCGACAAGCTGCTCGGCGTCGACGGGGACCGGCAGGCGCAGGTTAGCTTCCAGCTTGCTCCCGACCTTTCGGCGCGCGTTGAGGGGAACGAAGTGATCGTCCAGCGTGGCGCGCTCACCATCCTCACGCTCACCTTCGAGCACGGCGACATCTCCGTGCAACGCGGTGGCGAAGGTGCCGGCGGCGGCTGGGTCTCACCTGCCTTCGGTCGCAAGCAGGAAGCCGATCGTGTCGTTTGGCAGGGCAGGGTAGGCGAAACCGGGCGCACGGTTGCGGTCGAGCTTCGGCCGGTAGCCGGCCTGGGGCACTCGGCCCGCGAACAAGAAGCGGTGTGACGCTTCTAGCCGCGGCCTGCGACAGCCTCTTCGTGCCGAACAGCGGCCCTGGGGCGTCCAGAGCCCATCCCAACGAGAGCCCGATAGCGGGCCACCAGTGCCGGCACCAGCTTCTCGCCGGTGAACTGCTCGACAATGCGCTGGCGGGCTGCGCCGGATAGCCCGGCCCACGCATCCTGCGCCAGGATGTTCTCGACGGCGGCGGCATAGTCCTCGCCCGTCGCCTCCATGTCGAAGACGACCCCCGCATCCGCGATGACCTGGCGGTTGAAGCCATTGTCCGCCACCAGCGGCACGAGCCCCTGGCTCATCGCCTCGGTCAGCGCGTTGGAATGGCCTTCGCCGCGATGCCGGGTGGGGAATATGAAGAAGTGGCCGTCACCGAGCTGTGCCGGGACCTCCGGGTGGGGGACGGCACCGAGCCACGACACAGGTAGCTCCTGAGACGCCGCCTTGAGGCCCGCAACGTAAGCCTCGTCGTCCCGTCCGATGACCTTCAGCCGTACGTCGTGCCCCCTGGCCTTGAGCGCGCGCACGCAGTCCAGCGCGACTTCGATCCCCTTCTCCGGCACGATACGGCCAAGGAAAACCAGGTTGATCCGGCCGGATGGCGGAGCGGGGCGGTTGCCCACCGTCCCCGCATCGACATAGTTGGGCAGGTAGAGCGCGTCCTTGCCGTACGGCGCGACGAGCGGCAAATAGACCTCGCCCTCGACGCAGATGAGGTCGGACATCTTCAACATGCTCTCGAAGGCGGCGCGCCTCGCCCGCTTGGGGCTGGCGGTGTCCTCGGCAATGGCGCCCGCCCTCAGGTCGACCACGAGCTTGGCGCCGCGACGGCGCGCGAGATGGCACAGCAGCCACTCGGCGAGGATGAACTGGCGGCGGAGCGGCGTGATGTGGAACACGTCCCACTGCCCGCCCTCGATGACGATGCGCCAGGCCAGGGCGGCAAAGCTCGTGCCGTAGGCCAGGATCTTCCGCCATGCCGGTTTGCGTTCCGGCGCATAGGGCAATTCGACGACGTCGAGCCCGGCGCGATCGAGGTCATCGATCAGCCGGCGATTGGCGGCCTCGAAGCCGCCCCTGGCGGGTTCCCCCTGCCGCGCAATCGGGCCGCAATAGGCAACGGTGAGAGCGGTGGATGTCATCGAGAACCTGCCATGGCCTTACGGGCCTCCCGGCGCATCGCTGCGCCTAGAAGCCGACATACTCCCCGAGGAGGAAATACTCGGCTCCGTTCATGCCGCTTTTGAAGCTTGAGAAGCCCTTGTCGCTGTTGATGCCGCCGACATCGTAGAGGCGGCAGCCCCGCCGCTGCATCTCCTGGATGGCGCCCCAGGTAATGGCATTGCCGGCCTTCACCTTGCGGCCCTCCTCGCCAAACCAGGCGACGATGGAGTCGGCGACGTTGCCGAACTTCAGCATCACCAGCCCGGCCACGGGTCGGCCTTCATGCAATGCTTGAAGCAGCACATAGTCGGAACCGGAGTTCTTCCTGAGGCTGCGAAGGAACTCGGCATCGTGGCCGGAAAAGCCCTTCTCGGCCATGTTCTGCAGATGGCGCTCGATCATCCATTCGTGGTCGGCTTCCGCATCCGCCACCTTGACCGTCACGCCGGCCTTGTCGGCAGCGCGGATGGACTTGCGCCAGTTGTGCTCGAAGGTCTGGAACACATCATCGATCGGCAGCGCGAGATCGAGCCGGGCCGAGCCCCAGCCATTGCCCTTGCGCGGCCTGAACCCGGCCCTCGCGAGGATCGCCCGGTTTTCAGGCCGATCTTCCAGCGCGGGCGCCAGCAGCAGCACGCCGAACGGCAACCGGCCCCACCGCTTCCGCACCGCTCGATAGACGGCGGTGACAACGTAGGCGGGTGCATCGGGCATCAGGAACATCGGACCGCGATTGATGCGCGTCACGACTCGTAGCCCCGCCACGCGCTTTTCCAGCGCCTGCACGATGGCTACCGGGCGACCTGCCAGAGACAGCAACTGCCGGCTTACATGCCAACCCTTGCTGCCCTTTGCCTCGCCATAGCCAAATGCCTGGACGCTGTGAGCGCGATCGGTCTGCCCGAGCAGCCGCTCCCATTGCAGCGCATTGTTGACGGTCTCGAACACCACCGAGGTAGCATCGGTCAGCTCCAGCAGTCCGGCATTTGCTGGCGTGCCTGGAGCTGTCGTCGGTATCGAAGTCTGCAGCGCATGAGTCATGGGGCGTTAACCACTGAGGAGAGCCCGAACACTAGTCCCGCGGGCGCAGTTCAACCAACGCCAACTGCTCAAATGATTAATGGTGGATCCGTCTCACGCGGCCTTGCCGAAGCGCCGGCAGCAGCCCGTCTCGATTAAGGATACGGCGATCTCCTCCGCGCCTTGGCGGGGCAGGGCGTGCTAAACCCGGGCCACCAAAAGCCGCAACCCATGCCAGTGGAAAGGGACAGCCTTGAGCTATTCGGCCACCGGACCCAAAGCGGCCGGCGACAGTGCGCAGCGCGCCAATGCCTTCTCTCTAGCCCTGTTCCTGGCGATCCTCGCAGCACTGGTGATCCGCATCTGCGTGTCGCCGGCAGTGATGGACACGGTCTACGACTACGTGCGCGAAGGCGGCGCCTTCTACAACAAGATCCACCTCGGTACCTACCTGCTGCTGTTGCTGCTGCCGGTGGCGCTGTTCACGCGCCCGGTGTTCCTCAGGGGCGAGGAGATCGTCAAGTTCCGCGATCTCGTGCGCTTCATGGGCCTGCTGGGGCTGCTGATCGTCTTCCTCATCGCCACTGGTCGGGGCGGGGTGGGGGGCAATCTCATCGACACCTATCTTGTCGCCGGCGCTGTCGGCCTCATCCTCCTGGCGCAGAACCCGTCCTACCGGCGCCTCCTCGGCGACGCGGTGATCCTCATCAACCTGCTGAGCGCGCTGATGGGGCTGTTCGAGGTGGCGACCCATATCCGCATCTTCCCCTATTCGGAGGGCGAGGCGGCGTTCCGGCCGATCGGCCTCGCCGGCCATCCGCTGACCCTTGGCCTGTTGTCCGCCACGACGATCGGCTTCGTGCCGCTGACCAACTGGAAGCCCTGGGTGAAGGTTGCCGCCATGGCGCTGCTGTTCGTTGGCACCGTCGCCGCCGGCGCACGCTTCGCGCTGATCGTCGCCACCGTCGAGGTGCTGGCGCTGGTGCTGCTCGTCCCCTGGACTTCGCTCAGCCGCCGCGCCGAGCGCAAAGCCAAGCTCGCAGTGCTGATCATGGTGCTCGTCGGGGGCGCCGCGTTGATCGGCGTGATGGCTGCCGGCGGCTTGCTGTCGCGCTTTTCAGAAGGCGTGGTCGATCAGAATTTCTTCGCTCGTACCGACATCTACCAGATATTCGATCACGTCACCTGGCAGGAGGTGATGTTCGGCAAGGACATCGTCGAGGTCACCAAGATCGTCAACGACAAGCTCGGGCTGCCCTTCATCGAGTCCACCCCGGTCTTCATGACCTTCCAGCTGGGTCTGACCCTCGCCATCCCCTTCGCGCTGCTGTTCTTCTGGCTGGTCTGGCGGTTGCTCCGCCACCAGCCGCGGCCGGCCTGGATCGGCACTGCCGTGTTCCTTTGCGCCGCGCTCTCCAACAACACGCTGAGCCAGAAAACCACGGTCGTCACGATCCTCATCGTGCTGCTCGTCGCCTATTTCGAGGCGGTGCCTACCCGTGCTAGCCTCGAGCCTCGGCATTAACCGCATCTTAACCTAAGCCTTTGGCCGAATCCGGCTCCGTGCTAATCGCCGAGATACGGCAACCAGGGCAGCGATTATCCTGAATTGCCAGCAATTTGAGGCAATTTGCTGTGGCGCAAAGCGAGCTCGGGTATCAAGGCTTAGAACGGCGGCGGGCGCGTCGCGTGGTGGCCAACCAGACGGCCCTTTGCATGACCTTCGCCCTCACCGAAGGCGTGCTCGCGGCGCTAGTGATGCTGCTGCCGGCGCTGATCTACCACAACCTCTTCATGCATGTGCCGAGCGACGAGCTGGTGGGATTCTACGGCGTCTACTCGCTCGTTGTCGGCGTCCTCTATGGCGGCTTCTCCGCCATCGCCGCCAACCAGTTCCTGGACCGCGCCCAGCATCCGCACACGACATTGGCGCAGAGCGTCCTGGGGTGGACTGGTGCCTTCGCCATCGCGCTGTTCGGCGCCTTCATGTTTGGCGTCGCCGGCGAGCTGTCCCGCGTTTCATTGATCTCGGCTTATGTGCTCGGCGTCCCGGCGCTGCTGCTGGCCCGCACCATCGCCTACGCCGCCGTCACCACCCGCATCCGCGCCGGCCAGTTGCAGTTCCAGAAGGTCGCCGTCGTCGGCAACCGTGCCGATACCGTTCGTTTCCTCGTCAACGGCAACCTGTGGAAGACCGGCTACCGGCTCGCGGGGACGATGTATCTCGAAGACGCCGTCGACGCCGAGGGCGTGGTCCGCGAGAGCGCCCTAGTCGAGTTCGCGCAGCACTGGGTGGCGCGCGGCGCCGAGTTCATCGTATTCGTCGGGGAGATCGGCGACATCGACGGGCTGGAGCGCCTCACCAATGAGCTGAAGCGCTTTGCCATCAACGTGGTCTGCGTGCCGGCCACCGACAATGTCAGCTTCAAGTTCCTCGACGTGGTGCCGCTCGGCCCCAACAACGCGCTGCGTTCGCTGCGCAAGCCCATGAGTGACGGCGCGGTGCTGCTGAAGCGCGTGTTCGACGTCAGCGGGGCCGGCCTTGGCCTCCTTTTCCTCAGCCCGCTCCTCGCGGTCGTCGCGCTGCTGATCAAGCTCGATAGCCGCGGCCCGGTGTTCTACCGGCAGGAGCGCCGCGGCTTCAACGGCGACACCTTCCACATCTGGAAGTTCCGCTCGATGACCGTCACCGAGTCCGGGCGCAAGATGACCCAGGCACGCGTGGGCGATAAGCGCATCACCAAGATCGGCGCCTTCATCCGCCGCACCTCGATCGACGAACTGCCGCAGCTGATCAACGTCATCCGCGGCAACATGAGCCTCGTCGGCCCGCGCCCGCATGCGCTGGTGCACGACGATGAATTGGGCGAGCAATTGGCCAGCTATGCCCACCGCCAACGCATCAAGCCCGGCATCACCGGCTGGGCCCAGGTCAACGGATATCGCGGCGAGACCTCGACTTTCGAGCAGATCGAGGGCCGTACCCGGCACGATCTTTACTACATCGACAATTGGTCGATTTTCCTCGATTGCTGGATCATCGTCTTGACGGTTTTCTCGTCCAAGACCCGGCGCAACGCCGTCTGATCCGGAGCTCTTTCGCCGATGCGCCTGTTACCGCTGCTTGCCTGGCTGCTGCTTGTTGCCGTTGCCTTCGTCACCCTGGCCCCGATCGGTTTCCGGCCCACCAGCGGCTACTCGCCCAGCATCGAACGGTTCATGGCCTTCGGGGCCATCGGCTTGCTGTTCGCGCTGGCCTATCCGCGCCATCTCTGGGTCACGGTGGTAGTGGTGCTGGGGGCAGCGGTAGCGCTCGAAGCGCTGCAGCTGGTGTCGGTGTCACGCCACGGCCGGCTCATCGACCTCGGCGTCAAGATGCTGGGCGGCGTGCTCGGCGTCACCGCCGGCGTCGTGATGCGCCGTGTCTGGCAGCAGTTCGTGGCAAGCCGGGCGACCTAGCCGTCCTCCGGCCCGTTGTCCTTCAGCCAGGCATCGTAGGTCCGCTCGCGCCGGTGCATCTCGAGCGCGCGCAGATAGTACTCCTCATCCCGGCCGTCCAGTCGCCCATCCTGTTGCCACAGGAAGTAAGCGGTCTTGCGGACCGCCTCGCGGAAAGTGTCGTCCTCGGGTGGCGGCTGCCCTGTGCCTTCGGTCATCTCGATCTCGCGGGTCATTAGGCCTGAACGTTGCTTTGGGGGCGAGGTTGCATTCGTGCAACATCATGCTCGACCCGTACGGCGCTCATACGAAAGAAGGCCATCGCGCCCGCATATCTGCCTTGAACAGAACGCAAATCGGCGCGACAGATGGGGTCTTCCTCTGGTTCTACAGGGCCGAGTCTGCCGCCAATATTCCGGCGAGGGCAGGCCCAAATGCATAATGTCTGGACCCGCAAATTGAGCTCGAATGCTCCGCGCAGCGCCTATTCGCCTGGCGATGCAATGTCACATGTCGAAGCCACACAGGCCGGCAAGGGACTGACCACCCTATGGCGCATCATGGTTCAAACCTGGCGCCACCCCTGGATGGTAAGCATCACCATCGCCTCCACCATCATCGCCTGCGTGCTGCAGCTATGGGTGCCGCGGCTGCTCGGCCAGGCGGTCGATCAGGCCGAGGGCGTGCTCGATGGCGGAGCAGGGGCGGTGGACGCGCTGTGGGTCACGGCGTGGATCCTGCTGGTCGTCTCGATCGGCCGCGGCATCTTCACGATGACCATGAACTATTTCGGCGAAGCCGTTGGTCACCACACGGCTTATGAGCTCCGCCTCGCCGTCTACGAGAAGATCCAGCGCCTCAGCTTTTCCTACCACGACAAGGTCCACACCGGCGATCTGATCACCGTGGGCATGCTCGACCTCGAGGGCGTGCGCATGTTCTTCGCCACCGGTGTGCTGCGCGTCGTGCTGCTCAGCATCCTGATCGGCGTCGGCGCCTATATGATGATGTCGACCGACCTGTTGCTGGGCATCCTGGCACTCAGCTTTGCGCCGTTTGTCGCCTGGCGCTCGTCAGTCGCCCAACTGACGCTGCGCGCCACCTGGCTGACGCTGCAGGAAATGCTGCAGAACCTCAGCCGCGTCATGGAAGAGAACCTCGGCGGTATCCGTGTGGTCCGGGCCTTTGCCGGGCAGGACCATGAGCTGAAGAAGTACGACGAGGCCTCCAACGCAGCGCTGGCGCTGGCCCACAAGCGCGTCGATATCCGCGTCTCCAGCACCTCGATGATGAACGTCAGCTTCCTGCTCTCGATGGGCCTCGTGCTCTGGGTCGGCGGCGAAAAGGTGCTGTCCGGCGCCATGACTGTCGGCACGCTCGCCTCGTTTCTCACCTTCATGACCATCCTGCAGATGCCGGTGCGCCAGCTCGGGCTGCTGGTCAACTCGTTCGCCCGCGCCTCGACCTGCGGCAATCGCCTGTTCGCCTTCCTCGACCTCGAGATCGAGATCAAGGACAAGCCGGGCGCCCAGCCGCTGAAGGTGACCGAAGGCACGGTGCGGTTCGAGAACGTCGACTTCGCCTATCCGAGCGCGCCCACCCGCAAGGTGCTGCAGAAGGTCAGCTTCGAGGGCCGCCGCGGCGAAACCATCGGCATCGTCGGCCGCCCCGGCTCGGGCAAGTCGACCATCGCCCACCTGATCCCGCGCTTCTACGATGTCGATGGCGGCAAGGTCACCATCGACGGCCAGGACGTGCGCGACGTTACCCTCGCCAGCCTCCGCCAGGCGGTGGCCGTGGTGCAGCAGGACTCGTTCCTGTTCACCACCAACATCGAGAACAACATCGCCTATGGCGACCCGTGGGCGAAGGAGGGCCGGATTTCCCGCGCCTCGGAATTCGCGCAGCTCCACAACTACATCATCGGGCTGCCGACTGGTTACGAGACCATCGTGGGCGAGCGCGGCGTCTCGCTCTCCGGCGGCCAGCGCCAGCGCCTGAACATCGCGCGCTCGCTGATGCTGCGCCCCTCAGTGATGGTGTTCGACGACTCGACCGCCGCGGTCGATGCCGGCACCGAGCAGCGCATCCGCACGGCGATGAAGCGCTTCGCCAAGGACCGCGTCACCCTCATCATCTCGCACCGGCTCTCGTCGCTGATGCACGCCGACCAGATCCTCTTCATCGAGGATGGCAGCATCGTCGAGCGCGGCACGCATGAAGAACTGCTCGCCCTGGGCGGCCGCTACCGCGCCCTCTACGACCTCCAGGTCAAGCCTGGCGACGACCATCTGGAGGCCGCCGAATGACCGACGTGACCGTCAACGACGACGAAAGCGAAGACCGCCGCCAGCGCCCGCCACGCGCCGTGGTCGGCTCCAGCCTCGATCGCGAGGAAGAGGTGTTCGGCAAGGCCTACGATCCCAAGATCGTTCGCCGCATCTGGGCCTTCGTGAAGCCGTACCAGAAGCAGATCTACATCTCGGTCGCCGCGGTGCTGGTCTTCACCCTGACGCAGCTGGCTTTCCCGCTGATCATCCGGTTCGCCATCGATAACGGCATGTCCGCCGGCGGTGGCGGCCGATCCGTGCTGCTGTGGGCTATCGTCGGCTTCGCCGTCACCATCGGCTTCAACTTCGCCGCCAGCTGGATCCAGGAATCCGTGGTCGGCAAGGCGGCCGAGGACGTGCTGTTCGACATGCGCCGCGCCATGTTCGAGCACCTGCAGCGCGTGTCGCTCAGCTGGATGGACAAGACCGAGGTCGGCCGGCTGATGTCGCGCCTGATGGGCGACGTGAACTCCATGCAGGAGTTCCTTGAAACTTCAGTGCTTTCCGTCGGCGACATCGTGCTGCTGTTCGGCATCATCGGCGTGCTGCTGTGGCTCGATCCGATGCTCGGCGCCATCACCATGGCGACCATGCCGATCCTGTTCATCGTGCGCCTGTTCTGGCTGCCGCCCGCCAAGGTCAGCTTCATGGCGGCGCACCACACCAACTCGTCGGCCAACGGCGCCCTCGCCGAAGGCATCAACGGCGTCCGCACCGTGCAGAGCCTCGATCGTCAGAAGGTCAATTTCGACCTCTACGAGGAAAAGGCCCGCGCCAACCTCAAGGCGCACCTGCGCGCAGCCAAGTTCGCGCAGGTGATGGTGCCGATCGTCGACACCCTCACCGGCATCTCGATGGCGACGGTCATCGTGATCGGCGGCCAGATGGTGCTCGGCCATCAGGTCGAGGTCGGCGTCATGGTGGCGTTCCTGTTCTACATCCAGCGTTTCTTCGATCCGATCCGCTCGCTGACGATGCAGTATTCGGTGTTCCAGCGCGCCATGAGCTCCGGCACCCGCATCACCGAAGTGCTCGATGTCCCCGTGAACATCGAGGACAAGCCCGATGCCGTCGCGCTCACCGGCGCCATGGACGGCTCGGTCGAGTTCAAGAACGTCACCTTCGGCTATCGCAAGAACCAGCCGGTGCTGAAGAACGTCAGCTTCCGGGTCAATCCGGGCGAGACCGTCGCCATCGTCGGCCCCACCGGCTCGGGCAAATCGAGCTGCATGTCGCTGGTCCACCGCTTCTACGACGTGTGGGACGGCTCGGTCACCGTCGGCGGCATTGACGTGCGCGACGTGACCCAGGATTCGCTCGGCGCAGAAGTCGCCATGGTGCTGCAGGAGCCGTTCCTGTTCACCGGCTCGGTGATCGAGAACATCCGCTACAACAAGCAATCCGCCACCCGCGAGCAGATCATCGACGCCGCCAAGGCGGTTGGCGCGCATGACTTCATCATGTCGCTGGCCGATGGCTATGACACCAAGCTCGAGCAGCGCGGCGGCAACCTGTCGCTCGGCCAGCGCCAGCTGATCAGCTTTGCCCGTGCCCTCGTCGCCGACGCCAAGATCCTCGTCCTCGACGAAGCCACGGCGAACATCGACAGCTACACCGAGATGCTGATCCAGCGCGCCCTCAAGCGCCTGCTCGAAGGCCGCACCGGCCTCGTCATTGCCCACCGCCTCGCCACCATCCGCGGCGCCGACCGCATCATCGTCTTGCAGAACGGCGAGCTCCTGGAGTCGGGCAACCACGAGCAACTGATGAACAAGCAGGGCCTCTACGCCAAGCTTTACACCATGAACTACTCGAGCTTCGACGACATGCCCGAAAACGGTGACGAAGCCCCACCCACCGGCAAGGCGACCTGATCGGTCAACCGGCCTCTCAGTGATCCTCCCCCGCGTGGCGGGGGAGGGGGACCGGCGTAGCCGGTGGAGGGGGCGGCCATCTCGCCCTGAGCCCAAACCCAGGAACACCACATGCCCCTTCCACAGCACACCCTGAACGACGGCACCACGCTCCCGGCCGTCGGCCTCGGCACCTACGCGCTCCGTGGCATCTCCGGCGCCGAGGGCATGGCCGAGGCGCTGCGCGAAGGCTATCGCCTCCTCGACTCCGCCGTGAACTACGAGAACGAGGGCGCGGTCGGCAAAGCCGTCCGCATGTCCGGCATCCCGCGTGAGGAAATCCGCGTCACCTCAAAACTACCCGGCCGTCATCACAAGAAGCCGAACGTGACCTCGGCCATCGAGGAGTCGGTGCTGCGCAGCGGCCTCGACTACCTCGATCTCTACCTGATCCACTGGCCCAACCCGAGCCAGCAGCTGTTCGTTGAAGCCTGGGAGGGCATGATCGAGGCCCGCGAGCGCGGTCTCGTCCGCTCGATCGGCGTCTCGAACTTCCTCCCCGAGCATCTCGACCAGCTGATCGCCAAGACTGGCGTTGCCCCCAGCGTCAACCAGGTGGAACTGCACCCCTATTTCAACCAGTCCGAGCAGCGCGCCGCCGACAAGCAGCGCGGTATCCTCACCCAGGCCTGGACCCCGATCGGCAAGGGCACGGGCCTCCTCGCCGAACCGCAGGTGGTCGCGGCCGCCAAGAAGCACAACCGCACCCCAGCGCAGGTCGTCCTCCGCTGGCACCTGCAACTCGGCGTCCTGCCGATCCCGAAGTCGGCAACCCCGTCGCGCCGCCGCGAGAATCTCGCGGTCACCGACTTCCAGCTCGACGACGCCGATATGGCGGCGATCAATCAGCTCTCCCGCCCGGACGGCCGCCTGTTCGACGGCGATCCCCGCACGCACGAAGAGTTCTGAGCCGGCCACGCGGTAGCTCGGGCCGGCGGCTTCACCCCCGATACGGCCCGCCCGGCGGGCCCCAGCCCCAGACCGGCATCGGGGGATCACCCTTCGGCGCCGCCACACCCGGTTGCGAGTTGATCACTGCGATCCGGGTGCCCCACTCGAGATAGCCGACGAACGCCGCCCGGAACTCCGGGTCGCTGGGCAGCCCCACCTCATCCGCTGTCTCCAGCATCAACTCGATCCAGCGCTTCCGCTGTTGCTCGGTCAGCGCCCGGCCGAGATGGCGAGCGATCATCCCGGTATGCGAGCCGCCGTGGTCGGTGTAGGGCGTGCCGCCGCCGAACACCTCGGCGATGAAACTCGCGACGTGCGCGGCGTGTCGGGGGTCCATGTTGGCAAACACCGGGCCGATCACCGGATCGGCTGGCACCTTCTGATAAAACCGCGCGGTCAGCGCCGCGATCCGCTCCTCGCCGCCCACCCATTCACTGAGCGTCGGCACTGCTGCTGGTGGCGCCATGAGGTCCTCCCGATCCGCTGCACCCGGCGATACTCCACATCTCGCCTTGGGCTCGCAACCTGACCATAGAGGCAGTCCGCTACTGGTGGCTCTTCAGCCGCTCCGCCGACTTTCGGGCCCGGGCCGCCGTCAGTGCCTCCTTGAAGCGCCCTTCGTCCGGCAGATGCTCGTAGCTGATGTGAAAGAGCGCGGTATTGGGGCCGGTGATGGGGAACATCTCGTTGGACTCGGTCTGGCTCACCACCAGCATGGCGTCCATCAGCTTGCGATCGTAACCGAGGCTGGCGAGGTACCAGGCCGCAGCCGCCACGCCCTCGTCGGGGATGGCGATGGTCACCATGGACGTCCGGTAGAACGGCATGTGCAGCGACACCACGCCATTGGCGTAGAGGGCCTCGCCGCCCAGCCAGAGGAAGGCGCAGGCCGAGTAGCACATGGTGCCCGAGGCATAGGTCGCAAGGTGCTGCTGGCGTGCCCAGCTGCCGATTTCGATGGCCGTCATGAAGTCGCCGCCGGGGCTGTGGAGGTAAAGCCCCACCACCGCGCCCTTGGCGTCGGCAACGGCGTTGCGGATCTTGCCGAAGTCGCTGGCCTCGATGGTCCCATCGATGATGATCGTCTTGAGATCCGGGTTGTAGAAGATGCTGGCGGCCGCCGCGGGCGAAGCGAGCAGCGCCGCCGTCATCGCATAAGCCGCCGGCAGCATGGTGCTGCGCATCGCCACGTCCCCGTCGGCTAATAGCCGGTTCGCGTCTAAAGTGCTCGTCTGCAGTATTTCAGCGAATATTGGGTCGCACAGGCATTCAGGTGGCGCGATCGACAGTAAGTCATGGGACGTTCGTTCGCAATTGTTCACGGCAACCCGGTATGCCCGGGCAAGGCCTGCGCCCGCCAACGTGACCAATCGCCTGGGTTGGCGCGAAGCGCCAGCGCCTCGCGTTCCGGCAGCACCAGAACTGTCAGTTCGCGGCCGGCGCCTAATGCGCCGGCGCGCCTGCGTTTGGGATGTGAATGTCGATCGCCAGGGTGGACGTCGTCTCGCCGCGATCCATGCTCACGCGGACATCATCCTGATCGACCTGCACATGCTTGGTGATCACCGCCATGATCTCCTCGCGCAGCATGGCCACGAGATCGGGCTGGTTGCGGTTGTTCCGCTCATAGGCCAGCAGCACCTGCAGCCGGTCGCGGGCGACGGGTGCGCTACCGCGTCTTTTGAAAAGGTCGAGCAGGTTCACGCCGCCCTCCTGCCGAACAGCCGATCGAAAAGCCCTCTCCTGTCGACGGGCAGCACCATCGGCACATCCTCGCCCCTCAGCCGCCGTGCCGCCTCGATATAGGCGCGCGCGGCAATGTTGGTGGGCTCGTTGAGCGTCACCGGCGAGCCGACATTGGAGGAGCGCAGGACCCCTTCGCTCTCGGGGATAATCCCCAGCAGCGGCGTCGAGAGAATGTCGAGTACGTCGTCGATGTTGAGCATCTCGCCGCGCGCCGCGCGCGCCGCGTCGTAGCGCGTCACGAGGATGTACTTGGAAATGCTCTCGCCCTGCTCGGCCTTCAGGGTGCGCGAGTCGAGCAGCCCGATGATGCGGTCGGAGTCGCGAACCGAGCTGACCTCGGGATTGGTCACGATCACCGCCTCGTCGGCAAATCGCATCGCCAGCTGCGCGCCCCGCTCAATTCCCGCCGGACTGTCGCAGATCACGTAATCGAACTTCTCCCTGAGATCGCCGATGACCCGCGCCACACCTTCCTCGGTGAGGGCGTCCTTGTCCCGCGTCTGCGACGCCGGCAACAGGAACAGGCTGTCGAGACGCTTGTCGCGGATCAGCGCCTGCGAGAGCTTCGCCACGCCCTGCGTGACGTTGATGAGATCGAACACCACGCGCCGCTCGGCACCCAGCACCAGATCGAGGTTGCGCAGGCCGACATCGAAGTCGATGACGACCACCCTCTGCCCCATCTGGGCAAGCGCAGCGCCGAGAGCAGCAGTCGAGGTTGTCTTGCCCACGCCCCCTTTGCCGGATGTGACGACCACTACCTTGGCCATGTTCCTGTCTCCAATCTTCACTAGTCGAGGGCTGCGATCCAAATCGTGCCGTTGTCGAGAAAGGCCTGTATCGGCCGGCCGCGCGAGGACGGCTCCATGTCGTCGGCGGTGCGATACCAGCCATCGACGGCCAGCAGCTCCGCCTCATTCTTCTGGCAAAAGATGCGGGCCTCGGCGTTGCCGGCGGCGCCAGCGAAGGCGCGGCCGCGCAGCGTGCCATAGATGTGAATGGATCCCCCGGCGATGATCTCGGAACCCGAGCCCACCGAGCCGAGGACCGTAACGTCCCCATGGGGGTGAAACACCGACTGGCCAGAGCGGACCGGCGATTTGATGATCAGCGACTTCGGCTCGGCCGCATCGTCCTTCTTGGCCGGCGCAGCATTCCTTTCCGTGGCGCCGCCGGCCCTTCCGACGGGTTCGTCGAGCAGCGTCGTCTTCGCCCCCTTGAGCAGGGGCGGCAGGTCGGCGCCGAGAACCTCGATTCCGTCCGCCTCAATCGCGTAGACCCGAATTCCGCGGTCGGCGAGCAGCGAGACAAGCGTGCCGATCTCGCGCGCATTCGGCTTCAGCGCATTGAGGTCGAGCACCACGGGGCGACCCGCAAAGAACCCGGGCGAGTTCTCGGTCCAGCGATCCAGCCCAGCCAGCCACTCGCCCAACGGTGCCTCGGGCGTCAGCGCGAAGGCTACAAAAGAGCGCGCCCGGAAACGGATGGACTTCTTCTGGATAGAAGGTGCGGCGCTGTTCACGGAGGGGATCCTTACTGAGTGGTTAAGGCTAGCCCTGCATGGTTAATGAGGCGTAAACCCCGCTCGATTGGCCACGGGTTTCGCACCGCATCGGGGCGGGTGCTACACCGGCCAAAGTCCGCTACTGGCCAAAAGCGCGCCCGCTCCTTGATCGGTGCCCCTGGGGCGTGGCGCCACGTCAGCCGAGGCGTCGATCGTCGTGGGTCAGCGCGATTGAAGGTCACGGACGTCCCGCACGACGTCACCCAGGTCGTTGTTGAGCTGGTGATCCCGATCCGCGAGGAGACGGGACGTGGCGTGCGGGATAGCCGCCGCGTAGAGCTTCATGTGCTCGACCGGGACTTCAGCGTCTGCGGCGCCGTGGTAGAGGAATACGGGAAGGTCGATGGTAAGCTCGGCCAGCTTCCGAGGGTCGATTTCATCGTCAGGCCAGCCGCCGGCGCCGAAGAAGGGGGGCGCGATGAGCAGGACCGCACTCCACTTCCGCTTCGGCCGGTGCTCGGCCAGGGCGTGGATCAGAAACGCACCACCAACCGAATGGCCGACGAGGATCGCATCCTCGTCCAGCGCGTCGAATTGCTTGTAGAGCTCGGCTTTCCACGCCAGGTAGTTCGGATCGCCTTCGTTCGGCATCCGCGGATAGCGGACGGCATAGTCCGGGCCGAGTCCGGCTTCGAGGCTCGCGACAAGCTTGTTGTCCCAGGCGTCGTGCGTTCCGTCGCCGCCGCCTTGAATGAAGAGGATTTGCTTGGGCATGGTCAGTTTCTCCAACTCAGTACGGGAACCAGGTCTGGCGCGTCGCGGCCTTGCGCCCGATCTGCTCGATCAGCTGCTCGCGGGTGACGCCGACATCGCGCAGCAGGTGCTCGGGCGCAAAGAGCAGGTTCTGCAATGCGTCCCTTTTGGCTCGCGCTGCCCGGCGGGCGGCGAGCAACTGGACGATCGTATGGTAACCGCGGACCAGGGGTGACTGGACGGAACGGTCAGCGGGGGCGAAATCGGCGATGGCCATTTGCTTCTCCAACGGTTCGACTGATGGGATCGGCCCTGTTCTGCACGGGGCTCGACGCCCTAGCGGGCAAGGAGGAAGCTATGGCAAACTGGGTAGGTACTTAATGACCAGTTGAGGCGGAAACACTTGTCCAGTCGAGATGCCGAGCTGCTGATCAGCGTGGATCGCCAAGGGGCAGGATCCCTGCAGGCCCAGGTTGAAAGGCAGCTGCGCGACGCCATCCGCGGTGGCACGTTGCGACCGGGGAGCGAAGTACCGTCGACCCGCGACCTTGCCCGCGATCTGGGCATTTCGCGACCGCTGGTGATGGAAGCGTACGCCCAGCTTGCCGCCGAAGGCTACCTGGCGCTGCGCCAGGGCGCGGTGCCGCGCGTGGCGGATACGGCGCCGGGCCAGCAGGTCCAGGACAATCTCCCGCCCGAGAGCATCTCGACCCTCTCCTTCCACTATGACTTTCGACCCGGCAGCCCGGACCTGTCGACTTTCCCCTCCGCACGCTGGCTGAAGGCGGTCGAGGCTGCGCTCAAGGCGATGGCGCCCGCTGACTTCGGCTACGGACAACGCTACGGAGTCCTGCCCTTGCGCCAGGCGTTGGCGGACTACCTCGGGCGCGTGCGTGGCGTCAGCGCCGATCCGCGCCAGATCCTGATCACCAGCGGCTTCGAGCAGGCGCGGACCTCTATGGCGCGGGCGTTGAAACGTCGTGGAGTCACGCGGCTCGCGCTCGAGGATCCGGGCTACTACGACCGCGACGTATGGCTCGCGGCCGGCTTGAAGCTCATCCCCATCCCCGTGGACAAGGACGGCATCGACGTTGCGGCGCTGGCGAGAAGCGAGGCGCAGGCGGTGCTGCTGACACCCGCTCACCAATCGCCAACCGGCGTGGTGATGAGCGGCGCACGTCGCCTCGCGCTCGCAAGCTGGCTGCGCGACAACAACGCGGTCGCGCTCGAGGACGACTACGATGCCGAGTTCCGCTACGATCGCGCCCCGATCGGTGCGCTGCAAGGCCTTGCGCCGGGCCACGTCGTCTATGCCGGCACCGCGAGCAAAACGCTTGCCCCGGCACTGCGGCTGGGCTGGATGGTGGTCCCCGCCGATCTGCTGCTGACGCTCGAGGACGAATTGCGGCTGATGGATTGCGGCCGCGGCCGCATCGAGCAGTTCTCCCTGGCTCACTTCATCACGACCGGCGACTATGATCGGCACCTGCGCAAGATGCGCGCGGTCTACCGCGACCGTCGCGAGGCGCTCCTCGCTGTCGTCAGGTCGGAACTGCCCGAGGCCGAGGTCGACGGCATTTCGGCCGGCTTGCACGCGACCGTGCGCTTCCCCCGGCGGCTCGACGAGGCGACGATCCTCGAGAACGCCGATAAGCGCGGCATTGGCCTGAGCTTCATGCGCCGGCACTATCTCGGCGCCGCGCCTGCCGAGAGCACCCTGCTGCTCAGTTACGCGAGCATGCCCGAGTCGGCCCTTCGCACCGCCGTTCGCACCCTTGCCCCGATGATCAACAGCTAGCCCCGAGGCGCGGCGCAACGATTGCGCTGGAGCCCGAAAGAGTCTGTGTGCAGGGGGCTAACGTCCGTTTATGGCGCAGAGCGGACGATGGTGAGTGTCCGGTTGTGGCCCAAAACGGACACTCGGGCCTCTTGTGCCTGCGCCCAACTGGAGGGCATCTCCGGTACGGAAGGCGCCGGCCGAGACGTAACCGCGTCGCAAGGGCAGGGAATTTCCTTTGCAGGTGCCGAAAACACATTTGCCACGGCGGCTAACCCGTGACGTTCCACGACCCCAGGACGGTCCCAGGGGGTCATGTTCACCTCGAAGGTTGAGGACTGTGTTACCGCTCATTCGGAGCTAGTCGCAAAGAGCGTCACATCTCTGAATGGGCCGATCGATCGTCCTTGGGGGCGCCGAACCGCGGCTTTTGCGGATCCCTCCCGAAATGTTGGGAAATCGCGCAGGAGTTCCGGTAGTCGCTTGATGCCAATCGCAGGCTGCCTCGGCGGGCGGTCGGGTAGCGCATAAGCGGACTGCGACTGCTCTCCGGCTCAAACCGGACCTTCTCGGCCTGTCGCCGGGCTCCCTCACGCAGTCCGGGTTTGGGCCCACTGCGCGAGGGCGGCAAGCGTCGGTTGCAGGATCGCTCGCATAGGAGCTGCCTTGGTCTCGCTATAGGGGGCGGGGAGGTCGTCTTCGGTTTCGTCCATGTAGCCGCGACAGGCCAGTTCCATCTGGATCGCGTGGACGCCGTGGGCGGGATCGCCGTTGTCGCGGGTGATCCAGCCGCCCCGGAACCGGCCGTTGGTGACGCGCGAGAACCCGGGTACGTCGCAATAGTTCTCCACCAGCGTCGCAACGGCGGCATCCGCAGTGGGGCCGTTATTGGTGCCGATGTTGAAGTTCGGCAGTTCGCCCTCGAACAGCCGGGGCACACGCGAACGGATCGAGTGGCAGTCGTAGAGCACGATATGAGGGTGCGCAGTTCTCAGCCGGACGATCTCGGCCTTGAGTGCGGCGTGATAGGGGGTGAAATACGTCTCACGGCGGCGGTCGACCTCCGTGGCGTCCGGTTCCTGCCCGGGTCGGTAGAGTGGCCGGCCGTCGAAGCTGGTGGTGGGGCAGAGACCGGTGGTGTTCTGGCCCGGGTAGAGCGATGCGCCCGAGGGATTGCGGTTGACGTCGATCACCGAGCGCGAAATGGCCGTACGGATGACCGTGGCGCCCAGTCCTGCGGCGAAGTCGTAGAGCTGGTCGATCCACCAGTCGGTGTCCCTGAGGGCGAGCGCACGCGACACGAACGCCGGCTCCAGCTCCGCAGGGATGATGGTGCCGGTATGGGGCAGGCTCACGATGAGCGGCGCCGTGCCGCGGTGGACGGTGAGCCAGTCGGTAGGGGAGGTCATAAGTCAGGCCGTTTCCTTGATTGCCTCGGCGCGCCGGGTCAGCGCCGCGAACGAGAACGCGTCGATGGGCAACGCCGTCTGTCCTTCCGCGGCGAGGTCGGCGAGGATTTCGCCCACGACGCTTGCGAACTTGAAGCCATGCCCCGAGCAGGGCGAGGCGACGATGATGTTCGGGTTCGCAGGCAGGACATCGATAAGGAAGTCGTCGCCGGGCAGCATGGTGTAGCGGCAGGTGACGTAGCCGCTCGGTGATCCCGCCGCGGCAGGGAGGCGGCGGGTGATGAAGTCGTGAAGGAGGGCTCGGTCGGCTTCGTTGACCGGTGGGTTGGGCTCTTCGGGGTCGATCACTTCGTGGAAATGGGCGTGCTTGCCGATTTTGACGCCCTCCGGTCCGAGCGCCGGGAAGCCGAAGAAGGAGCCTGCGGCGCTTTCGCCGCGCAGGAACACGGGCATCCGGCCCAGCGCGGTCGCGAGGGTATCGCGTGGGTGGTACCAGCCGACGACCTGGCGGATGGGCGTCGCGAGACCCGCGAGATCGGGCACGAGATCGGCAATGTAGGAGCCGGTCGCCACGATGACCTTGCCGGCGCGATAGGTGCCGGTATCGGAAACGATGCGGATGCCCGCATCGCTGGGCTCGATCGCCAGCACGCGTTCGCCGAAATGCAGCGCCGCGCCATCGGCGCCGGCGAGACGGAGGGCGGCCATCACGACTTTCTCCGGGCGGAGGAAACCGCCCTGTGGGTCGAACACCGCGACCTCGTCGTCGTCGAGCTGGAAAGCCGGGAAACGGTCGCGCATGGCTTGCGGGTCAAGGAGTTCGTGCGCGAGGCCATGAAGCTCGCATGAGGCCAGCGTGCCCTTGACGATCGGGTCGTCCGGCCGGCCGATCTGCAGCACGCCGGTGATGGTCATCAGGTCCTCGCGCGCCCGCGCTTCGAGCGCCCGCCAGTTGGCATAGGCCCGCCGCAGCAGCGGCACATAGGCGGGGTCCTCGAAATAGCCGAGACGGATCAGGCGGCTGTCGCCATGCGAGGAGCCCCGATCGTGGTTGGGCCAGAAGCGGTCGATGCCGATCACCTTGAGGCCTCGCGCCGCGAGTTGCGCGGCGGCGTTGGCGCCCATGGCGCCGAGGCCGATGACAGCGACGTCGAAATAGCTCTCGGTCACTGCCCGGTCTCCACGACGCCCGGCAGCTCGCGTGCGGTGCTCGCGCCAAGCTCACCCGATCGCACGAGCATAGCGGCATCAGCCATATCAGGGGCGAAATGGCGATCGTCGGAGAGGTGCGGCACGCGGGTGCGCAGCAGCGCGCGGGCAGCCTCGAGCGGGGTGCTGGAGATCAGCGGCTGATGGAAATCGCAGCCCTGCGCGGCGGCGAGAAGCTCGACGCCGATGACGTTGGCGGCGTTCTCGGCCATCGGCAGCAGGCGCCGCGCTCCGTGAGTCGCCATCGAAACGTGGTCTTCCTGGTTGGCCGAGGTCGGGATGGAATCGACGCTTGCGGGAAAGGCACGCTGCTTGTTCTCAGAGACCAAGGCCGCTGCGGTTACCTGCGCGATCATGAAGCCGGAATTGAGCCCCGGCTTGGGGGTGAGGAAGGCGGGCAGACCCGAGAGGGCGGGATCGACCAACATGGCGACGCGGCGCTCGGCCAGTGAGCCGATTTCGCAGATCGCCATGGCGATGATATCGGCCGCGAAGGCCACCGGCTCGGCGTGGAAATTGCCGCCGGAGATGACCTCGCCCTCGCGAGCGAAGACCAGCGGGTTGTCCGAAACGCTGTTGGCCTCGATGGCGAGGGTAGTCGCTGCCTGCCGCAGGATATCGAGGCAGGCGCCCATCACCTGCGGCTGGCAGCGCACGCAATAGGGGTCCTGTACGCGGGTGTCGCCGATGAGGTGCGAGGCGCGGATGGCGCTGCCGGCCATCAGTTCGCGGAGCGCCGTGGCGACCTCGGTCTGGCCCCGATGCGGGCGGACGGCGTGGATGCGCGGATCGAACGGCCCGTCCGAGCCGCGCGCCGCATCGGTGGCGAGGGCGCCGGTGACGAGTGCAGCCTGAAACACGCGCTCGGCCTCGAACAGACCGGCAAGTGCGAGGCCAGTCGAGACCTGTGTACCGTTGAGAAGCGCCAGCCCTTCCTTGGGTCCGAGCACGAGCGGCGCCAGTCCGGCGGCGGCAAGGGCTTGCTCCGCCGGAACCACGGCGCCTTGGACGAAAAACGCGCCGACGCCCATCAAGGCCGCGGTCATGTGAGCGAGCGGGGCAAGGTCACCCGAGGCGCCGACGGAGCCTTGGCCCGGCACGACCGGCATCAGGTCCTTGGCGATGCAGGCGCTCAGATGCTCGATGGTCGACCAGCGCACGCCGGAAAAGCCCTGGGCAAGGCTTGCGAGCTTCAGCGCCATGACGAGGCGCATCACCGCGGCGGGCAGGGGCTCGCCGACGCCGGCCGCGTGCGAGAGGACGAGGTTCTTCTGCAGCTGGGCGAGATCCGCATCGGGGATGCGGATGCTCGCGAGTTTTCCGAAGCCGGTGTTGATGCCGTAGACCGGCTCGCCCTTCCTGACGATCGCCTCGACCGTCGCGGCGCCGGCCTCCACTGCCGGACGGCTCGACGCGCTGAGCGTGACGGCCGCTCCGCGATAAATGCTCCGCCAGGCGCCGAGCGACACGGCGCCCGGCAGCAGTTCAACGTTGGTCACTGGCCCCTCCAGATGCGTTGGTGCAGCGGGTTGAACCCGATGCGATAGACGAGCTCGGCCGGGCGCTCGATGTCCCAGAGGGCGAGATCGCAAGATTTGCCGGCCTCGATCGTGCCAGTTTCGCCGAGCCGACCCAGCGCCCGCGCGGCCTCGCGAGTGACGCCGGCGATGCACTCGTCGACCGTCAACCGGAACAGTGTTGCCGCCATGTTCATGGTGGTCAGCAGCGAGGTGATCGGCGAGGTGCCCGGATTGCTGTCGGTGGCAACGGCCATCGGCACTCCATGGCGGCGGAAGGCGGCGACCGGTGGCAGTTGCGTTTCGCGGAGTACGTAGAACGCGCCTGGCAGTAGCACCGCGACGGAGCCGGATTTCGCCATCGCCGCCGCGCCGTCCTCGTCGGTGTATTCGAGGTGGTCGGCGGAAAGCGCGCCACGCTCGGCGGCGAGGCGCGCACCGTGAAGGTTTGAGAGCTGGTCGGCGTGGAGCTTTACCGGCAGCCCTAGCGCTTTCGCCTTGTCGAACACCGGTGCCATCTCGGCTGGCGAAAACGCGATGCCTTCGACGAAGCCGTCCACCGCATCGGCGAGGCCTTCGGCCGCCATCGCGGGGAGGATCTCGTCGGTCACCAGCTTCAAGTAGCCGGCCCGGTCGCTGGCAAATTCGGGCGGCAGGGCGTGGGCGGAGAGGCAGGTGGTGGCGATGGCGACGCGACGGTAGTCGGCCAGCTGGCGGGCCACCCGGAGCATGCGGATTTCGCTCTCGAGATCGAGGCCGTAGCCGGATTTGATTTCGATGGTGGTGACGCCTTCAGCCAGCATCGCGTCGAGCCGGCGGAGGGCGCTGGTCATCAGTTCCGCCTCGCTGGCGGCCCGTGTCGCGCGGACCGAGGAGATGATGCCGCCGCCGGCGCGGGCGATTTCTTCGTAGGAGGCGCCGGCAAGCCGCATTTCGAACTCGCGGGCGCGGTCGCCGCCATAGACGAGATGGGTGTGGCAATCGATGAGGCCGGGGGTCACCCAGCGGCCCTCCAGATCGACGGTCTCGCGCGGTGCGAGCGAAGCGGGCAACTCGGCCATCGGGCCGACCCAGGCGATGCGGCCGTCCTTCGCGGCAATCGCGCCCTGTTCGATGATCCCGAGCCCGGGTGCGCCGGAGGCGAGCGTTGTGATGCGGGCGTTGAGCCAGATTGTGTCGATGGGATCGGTCATGGTCAGGGACGCTCGCTACGAATGAGGGTCCGCGCCGTTGCGAGATCGGGCGCAAACGGCCGGTCGTCGGTGTAGGGACCGACACTGGCGCGCATCGCCCGATAGAGGGCGTCGGTCTTTGCGGCGCGCCGCAGCTCCTTGTTCTGAAGCTCGTAGGCTTGCCCCGCGGCAAGCAGTTCAATGCCGAAAATCTGCTCGGCGTTGTCGAGGATCGCCAGCGCCTTCAGCGAAGCGGGCGTGGCGTGGGCGAGGTGATCCTCCTGGAGGCCCGAGGTGATGCCGCCATCGAGGCTGGCCGGCGCGGCGAGGCGCCGGTTTTCGCTGACCAGCGAGAGGGCGACGTACTGGGTGATCATGAGCCCGGACGCCGCGCCGCTATCGACGGCGAGAAAGGCCGGCAGGCCGCTGACCAGCGGATTGACCAGCCGGTCGAGCCGGCGCTCGGACATGGCGGCGACTTCGGCGACGGCAACGCCTAGGGCGTCCATGCTCAATCCGATGGCGGCGCTGACCGCGTGGGCCTCGGAGTGAACCCGCGGCGCTTCGGGCGAGCCGGCGACCAGCGGGTTGTCGGTGACGGATGCGAGCTCTCGGTCGACCACCTCGGCCGCGTGGGCGAGCGCGTCGCGCGCGGCGCCGTGGACATGCGGGATGGCCCGGAGGCTTAGTGCATCCTGCGTCCGGCGGCCTTGTGCTGCAGCGAGCAGTTCGCTGCCGGCGAGCGTATCGCGCAGGCGCGCGCCGACGATCTGCAGGCCGGGCGAGGCATGGAACGCCAGCACGTGCTCGTCGAATGCCGCGAGCTGGCCGCCGAGATTCTCGAACGTCATTGCGCCGATCGCGTCGGCCCAGTCGAACAAACGCTCGGCGCGCGCCAACGCCTCGGCAGCCAAGCCGGTGGCGCAGGGCGTGCCGTTGACGAGGCTCAGACCTTCTTTCGCCTCGAGGACGAGTGGCGACAGGCCGATCCGGATCAAGGCCTCGGCGGCGCCCACCCGCTCTCCGCCGACCGTCGCAAAGCCCTCGCCGATCAGGACCAGCGCGACGTGGGCCATATGAGTGAGGTACCCGACGGAGCCGCGCGAGGGGACTTCTGGAACGCATCCTGCATTGAGCAGCGCCAGCAGGGCATCGACAACTTCCAGCCGCACGCCGGAATGGCCATGCGCGTAGTTGTTGATCTGCGTGGCAATGATGGCACGGGTCTCGCCCGCCGACAGCGGCGCGCCGATGCCACAGGCGTGGCTGAGGATGATGTTGCGCGACAGGGTTCTCAGCTGCGGGCGATCGACCACCACATCGGACAGCGCACCGACGCCGGTATTGACGCCGTAGGCCTTGATGCCCTTTTCGACCAGCACCTCGACAATCGCTCGGGCCGTCGCGATGCGCGCCCGCGCCACGGGAGAAAGCTCCAGCGTCGCGCCATCCGCCACGGCGGCAATGTCCCGCCAGCTCAGCGGCGCATCGAGTACGATGGTCGGCATCCGCTTGATCCTAGGCGCCGAGACCGGAGACGAACTGCCGGAAGCGGTCCGACTTCAGCTCGCCGAACAGCTCGTCAGGCGTCCCGTCGGCCTCGACCAGTCCCTGGTGCACGAAGACGACGCGGTTCGAGACGTTGCGGGCAAAGCCCATCTCGTGGGTGACGACCAGCATGGTGCGCCCCTCCTCGGCGAGGGCTCGCAGCACGCGCAGCACTTCGCCCACGAGTTCTGGGTCGAGCGCAGAGGTCGGCTCGTCGAACAGCATGACCTTTGGCTTCATCGCTAGCGCCCGGGCGATCGCGGCACGCTGCTGCTGGCCGCCGGAAAGGTGCGCGGGGTAGTGGTGGCGCTTGTCGGCGATGCCGACCTTTTCGAGCAGCGCCTCGGCTTCCTCGATGCACTCGGCGCGCGGGCGCTTCAGCACATGCACCGGACCTTCGATGAGGTTCTGGAGGATCGTCATGTGGCTCCAGAGATTGAAGTTCTGGAACACCATGCCCAGTTCGGAGCGGATGCGGTCGACCTGCCGGTGATCGGCCGGCTCCTCGCGGCCATCACGGCGCTTGCGCATGATGACCGGCTCTCCGGCGACGGTGATTTCGCCGGAGTCCGGGGTCTCGAGCAGGTTGATGCAGCGCAGGAAAGTGCTCTTGCCCGAGCCGCTGGCGCCCAGGATCGAGATCACGTCGCCTTCATGTGCGTCGAGCGAAATCCCCTTCAGCACCTGCAGGCTGCCGAAGGATTTCTGGATGTTCTTTACCGAGAGGGCAGTGGTGGCGGTCATGAGTGCGTCTCCAATGCGGTCGGGCGGGGTGTGGCAACTTGCTTTGCGGGCCGCAGATGCGGTGACAGCCGGTATTCGAGCAGGGCGAACAGCCGCACTATGATGAAGTTGAGGATCAGGTAGATCGCAGCGGCGCAGAGGAAGACCTCCATCGTCCGGTAGGTCTGTGAGATGATGCGCTGGGCAACGCCCGTAACCTCCCAGACGGTCACGAGGCTGGCCAGCGCCGTCGATTTCAGCATCAAGACGATCTCGGTCGAGTAGGCCGGCAGGGCCTGCCGCAGCGCGATCGGCGCAATGATGCGGCGCAGCAGTGTGAAGCCTGACATGCCGGTGGCGCGTCCTGCTTCGATCTCGCGAGCCGGCACCGCCTGCAGGCCGCCACGGAAGATTTCGGCGGTGTAGCCAGCCGTGCAAAGCGCCAGCGAGATGACGGCGCAGGCGAAGGCATCCTTCAGCACCGGCCAGGCAAAGCTGTGGCGCACCTCGGGGAACTGGCTGAGGCCGTAATAGACGAGGAACATCTGGATCATCAGCGGCGAGCCGCGGAAGATGAAGATGTAGCCGGCCGCGAAGCGCTTGAGCACCGGGTTGCGGCTCACCCGCATCCATACGACGCCGAGCGCGAGAATGCCGCCCAGGCTGATCGATAGGACGAACAGCCCCAGGGTCGTCGGCAGAGCGGCGAGCAGCTTGTTCAGGGTGTCGGAGAGGAAGGCGATGTCCATTGCTCTTGTCCTCAGGTCCGGCCGATGCCGCCGCGGAAGCTCCTGCCCACGCGTCTCTCGGCTGCCCCGAAGGCCCGGTCAGAGATCGAGGTGAGGATCAGGTAGAGAGCACCGCCAACGATGTAGAAGAGGAAATACTGGTGGGTCGATCCGGCCGCGACCTGGCTCGAGCGCATCAGTTCGGCAAGGCCGGTCACCGAGACCAGCGCCGAATCCTTGAGGCTCAACTGCCAGACATTGCCGAGACCGGGGAGCGCGAAGCGCAGCACCTGCGGCACGACGATACGCCGGAAACGCAGCATGCGGTTCATGCCGATGGCGCGGGCGGCCTCGATCTCACCCCGCGAGACGGCGAGGAAGGCGCCGCGATAGACCTCGGCCTGGTAGGCACCGGAAATCACGCCCACCGCCAGCGCACCGGCGAGAAACGACGGCAACCCGAGGAAGCCCTCGATGCCAAACGCCGCCCCGATCGAAGTGACGGCGCGCGAGCCGCCGAAATAGACGAGATAGATGATGAGTAGTTCCGGCACGCCGCGAAACACCGTGGTGTAGGCGTCGCCAACAAAGCGCGGGATCAAGCCGCGCGACAGCTTCGCCCACGCAACCAGGGCACCGAACACCGAGCCCAGCGCCAATGCGGCGAGGGTGACGGCGAGGGTGGTCAATGCCCCGATGAGCAGCAGCCCGCCCCAGCCCGTAGGTCCAAATCCAAGCGTGTCGAAAATCGTCATGAAGGACTGCTCCAGCCGTCAAAGACAAGTCGCAGGACACCCGGTGCGGCGAGAGGTGTCCGCATCGCGGCGGACACCTCTCAAAACACGCTGATCAGGGTGCGATATTGACCTTAAACCACTTCTCGCTGAGCGTCTTGACCGTGCCGTCGGCCAGAGCGGCGGCGATGGCGGTGTCGAACAGCGCCTTGAGATCGGTATCCGCCTGGCGCAGGCCCAGGCCTTCGCCTTCACCCCAGATCGGGCCGCCGATTTCAGGGCCGGTAAAGGCGAGGTCGGCATACTCAGGGGACTCGAACGCGGCCTTGAACACGGTGGCGTCGTCGAAGCCGGCATCGATGCGGCCCGACGCGAGGTCGAGGTCGCGCTCGGCGGCGGTCTTGTATTCCTTCACCGTCGCGGTAGCGCCGAAGTTGTCGTAGATGAACTTGGCGTAGACGGTCGCGGCCTGGATGCCGATGGTCTTGCCCGCAAAGGCGTCGCGGATGGTATCGACCGTGGCCTTGTCGGCGGCGAGGTCGCCGCTGAGCTTCACCGTGGTGCCGGTGCCGGCGAGGTTATCGAGGCTCGAGCCCTTCACGGTGGCGAAGGTAGCCGGGGTCGCGGCGTAGGGGACCGAGAAGGCGATGACTTGCTTCCGCTCCTCGGTGATCGACAGCGCATCCATGATCACGTCGAACTTGCCGGCATTGAGGCTCTCGATCATGCCGTCCCAGTCGGCAGCGATCAGCTTGCATTCGACCTTCATGCGCGCGCAGAGGTCGGCGGCGAGCTCGGCTTCGAAGCCGCCGATGGTGCCGTCGGGATTGGTGAGGTTCCAGGGGGCATAGGCGCCCTCGAGCGCGATGGTGACGGTGGTCCAGTCCTTGGCTTGCGCGGGGATAGCGGCAAGGCCGGTCAGCGCGAGGGCGCCGGCGAGTATCAGATGTCTTGCGTTCATTCTGCTTCTCCTGTTCGGTCGTCGTTGCATGAGGTCTAGGCGTTAGGCTTTGGAAAGCTTGGCGAGGACGGCGCGAAAATCGCGATCGACCTGCTCGTCCTGTTGGTGGTGCCGGTCGCGGATCTGCCAGGCGCCGGCGACCATGACGTCGCGCACGGCGTGGTCGCCCACGACGAACAGCCACCGATCGAGGATCTGGTCGTCAATGGCGGCGCCGACATAGGGGTCGGTGTCATCGAGCACGACGAGCGACGCGACCTTGCCCTTGGCGATCTGCCCCAAAGGCTGGCCCAGAGCCTGTGCGCCGCCGGTGCGGGCACTGTCGAAGATCGAGCGGCCCACCGATTGGCCCGGGCCGCTTGCCAGCCGGTTGCGGCGGCGATCGCGCAAGCGCTGCCCGTATTCGAGCAGGCGCAACTCGTCGGCAACGCTGGTCGAAACATGGCTGTCGGTGCCGATGCCATAGCGTCCAGCCGCCGATGCATAGGCGACACCGGGGAAGATGCCGTCGCCGAGATTGGCCTCGGTGGCCGGGCAGAGGCCGACAACGGCGCGAGATTGCGCGATGCGCGCGATCTCCGCCGGCTCGATATGGGTAGCGTGGATCAGACACCAGCGCTCGTCGACCGGCATCTCGTCGAGCAGCCACTCGACCGGACGGCGCCCGCTCCAGGCGAGGCAATCATCGACTTCCTTGGTCTGCTCGGCGACGTGGATGTGGATCGGGCCGGAGGAGGGCGCCGCCGCGAGAATGGCGCGCATCTCATCGGGCGTCGCGGCACGCAGGGAGTGGAAGGCGTAACCGAGGGTTGCGCCGGCGTCGGCACAACTGGGACCCAGCGATTGCATAAGCGCCAGGAAGCCGTCGACATCGTGAATGAAGCGCGCCTGGCCGGGATTGGGCGCAGCGCCGCCGAAATTGGCGTGGGCGTAGAACACCGGCAGCAGCGTAAGCCCAATGCCCGCCGTAGACGCGGCGCGGAGGATCGCCTTCGACATCTCGGCCGGATCGGCATAGGGGGCGCCGCCGGGGCCGTGGTGCAGGTAGTGGAACTCGGCGACGGCGCCGAACCCGCCCTTCAGCATCTCGACATAGAGCTTGGTGGCGATCGCCGTGACATCATCGGGCGTCAGCGCGCCGACGGTGCGATACATCTCTTCGCGCCAGGTCCAGAAGCTGTCGTCGCCTGTTCCGGCGATCTCGGCAAGGCCGGCCATGGCGCGCTGGAAGGCGTGCGAGTGCAGATTTGGCAGGGCGGGGATAACCGGGCCGGCGGCGACGAAATCACCCGGCAGCGGCGCGGCTTGCGATACAACTGCCTCTATGATTCCGCCGGCGCTGGTCTCGATCGCGACATTCGACGCCCATCCGTCGGCGAGCAGGGCTCGCTTGGCGTGCAATCGATGGGCGACGGGTTCGGGCATTGCCGGCTTGCCTGTGCTCAGTTGTATAGGGTACCATATGCATATTAATCCACGACGCAAGCTGAAAAGTGAAGCGATTGTGCACTTTGTGAATTTGCTGAAGGAATAGGCATATGGACAGGAAGACTGCCGTAACCGACAAGGCGCCCGTCCTTCCTGCTGACCAGCGGGCTGCCGCCCGGCGCGGTAAAGGCGCCAAGGATGCGGCCAACGATCCCGCTCCGCTCTATGCGGGGGTGAAGCAGCTGGTGCTCGACCGGATCCGCAGCGGCGAGTGGCCGCCCAATCATCGCGTCCCGTCCGAGAACGAACTTGTCGCCGAACTCAAGGTCAGCCGCATGACGGCCAACCGGGCGCTGCGGGAACTGGCGAGCGAAGGTGAGCTGGTGCGCATCCAGGGCGTCGGCTCGTTCGTGGCCGAGCGCAAGGGGCGGTCGGCGCTGTTCGAGGTGCGCAACATCGCCGAGGAGATCGCCGAGCGCGGCCACGTTCATTCGGCGCAAGTAATTCTGCTACAAGAAGAAAATGCCTCACCGGAGACGGCCGATGCGCTGGATCTGCCGATCGGGGCGCCGGTGTTCCATTCCATCGTCGTGCACAGCGAGAACGATGTGCCGGTGCAGATCGAGGATCGCTTCGTCAATCCGGCTTCGGCGCCGGGCTATCTCGCGCAGGAGTTCACGACAATCACTCCGAACGCCTATCTGACGCGCGAGGCGCCGCTCAGCCAGGCTGAGCATGTCGTCGAAGCGGCCATGCCGCAGCCGTGGGAATGCAAGCTGCTGGTTATCCAGCGCACCGAGCCCTGCCTGATGATCCGCCGGCGCACCTGGTCGGGCGACAGTGTCGTGTCGCTGGCCCGGCTGCTCTACCCGGGCAGCCGCTATCGCCTGGAGTCGCGAGCCAGCGCGCCGCCGCCTCGCTAGACCCCTCGATTTTGCCGATTGCCAGATCGTAAATCCTGTCCTAGCTTATACATGCTTGTATAGGCAACATGGATGCGAGACGATGCTCAGCAACACCCGTTATCGTGACACCGAAATCCGTGCCCCGCGGGGCACCACGCTGTCGGCCAAGAGTTGGCTGACCGAGGCGCCGATGCGGATGCTGATGAACAATCTCGATCCGGATGTGGCCGAGAACCCCAAGGAACTGGTGGTCTATGGCGGCATCGGCCGCGCCGCCCGCGACTGGGAATCGTTCGACGCGATCGTTGCGACGCTGAAGCGGCTCAACGACGACGAGACGCTGCTGGTGCAATCGGGCAAGCCGGTCGGCGTGTTCCAGACCCATCCCGGCGCGCCGCGCGTGTTGATCGCCAATTCCAACCTCGTGCCGCACTGGGCCACCTGGGAGAAGTTCAACGAGCTCGATGCGCAGGGCCTGATGATGTACGGCCAGATGACGGCCGGCTCGTGGATCTACATCGGCAGCCAGGGCATCGTTCAGGGCACCTACGAGACCTTCGTCGAGGCGGGCCGCCAGCACTTTGACGGCAAGCTCGCCGGCCGCTGGATCCTCACCGCCGGGCTCGGCGGCATGGGAGGCGCACAGCCGCTGGCGGCGACGCTGGCTGGCGCCGTGTCGCTCAATATCGAGTGCCAGCAGCAGAGCATCGATTTCCGCCTCCGCACCCGCTATCTCGACAAGCAGGCGCGCGATCTAGACGACGCGCTGGCGTTGATCGAGCATCACACCAAGCGGGGTGACGCGGTCTCCATCGGGCTCCTCGGCAACGCCGCCGAAATCCTGCCCGAACTGGTCCGCCGTGGTGTTCGTCCTGACCTCGTCACCGACCAGACCTCGGCGCACGATCCGCTCAATGGTTACCTACCGATTGGCTGGAACTGGTCCGAGTACCGCGAGCGCGCCCGCACCGAGCCCGAAGCGGTGACCAAGGCTGCCAAGCGCTCGATGGCCATCCACGTCCAGGCGATGCTGGATTTCCAGAAAATGGGCGTGCCGGTGTTCGACTACGGCAACAACATCCGCCAGATGGCCAAGGAGGAGGGGGTCGCGAACGCCTTCGATTTCCCCGGCTTCGTTCCCGCCTATATCCGCCCGCTGTTCTGCCGCGGCGTTGGGCCGTTCCGCTGGGTGGCGCTGTCGGGCGACCCCGAGGACATCTACAAGACCGATGCGCGGGTCAAAGAGCTGATCCCGGACGACGCGCACCTCCACAAGTGGCTGGACATGGCGCGCGAGCGCATCAGCTTCCAGGGCCTGCCGGCCCGCATCGCCTGGGTCGGGCTCGGCCAGCGTGCGCGTCTCGGGCTCGCCTTCAACGAGATGGTCCGGTCCGGCGCGGTGTCGGCGCCCATCGTTATCGGCCGCGATCACCTCGATTCCGGCTCGGTCGCCAGCCCCAACCGTGAGACCGAGGCGATGATGGACGGCTCGGATGCGGTCTCGGACTGGCCACTGCTCAATGCGTTGCTCAATACCGCGTCGGGCGCCACCTGGGTGTCGCTGCATCATGGCGGCGGCGTCGGCATGGGCTTCTCGCAGCATTCCGGCATGGTCATCGTCTGTGACGGATCGGAAGAGGCGGACCGCCGCATCGCGCGGGTGCTGACCAACGATCCGGGCACCGGCGTGATGCGCCATGCCGACGCCGGCTACCAGATCGCCCAGGATTGCGCCCGCGAGCAGGGGCTCGACCTGCCCATGCTGGCCCGCTGATGCCGGCGCGGGTCCTCGGCCCCGCCGATTACACCGCGATGCCCTGGCGCAACGGCAAGGGCACGACGCTCGAACTAGCCCGCGAAGACGATGCGGATGGCGCGATGCTGTGGCGCCTCTCGTCGGCCGACGTGGTCGAGGCCGGCGCCTTCTCGCTGTTTCCGGGCATCGACCGCATCCTGATGCTCACCGAAGGCGACGGGTTCGACCTCGATTTCGGCCCGCACGGCCGCGTCGCCCCGGTTGAGCCGCTGGTGCCGGTCCACTTCTCCGGCGACTGGACCACGCGGGCCGAAAACGTGCGTGGGCCGTCGCGAGACCTCAACGTGATGGTGGCTCGCGGCCGCGCCGTGGCAAGCGTTGGTGTTCATCGCGACGCCATGCGGACGACCAGCTTGGCTGATTACTGCATGATGTTGGCCCTCGCTGGCACCTTCGCAGTGACGGTTGGCAGCGACGAGTTCATGCTCGCCCCGTCACATCTGTTGCTGGTGCGCGGAGAGAAGGGACGCCGCGCAACGACGAGCGGATCCGGGGTGCTCATGCAAATCGACATCAACGCGCGGCATTCTTGACGAGGCCTATGCCAGGTGTCCGCTCCTGGCGCAAAGCGGACATCGGATAGGTCATCCCGACTATCTCGGCGAATTCGTCCGGACTGATCGCACGCCGCATTCCCTGATCAGACTACGCCCGACTTGCAATATCGAGGAACTGATCGACGAGATCGTGGAAGGCATCACGTGCGTCGCGGCGGATGAAGTGGGTTGCTCCCGGGATCACGGTCACATCGGCGCCAAATGAGCGGATGATCGCGCGATGGTTCGCGGTGATGCCGATCCGGACTGTGCCGGTGATGATCTTGACCGGCACTCCCGCCCCCGCCAGGTCGTCCAGCAGGGTGGGCCAGGCCCGCGTCGGAATCACGTCACCCTGCTCGACAAGTGCGACGTCCATGTCCTCTTTCGCCTTCGACCACGCCGCAAGCTCATCCCGGGGCCAGCGAGGAAACATCTCGACGGCATGGGCTTGCCGCCCGGCGTCGCCGAGGGCCTGCAACCGTTTCAGCTCCGCGGCGGCCGCCGCCGCCACTTCCCGGTCCTGAAAAGGCGTGACGGGCAGCCTCCAGAAGGGATCCTCGAGAACGACGGCGGCGACCTGCTTGCGCAAAGCGGAGGCAACAGCTGCCGCGGCAGCGCCACCGGCAGAATGTCCGAACAACACCAGCCGATCGTCGCCAGCGGTGAGCAGAACGTCCAGATCGCACAGGATGTCTTCGACGATGACGTCACCGGGATGGCGCCTCAGCAGGTCTTGGGTCCAGCGCGGGGAGGGGCCATGACCGCGCGGATCGATGGCGAGGACGCGGAAGCCGCGGCTTGCCCAGTGCCGGGCGGTGATGCTCAGCGTCTCCGCCGATTCCATGATGCCAGGCACCGCGACGATCGTCCCGCGATAGCGCCCGACGGCCGGTAGGTCCATCACATGGAGGGTGGTGGTCATCTCAAAGCCTCGGGGAAGGCGAGTGGCCGTCCGAGCACGATGCGGTTGAGTTCGCTTGCCACATGCTCGCCCATGCGCCGGATCTCCGTGCCCATGGATCCCGAGATATGCGGGGTAAGGAAGACGTTGGGCAACGTATAGAGCTCGTCGTCGGGCCGCAGGACTTCCGGGTGCGTGACGTCGAGGATGGCTTCAATCCGGCCATCGCGCAGCTCGAGGGTCAACGCTTCCTGGTCGACGATGAGGCCGCGCGAGGTGTTGATGAGCGTGGCGCCGTCGCGCATCAGCGCAATGTGGCGGCCGGTGATCATGCCGACGGTCGCGGCATTCAGCGGCGGATGCAGGGTGACGATGTCGCTGGTTGCCATCAGCTCGTCGAGCGATACGAGCCGCGCGCCCAGCCGGGCGGCTTCCGTCGGCGTGACGAACGGGTCGTAGAGCTGGACGGACACGTCCATCCCGCTCAGGCGCTCCATGACGATGCGGCCGATGCGAGAAGCGCCGACGATGCCGACGGTCTTCGCCACATTGCCCGCTGTAGGGAATTCCCGCTCGCGGTCGATGTGGTCGCGCCGGCGTCCGTAGAGACGGCGAGCGCGGAACGTCTCCTTGTTGGCGAGGACAATCATCGCGACAGTGAACTCGGCCACGGGGATGGCGTTTATCCACCCGGCATTGGAGACCTGAATGCCACGATCGGCGGCGCTGTCGGGCAGCAAGGGGGCAGCCTGGCCGCCGGCGTGCAGCACGTAGCGAAGCCGCGGTGCCGCATCGAGGTCGCCATCGGTGAGCTGGCTGGCTCCCCAGCCGGTCACGAGCACCTCCGCCCGGGAGAACGCCTCGCGTGCCTCGATCGCGTCGAGGGAGGTGTACGGCACGGGATGCAGGGGCGTCGCGCCGGCGTTCCTCAGAGCCTCGAAATTCGGGCCGAACAGCCGACCGGCCAGGTCCGGTGGGTTCATCGTGGCGACGAATGTCACGAGGCCACCCAAACGGTCGTCAACACCGCTGCGCTCCGCCGGCGCGTTTGAAGGGGGCAGCAGTGACATCAAAGCCTCATCGATACTCGGATCGATGAGAAACTAGTTACACATGCAGCCGAAAGCAAGCTTAGTTCAGTCGCACTGCCGAGCCGCGACGCATGAAACGAGTGGGGAGCAGCACATGCTGCACCGGCGCGAGGCCGAGTGCGATCTCCGCGGCCCGCACGCCCACCTCGAAGAACGGAGGATGCACCGTGGTGAGCCCGGGGGTGAGATCGGCAACGACAGGCACATCGTCAAAGCCAATGATCGAAAGGTCATCGGGCAGGGCGAGGCCGTGCTCGCGAGCGGCTCGGTAAGCGCCAACTGCGATATTGTCGGTCATCGCCACCAAGGCGGTCGCTTTGATACCGGAGCTCAACATCTCGCTGACCGCCCGGGCCCCGTCGGCCTCGGAATTGGCTGCCGTTCGCACCAGCGCCGGGTCGGGCACGATGGCGTGGCGGGCAAGGGCGGCCTGGTATCCGTCGAGCCGCAGTTCGGCCGTTGTCATGCCGCGCGGCTCGCCCACATAGGCAATCCGCCGGTGCCCCAGGCCGACGAGCTCATCCACCGCCTCCGCTACGCCGGCCGCCTGGTCGTAGTCGACGCTGATCAGGTCGGGATGGCCGATGACGGGGGGACGGCCGCAGAGGATCAGCGAGGCATTCACTTGTGCCAGATCCCTGGCATAGCCGGCCGCCCGTTCATCGAATGCAGCGTGGCTTTCGGTGGATCCGACGAGGAGGACAGCCTTGACCCGGAGTTCACGCAGGACGCCGATCAGCTCCTTCTCGCGCTGCTCGTCGCCTTCCGTGGCGCACATCAGCACCAGGTGACCGTTCTTTCCGGCGACGCTCTCGACCCCCGCTGCCAGCGAGGCAAAGGTCGGGCCGATCATTGCGCGGACAACAAAGGCAATGGACCGTGGTCCGCGTCCGGTCATGGCCCGCGCCAACCCGTTGACGACGTAGCCGAGCTCCTCGGCGGACGCCAGGACGCGCTCCTTGATGGGTTGCTGCACATTCGCGTTGCCCGCAAAGACCCGCGACGCCGTCGCTACCGATACGCCGGCGTGCGTGGCTACGTCGCGCAGGTTGACCGGGGCCATCCGCTCGGGTCCTCGCGAACCGCTACGGCTCGGCTTCCGACTGCTGTCGTTCTCATCCATTCCACGACATCTACAACCTCCCTTGACTCGTGTCGACGCGTGGCCTAGCGTTTGAGAAACTAGTTACACAAACTAGTTACACACTATGCCGGAGGAGGGCATCGTGCAAGGGAAAGCCGTTGTCGCAGCCTCGCGGAAGCGCGGGCTGTCATCGCGAGATAGTCTTCTGTTGCTGGTTCTGGCGCTGCCGGGCATCGCCTGGTTCGCAGTCTTCGCCTACGGGCCGATGGCCGGCCTGGTTGTGGCCTTCAAGGACTTCAACATTCGCGACGGCATCTTCGGCAGCCCGTGGAACGGCTTCGCGAACTTCCGCTACTTCCTCGCCAGCGGCGACGCTCTCACCATCGTCGTCAATACGCTCTTTCTCAACGCGCTGTTTCTCAGTGCCTCGCTGCTGACCGGCCTGATCCTCGCGCTGATGCTCAACGAGATCCGCGGCAGCCTCTATCGCCGCTTCATGCAGTCGACGATCTTCTTTCCCTATTTCGTCTCGCCGATCGTCATCAGCATCATGCTGCAGGTGATCCTCTCCGGCGTTGGCGGCAGCGGCGGGCTGCTCAACAACCTGCTCAGCATCATCGATGTGCCGCAGGTCAGCTGGTACACCGAGCCCGGTGCCTGGCCGTGGATCCTGACCATCGTCAAGATCTGGCAGCTGGGCGGCTACACCTCGGTCATCTTCCTTGCCGCCATCACCTCGATCTCCGAGGAAGTCTACGAGGCCGCCGCCATCGATGGCGCCAGCCGGGCGCGGATGGCGCTCTCCATCACCACGCCGCTGCTGCTGCCCACCTTGGGCGTGCTCATGGTGCTTGGGGTGGGGCGCATCTTCTTCGGCGACTTCGCGACCATCTACGCCATCGTCCAGGACAACGGCATCCTCTTCCCGACGACCGACGTCATCGACACCTATGTCTTCCGCTCCCTGAGGACCATAGGGGACTTTGGCACGACGGCCGCCATCGGCCTGTTCCAGTCGGTCGTCGGGTTCTTCTTCGTCACGGCCGCCGTGCTCGTGCAGCGCCGCTTCCAGAAAGAGAGCAGCATCCTATGAGCACGGCTGGCTACAACGAGAGCCTTGCCGGGCAGGGCATATCGAAGTCTCAGGGAACGACGACGCCGGCAACGCGCCGCAAGGCAAGGCGGCGTCCGGAGCCCTTCACCGCCGTCAGCTATGTCGTAGTGACGCTCTTTGGGCTTTTCTGCCTGATCCCCCTGTGGATGATCATCGCCGGCTCCCTCACCGACGAGTCGGTGCTGGCCACCCAGGGCTACAGCCTTTTCCCTCAACCCTTCTCGCTCACCGCCTACCAGATGCTGTTCAGCGGGCAATCGCTGCTCAACGGCTATGCCGCCTCGGCGTTCATCACCCTCGTCGGCACCCTGCTGTCGGTCTCCTGCACGGCGTCGCTCGCCTGGGTGATCGCTCGTCGGCTGCCCTGGATCAGCCGCTCGCTGACCGTCTTTTCCTACGTGCCGATGCTGTTCCACGGCGGGCTCGTGCCGCTCTACCTGCTGGTGACGCAGGTGCTCAACCTTTCCAACAGCTGGTTCTCGGTGATCCTGCCGATCATGCTGGCGCCGTTCCTCATCTTCGTCACCGTCAGCTTCTTCCGCCAGCTCCCCGAGGAGATCCTGGACGCTGCCCGCATCGACGGCGCCGGCGAGCTCAGGATCTTCTTCCAGATCATCCTGCCGCTATCGAAGCCGATCCTCGCCGTGCTCGGTCTCTTCTACGCCGTTACGTACTGGAACGAGTGGTTCATGGCGCTGCTGTTCGTGTCCGATCCGGACAAGTATCCGCTGCAGCTGATCCTCCAGAACCTCATCGCCAACGTCACCAATGCCACCTCGCTTCCGGGCGCGACGGCCGCGGAGGCCGCGATCCCGGTCTATCAGCTGCGCTTCGCCATGACGGTGCTGACGGTCGGCCCGATCCTTTTGGCCTACCCGTTCGCGCAACGCTTCTTCGTCAAGGGCATCACCCTGGGCGCCACCAAGGGGTAGCGGCACTCCCGACCAGAGCCGCGAGAAATCAGGAGGAGCATACCGATATGACACGTAACTTCAGTCGCCGAAACTTCCTCGCCCTCAGCGGCGCAGCGGGCCTTGGTGCTGCCTTTGCCGGCGGTATGTCGCGGGCTTACGGCCAGGGCCTTTCGGGCACGTCGCTGACCATCCTGCCGTCGCAGGCGCCGAGCAACTGGAAGGCTGTGCTGGACAAGGCCAATGCCGCGCTCCAGGCCGAGCACGGCTTCACCCTCGATGCGCAGTTCATCAACTGGAGCAATTACGGCCAGCAGGCGCTGCTGAAGTTCACCGCCGGCGCCGAATTCGACACCGCGCTGCAGGCACTGTGGCTGAACATGGCGCAGCTGCAGCAGGACGGCTCCCTCGCCGACCTCACCGGCCAGATCGACAAGTGGCCCAACCTCAAGGCGCAGATCGCCCCCAAGCTGATCGAAACCAACAGCTGGAACGGCAAGCTCTGGGGCATCCCGCAGGTCAACAGCGCCGGCCGTGTGCAGCACTTCAGCATCCGCCAGGATCTCGCCGAAAAGCACGGCTTTGTCGAAATCCAGGACTTCGACACCCTCGAGCGCTTCTTCTACGCCATCAAGGAGAAGGAGTCCGGGATCACCCCGTTCGGTATCGCGAGCAATACGACCTGGGTGCTGGCCGTGCCGACGCCGACCGGCATGTTCAACCAGCAATCGTGGGAAGATCCGACCCGCATGCAATACCTGTTCGCGGGCTCGGGCCTGCGGTTCCTGCTGGCCAAGGACGCCGCGACCACTGGCTCCTCCAGTCCGATTCCCTTCTGGGAAGACGAGGGCGTGGTCGCCGCCTTGCGCAAGATCCGCAAGTACCACGAGGACGGCATCATCAATGCCGATCCGTTCAATTCGGACTCGGCCACCATCCAGAGCCAGTTCCAGGCCGGCCGCATTGCCAGCGGTTGGTCGATCACCGATGGCCTGGCCAGCAACGCCCTCGTTGGCCTCAGGAAAGCGGTTCCGGAAGCGCGCCTCGCCCAGGTGCTGCCGTTCGGCAAACCGTTCAGTGAGGTCAAGCCGGTGCAGACCTTCCAGGCCGACAACATGGTAGTGGTGAACGCCAATGGCGGCGACGTCGACCGGGCGCTGGCGCTGCAGGACTGGCTGTCGGTGAAGGCCAACCACGACCTCATCGAATACGGTATCGAGGGCACCGACTGGGAAGCTGTCGGCGACGACGGGCTGAACCAGCTCAGCCAATACTCGTTCCCCGGCTACGCGCTGCTGTGGCGAGCCAGCCTCGAGCGCCGCTCTTCGTTCATAACCGAGTCTGAGAAAAAGGTCTTCGACTGGGCGCAGAACTACGACAACTTCACCACCGACACGTTCGCCTCGTTCATCCCCGACGTCACCCCGGTCAAGCAGGAGGCGGCACAGATGAACAATGTGATCATCCAGCACGCCAATCCCCTGTTCCACGGGCTGGCCGATGTCGATGTCCAGTTGGACAAGCTCAAGAGCGCCGCAGACGCCGCAGGCCTCGACATTCTCCGCGCGGAGATGGCGAAGCAGGCCGATGCCTATCTGAAGGCCAGGGGGTAGCCTAGGGTCCTATGCTCGCCGGAGAGTGCCTCGCCAGCTTGGCACCCTCCGGGTTTTCTTCACGCCAGCGGCCCGGTCCATCCCAGGTGACGGCGCTACCGACGCCGCTCTCCGAGAGTCCACTCTTGGCGCGAAGCGGTCGTTCGGTTGTCCGGCCTTGCACGATGCGTTGCGAACGGTGGGCGTTCCCAGATTGTGCGCGTTCGCGCCACCTACAGTCCCGCGGCGGCGCGCAGCGTCTCGATCGGGCTCTCGTGGAACGTTTCCGCGTAGTACGCCGCGAAGCGCCCCAAATGGAAGAAGCCGGCTTCCGTGGCGATCTGCGCTACAGTCCTCGGCTGGCCGTCGGGTCGGAGCATTGCCCGGCGCGCCCGGCCCAACCGGTGCTGCCGCAGCCAGACGCGTGGACTAACCCCCGTCGACTCAATGAAGGCCTGCCGGAGGACATGCTGCTGTACCCTCAGTTCGTCGGCGAGGGCTGCGACAGTCAGGCCATCGTCCGGCATGTCGTCCACGCGCTTGCGTGCGCGGCTGAACAGCGAGTGGGCGTAGGACTCGCGCAAGTGCACGACGGTGCCGTGGCTTGCGTGTTCGCATATCTCCGACATCCGCTCCGACAGCATTGCTGGAAGCACCCGCTCCAGCGCGCCGGGTGACCGGCGCAGTGTCTCGGGCGCGGACGAGATGACCGAGGAAATCCAGCGGGCCAGTTCGTCAGCTTCCGAGTAGCCGGTGATTGGGCCGATTGTGGGTAGTTTGCGGAAATTGATGTCTGCGAACGCAGTCTCGTCGGCGACCAGGTAGAAGGAACAGCCCTGGGCTGTTCCTGTCGAGAGGTCGATCTGGTGCCCGCCTCGGTGCAGAAACAGCTGCGCCGACGACTGCTGCCCATTTATCCGGCCGTGGACCATCTCGTTGTGAACGATGATCGCCACCTTGCCCGGCGGAGGCGAGGTCGACTCGGCGACATCCACATTCAGCCGCTCCTCCCCGACCGAGATACCTCCGAAATCGAGGAACGCCGTAGCGCCTTCGAAGCGTCCTCGACCGACCTGGATGTAGCGTTGCTCCCAGCCGACCAGGGCGCCCTCCTGTTCGGATGCGTCGGCGTAGGACCTGGCGATAAAGGTTGCAGAGCGGGGCACGGATCGGATCTCCGGCCCAGACCGTAGCGTCTGCTCAAGGCGTGGGCAAGGTCACGTTATGCCTATTTCGTAGGCAAACATTTCTCCGAAAGCGGATTTCCGGACCGCCGGTGCGGTGATTGGGATGCGGCCTTACCGTGATGGAGACCCGAATGGCCCACAAACTGTCAGCCGCGCTCTGCGCTGCATGCCTCATCGGAAATGCAATGGTGGGAAGCACGCTCGGCCAGGACGCCCAGTTCGTGCCCGAGACCGTTTCGAGCAAGGAGAGAATGGATCCGGGGCCCAACGTCTTCGTCAACATGCAGAACTGGCGCGGCGGACCCAGCGCGGTCTACTTCTATTCCGCCGACGACCTCACCCTGAAGGGCAGCGTCTCCGGTGGCGCCCAAAGCCACTTCGCAGTCTCGAAGGATGGGAACACCGTTTATCTCGTGTCCGGGTTCTACTCGCGGCTCGCATCCGGCAGCGGCGAGCACGTCCTCCAGATCTTCGACGTGCCCACCAACACGCTGAAGACGGAGATCGTCCTTCCCTTCAAGGTGACGCAATACACGGACGACAAGGCGCTGCTGCAGCTGAGCGCCGATGAACGGTTCCTCTATGTGCAGAACGCGACGCCTGCCACCTCGGTGACGGTTGTCGACCTCCAGAAGGGCTCGGTCGTCCAGGAAGTTCCCTCGCCGGGGTGCTTCGGAATCTACCCGACGTTCGAAGGCCACGGCTTTTCGGCCATCTGCAATGACGGTGCCTTCACCACCTTCTCCCTCAGCGAAGACGGTACGACCTTCGAAAGCCAGAAGAGCGACAAGATCTTCGATCCCGATAGCGACCCGATCTACCTGGCGTCCGATCGCGCCAAGGGCGACCTGTTGTTCGTCTCCTACCACGCCAATGTCTACCGGCTGTCCGACCGGGACGGCGTGATCAAGTCAGTCAGCGTCACGCCGATGGCCGAGGGTATCGAGGGGAACTGGGGCACAAGTGGCTACAGCGTCGTCGCCTACAACGATGCCAACGACATCCTGTTTGTGCCGATGGCGGCCGGTCACCACGACGGCAGCCACTATCACGGGGCCAGCGAGGTGTGGGCCTACGACCTCGAGAACAAGGAGCTTCTCTATCGCTCCAACGTCGACGACCTCAACGGTATCCACGTCACCGACGATGCCGTGCCGACCCTCTATGGCGTAAGCATCGGCAGTTCCAAGGTCTTCAAGTACGAAGTCGATCCGAGCGCAAAGTTCGCGGCCAGGAAGGCCGGCGAGAATGCAGACTTTGGTTTCGCCACTACGCTGACGAGTTCGCCATGACGGAGAGCTCGTTCGGGTCGCTGGCCTCCGCGGCCACCACTGTCTTCGTCGTCCTGATCTTTGTGCGCGCCGTTTGGCACAAGCTCGGGGCCTTCACCGAGTTCACCGGCTTCGTCGCCGACTACAAGTTGTTCGGCGAACGGCTCGTGCGGCCGGTGTCGATGGGCATCGTGGGGGCGGAGCTCGCGGCTGTCCTGCTGCAACTGGTGCCGGGCGCGCAGGCTGCCGGCCTGATTGTGGCGGCCGCTTTGCTGGCGATTTACGCCGGCGCCATGGCCGTGAACATCCGGCGCGGGCGCACCAGCATCGAGTGCGGCTGCGGCGGCGCGGTCCAGCCCCTGTCGTGGACGCTGGTGGGGCGCAACGCCGTCCTGGCGCTGCTTGCCATCGGAGCGGCAATGCTCGGTCCGTACGCGCTCGATGTAGCCGGCGCGATCACAGCCATAGCGTGCGGCATCTCGCTCTGGATCGCCTTCCTGCTCGCCGAGCAGCTTATCGCAAACTCATCCGTGGCTCGGCTCTCGCGCTGACCGTGATCCAGGAATCCAAGACATGAACCTCATCATCTTTGCACTTGCCGCCCTTTTTCTGATGGTCGTCGCTCTGACGGTCGCGCTGCTGGCCCTTGGCCGCCAGGTCGGCATCCTGTTCGAGCGGGTTTCTCCCATGGGCGCTCTGGTCAACGACTCCGGCCCGGAGGTCGGCCAGCAGACGCCGCTGTTCAACCTGCCCAGCCTTACCGGCGGCTCAGTCGCGCTGGGCCCAAAGCCGGGCCGGTCGACGCTCGTCTTCTTCCTCTCCCCGACCTGTCCGGTCTGCAAGAAGCTGCTGCCGATCATCAAATCGGTCCGCAAGGCGGAGGGGAGCTGGCTCGATGTCGTGTTCGCGAGCGACGGCGAGAAGGCACAGCATCAGCGCTTCATCGAAACCGCCGAACTCTCGAGCTATCCCTACGTGGTGTCCACGGAACTCGGCCTCGCCTATCGCGTGGCACGGCTGCCCTACGCGGTCCTCCTCGACCAGCACGGCACCATTCGCGCTAAGGGCCTGATCAACAGCCGCGAGCAGTTCGACAGCCTCTTCAATGCCTTCGACATGAACGTCGCGTCGATCCAGTCCTACCTGGACCGGCAGCCGGCAGTTCAGCACTAGCCGCGTGGGACACGCGACCCGAAAGCCCCTTCAAGACGGAGAGCCACAGTGGCCAGCTTTATCGACAATGTAATGGAATGGATGGACACGATGGCGGAGGCTAAAGCGCGTCGCATCGCCAGCGTCGCCGGCCGCCGCAGCTTCCTGCAGAAGGCAGGCTGGGCACTGGTCGGGGGCGCCGTCCTCCCCATGCTTCCCTACGACAATTCGAACGGCGTCGCCTTCGCCCGAGGGTTCGGCGAGCCGGAGGAGCTTCCGACCGACTGCGAATACTGGCGATACTGCTCCCTGCACGGGACGCTTTGCACCCAGTG
Organism: Devosia sp. P2_G7; assembly: GCF_056403495.1. Lineage (NCBI taxonomy): Bacteria > Pseudomonadati > Pseudomonadota > Alphaproteobacteria > Hyphomicrobiales > Devosiaceae > Devosia > Devosia sp. P2_G7. The sequence continues at coordinate 129,522 of NZ_JBFUFI010000002.1, forward strand.
CGGCGGGTCGGTGACGCAATGCCCGCCTGGTTCGACGCCGTCCAAGGTCGCCTGGGTCGGCACCTGCCGCAACCCCAACGACGGCAAGGATTACCTGGTCTCCTACAACGATTGCTGCGGCAAGGGCGGCAGCTGTGGCGACGGCGGCTGTTCGCGCCAGGAAGGCGATCGGCCCGGCTATCGCATGGGGCTCGCCAGCGAATCCAGCTGGTGCGTGGCCAATGGCGACAAGGGCATCCATTGCACCCTCTCGGTTGTCGTCGGTATCGCCGAATGAGGCTTTCGCCAATTCCAGTCGTGCTGGCGCTGCTCGCAGCGCCAGCCCATGCGGGAGAGGCCGGCGAGTTGCTCTTCAACGACAACTGCAGCGGCTGCCACCAACTCGGCGGCGTGGGGTCGCCGGGCCTCGCGCCACCGCTGGTGGACAGTGAGCTCTGGGGCGCGCTGGGCGGGAAAGCCGCAAGCTACGTCGCTGGCGTTCTAACCGGCGGTCTGTCGGGGACCATTGTCGCCGACGGCAACACCTATACCGGGCTTGCCATGCCGTCGCAGGCGTGGATGTCGGACCAAGATATGTCGGCTGTGGCGGACTATGTCCTCAACGACCTCAACGGTCTGGGCCTCACCATTTCACCTGAGCTCTTTAGGGAAACGCGGGGGGCTCCACTCACGCACGCCGACCTACGATCGCTTCGAAAGGGACTGCTCCCATGACGCGCGCGCTGCTCTTCCTGCTATCGCTCGTCTTCGCTACGGGCGCCGTGGCCGCAGATCGAACGGCCGAGACCAACTATGTGCTGCGCTGCATCGGCTGCCACGTCGCCGATGGCACCGGACTACCCGGCGCGGGAATACCCAACTTCGTCGATCAGGTCGGCGCCTTTGCCGGGCTGCCCGAGGGGAGGGCGTACCTGATGCATGTCCCCGGCGTCATCGGCTCGAGCCTTTCCGATGCCGAGATTGCGGACGTGCTCAACTACATCATGGAAAAGTGGGCGGGTCCTTCTCTGCCCCCGAACTATGTGCCGTTCTCGGCGGGCGAGGTCGCGACGCTTCGCGTGGCCAAGGTCGGGAACGCTGTGAAGTACAGGCGCATCGTTGCCGAACGGCTGGCTGCAGCCGGAATCGAAGTGCCGGAATACCCCTGGCCATAGAGCAGAGACTTGCTCCCGACGCTCGGACGAATTTGCCCGAGCGTGGGCTCAATCGGTGAGCGCAACCTGCTTTTCGACCCACGCATAGGTCATTTTGAGCCCGTCTTGCAGTTTAGCAGTGGGCCGCCAGTGCAGGCGTTCTTCGATCAGGTGGTTGTCGGACGAGCGGCCCCTGACGCCGGTGGGGCCGGCGACGTGGCGTTTGTGAAGCCGCTTGCCGGCGATTGCCGCGACCATATCGACGAGCGTGTCGACACTTACCATCTCGTCGGAGCCGATATTGACCGGGCCGCTGAAGTCCGAGCGCATCAGGCGCAGTGTTCCCTCAAGGCACTCATCGACATAAAGGAACGAGCGGGTCTGCCTGCCGTCGCCCCAGACCTCGATCTCGTCGCCGCTCTGCGCCACGGCGACCTTGCGGCAGATGGCGGCTGGAGCCTTCTCGCGCCCGCCGTTCCACGCGCCTTCTGGGCCGAACACGTTGTGGTAGCGCGCAATCCTCACGGCCATTCCGGAGTTTCGCGCGTGCGCCATGTAGAGCCGCTCGGAGAACAACTTCTCCCATCCGTACTCGCTGTCGGGATCGGCCGGATAGGCCGAGTCTTCGCTGCAATCGGGGTGCGCCGGATCGGTCTGGTTGCGGGCCGGGTAGATGCAGGCCGATGAAGAATAGAACAGGCGCTTGACGCCCTGCCGCGCGCTACACTCAGCCACGTTCAGGTTGATCGCCATGGAGTTGCGCATGATCTGCGCGTCGTTGTCGCCGGAAAAGATGTAGCCGGCCCCGCCCATGTCGGCGGCCAGCTGGTACACTTCATCGTAGGGTTGGTCGATGACCGCCGCGCAGGCCTGCGGGTCGCGAAGGTCCGCGATGGTGAAGCGATCGGCGGCCGAAGCAGAGAACTCCGGGTGTTTCAGGTCCACCCCGTGGACCCGGCAGCCTTCGGCGCTGAGCCGGCGAACCAGGTGCGTGCCGATGAACCCTCCGGCACCAAGGACCAATACATGTCTGGTCATGCTTGCTGAAATCCTGTTCCACTAAAAATCGACGCCATCAGCCCGTCGATGCGTCGGTAGGCGACAACATCGCCGTCTGCCCCTGGGCGCCGAGCATCCTCGGCAACGAGTATCTCTACCACCCGCTCCCAGCTCATCGGGATGATCCGCGGGCTGACGCGGTCGATGCGCGCCGCCAGGAAGCCCAGCTCGTCGAGCAAGCTGGTGAGCTCCCACGCCGTTCGTCCGCCCACCGCGAGTGCGGAAGGCGAGATTTCGCACAGCAGCACGATCTCGTGCGGATGGCTCTCGAGCAGCGTGCGAGCGCCAGCAAGAACGTCGATCTCGCTACCCTGTACGTCGATCTTGATGATGAGGGGACGCTCGCGGCTCAATCCGGAATAATCGTCGAGGCGTCCCAGCTTCACTGTTGCCGAACCCCGCCGTGTTGCGAGGGGCAAAAGGCTGTTGTCGCCGCGGTTGAGCGCGTTGAGATGAAGTGTTGCCGTGCCGGTGTGGTCCGACAGCGCCAGCTCGCTGACAGTGACATTGTCGAGCCGGTTCACCGCGACATTGGCCCTGAGCTTGACGAGATGGGCGGGATCGGGCTCGAAGCTGTGGACGTGCCCGCGGCCAGCCAGCGCGTGCGCCGCGACCAGCGTGTACCAGCCGATATTGGCCCCGACATCGATGAAGTCCGCTGCGTTGCGCAGCAGTTGCAGCACGATGGCCGTGCTGCTGCCCTCCCAACTGCCCCAGTCCTCGATGGCGGTAGAGACGAAGATATCGGCCCTTCCATGCGTCTCCATGCGGAAGCGCGGCAGGCCGATAAGGTCGATGTTCACCAGCCGAGCCTGCCCCCGCAGCCTGCGGATGAGATTACTCATCGGCATGGATGATCTCGAGGTCCGGCAGGCCCCAGCATTGGATGCCCATGTCAGCCGCCATGACGCCAAGGCCCTCGGTCTCGATCTCTCCCTTGCCCCATACCGGATGGCGCGGGCGAACATGCGCGCTCTCGACGCCATAGGGGTAAGGCGGGAATACCAGCCCGTCCCGGTGGAGGTCCGCGCGGACCAGCAGCATCGTGCCGCCGACAGCATCGAGCCGCATGGCGCCGCTGCCTCTCCGATCCGACAGCGTCGTCGCGCCGCCGTTGGTCCAGTTGTTGGCGTCGAAGGTCTTGCCGCCGGGCCGCTTGACGCAATTGGGCACAACGATATCGAACCCGGTCGCCAGCAGCCGCCGCAGCACGTCGGCTGGATAGTCGATGACGTCGACATCGATCCACAGCACCCAGTCCTCGTCGTCGAGTGCGCGGAAGAGCAGGTGGTTGCGGGCCCGTGCCAGCACCGCCCGCCGCATCAGCTGAAAAGCGGGGGCCCAGCGCGGCACGCCAGCCGGAATCGAAAAGCCGAAATCGCGATGGAACAGCTGCGCTCGCCGAGTCCGGCTGCTTAGCCGTGGCAGCAGCGCCTCGGCGACCTCATGGGTATCGTCCGTGCTGTCCCCTTCGAGCAACGCGACTGACAGCTGCTCGCGCGGCCAGTCCAGTTGCTCGATCAGTTCGACATAGCGGGGCAGGTGACGCGCCGCGCTCTTCATCGGGGTCAGGATCAGGATGTTGGGATCTGGCACTTGCGTCGTCGACATGGTTGCTCCGGGCGGCGCGATCAAATCTAATGAGCGCACAAGGCGCAAGCTGCGATCGGTCGGTGGCCGTCGTGGCATCCATCAGGGTCGATCGATGAACCAGGCAGAGGCTGCAGCCGAACGTGTCCGGCAGCTGGCCACCCAGATCCGAACTGCGGCGCGCGATCAGCCGCCCCTCGAAGGCACCGGACGCGGGCTCGTCGTTGTGGCCGGCGGCGCGCGGATCTTCACCAATGCCTATGTGCTGCTGAATGTGCTTCGGCATACGCTGGGGTCATCGATCCCGGTGGAGCTCTGGTACTTCGGCCAGGCCGAGATTTCTCCGGCCATGGCGGCCCTGGTGCAGCCTCTTGATGTCCGGCTGGTCGATGCAGTGCCGCTCATCGCAGCGACGGGCGCAAACATCCAGGACGGCTGGCAGCTCAAGTCGTTCGCCCTTCTGCACAGCCGCTTTGCCGAGGTGCTGTTGCTCGATGCAGATCAAGTCCCGGTCAGCGATCCGGCCGCCTGTTTCGATTGGCCGCAATATGCGCAGACCGGTGCGGTGTTCTGGCCCGACATCGTCGATCTGCGCAAAGACAACGGCATCTGGCCGCTGCTCGGGCTCGAGCCACGACGCGCTGTCTCGTTCGAGAGCGGTCAGCTTCTCGTCGATCGCCGCCGCCACGCCGCAGGGCTCGCCGCCGCCGTGAGGTTGAACGAGGCGGCCGAGGACATCTATCAGCTGATTTACGGTGACAAGGACACATACCTGTTGGCATGGCAGATGCTGGGCGCGCCGTACGCGCTCGTGCCCTACCGGCCTTATGTCGACGAGTTCATGCTCGTGCAGCGCGACTTCGAGGGCAACGCCCTGTTCCAACACCGCACCAACGCCAAGTGGCAGTATGGGGCGGAGCAGCGGGAACTGTTCGGCTTCCAGCACCAGACGGCCTGTCTTGCCGCCCTCGCGGAGCTCGAACGCCGCTGGAGCGGCCACGTCTTCACCCCGCCCGATCGCAGCCTTGAGGCGCGGGAGATCGAGCAACAACTGATCGCGCAGGGACCGTACGTGTTCGAAGCAGGCGACGAGCCGGCCTTCTCCATCAAGTTCGAGCCACAGGCCGAAATCGGCCAAGGGCGGGCCGCCGACCGCCGCCACTGGTGGGTCGAGGCGACTGGCAACAAGGTGCGGCTGATCCTCTCCGGGGGCGACCAGCAGAGTTACGTGCTGGAGCGCGGCACCGACAACCTTTGGAGAGGCAGGCGACATAGATTGCCGACGGTCAGCGTCAGCCTCGTTCCTGGAGGACGCGGCCAGTCCGTGTCGAGCCCGGACCACTCCGGGCTCGTCGACGACCTGCTGCGGGCGGGCGGGGCCTTCGGAGGGCACGGCGACCCGCAGCCGCGGCTGGCTGATGCACTGAGATTGTTGTCAGAAGTCGTCCCTGGCGTGCGGGATCGCCTCCAGCATCTGGCCCAAACCCAGCCGGACCAGGGCGTCGGCGAGCGGCTGCGCGCCCTGGCCGACGGCCTGGGGCAACCGCTAACGCACCGCGACGTCGATCGCAGCCTGAAATTCGAGGTCGGTTACATCCGCGCCGAGATTCCCGGATGAACGATCGGCCACGGGCGCTGCACGTCGCGCCGATCATGCCGGCTCGCTCTGGCAATGGCCTCGCCATGCGGCAGGGCATGTTCCTTGAGGCATTGAGCCGGGTGTTCGACACGCACCTGGTGGTTCTCCCCATCGCCGGAGGATCCCAGAACCCGCGAACGCTGCCCGATGAACTCGGCGTGCAGACGACACACATCCCAGTGGCGGGGAGGCAGGACACCCACTTTTCGCTTCTGGTGCGACTGACCGATCCGGCGGCTCGCGTTGCGGCGTTTCGGTCGTACGGCCGTAGCTCGCTGGCCGCCCACCTCTCCGTGCCGGTGCTGACCGAGCTTCGGGCTGTTGTGGGGCAGGGGACATACGACCTGGTCCATGTCGGCCGCTCCTATCTCGCCGACGCGCTCTCGGTTGCATCGGGAACCCGCACGACGATGGACCTCGATGAGGACGAGTGGACCTCCTACCAGGAGGTCGGGGCGACGCTGCGCGATAGTGATCCGGCCGGCGCCACGTGGGCAGAGGCCGAGGCCACGGCAATGTCTGCGTTGATCGACCGCTCGGCGTCCGGTGTCATCCGGCACTTCATTTCAAGCGAGCGCGACGCGGAATGGATTGGCCGGCGGCATCCCGGTCTGGCGCTGGAAATCATCGAGAATGCGGTAGTCCTCCCAGGCAAGTATGACCGCAGCGACGACGGCGGGACGCTGCTGTTCCTCGGCGCGTTCGGCTACTCACCCAATGTCGATGCAGCGCGCTGGCTGGTGCACGACATTTGGCCGATCGTGCAGAGGCGGGCCAAGCGACCCGTTCGGCTAGTGCTCGTCGGCCGCGACCCCGACCGTGTGGACGATCTCGGAACGCATCCCGGCGTCGAGCTGCGCGGCGACGTCCCCGACGTTGCCGATGCATATGCCGCTGCAACGCTTTTCGTTGCTCCGCTGCGCGCCGGGGCAGGGACCCGGATGAAGCTCCTGGAAGCTGCAGCGCATCGGGTCCCGATCGTCACCACCAGCCTTGGGGCCCGTGGCTTGCCCCTCGTCGCCGGCCGCGACGTGCTCGTCGCAGACGAAGCCGATGACTTTGCCGTGGCCATTCTGGATGCGCTGCAGAACCGCGAGGCGAGCGCCGCACGGGCCGGGGCCGCGCACGAGATCGTCCGCGCAAGCTACGACCGGGCGCAAGCCGTCGAGCGCCTCGCTTGCCGACTGCGCGACATTGCCGCTACATGACTGCCGGCCTAAGGAGACCGATGCGATGACCGAAATCACCCCAGATACGAAGTTCCACACCGTTGACGGCGTTGAGCTCAATCGCGTTCCCGACGGTGCCATGGTCTATCAGAATGACCGCGAGCGGGTGCACTTCCTCAATCCCACAGCTCTCGTCGTCTATGAACTGTGCGGCCTCAGCAAGACCGCCGGCGAGATCGAGATTTTCCTCGCCGATGCCTTTGGCCTCGGCGCCTCGCCCACGGAGGCGGTCCGCGAGTGCCTCGCATCGCTGCTCGATGAAGGACTCGTCGTTTGCGCCCCGTCATCTGCCGCACCCTGAGACGCGAGTACCGTCTCCATCCCCCCACCGCCGAGATCGGCGCGTTGCTGGCTTTCGTTGGAGCCGAGCCTGCGCTGCCGGGGCTGTCGCTCGAGCCCGTCGATGTTCCGATCCACTTTCGGGACGGCTTCCTCGTCGCTTCAGTGCCGGGTGAGGAGAGCATCGAAGGCACACCCAATCACCTGATCGGCGCCATGCACCGGGTGGTGCTGACGGACCTCGTCGAGGGCGATCCCGATACCCCTTTCGTCCACGGCGCAACGGTCGTGGTCGAGGGGCGGCGAGTGCTGATGGTCGGTCACAAGGGCTGCGGCAAGAGCACGTTCTCGCTGCACCTCGCGATGGCCGGACACGACGTTGAGGGCGACGAGCACCTGATGATCCGGGAGAGCGAAGTGATCGCCCGGCCTCGCACGCTGCGCGTGAAAGAGGGGAGCCTGCAACTCGTCGCCGGCCTTCCCGACGCGATACTCGAGGCGCCATCGATCCTCAACTGGGACGGCACAGCGATCCGCTCGGTCAGTCCGGCGGTGGGCGGCAGGCCATGGGTGATTCGCGCCGGACACCTCGACGCGATCGTCTTTCTCGTTGCCAACCATGGCGGCCGCTCGGCCGCGCGGCGGATCGCCGGCAACGAAGCCTTCGGCCGCCTGATGGGCGAGATCATGCTCCCGCGCGCTGGCGTTGCCGCCGCTACTGGCCGTTTGCGCCGCCTCGCGCTCGAGGTGCCGGCGTACCAACTGTTGCTCGGAGACCTCGATACTGCGGAATGGCACCTGCGCAAGATCGCAGCCAGTTGACGTAATCGACGTTACGCGCCAACATTTCGTCGTTGAGGGATCATTTTTAGGGGATTGCTTTGTCCGAAAAGAATGAACATGAGCGGCTCGAACAGGCGCTCGAAACTGTTGACCAGGGCCGCCGCGCCGCGCTGCGCAAGCTGGTGACCACCTCGGCCTTCGCGGCCCCGGTGGTGGTGTCTTTTGCCATTGGCGGTCTCACCGTCAGCCCGGCACTGGCCGCTGGCAACGCTTCTTGAATCTGGCGCTGGTGCTGGTCCCCGGATCAGCGCCTGCATGATCGTCAAGAACGAGCAGCCGTTTCTCGACGGCTGCTTGTCGTCGTTGCAGGGCCTCGTGGACGAGGTCGTCGTCGTCGATACGGGCTCCACCGATGCCTCCATTGATATCGCGCGACGGCACGACGCCCGTGTGATCGAGTATGCATGGCACGATGACTTTGCAGCGGCTCGTAATGTTGGCCTGGCGGCTGCCTCGTGTGAGTGGCTGCTCTACATCGATGCCGATGAGCGGCTGGTAGGAACAACGCGCGAGGACCTGCGCGAGGGCCTTTCCTCGCCCGATGTCTTTTGCGCTCGCCTCGTCTTCCGAGTGGCCAGCAACCGGACGCTGTTCCGCGAGTATCGGCTGTTCCGGAATGATCCGCGGCTGCGCTTCAAGGGCGCCATGCACGAGACGATCCGGCCTGATCTCGACGTCTTGCAGCGAGACATCGGCGCCCGCGTGATCGACGTGCCGGCAAAGCTCGTCCACCTGGGTTATGACGGCGATATGACCCGGAAGTACCTGCGCAACCTGCCACTGCTGCGGGCAGCCGTCCTCCGCGATCCGGACCGCGTTTACTACTGGAACGACCTCGCACACACCCTCGCCGGGCTCGGTGAGACAGACGAGGCGATCGCCGTCTCGGCGGAAGGCGTGGCGCGCGCCGTGCCTGCCGATCGATCGAGCCGCATCCTCCGCAGCATGCTGATTCACACCCACGCCCGCCTCCGCGCGCAACGCGGCGAGGATGTGCGCGAGTTGATCGAGACCGGGCTTCAACTCTACCCCGCCAACTGGAGTCTTCGCTTCCTTCGCGCGCACGCCCAGATCGACGCCGGCGCGCCCGATGCCGCACTGGCCGATCTGGAAGCGCTCGTCGCCCAGGATGCGGAGAGCCTCTGTGACGACCTTCTGGCGCATGACCGGCGGATCTTTGGCTGCTACGCCCACGACCTCATGGGGCTTGCGCTCCTGCGCATGGGGGATCGGACCGGCGCCGCCGCGGCATTCGCCCGCGCCGCCGCCGCTGCACCCGATGTGCTCGAGTACCGCGTCAAGGCGTTGGCGCTTGGCGGCGCATCGGTCGAGGCAGGATCATCGGCCGCTTGACGAAGGTCAGCGGCATCGCGAGCCACCAGTACATCCGTCGCAGGGTACTTTCGCCGCCCTGGGCTCGCCGCATGCGCTCCGGGTGTCTGGCCGCACGCAGTTCCGGACCGATGCCCGTCTCACCCTCGGCCGCGCGCATGTTCTCCCACCACTGCATGGCGTCCTCGGCCAGCCGCAGCGGCGCCACAACGGGCATGCCGAACAAGTCGACGGCCGTCGCAACCCAGAGCTCGAGGATCGCCAGCAGCCGCGGATGGCGCGCCGCTCGCGCGACCAGTGCGTAACGTTCGTCCGCACCCAACTCCATCACCTCGGCGGCGAACTCGTAGAGGCCCTTGGGCTCGATCAGCGCCCGCTTCACCGCACGGTGCCCGACATGGTGGTGCACCATGCCGTGCAGCACGCTGAGGTGGGGCGGCAATACCGCGACACCAGTCGGGGAGGCGACCGCGGCGGCGATCAGCTCTGCGGTGGGCAGGAACTGCTCTACCCGCGACGGGCCACCGCGACGGTGGATCTCGACCCAGCCGGGCAGGTCGTCACGATAGAGCTCATGCAGGTGGTGATGGACGAGTCGAGGGCGGGGCTTGCCGTCCAGCCGATACCCCAGCGACAACACGATTTCCTGCGCCTCGACTGCCCAGTGCGGCGCAACGAGCAGGTCCATGTCGCGCAAGTGCCGCCAGTCCGGGTGTCCGGTGACGATCGAGCGGCCTCCCTTTAGCGCGATTGGCACGATCCCTGCGCGACCGAGGGCCGTTGTGATCTCCGCGAGGCGCTCCCTGAGCACCAGCCGACGGGCGACATGGTCAGCCTCGCGCTGCGCCAGGGCCTTGGTGACCGTCATCCGTCCATCCGGCAACGTCAGCGGCGGCACCGCCGGGGCGAGCCCCTGCCGCGCCACCGCGCGCACCAGCACCGACCCCAGGCGCTGCTCGTCGGCGTAAGCAAGCAAGCGGTCCCACCCGATCACGTCGATGCGCACCTTGAGCTCATCGGCGTGCGCCGCATCGGCATCGAACCTGATGCAGGCGCAAAGCAGGGTGTGCGCCGCGTCGCGGCTAGCCGGATCTGCCGTCACTGGAACTGCACCTTCGTCGTCGGCTTGCCGGTCAACCGCCGAGCCAGCCGCGTGCTGCGCGCGGACAACGCAGCCATGAGCCCGAAGGGAAGGCTGGGCCTGCCCCGCCTGTGATCGGCCCGTGCCTCGCGGACCAGTTCGAGAAGCCGGACCCAAGAGGGCGTCGCCGTCGCCTCCAGCTTCTCGCGCATCCACACCGGCAGCGGCTTGCTACGCCAGGCGAAGTAGGCCTCGTACTCGTCCGGGCTGTTCATCAGGTGTCGCAGGTACTCCGCGAGGCCCTTGGTTCCGCCATAGGCCTCGGCGTCGACATACGAGTGCTCAGGCGCGAACTCGGCGGCGTTGGGGGCGCCCCGGTAGACCGGCACGGTGCCGACCAGCAGCGGATCGAACAGCTTCTCGGTGACGTAATCGGCGCCGATCGAGTTCTCGAGCGACAGGCAGAAGCGGTAGCGCGCGATGGTGTCGAGCTTGCTCTGCCGGCCCTTGTCCTCGCCGAGCTCGCGGTTGCGATAGACCCGTCCGTAGGAGTCGACGGGAATCTGCCGCATCAGGGCGCGCGAAAAGGCGTTGCGGCCGCACCCATCGATGATCGCCGTCTGGAACATGACGAGCGGGGCAGCCTCGGTCTTCTCGGGCTGCGTCAAGCCAAGGGCCGCGTTCCATCGCGCGAGGCCCGGCAGGTAAGACGACCAGACGTCAGCCGTACGCTCGTAGGTAACCGTCAGGTCGAAATGGCTGAGGAACGCAGGGTCGGCCATGCGCGGGTAGTTGATGGCGCTTTCCATGGACCACAGCACCCACATTTGTCCGGGATATTTCGGCGTGTCGTGTAACTGGCTAGGCCTCCAGTCGGGGATGTGAAACACCACCGCGTCGGCTTCCGCAATCCGGGCTGCATCGGTGGTGAAATGTCCGCGTAGCCCCGCCGGCACGCCCTCGAGCGGCACCGGCCCCCGGAAATAGGGAGTGCGAAACAACACTAGCGGGCTTGTATCCGTCAAAATGCGCGCCTGTCACCGTTCCTCCGATCCGTAGCCGCCACCACGGGAGCTAGGCAAGGGCGACGATGGCCTATGGCTCAAAGCAGTCGCCCACGAGAGGCAACTCATGGCCCAGAGCGGTCACGGTTTACATTTCTTGGTGTCGAAGTAGTAGATCAGCCCGCCCTTGGCGGCGCCGTCCGCCGAGTCCAGCGTCGCCATCGCTTCACCGGCGCCAGTCAGCGCCAGTTTCACCGAGACGTTGAGGACGGCCTCGTCGCCGCAACCCACCCGTTTCATCAGGCCGGCGCCGATGTTTTCGGTGAACAGGAACTCGCCATCGTGCTCGCCCTTGGTGGTGCGGCGGAAGTGGCGGCCCTTGTTCCGCGGACCCAACTGGTAGTCGACGGTCAGCTCCGACGTTTCCTTGCGTGCCAGGTGCGCATAGCCGCGATAGTCGACGCGGTAGACACCGAGGCTGTAGCCCTCCGGCAGATGCAGGGGAACCGACAGGCTGCACTGCTTTTGCTCGTCCCCAGCGGAAACCAGGAACGCATCGAAGAGAATGCTCAGCGCCGTGCCGTCGGGCGAGTTGACCACCGAATAGGTGCCCTGCGGGCATCCGTCCTGCGCCATGACAGCGGTGGCAAGGGGGTTGGCGAGTGCGAGCGTGAGGAAGCCGAAAACGAACTTGATGTTCATGCGCTGGCCTTTCTAGCAGTTCCGCCACTGCAGGCGGTAGACGATGGCGGTCTTGATGTCCTGCGACCTGATGCTCGAGGATGCCGCGCGCCCCCCGCTGGTGCTGACGCGCAGGCTGGTGTTGCTGCGCAGGATGACGTCCGCTCCGCACGCCGACCACACCTTGGCTCCGATGGTGTCGGATAACGCGAACCGACCCTGTAGCGGTCCATCGAAGGCCCGCGTCAGGACCGGCCCGCGCCCTCCGGCGAAGAAGTACTCGGCCCTGAACTGCGCCTTGGCGCCGGCCGGCAGGCGGTTGACGCCGCGATAGTCCACCGCCACGACCGACACCGAGATGCCCTGGGGAACACTGAGGGGAATGGCCAGGTTGCAACTCTTGCGGTCGAAGCTGCGGCTTCCGCCCGCGGCAACCTGGTACCGATCGAACCTCAGGCTGAGGCTCTTCTTGTCGGCACTCAGCGCCACTGCTGCGGTGCCGGCGGGACAGCCTGTTCCGCCGTAGCTTGCTTTGCCCAGGCGCAAACCGGTCTGGGCGTAGGCAGGCAGGCTGATCGCGAGAATGGATAAGGCCAACAGTAAGGCTCGCACGGTGAAACTCCCCGTTCCTACCCCCAAGCCTCCTGCTATTCGCCGACTCCCGGCGTCCGTCCCCGAGCAAGCGGGACGGCGCGTGCCGTCCCCTTTGCCCGGGTGAGGTGCGCTAGCACTGCTTCCACTGAAGCAGGTAGACGATGGCGGCGCTCACGTCCTCGGAATCAACGGTTGCGAGGGCCTGCTTGTTGCCGGTGGTGGTGACCCTGATGCTCGAGTTGGTGCGCAGGTTCACGTCTGCACCGCAGGCCGACCAGACGATGGCCTGTGCCACCAGTTCATTGTGGATCAGATAGTCCTCGTCCTTGGGGCCATTGAACCTCCGAGTGAAGGTCGGGCCACGCGCGCCCGCGAAGAAGTACTCGACGTTGAACTGCGAGTTGGCGCCGACGGGGACATTGTTGTAGCCGCGGTAATCGATGGCCAGGACGGAGATGGAAAGCCCCTGCGGGACGAGTACCGGGATGGCAACGTTGCAGCTCTTGCGGTCGAACGTCCTGCCGGTGTCGCCACCCGCCTCGACCGAATAGGCGTCGAACAGCAGGCTCAGTGATTTCGCGTCAGGACTTAGGGTCGCCGAGACGCTGCCACCCGGGCAGCCAGTCCCGCCATATCCCGGCTCACCCAACGCGATGTCGTCTTGTGCATGAGCAAGCGGAGCAAATGTACCGGTGAGGGCCAGTGCTGCAATCGCCAAGATCTGTTTCATTTTGGGGGTCCTTCGCTTCCAAGTTGGCAACCATGCCCCCAGTGTTGAACCTAGCAGATGGTCAGTGAGCTTCGCATGAGAGGCGCGTTCAGGCTCGGTTCAGGTTCCCGAGCGCGCCGGCCCGACTAGGGTTGCGTCGCCGTCAAGGTGAACGAGTCCGGCGCGCTTGCGTCGTCGTAGCTGTCGGCCACTTCGAGCCAGTAGCGGCCGCCGGCCGGCACCTCGAGCTTCAGCTCGCCATCGGCGCCGGGGGCAGGCGAGGACGTCCAGTTGGCGACTACGTCGAGGTTGGCGTCGAGCAGGCGCATCGCGACGTCGATGTTGACGGGGACCTGAGAGGCACGGACGGTGAGCGGCCCCGCGGTGGCATCGAGCAGGTAGAGATCGTGATCGCCGCGCGGCAGGATGCTGGCCTGCAAGGGCGAGCCGAGCGCGAGCGGTTTGGCGTCCCGTGGGCGGTCGTTCGGCTCGAGCGCGTCCTCGGCGGCGGTCAGCGTCGCGGTCAGCGTCACCGGCAGAATGGAACGCCCGTCGTCATAGGCGTCGGCCACCAGCAGCCAGTACTTGCCAGCTGTGGGCAGGTCGGCATCGAAGGTGAAGGGGGCGCCCGCGGCCGGTGCCGTCGCCCAATCGCGGACGACGTTGAGGTTGCTGTCGACCAGCCGCATCGCCACCTCGATCCCCGCGACGCCAGTGGCCGCGATCGACAGGCGGCCGCGGTGCGCGGCGTCGAGCACGAAGTTGTCGCGGTCGCCGCGCGGCAGGATGGTGAGCTGGGTTGGCACGCCGAAGGCGAGGCTCGTTGCAGCCACGCTCGTGTTGTTGGGCTCATTGGCATCCGGTGATGCAATGAACGCCGCGTTGAGCTTCAGCGGAGCGGGCGAGCGCGCGTCGTCATAGGAATCTGCAAGCTCGATGACATAGCGGCCGGGCCCGGGCAGATCGACGACGAAGGTATTGTCGACGCCGGCTGGCGTCGACTGCCAGTCGCGGAGCATGGCGTTGTCTGGCCCGTAGAGGCGCAGCGCAGGATCGATCGCCGCGGGGACGCCGCTGGCGGTCACCGTCAATTCACCGTGCTCCTCCACTTCCACGGCGAGGAAATTGTGCTCGGTGCGCGGGAATACGGCGACATCCGTGGGGGTCCCGAGGGACAGGATCGCGGGCCGGGTCAGGCTGTTATTGGGCTCGGTTGCGTCGATGGCCGGGGTGAAGGACAGCGCCAGCGAGTAGGGGTCGGGCGAGGTCGCATCGGAGTAGCTGTCCGACATCTCGATGATGTAGCGCCCTGCCTCGGGCAAATCGGCTTCTGCCGGCGCGGTACCGGGAAGCAATGCGGATGTCCAGTCCCGCACCAGCCGCCGATCGATGTCGTCGACGCGCGCCACGAGGTCGACAGGCGAGGGCATGGAGTTCGCAGCAATCGTCAGGAGCCCCGCGCCCGGAACGTCGAGCGCGCAGAAGTCGACATCGCCCTGCGGGCTGATGCTGTCCTGAATGCCGCGCGCGATGTCGAACGGGGGAGCGGCCGCGAAGCTGTTGTTGGGCTCGCCGCAGGCCAGCGCCTGAACCGGCGATCCGATGCCAAGCCGCACCTGCACGGTCTGCGCCTGCTTGGCGACGGCTTCGAATGGGGTGCGGCCGGTGGCCGTTCCTACAGCGGCCTCTGCAAGATATTGGCCGGGCGCCAGCGGCAGAGCTGGCCGCGACACGCCTGCCGTGAGCGGAACGGTGTCTTCGCTCGCCAGCGAGGTAACGGTCCAGATGACGCCCGTGGTGATGGCGTTGCCGGCCTGGTCGAGCGCCTCGAGCGTGATGAGGTCGGTCGCCGCCGGCGTTGCGGCACGGTTGGCGACGGTCTGCAGCGCCTGCTGCAGCTGCGGGGCGTTGTCGGCGGTGAGGTATAGCCCGCCGGTTTGTTCGGCGAGGCAGGCCAGCTGCTTTTCGTTGGCGGCGACCGAGAAGCCGATCACGTGGACGGAGAAGTTGACGCCCATCTTGGCGAGTTCGCCGGCGAGGGCGCAGGGGTCGCCGCCACAGGTCTCGATGCCGTCGGAGAAGAGGATGACGCTGGCCGGTCGGTCGGTGGTCGCGAGGTCGTCGGCGGCGCGGCGAACAGCCTCGGTGAGTGGGGTCTTGCCGCGCGGCGTCAGGTTGTCGACGAGCGTGCTGAACGCGCCGGCGTCGAGCGGGGCGACCGACCGCAGTGTCTCGATATCGGTGCAGTCGGACGTGCGGTTGTGGCCGTAGGCGACCAGACCAAGGTCTGCGGCGGTGTTCCAGGACTGCAGCAGCGAGCGGACGGATTCGCGGGCGATCTCGATCTTGGCCCGGCCCTCGATCTGGCCCCACATGCTGTTGGACTCGTCGAGCACCAGCATCACGGCCGGGCGTGCCGACGCGTCTGCCGGGCTGCCCGAACCGAGGCCTGTCGCCTTGCCCAGCGCGTCGGTGAGCTGCTGCTGGTTCTCGGCGGCGTAGTACTGGCCGCCGCCAGCCTTGGCCGCTTCCTCCAGCTGCGCCTTGGTCGCTTCGTCGACGCCGAAGCCGATGATCTGCAGGTCGATGTCGATCTTGCCGGGCGCAGGACCCGGACCTTGGCCAACCGCGGGCTGGCCGCTAGTTGGCGGAGGAACCAGGCCCGGGGCCTGCTGCGCCTGGGCGGCCGGGTAGAGCAGGGCCAGGAAGAAGGCGAGGGTGGCGGCGATACGCTTGGCGCTCATCAGGTCCCCCTGTGCGCGAGGTTCGACTATTCCTTGGCGGCCCCGATCAGGTCGCCACTGCAGCTCTCCGCCCCATCGGTCAAGACGACGAGGCGCTGGCTCTTGCCCTTGCCGTTGGCGCGCAAATGCTCCTTGGCAAAGCTGATACCCGCGGCAAGTGGGGTGCCGCCGCTGGGCGTGATCGGTTCGAGGGCGGCCAGCAGCGGCGCCGAGGTGGTGGTGAAGTCCTGCACGACGCGGATGTCTCCGCATTCGAAAAAGACGATCAGGGCGACCTCGACCTTGCCGCTCATCTGGCCGATCACCTGGCGCGCTGAGGCCTTGGCCTTATCCATGCGGCCCTGTTCCTCCATGCTGCCCGAGGCATCGAGGAGGATCGCGATCGATTCATCGACCTCGCCGCCCAGCATCTCGAGCAGCTGCTTGTCGAGGCTCGCGACCTCCCCCTCCGCAGCCTTGGCCTTTGCAGCGAGCGCAGCCTTGGCCTTCTCGGCCAGCTGCTGCTGGTACATGTCTTCGACCCAGGCGTTGAGGAACTGGTCCAGCTTGGCTTCCCACTCTGGAGTCAGCTTGTCCCTGGTTCCCGGAACGATGAGGGCATCCTTGGTGTACTGCTTGAAGAACTCCTCGGTCGCCATGACCCGCATCGCACCGAAGGAAATGTTGACGATTGCCTCCTCGGGGGGCGCCCCGTTGTCGCGACGCCGGGCATACCCATCCACCACCGCCTGAGTGACAGCGGGCTCGTAGACGAACTTGTTTACCAGCTCCATGCCGGTCTTGACCCAGCTGAAGGCGCTGAAGCCCTTCATGAATGCAGCGACCGCCGGATCGAAGCTCCCCATCTTCTTGAGGGCTTCCTCACCGATCTTTTCGAGGACTTTCTTGAGCGCTTCGCCATCATTGGCGCTCTGCAGGTCATTGCCGATGCGCACCAGCAGCAACGCGTTGCCGTATTGCTCGAAGAAATCGTTCAGCTCGGGCCTGTTCAGCAATTCCAGCGGCTTTGAGCCGAACGACGCTACCTTGTCGTTGGCCTCGAAATAGGTGCGCAACGCATCCCGTTGCTCATCGGTCAAGGCGGCATTGGCTGCGCTCACCGGCAAGAATAAAGCCAGGCAAACAACCATCAGAAATCTAAATGATGTAAACCTTGCAAGAAGCCTCATGACGTAAGCTCCTTCCTGCGCGACATCTGTCAGTATTGGTCGCCCCAGGCGGCCGAACATAGATGTTGTAATAATCGCGCGGATAGAGATGGCCGCGGCAACTGTCGCCATCGACGTCTTGCCTTCGTGTCCGGCGGTCAAGTCGTTCGTCTATCTCCAGAAAGATATACTATAGATCGGTCGTTTCGGATGCAAGTCACGACGCCGGGAACTTCGGAACGGACGCTCCACCCGAAGCGTCGCCGGCCTGGCGACGGAATGACCGCTGCGACTTTTAGTCCAGCTAAAATCCTGTGCGGCCCATCACATTTTCCCCACACAAATCAGCGACGCGTGCCACAGTCAGGCACGGGGGCATAAATGGGCGATCTCAACGAACTCCGCGGCCGCATTCGGGCAGCCATCCTCGCCGACGAGGCCGAGACCATCGCGCGGCTCAAGGCCGATGCGGCGCTCTCCGCCGAGGACCGTGCCGCCATCGGCGCGCGTGCGCTGAACCTGGTCGAGAAGGTACGCGCCGCCCAGTCCTCGGGCATGCTGGAATCCTTCCTCGCCGAGTATTCGCTCTCCACCGACGAAGGCATCGCGCTGATGTGCCTCGCCGAGGCGCTGCTGCGCGTCCCCGACAACCGCACCATCGACGACCTGATCGAGGACAAGATCGCGCCGTCGCGCTGGGCCGAGCATCTCGATCGCGCCAATTCGGCGCTGGTCAACGTCTCCACCCTGGCGCTCACCCTTACCGGCTCGGTGCTGCGCGAGGGCGGGGCAGGCATCGCCGGCACTATCAAGAATTTCGTGCAGCGCATCGGCGAGCCGGTGATCCGCTCCGCGGTGATGCAGGCGATGAAGATCCTCGGCAGCCAGTTCGTGCTCGGCCGCGACATCGAGGAGGCGACCCGCATCGCGCGCCGCGCCGAGAAAGACGGCTTCACCTATTCCTACGACATGCTCGGCGAAGCGGCCCGCACCGAGGCCGACGCCAAGCGCTACCGCGCCGCCTATGCCGAGGCGATCGCCGTGCTCGCCACCCGCTCCACGGCCGGCTCGGTCCGGGATAACCCGGGCGTTTCGGTAAAGCTCTCCGCCCTCCACCCGCGCTACGAATTCATGAAGCGCGAGCGGGTGATGGATGAGCTGGTCGAGCGCACGCTTGCCCTCGCCATGATGGCCCGCGGCGCCAACATGGGCTTCAACATCGATGCCGAGGAGGCCGACCGGCTCGACCTCAGCCTCGATGTCATCGCCGCCGTTCTCTCGGACGAGCGCCTCAGCGACTGGGACGGCTTTGGTATCGTGGTGCAGGCCTATGGCCAGCGCGCCAGCCATGTCATCGACTGGATCGAGGCGCTGGCCGAGCAGCTCGATCGCCGCGTCATGGTGCGGCTGGTGAAGGGCGCCTATTGGGATAGCGAGATCAAGCGCGCCCAGGTGCTGGGTCTATCAGGCTTCCCAGTGTTCACCCGCAAAGCCGCGACCGATGTGAGCTACATCGCGAACGCCAAGCGGTTGCTGTCGAAGACCAACCGCATCTATCCGCAATTCGCCACCCACAACGCCCACACTGTCGCCGCTGTGCTCGAGCTGGCGCAGACCCTCGGCGTCGGCAACGACGCCTTCGAGTTCCAGCGCCTCCACGGCATGGGCGAGCGGCTGCACCAGATCCTCCACGACGAGCACCAGACCCGCACCCGCATCTATGCGCCGGTTGGCCGCCACTCCGATCTCCTCGCCTATCTCGTGCGCCGCCTGCTCGAAAACGGCGCCAACGGCTCGTTCGTCAACATGATCGCCGATCGCGACGTGCCCGCCGCCGAGGTGGTACACGACCCTTTCGAGGCGGTCGAAACCGCCAAGGTCAAAGTGCGCGCGCCGAACGGCCTGTTCGCTCCAACACGCGCCAACTCGCGCGGCCACGATCTCACCGATCCGCTGGTCGTCCAGTACCTGCTGGCCGATCGTGACCGCTTTCGCCCGAGCGAGAAGCGCTGGCACGCTGTGCCGGCTTCGCTGGTCGCCGGCTGCCAAGGCGAGCAGTTCAACATCGTCAGCCCGGCCACCGGCGAGCCGGTGGGCGACGCCATCGGGGCAGGGCCCGAGACGCTGGAACTGGCCATCGCCACCGCCAAGGACGCCGCCCCAGGCTGGGCCGCCCGCCCGGTCGCCGAGCGCGCGCTGCTGCTGCGCCAGGTCGCCGATCTCTACGAGGACAACGCCGCCGAGTTCTTCGCGCTCTGCGCCCGCGAGGCCGGCAAGACGCTCGCTGACGCCGTCGGCGAAGTCCGCGAGGCCGTCGATTTCCTCCGCTTCTACGCCGCCGAGGCTGAAGCGAGTGAGCCCCGCCAGCCGTTGGGGGTGTTCACCTGCATCTCGCCGTGGAACTTCCCGCTGTCCATCTTCACCGGCCAGGTCGCCGCCGCGCTGGTCGCCGGCAACACCGTCTTGGCCAAACCCGCCGAAACCACGCCGCTGATCGCCGCGCTCGCCGTCCGCCTGATGTACCAGGCGGGCATCCCCGAGGAGGTGGTCCAGTTGGTCCCCGGCTCCGGTCCGGTGGTCGGCTCGGTGCTCACCTCCGATCCGCGCATCGATGGCGTCTGCTTCACCGGCTCGCTCGCCACGGCCAAGGCCATCGACGTGAAGATGGCCGACAACCTGGTGGCCGGTGCCGCCCTTGTTGCCGAAACCGGCGGCCTCAACGCGATGATCGTCGACTCCACCGCGCTCCCCGAGCAGGCGGTGCGCGACATCCTCTCGTCTGCCTTCCAGTCTGCCGGCCAGCGCTGCTCGGCGCTCCGCATCCTCTACGTGCAGGAAGACGCCGCCGAGCGGACCCTCGAAATGCTCTACGGCGCCATGGACGAGCTGAAGCTCGGCGACCCGTGGGACCTCTCCGTCGATATCGGCCCGGTGATCGATGCCAAGGCCAAGGCGAAGATGGATGCCTACATCGCCGATTTCGCCGCCCGCGACGCCGTGCTGCACCAGCTCGCCGCGCCGGAGCAGGGGACGTTCGTCGCCCCTACCGTGCTCAAGGTCTCGGGTATCGCCGAGATGAAGGAAGAGATCTTCGGCCCGGTCCTCCACGTCGCGACCTTCAGGGCGGAAGACCTCGACGCCGTCATCACCGCCATCAACGCCTCGGGCTACGGCCTCACATTCGGCCTCCACACCCGCATCGATGGCCGCGTCGAGCAGATCTCCGACCGCGTCCGCGCCGGCAATATCTACGTCAACCGCAACCAGATCGGCGCCGTGGTCGGCTCGCAGCCGTTCGGCGGTGAAGGCCTCAGTGGCACCGGCCCGAAAGCCGGCGGCCCCAACTACCTCAAGCGCTTCTGGCGCCCGGAGGAGCGGTTCGAGCCCTCCACCAGCGTCAACCCGCTCTCCGGCCTTTCCATCGGCTTTGCCATCGCAGCCGTCGACCAGGTGAAGATCGGCATCGAACGCGTCGGCATCGAGCCGGCCCAGCAGACGCTGCCAGGCCCCACCGGCGAATCCAACACGCTCTACACCTGGCCGCGTGGGGTCGTGCTTTGCCTCGGTCCCGGCACCGAGAGCGCCCTGCAGCAGGCCACATTGGCGCTGGAACAGGGCAACGGCGTGCTCGTCGTCGCCCCCGGCGCCAGCCGCATCGCCGAAGCGCTCGGCGCCAATGGCGAGCCCATCGGCGGCCTCGACAAGAAACTGTCGCCCGCCGCCATCGAAGCCGGCCTCAGCGTCGACGCGATCATGCATTTCGGCACCGACGCCGACCTCCGCCCCTGGCGGCAAGCGCTATCCCGGCGCGAGGGCGTGATCATCCCCCTCATCACCCGGCCAAGCGATGCCGAACGGCTGATCACCGAGCGGCATGTCTGCATCGACACGACAGCCAGCGGCGGCAATGCGGAGCTGCTGGCGGGGCAGTAGGGGCGCCGAGAGCCGTCTGCCAACAACTGACAGATCCAATCCGTCGAATCCCCCACGTAGTCTCCCCAACGTTACGTCCGCAGGCGGCGTGATACCTCTTTCTCGGCGGCGCCGATCTTGTTGTTGGTGCCTCGGGGGCAGGGCGTTTCATCATGGCGGCGTTGAATTCAGCGCGTCGGCACATCGCCGGCGCAGGCATCGTTGCGCGTGCGTTTGCGGCCGCGCTGGTGATCCTCGTAGCAGCGTGTTCTTCGCTGACGCCGCGCGTGGTTTCGCCCAAGCTTGACGGCAGGGCCGTCGCGACCAGCGTGTCCGAGCACAAGATACTGATCGAGGCGCTGCGCGCCGACGCGGATGTCCTCGGCTATGGCGGCTCCGACTGGTACGAAGTGGCGCTCGCCGGCTTCAACTATGTCGACGACGAATGCGCGGTCTATTTCGACTCGCTGTTCGCCTTCAACCGCCGGACGGCGGCGATCAAGTCGGGGCTCAACGCCTTCGACCAGACCACCAGCGCGATCCTCCAGATCACCGGAACGGCGAGCGTCACCATGGGCGTGATCGCCCAGGCCTTCGGCCTCGCCGGCAGCATGACCGATGTGGTCGCGGGCACGTTCCTCTACGAGCTGCCGCCGGCCAACACGCAGAAGTTCGTGCAGAAGACCATGGCCGCCTACAAGCAGGCCGCCGACGACAAGCGGGGCACCATCAATAGCCCCGCCTCGGCCTACAGCGCGGTCCGCGGCTACCTCAACATGTGCCTGCCGGTGACCATCGAAGGCCAGCTCATCGAACACATCAGCGACAGCGTCGCGGAGCCGAAAGCCGGCCGGACCGGCACCAATATCGAGGTGAGCGTCCGCTCTGCCGGCCCTGCCGACGTGCTCGCAAACGCCG
Organism: Devosia sp. P2_G7; assembly: GCF_056403495.1. Classification (NCBI taxonomy): domain Bacteria; kingdom Pseudomonadati; phylum Pseudomonadota; class Alphaproteobacteria; order Hyphomicrobiales; family Devosiaceae; genus Devosia; species Devosia sp. P2_G7. The sequence goes on from NZ_JBFUFI010000002.1 coordinate 151,417, forward strand.
ATATCCGGCTACCCGGTGTTGTCACGCCACCTGCCGAAGCGCCTGGCCTCAACGCCTACGAGAAGCTGGTGCGGCGCGGGCAGTGGGAGGCCGTGCAACTCGCGATCTGCGCTGAGGTCGACGGAAACCCCGGGTCGGCGACGCACGAGGCGATGGCCGAGTTCTTCGACGGCTATGGCGAGCCCGACCCGGAAATCACCACACGCGGAATCGGGCCAGTGCAGATGGACGCGCTGCGCAAGGCGGTACGGGAGGCGAACGGTCAATCCTGCGCCGACCGTCAGGTCGCCAACGCCCGGGAAGCCGGCGCGCTCGTCAAGTGATCCAGCCGCCGGCGGCGCGCCGGCATTCAACATCCCAGGAGGTCGTCATGGCGGTACTAAAGGACACGCGCACCTTGCGTGACGCACCCAATGGTGCGGAGGTCATGCAGGTTCCCGGTGGCACCCGCGTCACCGTCGGCAACACGCACAGTGCCTGGCTCGAGGTCACGCTGATCGACCTGCCGGGAACGCCCAAGGGTTGGGTCAGCGCCGCGGCTGTCGATCAGGCGGCCGACACGCTGGGCCCGCTCGACAAGCAGCTCTTCGCGCTCGAGTGCCATTGGCAGGCGCTGCTTTTCGGCGTCAGCGCCCACTACATTGCCGCCGTCGCGGCGCTGCGCACCAACATCACCGATGGTGCCTCCGCTGGCGGCGGAACAGGACCCTACGCCTTCTCGCCCGGCGAGTGGGCGCTCAGCAGCAAGCAGCCGCAATTCATGCTGGACGCCACGCCTCAGGCAATCGGTTCATGGAGCCTGCAGGTCGCCGTATTCGCCATAACCGCGCGCCTCGCGCAGCAGCGGTTTGCGGCCCTGCTCGGTAGCCAGCCGACCGCTGCCGAGCTCTATTTCTCTCAGCTGGTAGGCAGCAAGGCGGCTGTCGCAGCGCTGCAGGATCGGAAGGCCAAGCTCGCCGACATCGTCTCGGCCATCGATCTCGCGTCCGCAAACGGCGACGGCATCGACGTCGCCAACCTCGCCACACGTGACGCGGCGCTGCTCGGCACCGGCAGCGTCGAAGCGGCGCTGAAGGCGATATCGACGGCGCTGACGGCTGCGCTCGAGGCGACGAAGCCCTTCGTCCTGACCGCCGGCGACCAGCTGATCGACGACACGGCCACCGCCATGCTGCCCGATGGCGCAGTCAGCGGCCGGATCAATTTCGACTCTCCCGAAGTCCCGGCCGCCCGCCGCGATATGGCCAAGCTCATCGCACTGCGCTTCGCCGAGGCCGGCTATGGCGTCATCCAGCAGATCGCGGCGATCGCCAACGCCATCGGCGAATCCGGGCTCAAGCCCGACATCAAGTCGGCTGGCAGCGAGCAGAGCTATGGCCTGTTCCAGCTCAATCTCAAGGGCGTCGGCCATGGCCACGATCCGGCCGAGCTGATCGATCCCGAGCGCAACATCGCGATCATGTTGGCCTACATCGCGACGCTCTCGGCCAACGCTGCATTCAGCGCCACGGCGTCGCTGCACGACGCAGTCGCGATCTTCGTGCGCGATTTCGAGCGGCCGGCGGACTCGGCCGGCGCCATCGCCAAGCGGAGCGCCATCGCCCAGACCCTGTTGGTCTAGATTGCTCGCCCGTCCTTGCCGAACACGTGGTACCGCGCGGGGTCCACGTAGGCCGTCAGCGTCGAGCCCAGCTCCACCGGCCGCTGTCCGTCCACGGCGATGATCATCGCCTGCCCATCGGCGGTCGTCGCGTAGACCATGGTCTGCCCACCCAGCTGCTCCACCAGGTCGACCTTCACATTGGCCAGTTGCACGCCCGAGCCTTCGGTGATGCCGATATGCTCGGGCCGCACCCCGAAGGTCACCGCATCGCCGGCATCGACCTTGCGGTTCACCACAATCTCGCTGCCACCGGTTCGGAGCTTGGCCCCGGCGCCGTCGGCGCTTTCCACCTTGGCCTCGAGGAAGTTCATCTTCGGCGAGCCGATGAAACCGGCGACAAAGCGGTTCTTCGGGTGGTTGTATAGCTCGAGCGGCGCGCCAACCTGCTCGATGACCCCGGCCTGCAGCACCACGATCTTGTCGGCCATGGTCATCGCCTCGACCTGGTCATGGGTCACGTAGATCATGGTGTTGCCGAGGTCGTTGTGGAGTTTTGCGATCTCCACCCGCATCTGCACGCGCAACTCGGCATCGAGGTTCGATAGCGGCTCGTCGAACAGGAAGATCCGCGGCTCGCGCACAATCGCCCGCCCGATGGCGACGCGCTGGCGCTGCCCGCCGGAGAGCTGCTTCGGCTTCCGTTTCAGCAGCGGCTCGATCCGCAAGATCTCTGCCGCCCGCTGCACCCGCTTGGCGATCTCGGCCTTAGGCAACCGCGCTGTCTCCAGCCCGAACGCCAGGTTCTGGTACACCGACATATGCGGGTAGAGGGCGTAGCTCTGGAACACCATGGCGATGCCGCGCTTGGCCGCCGGCACCTCATTCATCCTATCGCCGTCGATCAACAGGCTCCCGCCCGAGATCGGCTCCAGCCCGGCGATCATCCGCAGCAGGGTGGACTTGCCGCAGCCCGAAGGCCCGACGAACACGGTGAACTCACCCGGCTCGATGTTGAGGTCGATGCCGTGGATCACCTCCACGTCGCCATAACGCTTCTCGACCTGCTGCAGCACCACACTCGTCGACATCACACGAACTCCTTGGGCAGCCAGCTGCGGTATTTCGGATGGGTCGCGGTCACGGGGAAGCTTACCTCCTCGTGCGTCTCGGACGAATGGTAGAATGCGGTGACGATCTCGAGCGCCCGGCGGGAATCGCTCGATGTCACCGGCATCGGCGCCAGCCCCTCCAGCGCATCCCAGAAGCGGCGCATCTGCGTGGCAAAGCGCGACGGCACGTCCTGCCAGTCGGCCAGCAGCGCATCGATCTTCGCCTTGGTCTCATCGTTCCGCGGCAGGATCTTCCACGGCAGCTTGCCCGGGTTGTAAGCCTCGTGGTCGCTCTCGAAGGTCACGTTCTCGAACGCCAGCCGGATGCGGCTGATCTCGTCGGCCGAGCCGAGCGTCGCCGTGAAGCTTGCGAGCGCTCCCGACTCCATCTCCAGCGAAGCCGAAATGCAGTCCTCGACCTCGATATTGTTCACCCGCGTCGCCACCCGGCCGAACAGGCTCTTTGGCTCGCCCATCAGGTAGGTGAAGATGTCGTGCGGATGGATCGCATGCGTCATCAGCACGCCGCCGAGTTCGGTCTTCCATTTGCCGCGCCACGGCACCGCATAATAGTCGGGCCCGCGCCGCCACAGCGTCTCGACTGTGCCTACATAGGGCTTGCCCGCGATGCCGGCGTCGATGATGCGCTTCACCTGCTCGATGCCGTTGCCGTAGCGATACTGGAACACCGGCATCAGCTTGCCGCGACTCTGCTTTTCCAGCGCGATGATCTCGTCGACCTCGGCGAGCGAGCCGACCAGTGGCTTCTCGCAGATCACGTGCTTGCCGGCCTTCAGCGCCGCCACGACCATTGGGTAATGCACCATCGGCGGGGTGCAGACGTCGATGATGTCGAGGTCGTCCATCGCCAGGAGGTCGTCGAACTTCTCCACCCGGCGCTCGATGCCGAACTCGTCGGCCAGCCCGTCGCGGCGACCCGCATCGAGATCGCAGATCGCGATGACCTTGAAGCGGTCCTTGTTGTTCTCGTAGCCCTCGACGATGTGGCTCTTGCCGATGCCGCCGCCGACGACGGCGACCGTGTAAATCCTGCTCATTGCGCCCACACCGTTCCGCGCTCGGCCATCGCCTGCGCCGTCAAAGCCAGTTCCATCGCCTTGAAGGCGCGCACCTGCAGCATCGCCGTTTCAGTGCGGTTCAACACATCAGCGATCAGCTGCCGCCCATAGGGCAGGTCCTGCGCCGAGCAGTCGATATGCTGCGTGCCGTTTTTGTCGACGAGGAACAGGTGGTCGGTCCCTGGCCGCCCGGCGATGTCGATGTACTTCCGGCACTCGATGTAGCCCTCGGTGCCCAAGATGGTCAGCCGCCCGTCGCCCCAAGTCGGCAGCCCTGCCGGAGTGAACCAGTCCACCCGTACATAGCCGGTGGTGGTCGGGGTCTTGAGGTGCATGTCGCCCACGTCCTGCAGCCCGGGCTTCCCAGGATTGCCGCGGTTGTTCACCGAAGCCGAAACCACTTCGGCCTCGGTGTCGGTGCCCGAGAAGAACAGGAACTGCTCGCACTGGTGGCTCCCGATATCGCAGAGGATGCCGCCATAGCGCTTCCGATCGAAGAACCAGTCCGGCCGCTGGTTGTTGCGGATGGCATGCGGCCCAAGCCCCACGGTGTTGATCACCTGGCCGATCGCGCCCGCCTGCACCAGTTCGCCGGCCTTCACCGTCGAGCGGGTCTCGAAATGCTCGGAATAGCAAACGGAATAGATCTGCCCGGTCTCGGCCTGCACCTTCTTGATCTCAGCGAGCTGCGCGAGGCTCGTCATCCCCGGCTTGTCGCTCATCACGTCCTTGCCGTGCCGCATCGCCGCTATCGAAATTGCCGCGCGCTCACTCAGGATCGCTGCGGTCAGCACCATTGCGATCGACGGGTCCTCGAGAATGGCCCGCTGGTCGGCAACGCGCCTCGCCTGCGGGAACTTCTCGCTGAACTGCGCCGCGAGATCATCCTCGGGCGAGTGGAAAGCCACCAGCTCCGCGCCCTCGCGCAACAGCAGGTTCACCTGGCCGTAGATATGGGAATGGTTGAGGCCAATGGCCGCGAATTTGATGGTCATGGTGGTCCGTCTGTCGTCGTTACAGATTTCCCACCGGCGTCATCCCCGCGAAAGCGGGGACCCAGTGGGATGGCTCGGCGGCGGCGATTGCTGTGGCATCGCACTGGGTTCCCGCTTTCGCGGGAATGACCCCGGTGGTTGAGGAGGCAAGGCTCACCGCTTCATCCCCGTCGTCGCGATGCCCTCGATCAGCAGCCGCTGGAAGAACAGGAAGAACAGGAAGATCGGCACGAGGCTCAGCACGCTCATCGCGAACAGTCCGCCGAAGTCGCTTTCGCCGGTCGAGTCGGTGAACGTCCGCAGCCCCAGCATCACGGTGTATTGCTTCATTTCGTTGAGGTAGATCAGCGGCCCGAAGAAATCGTCCCACGTCCAGATGAAGGTGAAGATGGCGGCCGTCGCCAGCACCGGCATCGACAGTGGCAGCATGATCTTCCAGTAGATGCGCCAGGCCGAGCAGCCGTCCATCATCGCCGCCTCGTCCAATTCCCTAGGGATGCCGCGGAAGAACTGCACCATCAGGAAGATGAAGAAGCCGTCGACCGCGAGGAACTTCGGCGCCACCAGCGGCAGCACCGTGTCGACCCAGCCGATCGAGCGGAACAGCACATATTGCGGGATCAGTGTCACCTGGCTGGGCAGCATCAGCGTCATCAGCATCATGGCGAACCAGAAGGTCCGGCCCTTGAACTGCAGCCGGGCGAAGGCGAACGCCGCCATCGAGCAGGCGATCAGGTTGCCGCAAACGCAGAGGATCGCAATCACCAGCGAGTTGGCAAAGAAGGTCCCGAACGAAACGCGCAGCCCGTGCCAGCCGCGGAAATAGGAGTCGAGGCTCCACTCGCTCGGCCACAAGGTGGTAGCGTTGAAGATCTCGTTCTCCGGCCGGAACGAGGCCGACAGCAGCCAGAGCAGGGGATAAAGCATCAGGATCGACGCGCAGATCAGCAGCGCATGGGCGAGCAGGCTCAGCGCCCGCTTGCGCCAGAGCCTTGCCGGGCTCACCTCGCCCGTCACCACTGTCAGCCGGTGCACATCAGTCGTCATAGTGCACCCAGTATTTCGAGGTCAGGAACGAGAAGGCGGTGAAGATCGCGACGATCAGCAGCAGCACCCAGGCCAGCGCCGAGGCGTAGCCCATGCGGAAGAAGCCGAACGCCTCCTGGTAGAGATAGAGCGTGTAGAACAGCGTCGAGTTGATCGGATTGCCGGTGCCGCCCGAGATGATGAAGGCCGGTGTGAAGCTCTTGAAGCCCTCGATGGTCTGGATGATGCCGTTGAAGAACACCACCGGGGTCAGCATCGGCAGGGTGATCTTCCAGAACACCCGCCACTTGCTGGCGCCCTCGAGGCTCGCCGCCTCATACATGTCCTGCGGGATCGAGCGCAGGCCGGCGAGGAAGATGATCATCGGCGAGCCGAACTGCCAGATCGCCAGGATGATCAGCGTCCACAGCGAGTAGTTGGGGTTGGAAATCCAGCTCGGCCCATGGATGCCGAACAGCAGCAGGAACTGGTTGACCAGCCCGTCGCCGGAGAAAATCTGGCGCCACAGGATGGCAATGGCGACCGAGGCGCCGAGCAGGCTCGGCAGGTAGAACATGGCGCGATAGATCGGCAGGCCGCGCATGCCGCGATTGAGCAGCAGCGCCACGCACAGCGCGAAGGCCAGCTTCAGCGGCACCGAGAAGACCACGAAGAACAGCGTCACCTTCATCGAGGCGGCGAATTTCGGGTCCGCGGTGAACATGCGGATGTAGTTGTCGGCGCCCACCCATTCCGGTGCGGTCAGCAGGTCGAAATTGGTGAAGCTGAGATAGAACGAGGTGATGATCGGCCCGATGGTCAGGCAGAGAAAGCCGATGAACCAGGGCAGGAGGAAGAGGTAGCCGGGGGCGTGGTTCTGCCACACCCGCGACCACCAGGATTGGACCGCGCGCTCCACTTTGGGAGTATCGGCCTCCATGGCACGCGCGGTCATAGTATCAGGCCGCCCGGCTCAGAATGTCCGTGGCGCCCTTGACCAGCTCGGGGCCAGCGGCTTCCGGGGTCTTGGCGCCGAAGGCGACTTCCTGGCTCAGGGTGCGGAACAGCGAACTGTCGATCTCGCCTGCCGCGGCGGGCGGGGAGGGCGGCAGCTTGCCGAGCAGCGGCCCGAGGTTCGAGACGAAGTTGAGCGCAATCTGGCTCTGCTCGTCCAGCGTCGGGGCAAGGTTCTCGCGCACGGCCTTCGAGCACGGAATGCCGCGCTCGACGCCAAGCACCAGGCTCGCGTCCTTGTCGGTGACGAAGAAGTTCAGGAACTTCGCCGCGGCTTCCTTCTGTGCCGAGGTGCCGCCGATGGAGAAGAACATTGAAGGCTTGCGGTAGTGGCCGCCAGGCGCATCGGCTGCGATGCGGGGGAAGTTCGAGATGGTGATCTTGTCCTTGTTGATCGCCTGGAAGGCCACCAGCTGGTTGGAGTTGGACGGGATGACCGCCGCCTTGCCGAGCGTCAGCATGGTGGTCTCGAGCGGACCGGTGTCGAGCGCCTGGTCGTCCGGGCTGACGCAGATGCCGTCGTCGCGGAGGCCCTTCCACATGGTGAACCACTCGGTGGCGTCCGCTTCGTCGAAGGCGAGCTTGCCGTCGGCGGTGTAGAGCGCCTTGCCCTTCTGGCGCAGCCAGTTCTCGTACATCGGTTCGGAGCCAGAACCGTCGCCGATCACCTTCGTGCCGACGTTCTTGGAGTTGAACGCCTCGCCCATCTTGCGGATGTCGTCATAGGTGGTGGTGGGGCCGGGCAGTTCCACGCCGGCCTTCTCGAAGGCGGCCGTGTTGATCATCAGGGCCACGGAGTTGGCGCCGAGGCTGATGCCATAGAGCTTGCCGTCGACCTTGCCGCCGTCAAGCTGGTCCTGGTCGAAATCGGCCAGTTGCAGCGCGCCGCCAACGAACTCGTCGAGCGGGGCGATGGCGTTCCGCTTGGCGTATTCGACGATGTAGCGGTAGTCCATCTGGATGATGTCGGGGGCGTTGCCGCCGGCGGTCTGGGTCGCCAGCTTCGGCCAATAATCGTTCCAGGCGAGGAACTCGCCTTCGATCGCCGGGCCGCCGGCCTTGGCATAGAGGTCCGTTACCCCATAGGTGCGGTCGGCGCGGGCCTGGCCGCCCCAGAAGATCAGGCGCAGCGCGGTGTCCTGCGCCAGCACCGGCGACATGCCGGCGCCGACGAGCAGCGCCGTCGTTCCCATCAGAAACTGACGTCTGTCGAGTGAAATAGTCATCGATGTTCCTCCCATCTAGCTTCTCCGGGCAGCGGCGCTGTCCCGAAACCTCCAGCGCTCTTGGTGGCGCTAAATAACTAACTGGTTACAACCATGGGCCGGGACGTGCGACCTGTCAAGCGGCCAGGGACTGGCAGAAGTTCATGGTCTACGGTTGGACTATTGCTGCACTCGGGCCGGTCGTTTGCATGGATTTATGGGCAAGCCGGGGCAGCGGGGCTGCCGAACAGTGCTCAGCGGCGGGTCCGGAGGTAGTCTACCACCATCTGCACGGCCTGCGCTTCACGATCCTGGATCAGCGCGAACTGGCTGAGGTCCTTGCCGAAAACCACCGACAGCGTCTGCATGTTCGAGACGTAGAAGTAGCAGAGCGAAATGATCGAGATGTAGAGCTGCATCGGATCGACGTCGGTGCGGAAGATGCCCTGCTCATGCCCGCGCTTTACGATCTCGTGCAACTCGCCGACGATGGGCGAGCGGATCTCGTCGAGGTTCTTTATCTTTTTGACAAACCTCGCATTTTGCAGGTTTTCCACAGACAGCAGGCGGGGGAACCAGGGGTTGGCTAGGAAGTGGCGGAAGGTGAATCGGATAACCCGGTCAATTGCTTCCACCGGATCATACTGGCCGATCCGCAGCTCGCGCTCGCCGCGCCGGATCTCCTGGTAGGCGTCGAGCAGCACCGCCTCGTACAGCGCTTCCTTGTTGCCGAAATAGTGGTAGAGCAGCCGCTTGTTGGCCTTGGCCCGGTCGGCGATGGCGTCCACCCGCGCGCCGTTGAAGCCTTGCTCGCAGAACTCGTCGCGAGCCGCCTTGAGGATCGACGCCTTGGTCTTTTCGGCATCGCGCGGACGCACCGGCGCGGGCGTGGCGGTACGCCGCCGAACCTTCACCGCTGCCCCGTCGCTCGCCATAAATCCTCTCCCGCGCCGTTGCGGTCATACTGTCCGGACTGAACAGGCCGGTTCGTCACCAGCACTCGAACCGAACGAAAATCGTTCTTTCGTTCAAGCCCCCGCAGCCGTACTTGACGCTCCATCCTAGCGACGTGTATCTAAGTAACCAAGCAGTTACAAACAAGTCTGACAAGGAGGTTGCGATGGCCGAGCGGCGGCTGGGGCTGATCATGCATGGCGTGACCGGCCGGATGGGCTACAACCAGCACCTGGTGCGTTCGATCCTGGCGATCCGCGACCAGGGCGGCATTGCCCTCTCGAACGGCGACCGGCTGGTCGTCGATCCGATCATCGTCGGCCGGGATCGCGAGAAGATTCAACGGCTTGCCGAAAAGCACCAGATCAAGCGCTGGTCGACCAACCTCGACGAAGTGCTTGGTGACACCGAAGACGAAGTGTTCTTCGACGCCGGCACCACCCAGATGCGCACCGAGCTGCTGAGTCGCGCCATCGACGCCGGCAAGCACGTCTATTGCGAGAAGCCGGTTTCCGACGATCTCGAGTCCGCTATCGCCTTGGCCAAGAAGGCGAAATCGTCGGGGGTCAAGCATGGCGTGGTGCAGGACAAGCTGTTTCTCCCGGGCCTCCTCAAGCTCAAGATGCTGAAGGATGCCGGCTTCTTCGGCCGCATCCTGTCGGTCCGCGGCGAGTTCGGCTACTGGGTGTTCGAGGGCGACTGGGGCCAGCCCGCACAGCGTCCGAGCTGGAACTATAGGAAGGCCGACGGCGGCGGCATCATCCTCGATATGCTGTGTCATTGGCGCTATGTGCTGGATAACCTCTTCGGCGAAGTCGAGGCGGTAAGCTGCCTCGGCGCCACGCATATTCCGTCGCGCGTCGACGAGAAGGGCACCACCTACACCGCCGATGCGGACGACGCGGCCTATGCCACGTTCCAGCTTGCCGGCGGCGTCGTCGCTCACATCAATTCCAGCTGGGACGTCCGCGTCCGCCGCGATGATCTCGTGACTTTCCAGGTAGATGGCACCCACGGGTCAGCCGTCGCCGGCCTCCACAAGTGCTTCAGCCAGCACCGGGTCAACACCCCCAAGCCCGTGTGGAACCCCGACCAGCCGCAGACCATCGACTTCTTCCAGAACTGGGAAGAAGTGCCCGACAACTGGCCGGCCCAGAACGGCTTCAAGGCGCAGTGGGAGATGTTCCTCAAGCACGTCGCTGAGGATGCCCCCTGGCCCTACGGCCTCGAAGCCGGCGCCAAGGGCGTGCAGCTCGCGATGCTCGGGCTGCAAAGCTGGAAGGAACGCCGCTGGCTGGACGTCCCAGCACTGGGGATCTGAGATGGAAATCTCGCTCCCCAACCCCGACCGCAGCATCACCGCCTATCGCCTGAGCGGCACGCCGATTCCGTTCGAGAAGCACGCCGCCAGCGATTTCCCGCGCATCGCCTACGCCGCAGCCCACGTCGTCGCCGACCCGCTCGCCTCCAACGATCCGTGGCTCACTCCCGCCATCGACTGGGACACCACGCTCAAATTCCGTCACCGCCTGTGGGATCTCGGGCTCGGCGTCGCCGAAGCGATGGACACGGCGCAGCGCGGCATGGGTCTCGGTTGGGCCGAAGCGCAGGAGCTGATCCGCCGCGCCCAGGCCGAAGCCCGCACCCGCCCGGACGCGCTGATCGCCTACGGCGCCGGCACCGACCACCTGATGCCCGGCCCGGATGTCAGCATCGACGACATCATCCGCGCCTACGAAGAGCAGGTCGGCTTCGTCGAAGGGCAGGGGGGTCGCATCATCCTGATGGCGTCGCGCGCCCTCGCCGTCGCCGCCAAGTCGCCCGATGACTACGTCCGTGTCTACGGCCGTATCCTCAGCCAGGTGAAACAGCCTGTGATCCTCCACTGGCTTGGCGAAATGTTCGATCCGGCGCTCGCTGGATATTGGGGGCAGCCCACGCACGAAGCGGCCATGGATGTCTGCCTCGACGTCATCGCCGCCCATGCCGACAAGGTCGACGGCATCAAGATCTCCCTGCTGAGCAAGGAGAAAGAGATCGCCATGCGCCGCCGCCTGCCGGCGAGCGTCCGCATGTACACCGGCGACGACTTCAACTATGCCGAGCTGATCGCCGGCGACGCCGAGGGCCATTCCGACGCGCTGCTCGGCATCTTCGACGCCATCGCCCCGGCCGCCTCGGCGGCTCTCGCTGCCCTGGGCCGTGGCAGCGACAACGAGTTCTTCGAGCTGCTCGAGCCCACCGTGCCGCTTAGCCGCCATATCTTCGCGGCGCCCACCCGCTTCTACAAGACGGGTGTGGTTTTCCTCGCTTATCTCAACGGGTTACAGGATCATTTCACGATGATCGGCGGCCAGCAATCGACCCGCTCGTTGCAGCATTTGAGCGAGCTGTTCCGGCTGGCGGACAAGGCCCGTGTGCTGGCGGATCCGTCGCTTGCAGTGGATCGGATGAAGCGGGTGCTCGCCGTGCACGGGATTGCCTGATGGCCGACCGCCAGCTCTCCATGAACCTCGCCACCCTGCGGAACGGCAGCACCTTCCCGCAGATGATTGACGACTGCCTCCGCCACAACGTCACCGCCATCTCGCCCTGGCGCGACCAGGTCGCATCCGTCGGCCTCGCCGAAGCCGCCCGCATCGTCAAAGCCAACAACCTCCGCGTCACCGGCCTCTGCCGCGGCGGTATGTTCCCTGCCGACACGCAGGCCGGCCGCCAGGCAAACATCGACGACAACCTCCGCGCCATCGACGAAGCCGCCGCTCTCGGCGCCGACTGTCTCGTGCTCGTCGTCGGCGGCCTCCCGGGCTCATCCAAGGACATCGCCGGCGCCCGTCAGATGGTCACCGACGGCATCGCGGCGATGCTCCCGCACGCCCGTGCCTCCGGTGTGCCGCTCGCCATCGAGCCGCTGCACCCGATGTATGCGGCCGACCGGGCCTGCGTGAACACCATCGACCAGGCGCTCGATATCTCCGCCCAGCTCGGCGAAGGCGTCGGCGTCGCCATCGATGTCTACCACGTCTGGTGGGACCCAAACCTTGCCGCCGCCATCGCCCGCGCCGGCCGCGAGAACCGGATCTTCGCCCACCACATCTGCGACTGGCTGGTCCCCACCACCGACATGCTGCTCGACCGCGGCATGATGGGCGACGGCGTGATCGACCTCAAAGCCATCCGCGCCATGATCGAAGCCGCCGGCTATCACGGCCCCCAGGAAGTCGAGATCTTCAGCCGCGACAACTGGTGGAAGCGCCCCGGCGACGAGGTGGTCCGTACATGTGTCGAGCGGTTCGACACCGTCTGTTGACGCTCGAACGCACTGTTCGTCACACGCCGCCTTCCGTGCCACTCCGTAGCCCCTACATCCCATTGAGGAAGAGGCTACGGAGTAATGAAATGTCCTACGATTTCTCTGGCAAGGTCGCTCTCGTCACCGGTGGCGCATCGGGCATCGGCGAGGCCGTCGCCCTGCAACTGGCCGCCGGCGGCGCCAAGGTGGTGGTCGCCGATCTTAATGGTGACGGCGCCGCTGCCGTCGCGAAGAAGATCACCGACGGCGGCGGCACGGCCACCTCGGTGGTGGCCAACGTAGGCAAGGCTTCCGACGTTGAGGCGGCAGTGGAGGCGGCGACGAAGGCCTACGGTGGGCTGCACCTTGCGGTGAATAATGCCGGCATTGGCGGACCAATCGCCCCCACCGGCGAGTATCCGCTCGATGGCTGGGCCAAGGTCATCGACGTCAACCTCAACAGCGTGTTCTACGGCCTGCGCTACGAAATCCCGGCGATCCTCGCCTCGGGCGGCGGCGCCATCGTCAACATGGCCTCGATCCTCGGTGCCGTCGGCACGCAGGGCTCGCCCGCCTACGTCGCCACCAAGCACGCCGTGGTCGGCCTCACCAAGGCCGCCGCGCTCGAGTATGCCACCAAGGGCATCCGCATCACCGCGGTCGGTCCCGGCTATATCGACACGCCGCTCCTGGCGGGCGCCGATGCTGCCGCCAAGTCCCATCTCGTGTCGCTCCATCCGGTTGGCCGGCTCGGCAAGGCCGAGGAGGTCGCCGCGCTGACGGCGTTCCTGCTCTCCAGCGAGGCCTCGTTTATCACCGGCAGCTACCACCTGGTCGATGGCGGCTACGTTGCTCAGTAGCCCGCTCCGCCGGTCGGATTGAACCAAAAGCCGCCTTGCGCGTGCTGCCCCGAGCGGTAATCTCCCCGCTAAAATCGAGGAGACTCCATGCATATCCTGATCATCGGGGCGGCCGGCATGGTCGGCCGCAAGCTCACGTCCGCCTTGCTCAAGTCGCGGCAAGTGGGTGGCAAGGCCATCAGCAGGTTCACGCTCGCCGACGTCATCGAGCCGACCAAGGTCGACTTCTCCGGCGAAGTGACGGCGATCGCGTCCGACCTCTCCGCCCCCGGTGAAGCCACGAAGCTCATCGCCTCGCGCCCGGACCTGATCTTCCACCTCGCCGCGATCGTCTCAGGCGAAGCCGAGGCCGATTTCGACAAGGGCTACCGGATCAACATGGATGGCATGCGCTTCCTCCTCGAAGCCATCCGGCAGGAAGGCCTGAAGGCGCCCTACCTGCCGCGCCTCGTCTTCACCTCGTCAATCGCAGTGTTCGGCGCGCCCTTCCCCGAAGCCATCGGCGATGAGTTCTTCAACACCCCGCTCACCAGCTACGGCACGCAGAAGGCCATCTGCGAGCTGCTGCTCAACGACTACTCCCGCAAGGGCTTCGTCGACGGCGTCGGCATTCGCCTCCCCACCATCACCATCCGCCCCGGCAAGCCCAACGCCGCCGCCTCGGGCTTCTTCTCGAACATCCTGCGCGAGCCGCTGGTCGGCCAGGAAGCGGTGCTGCCGGTGTCCAAGGACGTGCGTCACTGGTTCGCCAGCCCGCGCGCCGCGATCGGGTTCCTCACGCACGCCGCCGAACTCGATACGACCAAGCTCGGCTGGCGCCGCACCCTGTCGGTGCCGGGCCTCTCGACCACGGTGGGCGAAGAAATCGAGGCGCTGCGCCGCGTCGCCGGCGACAAGGCCGTCAGCCTGATCAAGGACGTGCCGGATCCCAAGATCATCTCGATGGTCGCCGGCTGGCCGCGCAACTTCGACGCCAAGCGCGCCATCTCGCTGGGCTTCAAGGCCGAGTCGAGCTTTGACGAGATCATCCGCATCCACATCGAGGATGAGCTGGGCGGCAAGATCGGCGGCTAAATCTCAGAAGCGGCGCGTGCGGCTGATCATGGGCCAGCTGAGCCCGGGGACCAGCGGCGCGCGCCAGCTCACCACCAGCCCCATTCCATCGGCGACGATACTGGGATCGGCCGCGGGCCGGATGGTGTGGCGCTCCTCATCGAGCACCACGTCGCTGGCATAGCGCACCGCTATCGCCAGCCCGGCGTCACCCAGTCGCAGCGTCACCAGCTTGACCAGGTCGTTGTCGAGGGTGAAGGCGAAGGTGCTTTCACCGGGCCGCAGCTGGACCGGGCGGGGCGGCGCATCGGGCGCAACGCCCTCGGCGGCGGCCGACAGCGCCGCAAACTCAGCATCGGAGGGCAAGGCTTGCGGTGAGCTCATGCGCGAATGGCTCCAGGCACTGGACTTACTCGGTGATTCCGTCCCCGACAGTGGGAGGGTAGGTCCGCCGGGTGCTGGCGGGCAATGCACAATTGAGCGCATGCCCAGCTGCCCGTCCTCTGCATATGCCGCTACGTAGCAATACGGTCGGGCCGGCCGGCGATCAGCGACTGATCGCGTACATCAGGATCTCGCCGTCCTCGGGGTCGTGCCGCCGCCCCACCGACGAGAAGCCGCAGCGCTTCAGCACCGCTTGCGAGCCCACAAGCTCCGGCAGCGTCTCGGCCCGCACCGCTACAATCCGCGGGTCGCGAAAAGCCCTGATGACGAGCAGGTTCACGGCACCCGAGGCGTAGCCGCGAAGCTGCGCGGCCTCGACGATTGAGTAGCCGACTTCCACCGTTCTTGCTTCGTCGGGTGGTCCCTTGTAGCCGGCGCTGCCGACCAGCTGGCCGTTGCCGATCACATACCAGCTGCCGAAGCCCGGCTCGCCGGGGTTGTCGGCCAGCACCTTGCGAATCCAGGCCCGCGTCTCCGGCCCGTTGTAGGGCGGCGGCCAGCTTGCCGGCGGTTCGACGCCCAGGGCGGCGGCAAGCGCTGCACCGCTCTGCTCTTCGAGATCCAGCAACACCGGCGTCGCGGCGACAATCGATACGTTGCCGTTAGTTTCCTGCAGCCTGGTCACTTGCTCGGCAGCCACTTCTTGGGGATGCGGCAGATCATCGTGTAGGCCGGGTCGTAGACGTTGCCCACGTCGTAGCGCACCACCTGGCCCATCAGGTGGCTCGCAGCGGTCTTTGACAGCCCGTAGTCCGAGGTCAGCCAGTTGAACATGTCGTTGGTGGCGTGCTGCAGCGCCTGGTCGAGCGGCCGGGCGTTGCCCACCGAGAAGATATCCTCGGCGTTCTCGGCGCGCGGCCAAACCAGCTTCCGACCCTTTTCCACCGTCAGCCGGACCTTGACCTCGAAGCTGGTCTCGATGCCGGTGCCGACGATTTCGCCGTCACCCTGCACGGCGTGGCAATCGCCAAGGAAGAACAGTGCGCCCTCCACGGCTATCGGGAACCACACCGTCGCACCCGGGCCGAAGCGGCGACAATCCATGTTGCCGCCGTTCTCGGCGCTGGTGGCGGTGGAGAAGGCCTGGCCCATGCTCGGTGCCACGCCGAAGCAGCCGATCATCGGGTCGAGCGGCAGCACAAAATGCTCCAACCCCGCCACCGGGGGGTCGAGTTGCGCGGTGCCGGCTTGCCGGTCGATCGACCAGTAGGCGGCTTCCCGCGACGGCAGGTCCCGCACCGCTTCAGGGTCGACAACATTGGCGGAGAGTGACGAGCGGGTGAAACCGGTGGCCCGGTTCGGCGTCATCCGGACGATCTCGACCCTCAGCGCATCGCCGGGTGCGGCCCCTTCGATGAAGATCGGCCCGTTCATCGGGTTGGGCCCCGGCTGGCGATGCACGCCATCCTTGTCGAACCCCCACGCATCGAGCGTCTCGGTGATGACTGTGTCGCCCGACGCGACAGTGAAGGCAGGCGGGAGCGTGCCGAGCACGTTGTGCCATTCGGTGGGAACGAAGCGATGCGTGGTCATGGGCAAATTCCGGTGAGGCGATAAGGGGTAACGGGTCGTCAGGTTGTTGTCATCCATCCACCGCAAGAGAGGGGGTCGATGGAGGGCACGTTGGGAGGGGGCCGTCTCTATCTGCCTGCAAAGAAACTTATCCCCGCACTCCGCCCGTCTCCTATCTTTGCCCCACCTCGCCGATGCGAGGCGCTACGCGGCGTCGCGGGGAGGGTTCGGGCTGGTTGGGAGGCGTCCTGGCCAGGGTTTGGTGGAAGCGTCCGCTTTGCGCACCATCGAGCCAAAAGACCGTTCGCAATGGGCGGGGCGAGAGTCCCAACCTTGTACAGTTCGGCGGACGACCGCCACAGGGACGAAGTCCCGCCCATGCCGCTTTCGCAAGAAACGGCAAGACTGACAGGAAACCCCGAGGCCCAAGGCCGTCGGGCGCTTCGGCACGTCACAGCCCCGCCAGCCACTCCGCATACTCGGCGTCGTGCCGCCCCTCGAAGTTGGCCATTCCGCGCTTGGTCAGGAGACCTCGACGTGGCGGGATCATCGAGGTGATCCGGCCACGCCGGAACTCGCGCCAGTTGATGTTCACCGCCGCGAACCGTGGGTAGAACTCGAGCTCGTCATAGGGCAGGTGGTCGTGGATCCACCAGCCCAGCGCCTCCCAGCGGCCGGTCGCCTCGTAGTAGGGGATCAGCGCATGGACGATGACGCAGGCCGTCGCGCCAATGCCGCCCTGCGCGTCGCGCCGGTCCCAGATGTGCCCGCCGAAATTGGTCTCGTTCCGCCCGCAATTGAGGTTGTGCTCGTTGCCGAAGCGGTTGACCTCCACCGAGCGAAAGGCGGACCGGATCGAGATCCGCCCGAAGCGTGCCATCAGCGGCTCGAGGCATTCCTCGCAAAGCCGCCTTCCGGCTTCGATGGCGAGATCGGGATCGTCGGGAATGTTCGGGATGCCGTAGAAGCTGGCAATCTCGGAGTGAAGGAAGTCGCGCATGAAGAAGTTCCGGCTCAGCCGCACGCGGCCGAGCTCTTCAAGCCCCTTCATCGATTGTGGTCTGCGCATCTCGGCCAGTCTCCACCTGTTCCCGTCACATACTGTGCGCTATCAATGGCTTGGCGGACCACCCGTTTCCAACAGGAGTTGCAGCATGCTGAGATTGATCGCAAGCATCGCCCTGGTGCTTTGCCTCGGGGCGGCGCCGGCGCTGGCCCAAAGTGACGCAGATACCGACGCTACCGTCGACAACGTCCTCGGCGATCACAACGCCTATCGCGCGGCGTTCGATGCGATACAGCAGGCTGTCGGAGACGGTGATGCCGCCGGCTTTGCCAAGTGGGTCAGCTATCCGATCAAGGTCGTGGCCGACGGCGAAGACATGCAGCTCAGCGACGAGGAACAGTTCACCGAGCACTACGACAACATCCTGACCGACGAGATTCGCCAGGCGATCCTCGACCAGGCCTGGGCGTCCGTGCTCGTCAATGCGGACGGCATCATGTTCGGCAACGGGCAGGTCTGGATGAACGGCATCTGCAAGAACGACAGCTGCTCCGAATTCGACGTGAAGATCGTCACCATCCAATCGGCCAACTAGCCTTGGGGTGGCTGGTTCTGCTCTAGTCTCCCGAGGGGAGCACCCCGGGGGACGCCATGCTGCTGCAAATCATCTTCTATGTCGCCATCACCGCCGAGGCGATGACCGCGGCGCTCGCTGCCGGTCGGCGGAAGATGGATTGGTTCGGCGTCTGCGTCCTGGCCTGCGTCACGGCGCTGGGCGGCGGCACGGCGCGCGACCTGGTGCTCGGGCACTACCCGCTGATTTGGGTCGAGAACCCGTACCTGCTGATCATCTGTTGCGCCGCGGCGTTCGTCACCATCGCTCTCGCCCGCTACATGGCCGCGCTGCGCTGGCCTTTCCTGCTGCTCGACGCGCTTGGGCTCGCCGCCTTCACCATCATCGGCTGCAATGTGGCGCTGGAGATGGGGCAGCAGCCGATCATCGTGGTGGTCGCCGGCATGATGACCGGCATCGTCGGCGGCATCATGCGCGATATCCTCTGCACCGAAGTGCCGCTGGTGTTCTCGTCCGAGCTTTACGCCACGGTCGCCATCGTCTCGGGCACGCTCTACTACTTGGGCAGGTACTTCGATGTGCCGCATGATCTGCTCGTGCTGGGCACCATCGCCATCGGCTTCGCCCTGCGCGTCGCTGCCATCGTCTGGAAGCTCGAAATGCCGAAGTTCGTCTACGACAAGGAGCTCCGCTGATGTCCAGGCCGTCACACGTGCCCGGGCCGTCACACGTGCCCCGGCCACAACGCATGCAGCTGTCGCGCAAGGCCGGCTTCAACCTGCAGGCAGCGTCGCTGGCGCTGAACGGGCTGCCAGCAAAGTTGATCACGCGGCCCGGCAGGTGGGGCAACCCATTCACCATCGATGACACCGCCCGGCGCTATGGGCTCGACCACGCTGCCGCCCAGGAAAAGGCCGTCGCCCTCTGCGGCCAGTGGCTGCGCGGCACCATCGAGCCGGCCCTGTCGCCGGGCCCGCCGCCATCGCGCGAAGTTATCCGCAGCGAACTGGCGGGGCATAATCTCGCCTGCTGGTGCAAGGCAGGCACGCCTTGCCACGCGGATGTATTGATCGAACTGGCAAACGGATAAGGCACATGGCGCGGATCAATTACCTGACGAGCATCGAGTTTGGCGCGGGCGCCCTTGGAACGCTTGCAAGCACGGTCGAGGAGTTCCGGCTCAATCGGCCGCTGCTGGTCGCCGATCGCGGCGTAATGGCCGCCGGTCTCGCCGCCGAGGCGCTGGCGCATCTGCCCGCCGAAACACCGGTATTCCTCGATACGCCGCCCAATCCCACCGAGGGTGCGGTGATCGCCGCGCTCGAGCAATATCGCGCCGAAGGGTGCGATGGCATCATCGCCATTGGCGGCGGCTCGCCGATCGACCTCGCCAAGGGCGTGGCGCTGCTCGCGACTCATCCGGGGCCGCTCGAGCAGTACGCGGTGATCTATGGCGGCGTCGACCGTATCGGTGCCTCCGTGGCGCCGCTGATCGCCATCCCCACCACTGCCGGCACCGGCGCCGAGGTCGGTCGGGCGGCGTTGCTCACGCTTGAAGACGGTCGCAAGCTCGGCTTCATCTCGCCTCACCTGATCCCGAAGCGAGCGATCTGCGACCCCGAGCTGACGTACGGGCTGCCGGCGGGTCTCACCGCCGCTACCGGCCTCGATGCGCTCAGCCACTGTATCGAGACGCTGTGCTCGCCGCGGGTCAATCCGCCGGCCGAGGCGATTGCGCTCGACGGGGCAGGGCGCATCTGGCGCCAGATCGAGAATGCCTGCCGCGATGGACGCAACGCGGCTGCACGCTCGGAGATGATGATGGGCGCCGTGATGGGTGGGCTCGCCTTCCAGAAGGGGCTCGGCGCCGTGCACGCACTCAGCCACGCCCTTGGCGGGCTCAAGGACGTCTCGCTGCATCACGGCACGCTCAATGCCATCCTGATGCCGCCGGTACTTCGCTTCAATGCGCCTGAGATCGCCGACAAGCTCGGCCGCCTGAAGGCCGCCATGGGCTTTCCGCCCGCCGCCGACCTGTCGCTCGAACTCGATGCGCTGAACCGCCGCCTGGGCGTTCCCGCTGGCCTGCGGGTGCTGGGGGTGCGAGAGGACCACTTCGCCTGGGTGATCGAGCGGGCCCTGGCCGATCACAGCCACGCCACGAACCCGCGGCTCGCCACCGCCGAGGACTATCGCGGGTTGCTCGAAGCAGCGATGGACTAACCGTCAGTCGGCAAACAGGTCCGGATGCGTTTCCGCCATGTGAGGCAGCGACGGCATGATCTCGTTGAGATGCTTGCACATCATGGCGGACGCCGCCTCGCCGTCGCCCTGCTCGAGAGCGTCGACGATCTTGGCGTGTTGGGCGACCACCATCGGCCGGGGCGTCACATCGGGGAAGCCGAGGAATCGCACCCGGTCGAGCTGAGCCTTCAGCGCCTCGATGTGCCGCCACGCGTGCTCGCAATCGGCATGGCCGGCAATCGCGCTGTGGAAAATGTCATCGAGCCGCATGAATTCGCCTAGCCCGCCGGACAGCGCTGCCTCCTGGGCCCGGACGATATCGCGCAGGTCGGCAATGCCCGCCGCACCGATGCTTGCGGCGGCCTTGCGGACCACTGCCAGCTCGATGGCCTCGCGGATGAAGCGCGAGTTTGTCACTTCGCGGATCGAGATCAGCTTCACGAATGTGCCGCGCTGCGGCCGTACGTCGACAAGCCCGGCCTCGGCCAACTTGATGAACGCCTCGCGCACCGGCTGCCGGGAGACGCCCAACTGGCGCGCCAGCTCCGCCTCCGACAGCAGGTAGCCCGGTCGCAGCTGCAACTGCACGATGGCCCCGCGCACCGCATCGTAGACGCGTAGCCCCATCGTCGCCTGCCGTGGTCCGGCTGGTCCCGGGTGGTTTGCCAGCTCCAAATCAATGGTCATGTTGACTTCCCTCAAGCTGCCATACTAGCACCGGTCAGCGCGGTTGGAAGCGCTTGGAGAAGCCAAATGAGGCAGACGTGGCGCTGGTTCGGTCCGGCCGACCTCGCAAGCATCGATGACATCGTACAGGCTGGTGCCCAAGGCGTGGTGACCGCGCTGCACCACGTGCCGAACGGGGTGATATGGACCGCCGAGGAAATCGGCAAGCGCCAGCAGCAAATCCGCGTCAAGAAGGACGGCTCGCCCTCCGGCATCGAGTGGGATGTCATCGAAAGCCTGCCAGTTTCCGAGGATATCAAGAAGCAGAAGGGCGATTGGCGCGAGCAGATCGCCAACTACAAGCAGAGCCTCCGACACGTCGCCGCGGCGGGCCTCCGCACGGTCTGCTACAACTTCATGCCGGTGCTCGACTGGACGCGCACTGACCTGCGCTACCAGGTTGCCCATGGCGGCACCTGCATGCGTTTCGACATCAACGACTTCGCCGCTTTCGACATCCACATCCTGAAGCGCCCGGGCGCCTCCGAGGACTTCTCTCCCGAGATCGTCGCTGAGGCCGCCCGGCGAATCGCCAGTCTCGATGCCGCGGCGCAGAAACAGCTGGCCCGCAACGTCACCATGGGCCTGCCGGGCTCGACCGAGAGCATGACGCTCGACGACGTCCATGCCCATCTCAGCGAGTACGGCCACATCTCGGTCGATCAGCTGCGCCGGCATTTCATCGATTTCCTCAGCGAGGTTGTGCCGGTGGCCGAGGAGGTCGGCGTCCGCCTCTGCTGCCACCCTGACGATCCGCCGTTCTCGCTGCTGGGCCTGCCGCGCATCATGTCGACGGCCGCGGACTACAAGCAGATCCTCGACGCCGTCGACAGCCCCGCCAATGGCATGACCCTCTGCTCCGGCTCGTTCGGCGCCAGGCCGGACAACGACCTGCCGCAGATCATGGAGGACTTTGGCCCCAAGGTGCACTTCCTCCACCTGCGCAACGTCAAGCGTGACGGCACCGCCATCGCCGGCTCGTTCTACGAGGCCGAGCACCTGGGCGGGGACACCGACATGGTGGCGCTCATCGCCGCCATCCTCAAGGAAGAGGCTCGCCGCAAGCGCGAGGGCCGCGAGGATGCGCAAATCCCGATGCGCCCCGACCACGGCCAGGACATCCTCGACGACCTCGGCCGCCGCGCCCAGCCGGGCTATCCGACCATCGGCCGGCTCAAGGGCCTTGCCGAGCTGCGCGGCGTGATGACCGCGCTGGGCCATCGCGAGTACGGGCTCCACGCCTGATGACGCCCATCCGCTTCGGCATGATCGGCGGCGGCTGGCGCGCCGAGTTCTTCACTCGCATCGCCCGCGAGCTGCCGGACCGGTTCCAACTGGTCGGCGTGGTCCAGCGCGACCAGGCCAAGGCAGCGGCGTTCGGCGCGAAATGGGGTGCTCCGGCGTTCGCCAGCTACGCCGAACTCGCGGCCGCCGAGCCCGATTTCGTCGTTCTCTCGGTGAAGCCCGATGCGCACCTGCCGATCCTCACCGAGCTCCACAGCCTCGGCCTAGCTGTGCTGTGCGAGACCCCGGCGGCGCTGGATGTCGAAACCATGGTCGCAATCTGGCGGCTGGTGGAGCAGGGGCTGCGGCTCCACATCGCGGAGCAGTACCTGTTCCAGCCGCTGCATGCCTCGCGGCTGCAGCTGATCGGCAACGGCGCGCTCGGCAGCGTCAGCTTCGCTCGGGTCTCGGCGGCGCACGGCTACCACGGCGTCAGCCTGATGCGGCATTTCCTCGGCATCGGCTTCGAAGACGCGACCATCCGCGGCAAGATCTTTGAGAGCCGTGCCCTAGAAGGTCCGAGCCGCTACAACTGGCCCGCATCCGAGCAGTTCGCCCCCACCACCCAGACGCTTGGCGAGTTCGATTTCGGCGACCGGCTCGGGCTGTTCGATTTCACCGACGTGCAGTACCGCTCGCCGGTCCATTCGCATCGGGTCGTGATCCGTGGTGATCGCGGCGAGATTGCCGACCTCGAGGCTCGGGTGATGCCCGTCTACGGCCACCCCCTGACCCGCACCTTCACCCGCGTTGAATCCGGCCGCTACGGTAACCTGTTCGGCTACGCCCTCGAAGCCATGCTCTGTGGCGATGAGACCGTGTGGACCATGCCCTATCCCAATGCCCGGCTGATGGACGACGAGATCGCCATCGCGGTGGCGATGCAGCGGATGGGCGAGCTGGCGCGGGGCCAGGGCGCGGGGCCGTATTCCTATGCCGAGGGTGCGCAGGACCAGTACCTGTCGCTGCTGATGCATCAGGCCGCGAAAACCGGCGAGACGCTCCGCAGCACCCGCCAGCCCTGGGCTGGCTAGTCCGGCAGGCCCGTCTCGGTGCGGAGGAACGCCGCGACCTTGTGCAGGTCCTGGCCCTGGTCCTTCTCGGAGTACTGTCGGGACTGCATCGCCAGCTTGACCTTCCGTCCATCGGCCAGCTGCAGCGACAGCACGTTGTTCCGTGGCCGCTCGGGGTTATCTTCGGTCACCTTCAGCGCCACCACGTCGTCAAAGCCCACTTCGACGACGACGTCGCTACCGCGGTCCAGCTTCTGCGTCGAGTGGATGTGGCGCGCGGCGATGTCGAACGAGGTGATGATGTTTGTCGCCTGCGGCCTCAGGTACAGCACCATCGCCGCGACTATCGGCCCCGCGATGCAGATGGCCGCCGAGACCAGCCGGATCGTCGGATCGGCGATCTGCTGCTGGAGGTAGAAATACAGCGCCGCTGCCGCCACCACCGAGCCGACGATCCACATCGCCCGCGGTGGCTGTTCGTGCGATGCATAAAGGGTCAGCGCGCCGTCCCGGCGTCTCAGCTCGATCATTCCGTTCCTCGATCGCTAGTCTTCGAGCAGGTACGCGCCCTTGCGGCCGCTCAGCGTCGTCTTGCCGACGATCTTCATGATACCAGCCCCGCGCGGCGCATATTTCGCCGAAACCCGCGACAGCACCAGCCCATCCGTCCCGGCAAGGATCGGGGTACGGCCCATGAACGCCTCCGGCCCGTCGAGCGCGATCAGGTCCGCCACCGGCTGGCCCTTGGTCACCCGCTCGCCGAGTTCGACGCGATAAGCAACCAGTCCCGGTCGATCGACCTTCACGATCTCGGTTGCCTCGAACGGGGTCGCCTCGGAGAGCGGTGCCGGGCGCCCGCCCGGATCCGCATCGACCAGGTTCCGCTCGCAGAGGAACCCCCAGAGCCGTCGCGCGTCGTCAGCGCCAAAATGATCGAACACGTCGGCCTGGCCGCGATATTCCAGCGTCGCGGTAGCGCTGGCCATCGGCACGGGCTTGCCGGGATTGGCGAGGGCCACCTTGCGATAGAGCTGCGGCAGCACCTCGTCGAACGAGCCGCCACCGCTGTCAGCCGCAGTCAGCGTTGCCGCGGCGCCCATCCAGTCGGCGAGGTCCTGCAACTCCGGCATCAGCTCGGGCGAGGTGAAGATATGGATCAGCGAGTCGTCGTCGCAGTGGAGGTCGAACACGAACTCGGCGTCATGCGCTTCCTTCAGCACCAACAGGCGAAGCTGCTCGTTGGCGTTGCGCGGCTGCTGGGCGTCGATCCAGTTCGACACGGCTTTGCGGATCAGGTTGACGTTGAAGCGCTCGTCATCCGAGAGCCGGCCATTGAGCTGAGAGCGGATCGCCGCGAACAGGTCGGGCCAGCGGCGGTTGAAGTTGATGCCGGTGTTGGCGTCGTAGCGGCCGATATGCCGGCGCAGCGAGAACGTCGCCATGCCCAGTGGGTTGACCAGCGGCATCACCGTGAAGCGAGCGCGGAGCAGCGCTTGGTCGTCGGCCTGGCGCAGCATCGGCAGCAGGTGGTGCAGCACCATGGTGCCTGGGTGCTCGTCGGCATGCAGCGCCGCCTGCAGGTGGACCTTTTCCGGCGCGTCCTTGGGGCCGATCACGTAGTAGGTGAAGTCGGTGGTCGCGCCGGGGGTATCGCCACGCAGCGCTACGGTTTTTCGTTCAAAGCTCAAGAGCTTACCTCGTCAGGCGGATGAGCCCGAAGCGGGCGGGAGGCGGCGCGCCGGGCATGTGCTGCGTCAGACGGCGGTATACGAGTCCGAAGACGAAGAAAACCGCGAGCGAGATGGCGAGAAAATACCCCGCCGCGACTGAGAAGTGCAGCACGGCGTTGTAGTCGCGCTCGAACAGGTCTTCCGCCTGGCTCATCAGGTCGCGCTGGCCGTCGATCACCGGCAGCGTGAAATAGACCAGGGCGGTGGCGTGGAACAGGAACACCACCTCGTTGGTGTAGGCCGGCCAGGCAAGTCGGATAAGGTGCGGCCAGGTCACTCGCCGGAACTGCTCGAGGCGGGTCATGCCATAGGCCCGAGCGGCTTCGAGTTCACCCCTGGGAACGGCCCGCAGCGCACCGTAGAAGATCTCTGCCGTATAGGCCGTGGTGTTCATGGCGAGGATCAGCGGGCCCAGGAACAGCGGGTTGAGTACAAACCAGTCGACGCCCCACGGCTTCCACACCGTGACATTCAATGCCAGCGCCAGCGAATAGAACATGAAGAGCTGGATGAAGAAGGGCGAGCCGCGGAAGGCATAGATGTAGCCGCCGCAAAGCTGGGCGAGCAGCTTGTTCGAAGACGCGCGTCCGAGGGCCAGCAGGATCGCCAGCACGAAGCCGATCGGGATGGATGCAAACGCGAAATAGAGGTTGAACAGCGTGGCGCGCGCCAGCACCGTCACGTCGTTCCAGATCGGCGCGAGCATCTCCATCATGTCGTCGATCCCGCCACCGCCATGCCGCGCGAAGCCCAGCGGGTCAGGGCCGCGAAGCCCTTCTCGGAGATGTACGTCACGATGATGTAGAACAGCAGCAGCGCCAGGTAGTAGCCCCAGCGCCAGTCGCCGTGGATCACGCCGGCGCTGCGGCTGAAGTTCGGCGCGCCGAGCAGGCTGGCGCCGCGCACGATGTCCGAGATCTGCAGCAGCGACAGCAGCGACGTTGCCTTGATGAGCAGCAGCCAGCAATTGGAGAGGCCCGGCAGCGCGTAGACCCACATCTGCCGGATATGAACGCGCCAGAGCACCTGCCAGCGCGACATGCCGAACGCCCGCGCCGCCTCGAGTTGGCCTTGCGGCACGCTCTTCAGCGCGCCGAAGATCACGTTGGCGGTGAACGCGCCGTAGACAATGCCCAGCGATACCGATGCGAGCAGCAAATACTCCCCGGTGCCGAGATACCAGTTGGCAGCGGGGCAGGGCGGCCAGATGCCGGCCGTTCCCTCGCCCGGCGGGCAGACCCCCTGCGCGATGAACAGTTCGACCAGTTGCTCGAAGGCGAGCGGGAAGAAGATGAAGAACAGCACGTCCGGCACGCCGCGGACCATGTTGATGTAGATGCTGCCAATCACCTGTAACGGGCGGGCGGTCGAATTGCGCAGCCCGGCGCCCGCGACGCCAAACAGCAACGCAAAAGCGCCGCCCAGGAGGGCGGCGATGACGGTATACTGGAAACTGGCGTACCAGTTCAGGTGCCTGCCATTGGTCAGGTAGGAGGCCCAGAACTCAAAGGATTCGGTCATCGCGCTCCCGCGCAGCAGAGGGCGGCGGACCGAGGCCCGCCGCCCTTGGATCAGTTGGCGTAGAACGGGCCCTTGCGCTGCGGGAAGTGCTTGGTGATCAGCGCGTCGATGGTGCCGTCGGCCTTGGCCGCGGCCAGCGCTTCATCCAGTTTCGCCAGCAGTTCGGTGTCGGCCTTGCGGACGCCCGCGCCGACGCCGCCACCGATCGCCACGGTGATGTCGCTGGTCTTGAGCGCATTGGCCGAATTGGCGACGGCTTCGTCGATATAGGAGCTGTCGGCAAGGATGACGTCGATGTTGCCCGCCATCAGGTCGGCCAGCGCGTCGGCCGCCGTATCAAACGTCAGCAGCGTGTTGCCGGTGGCAAGGTTCGCAGCCGCGTAGTCGGCCTGGATCGTCCCGGTCTGGGTGCCGATCTTGACGCCGGTCAGCTTGGCGGGATCGACGGTGCTGCTCGCCAGCATCATGTAGCCCGAGGGATCGGGCGGGGAATAGTCGGCGGTGAAGTTGATCGACTGCTTGCGCTCGTCGGTGATCGACATGCCTGCAGCGATCACGTCGTAGTTGCCGGCATTGAGGTTCGGGATGATCGTATCCCAGGCCGTCTGCACGAAAGTGCATTCGAGGGCAGCCCGCTTGCACAGCTCGTTCATGACGTCGATGTCGAGACCGGCGAGATTGCCGCTGGCGTCGACGTAGTTCCAGGGCTCGTATGCCCCCTCGGTACCGATGCGAATGGCCTGGGCATTGGCTGCAGTCGCGAGCATGGCGATAGCCGCCGCTGCCGCGATGACAAACTTCTTCATTGTCTCTCCTGTCGCCGGGCTGATGCCGGCTTTTCTTTGCCGGTCCAACCCCCGGCTGATTGGTCGCGCCGCCTTGCGGAGGCGGGCATTGCGACAACGCTATCGGTTTTTACCGGTTGGTCAATCATTAGAAGATTGTTGCACAGGCTCGATCCGCGGCAGAGGCCGGATCACCCGTGACCGGCCGCGCTGAGGAATTGCTTGAGCCGGGTCGACTTGGTGGCGCCGAACACCTCGGCCACCGTGCCCTCTTCCTCGATCTTGCCCTGGTGCAGGAAGATCACCCGGTCGGCGATGGTCTTGGCGAACTGCATGTCGTGGGTAACGAGGATCATCGTCCGCCCTTCGTCAGCCAGCAGCTTGATCACCCGCAATACTTCGACCTCGAGTTCGGGGTCGAGCGCCGAGGTTGGCTCGTCGAACAGCATCACCTTGGGGTTGATGCACAGGGCCCGAGCAATCGCGGCGCGCTGCTGCTGGCCGCCGGAGAGCTGGCTGGGATAGTTCTCTGCCTTGTCGCGAATGCCGACCTTGGCCAGCATTTCCAGCGCCTCGGCATGCACCTCGGCACGATCGCGCTTCTGCACCCGGACCGGTGCCTCCATGACGTTGCCGAGCACCGACATGTGGCTCCACAGGTTGAACGACTGGAAGACCATGCCCAGCTCGGAGCGGATGCGGCGGATCTGCTGCTCGTCGGCGGGCTTGCGATGCGGCGGCTTGCCGGTCAGGGCAATCTCCTCGCCGCCGACCCGTACCGTGCCGCTCTCGGGCACTTCGAGCATGTTGATGCAGCGCAGCAGCGTCGATTTGCCGGAACCGGAGGAGCCGATCAGAGCCACCACCTCCCCCTGGCGGGCGGTCATCGACACGCCTTTGAGCACCTCGAGCGGGCCGTAGGACTTGTGAAGATCGGCGATCTCGACGACGGGTGGGGCGAGCGGGTTCTGCATCGCTCGCACAAAACCCAAAGCAACGCCGGCTGGCAAGGCTTTTGCGGAACCGACACCCTCGCGAGGCGTTCTTTTTCCAGGAGCCCACCGAGACGGCGGCTCCTTTCCTCAACACTGAGAAAGGGAGATTAGCGATGAATTGGAACCAGATGGAAGGCAACTGGGAGCAGTTCAAGGGTAAGGTCCAGACCCAGTGGGGCAAGCTGACCGACAGTGACCTCGACATCATCAAAGGCAGCCGCAAGCAACTCGCCGGCAAAATCCAGGAGCGCTACGGCAAGGTGCAGGAAGAAGCCGAGCGCGAGGTGGATGACTGGTTCAACCGCCTGCACTGAAAACGAGTTGCCTCACTTGGCCCCGCTTCGGCGGGGCCTTTTTTGCGCCCCCTTGGCCCGCTTCGGGGGCCGTTCTTGTGCCCCATGGAGCTAGCGGCTCCATCCACTCGGATGGAGCCGCCGCCACCTCGAACCGCGGACCCGGCTGGGACGGCCCGAGTTCTGCGTCTGGTATTACGAAGCGCGCCGGAACAGGCCGATGATCAGCGAGACCACCAGGAAGGCGAGGAACAGGAAGAACAGGATCTGTGCGATGCCCGAGGCGGTCCCAGCGATTCCACCAAAGCCGAGCACGCCGGCGACGATCGCGATGACCAGAAAAAGCAGAGCGTATTGCAACATTCTCGTGGCTCCGTTGATCAAGGAGTAACGGCGGGCGGCGTCGTGGGTTCCGGGCAAAAAAAGAAGCCGGGCAGGAGCCCGGCTTATCTCCGGAGGGGCGTCCGGATTTCGTCAGGCCGCAGCCCGCGAGCCTTCGTCGAAGAACAGCGCCTGGCTGATCAGCGCCCGCACCATGTCGGGGTTGAACGGCTTGGTGACGAGGAATGTCGGCTCCGGCCGCTCGCCGGTCAGCAGGCGCTCGGGGAACGCCGTGATGAAGATCACCGGGATCGGATGGGCGTGGAGGATGTCGTTGACCGCATCGATGCCCGAGGATCCGTCGGCGAGCTGGATGTCGGCGAGGATCATCCGCGGCTTGGTCTTATGGTACAGCGCCACCGCTTCCTTGTGGGTGCGGGCAATACCGACGACCCGGTGGCCGAGGCCCTCCACCATCTGCTCGATATCCATCGCAATCAGCGGCTCGTCCTCGATAATGAGGATATCGGTCGCCACCTGGCGCGAGATGTCGGCGGAGGCCTGCGAGAGCAGGTCAGCGAACTCGTCGGTGGAAACGTCGAGGATTTCCGCGGCTTCGGCGTGGGTGAAGCCTTCCACTGCGACGAGCAGGAACGCCTGGCGCGGTCGTGGGGCGAGATTGGCGAGATTGGCCGCCGCGCGTGATTCCCAGGGGAAGGTCGAACTCGGTTCCGGTACGCGGATGGCCGAGCTGGAGAACAGGGCCGAATACAGCCGGTAGAGCGCGATACGATCATTGCTCGCTTGGGGGAAGATCGTCAGATCGGCAATCAAAGCCTCGAGCGTTGCCGCTACATAGGCGTCGCCCGAAGTCTGCGAGCCGGTGACGGCGCGCGAAAACCTGCGCAAATAAGGAAGATGCGGTGCGATCCGCGTAGATAGGGACATCGATATGCTACTCCCGTGACGCTATTAGAGCTTACCATCATCGAGAACGGTATGCTGAAAACTTGGTTCCCGTTCGCGTGGAACTTTTTTTGCTGCGGCGCATTTAGGTAGCCGCAGCTGGAGTATGGGGCGTCAGATCCTGCTGTGGGGCTAAGGGTTTATGCGAGACAAAACAACAATGAATGATTTGGGTATGATGCGGCCGCGCCGCCGCGACGATGGGCTGGGGCCAAACTCGGACATCGGCAATAAGCTGCGCGCGCTTTACGGCGCAGTACAGGGCGAGCAGATCCCTTCCAAGCTCATCGACCTGCTGGAACAGCTCGATGCCGTCGAGAAGCAGACCAAGCCCTCGAAGGGTGAGTAGTTCATGGAAGCCGAGAAACCGAGCTTCAAGCGTGAGCTGCTCTCGACCCTGCCGAGTCTCCGGGCTTTCGCAGTGTCGCTCTCCGGCCGCCACGACAAGGCCGACGACCTCGTTCAGGATACAGTGATGAAGGCCTGGGCGAAGCAGGACAGCTTCGAGATGGGCACCAACATGAAGGCGTGGCTGTTCACGATCCTTCGCAACGAATTCTACAGCCAGATGCGCAAGCGCGGCCGTGAGGTGCAGGATAGCGACGGCGCGTTCACCGAGCGCTTGGCGGTGCACCCGGCGCAGTACGGCATATTGGACCTAGGCGATTTCCGGAAGGCGCTCGACAAGCTGCCGGACGACCAGCGCGAAGCGATCATCCTGATCGGCGCGTCGGGCTTTTCCTACGAGGAAGCGGCCGAGATCTGCAAATGCGCGGTCGGCACGATGAAGAGCCGCGTCAGCCGCGCGCGTACCAAGCTGCAGGAACTGCTGAAGATCACCGGCGAGTCCGACTACGGGCCGGATGCGGTGTCGGCGCAGGTCACCACGACGCCCCGTTTCACGTAAGCGAGCTGGGGAAACGAAGGGTCGCGGCGGCGTCGCAGGCCGCCAGCAGGGCAGTGGAGTCGAAAGGCTTCTGCAGGGGGATTGCACCGGTGAAGAGCGACTGTACCGCGCGGTCGGCAGAGGTCACGACGACCCCGATTCCGGCGGTTCGAAGCGCGTTGCTGAGTGCCAGTGCGGCGGGGCTGCCGAACTTCGCTTCGATCACCGCGAAATCGAAGGCGGAGAGGTCGAGGGCTCGCGCTTCCTCGGCGTCCCGCTTGATTGTTACCTCGGCACCTGCAGTTCGCAGCGTCTCCTCGACGTCGGCAGCAACGAGATATTCTTCCTCGACGACGAGGACGCGCAGTCCGTGCATTGGGTTGTGACCATGACGCGATGGAAATGGCCCGCACCATCGGTGGTTCGGCAAGATCGGTCATTTAACAATGACATGCCTGGTGGGTGCGCCCGGCACAGTTACCAGTTGCGTTCGCCGGCCCATCCGACATGCTGCGCAGAGCCCGAACTGTGAGCATGACCCTGGCCAACGCCGCAACCGCTCGACGCATCCCATGCGAGGCCTGCCCGCTTCGCGACAACGAGCACTTTCGGAATTTCACGCCGGAGGAGCTCAAGTTCGTCAGCGCCTTCAAGCGCGGCGAACTCGTGAGCGAGCCCGGCTCGACGATCCTCGCCGAAGGAGCGCATAGCGCCCAGCTGTTCACCCTGCTTTCGGGCTGGGCATTCCGCTTCAAGACGCTCGAGGATGGCCGCCGGCAGATCCTCAACTACCTGCTGCCAGGCGACCTGGTCGGCCTGCAGGGGTCGGTGATCGGTGAGATGGAACACTCGGTGGAGTCGCTGTCTGCAGTGGTGCTGTGCGTGTTCCAGCGCGACAACCTCCCGACGCTTTTCGAGAACCATCCCGGCCTTGCCTTCGATGTCACCTGGCTGGCGTCGCGCGAGGAGCGCATGCTCGACGAGAACCTGCTGAGCCTGGGGCGCCGCAGCGCCATGGAGCGGGCTGCCTACCTGATTGCCTTCCTGCATCAGCGCTCCGAACAGGTCGGGCAGTCCCGGGCCTCCAAGCACATGATCCCGATTACCCAGCAGCACGTCGCCGATACGCTGGGGTTGTCGATCGTTCATACCAACAAGACGTTGCGCAAACTCGCCGAGCGGAAGCTTATTCGCTGGCACGATCGCGCGTGTGAAGTGCTCGATCCGGAGGCGCTGGCCGGGCTCGCCGGCTGGGATGGGCTCGGCGAGGGGAAACGGCCCCTGATATGAACGAGCCGCATTCTTGCCACCCGGTCGGCCTAAGCATCCTCCAGTTCTTTCGATCGTTTGATCCCGCAAGCAAAGCCGGGTCGTCCAGCACCATCCCGGCCGAGGAACGGCGCCTTGATGCTTGATGTCAGCACGCAGTCGATCGATTACGCTGCGCCGCGGCGAGGGGTGCGGCGCATCGCCATCATTGCCTCGATGACGCTGGTGCTCGTCGCGGTGGCGGCTTCGCTCTATCTGGTGCGCACCGTCGACAGCCAGCTCGCCGATATCGCCAAGACCTACGAGATCCGGCGCCAGGCGCGCGAGTTGATGCTGGCGATCGTCAATGCCGAGACCGGGCAGCGCGGCTACCTGATCACCCGCGACGAGACCTATCTGGATCCCTACAACGCTGCAGTCGGCAATCTGAGCCAGACTTACCAGCACCTCCTGGCGCTGCTCAGCGACAACCCCACGCAGCGCGCCCGGATCGAGGGCCTGGTGCCCGATCTCGACGCCAAGCGCGCCGAGATGGCGCGCACTATCGAACTGATGTCGGCCGGGCAGAGTGCCGAGGCACTGGCCCTGCTGCGTTCCGACACCGGACTCGAACTGATGGAGCGGATCAGCACATCGCTCCGCCTGGTGATCGGCGATGAAGACGGGAAACTCGTCGAGCGCAACGGTCGGATGGAGATGTACCGGCAGCTGCTGGTGTTCACTATTCTCGCTGCCTTGGGTGCCGCCGCCATCCTTGCCTACGCTCTGCTCTCCAGGACCCAGAGAAAGGTCGCGAGGCTATCGGAGGAGCAGAGCCTCCTCCGCAGCCAGAACGTCGAGCTGGAGGAACATGTGCGGATACGAACTGCGGAGGTCGAGGAGGCGCGAGGCCGTGCCGAGCGCGAGCAGGCCCGGCTCGAAACGCTGTTGCAAGACACCAACCACCGCATCGGCAACTCGCTGGCGACCGTATCATCGCTGCTCGGCCTGCAGTTGGCGCGCACGTCCTCCGACGAAGTGCGCAACGCCCTCGAGGCGGCACAGCTGCGTGTGCAGGCGATCGCCTCCGGTCACCGCCGGCTGCGGCTGGGCGCTGACCTCGAAACCACCGATGCGGCCGAGTTCCTGTCAGATGTCATAGACGATCTCGCGACGACCGTGCCACCAAGCAAGCCGGTGAGGTTCGAGAAGCAGCTTCAGGCAATGGTCATCCCGGCGCGCGATGCAACGAGCTTGGGGATCGTGCTCAGCGAGTTGGTGACTAACGCGGTCAAGCACGCCTTCGATGAGGGCCAGGTCGGCACGATCTGGGTGCGCTTCGATCGACCGGACGGAGGCGTGACCCAGCTCACGGTCGAGGACAGCGGCAAAGGCATGGCCACTACTGACGGTGAAGACGGACTCGGCGCGCTGATCGTCAAGCAGCTGGCGCGGCAGTTCGGCGGGGCCGAGCCGGAGTATCGCACACGGGCCGGCGGTGGTACTTCCGTGACTGTGCAATTGCCGCGACTGGATGTTTCGCCGGCGGCCTAAGGAACAAAGCGGTCTCGTCGAGGCGAGGCGGGCAACGGAGGCGGGCATGCACTTCATCGGCGTCTTCAACAAGGACGGCGGCACGTTCCGCACCATGGACATGTCGGCGTTCGTTGCCATGGCCGAGAAGATCTTCACCGAACAGGGCCACGTGCTCGAATGCCGGGTGGTCGATGGCAACGAACTACTTGCCGAGCTGGAGCGGGCTGCCGGAGACCCGGCATCCGACGTCGTGCTGGCCGGCGGCGGGGACGGAACGATCTCGGCAGCGGCCGGGATCTGCTTTGCTCACAAGATGGCGCTCGCAGTGCTTCCCGCCGGTACGATGAACTTGTTCGCCCGGTCGCTGGGCGTGCCGTTGCAGCTCGAGGCGGCGCTGGAGGCCATTGCGCGGGGCGAGGTGGCCGCTGTCGACATTGCGACTGCCAATGGCCGTCCGTTCGTCCACCAGTTCTCGGTGGGGCTACACTCGCGGCTGGTTCGGATCCGCAACGAACTCACCTATCACAGCCGCTGGGGCAAGATCCTGGCGAGCCTCAGGGCAGTCGGGCTGGCGCTGTCGCGACCGCTGGTGTTCGACGCGGAGATCAGCACCCGGCAGGGCACCGAGCGGCGCAAGGCGACGGCCATTGCCGTTTCCAACAACGTCCTCGGCGAGGGGCACGTACCCTACGCCGAGGTCGTCGATCGGGGCGTCCTCGGAATCTATGTCGTCAAGCCGATGCCGCCGGCTGAGCTGGCGCGGCTCGCCCTGTCGCTCGTCTTCGGCAACTGGAAGGCGCATCCGCTGGTATCGGAGCGCGAGGTGACCCAGGTGAGCCTCTATTTCCCCAGGCGCAAGGCTTCGGCCCTGGCGGTCATCGATGGCGAGTTGATCCCGCTTGAACGTTTGACGGACCTCAGGATCCACGCCCAGGGCCTGCGTGTCGTGCGGCCGGCCACCGACAAACCGGCCGAGGCCGCCAATCCCGCCATCGAGGCGGCCTGACAAAGCGACGCCCCGCCGCGGGTGTCGGGGCGGGGCGCTCCTACTCAGTCTGCGTTTCCGTCAAAGGCTGGCGGCGCCGCCTTCCACCGGTTGCTGGCCCAGCTTTCGCAGGGCGTTTTCGATGGCCTTAAGGTCTTCGCCGTCGTCGCCGTCGACCGGGGTCATACCCTCGGTGGCGCTGCGCTCCTTGGAGAGCGAGTCCGCCTCGAGCTGACGCAGGATGGTGATCTTCTCAGCATCCGCGATGTGGTCGTCGGTCAGAATGGTCACGATCTTCCGCTTGATGTGGGTCATAGCTCACACTCCTGGAATTCTTCCTTGACCTGCACAACTCAACCGCAACTGCAGGTGATGCAGATAACGTGGGGGGCCGAGCGAGGTTCCCTGAAATGTGGCGAAGTGATCAGTCCGGATCGTGGCCGTTGCCGTGCCGCTCGCCATGCGAGCCGCCACCTGGCTTGGCCAGCAGGTAGGCTGCAGCCAGTGCCCCGCCGATCGGAATGCCGACCTTCTTCATGATGTCGGACTTCAGCACCAAAGGCAGCGCCGTCAGGGCCGCCGTGGTGACGAGCGCGGTCTTTTCGGCCGCGTTACGCCGCTGCGCCGCACGGCGTTTGGCGATACTGTCGGTTATGGCGATAGCCGCATAGATTCCCAGCGCCACGACGATCGCACCGGCGCCGATGACCAGCGGAGCCACGATGGGCCCCCACATCAAGGCGAACCAGGCGTGGAGCGCGACCAGCAGGAACGCGAGCCCGATCAACGCGAAAAGCGCCACGGCCGACCAGGCCATGGCGTTGTTCTTGAAGTGTTCGAGCAACTCGTCGACCTCGATCCCGAGGACCGAAGCCGCCAGCGCCAAGAGGTGCATGGAGCTACCTCGAAACGACGGCGAGTACGAAGCCGAGCGCGATGGCGCCGGCGACGGCAGTCAGCGGCTTCTCGCGGATGGTATCCTTGATCTGCTTTTCCAGCTGGCCGAACTCGTCTTGGATGTCTTCCACGGCGTGCTGGCCATTCTTGGCAAGGTTCTTTACCTCGCGCTTGGCCAGCCGCTGGGCGTCGCTGACCTTGTCCTCGGCGAGATTTGCCAGAGTCGCAGCGATCGACTTCAGGTCGGTCTGTAACTGGTGCACCTGAGCGGATAGCTCGTCCTCGCGGCTCTGGCGCGCTGCAGCGCGACGCGGGCCGTTCGCAGCTCGGCGGGCCGGGGCTTTGGCGGCGGTGCGGTTGGGTGCCATATCGGTAGTGGATGCCATGGTGGTCGCTCCTCTGTGGTTACTGTTCAACGCACAAGCAGTTCAACGGGTTCCGGTGCGGGCGGGCACGACTACTTGCGTGCGCAAAAAGAGCGCACCCCGGTTCGGGGGCGAACCGGGGTGCTATGGCGAGCCGTAAGGGGGGCGACCTTGGCTCGCAGAGGGCCCGTCAGAATACGCGCATCAACACAAGGATGATGACAATGACGAGCACGACGCCAAGAATACCGGAGGGGTAAGCTCCCCAGGAGCGGGAGTAGGGCCAGGCCGGTATGGCGCCGATGAGAAGCAAGACCAGCAGGATGATGATGATCGTGCTTAAAGTCATGGGACGCTCCTAAAGAATAGAGAGCAGCAAAGTCGCGGCCACGGCGAGGATACCGACCGCTGGGACTATTGCAGCCAGCACCGCGCTGTAGTGCACCCGACCATCGTATCCTTCGGGCATCCAGGCGGTAGCGGAGTGGGCGGCGTGTTCGAGGTTGGCGATCTCAAGTTTGGTCATCGCTCTCGTTCCTTCTCACTACCGGTGGAGGACCGGCAGACACGCAGCCTCAATGGTGCGTCTGACCCAACAACGGGTACCGCCACAATTGGTTGCAGGGGGATGCTGAAAAGTAGGCGACGGCTATTCGACGCGGACGACGTCGACCGATTGCTTGGCCGTGTGGCCGCCGCTGGTGCGCAGGACGCCGACGATCGGGGAAACGTCGGAATAGTCGCGGCCGTGGCCGATGGTGATGTGGTCGGGGCCGGCGAGCATGGCGTTGGTGGGGTCGAACTCGAGCCAGCCAGCGTGCTGGCCGCACCAGACGCGGACCCAGGCGTGCATGGCGTCGGCGCCCTCGAGCCGCGGCTTACCCTTTGGCGGGATTGTACGAAGGAATCCAGAGACATAGCCGGCGGGGATGCCGAGGCCGCGGAGGCCGGCGATCATCACGTGGGCGAAGTCCTGGCAGACGCCGCGCTTCAGCGCGAAGGCCTCGGCGGGGCCGGTATCGACCTTGGTGGCGTGCTTGTCGTAGCGGAAATCGCGGTGGATCTTCATGCAAAGGTCCATTGCTGCCGCGTAGATGGACTGGCTCTCGCCCACGGAAGTTCGTGCGTAGTCCGTTATTGCGGCATCGAGCGGGATGCGCGGCGAGGCGCTGAGGAAGTGCTGCGGCGAATCCGGCGCCAGCGACCAGAGCGTGGCGAGTTCCTCCTTCAACCCATCGAGGGTAGGGGAGAGGTCGACCGGGCTATGCAGGTCCTCGACCTGCACGCGGGCGGTCAGCCGCACGTCGAGGTGATCGTGGCGCCCCGAATAGGCGATGGTGGTGACGAGGTTGCCGAAATAGTCGGCGAAGGTCGTCTCCTGCTCGGGCCGCGGCTCGAACGACAGTGACGAGGCAATGACGCGCTGGACGTTCGGGATAGAGATCGGCGCGACACGCACCAGGTGCCGGTCGCCATGCACGGAGGCCTTGTAGTCGTAGTGCAGTTCGAGCCGAACGTCGTAGAGCACGGCCCGCCTCCTCAGACGAAGTAGGCGTCGGCAATGAGCCCGGCGAGGTTGCCGATCTCGATGCCCAGCCGGTTGAGTTTTGCCGTCGACATGTCCTCAGGCTCGGTGACGCGCAGCTCGGTATCGAGCGACAGCGCCGCTTTGGCAGCGGTGGACAGGTGCCCATCCTCAAGGCCGCCGGGCAGTTGCTCGAGCTGCTGATGCAGTTCAGCGATCTGGAAGCGCACAGAGCGCGGGTTCAGCGGATCGAGCACCAAGAGGTCGACATAGGAGTTGACCCCGGCGCTCACTGCATAGCGGCGGCGGTGGGTCATCACGCTGTCGCCAACTTCGAGCAGCAGGTCGAGCGCCCCTTCGGGCGCGCCCTTGCGGGTGCACCAGGCGACGCTGCCGGCGATCTGGATGCCGCGCTCGAGCCGGCGGCCGATCTCGAGGAAGCGCCAGCCGGCGAAGCGATACATGTTCTCGTGCACGAGGCCGGAGAAGCCGGCGAGCTTGCGCAGCAGCACGGTCATCGCGCGGGTCGCGTCGTCGCCCGACTGCACGCGCTGGGCGAAGCTGCGGGCGGTCTTCCGCAGATCCGTCAGCGCCAGCCAGCCGTCGGGCGAGAAGCGGTCGCGGATCTGGCTCGCGCTATGCACAGCGCTATCGATGGCGGCGAGCAGGCCGGGCGGCAGCGGCACCGAGGCATCGACGCCGATGCCGTCGAGATAGGCGCGGGTGTCCTTGAGGA
This sequence comes from Devosia sp. P2_G7, assembly GCF_056403495.1. Lineage (NCBI taxonomy): Bacteria > Pseudomonadati > Pseudomonadota > Alphaproteobacteria > Hyphomicrobiales > Devosiaceae > Devosia > Devosia sp. P2_G7. Next base: position 189,199 of record NZ_JBFUFI010000002.1, read on the forward strand.
TAGCCTGGTCGGGGTTCGAGACTTCGGCGAGCCGCGCGTTGTAAGCGCGGAGGATCCGGACCATGGCTTCGCAGCGCTCGGCGTAGCGGCCCAGCCAGATCAGGTTGTCGGCAGCGCGGCTCGGCAGGCTTCCGGCCGACATGCGCACCAGCTTTTCGCCTTCGGTGGGGAGCAGCGTGACGCGCTCCACCGGCTTGGGGCTGACCACCCACACGTCCGCCGCCTGGCCGCCGCGCTGCATGGCGATGGCCGTCGAATCCTGAGTCGAGCCGACGCGGGCGAAGCCCCCCGGCATAACAGTCCAGCCGTCGCGGGTGCGGGCGGCGTAGACGCGCAGCGTCATCGGCCGCGGCTCAAGCTTGCCGCCGACATAGACCGGGGCGGTGGAGAGCTGCACCTGCTCCTGGCCGACAAAGGCGCCACCCTCGGCTTCGAGCCGGGCCAGCATGGCCTGCCGCTCAGCCGCTGGCAGCATGCCGCCGACGATGGTGCCGCGCGGATCCTCGATAGCGAGGCCGGTGGCGAAGGCCGAGCCGACCATCATGGTGTCGAAGTGATCGATGACGTGCTGCCGTTCGGCCGCGCCGCCGCACCACCATGTGGCGATCGATGGCAGCTCCAGGTCGCGGTCGGTTAGCGCGCGGCAGAGATTGGGCATGAACGCCGAGAAGGCGCGAGTCTCGAGGATGCCGGTCCCCAGCGCATTGACCATCGAGATGCTGCCCTGTCGCAACGCCTCGGCGAGGCCGGGCGTGCCGATGCGGCTGTCGTAGCGCAGCTCCAGCGGGTCGGCGAAGCTGGCATCCATGCGGCGCCACAAGACGCTGATTGGCTTGAGGCCGGAGACGGTGCGCACCATCACCTGGCCATTGTCCACCACCAGGTCCTCGCCCTCGAGCAGGGTGAAGCCGAGATAGCGCGCGATATAGGCGTGCTCGAAATAGGTCTCGTTGTGCTGGCCCGGCGTCAGGATGCCGACGCGACCATCACCGGAGCGCGCCAGGCCGTTCAGCGCATCGCGAAAGCCGCGGAAGAAACCGGCCAGCCGATGCACATGCATCTTGCCATAGATGTCGGACAGGGCACGCGTCGTCGCCACCCGGTTCTCGACGGCGAAACCGGCGCCCGACGGTGCCTGGGTGCGATCACCCAGAACCCACCAGCCGCCATCCGGACCGCGGCCGAGTTCGAAGGCGCAGAAATGGAGGAAGTGCCCGCTCGCCGGCTTGATACCGACCATCGGCCGCAGGAACTCGTCGTTGCGGGCGATCAGCTCGGGCGGCAGCAGCCCGCGCTGTACCAGCTCGTTGTTGCCGTAGATGTCGGCCACGATGGTTTCGAGCAGTTCGGCGCGCTGGGTCAGCCCGCGCGTGATGGTGAGCCACTCGCTCTCATCAAGGATCAGCGGGACATGGGCCAGCGGCCAGGCACGCTCCTTGCCCTCGGCGCCGTCGTACTTGCGATAGTAGACGCCGGCGTCGCGCAGATACTGGTCGGCGCGCTCGAAGCGGCCGGCAAGCTCGTCGTGCCCAAGCTCGTCGAGAGCGGAAATCAGTGTGGTCCAGCCGGGGCGGATGCTGCCACCGGGATCGATCATCTCGTCCGGAACGCCCGGCAACAGCTTGTAGTCGGCGATAAGGCTTGGTGCCCCGCGCTTTCTCACCTGCCGTTGATTCCGCTTATCCATGAGGAGATAGCGCTAGCGGAAGCGGATGGAATGGCAAGTGGGAATTGAACTGGATGGTCAAAATCCGGGTGTCATTTCGTCATACGGGAACGGGGCCGAGCTAGGCCGGCACCCGCAGATCCAGCGTCAGCGGGAACTCCGCCGAGCGCTCCTCGGTGGGCGGCACGAAGGCTCCCGGGGTGTGGCCGCGCGGTTCGAAGCGGGACAGGCGGCGGGCTTCTGCCTCGTTGCCGTTGACCGGGAAGGTCTCGTAGTTGCGGCCCGCAGGGTGAGCGGTGTGGTAGGTGCAGCCGCCAATCGAGCGGCCCGACCAGGTGTCATAGATGTCGAAATGCAGCGGCGAGTTGACCGGCAGGTTGGGGTGCATGCCCGACGCCGGCTGCCAGGCCTTGAAGCGGACTCCAGCCACCGCGACGCCCACCTCACCGGTGCCGGTCAGCGGCACGGCGCGGCCGTTGGCGGTGACCTGATAACGGCCGGGGTTGAGACCCTCAAGTTTCACTTGAAGTCGTTCAACCGATGAATCAACGAAGCGCACGGTGCCGCCGATGGCCCCTTGCTCGCCCATCACATGCCAGGGCTCGAGCGCCTGGTTGAGGGTCAGCTTCATGCCCTCGATCTCCACCTCGCCGCAGAACGGGAAGCGGAACTCGAGCTGCGCCGCGAACCACTCGGGGTCGAGGTCAAAGCCGTTGTCCTTGAGATCACGCAGTACGTCGAGGAAATCGGCCCAGACGAACTGCGGCAGCATGAAGCGATCATGCAGGGTGGTGCCCCAGCGGGTGAACTTGCCCTCTTTGGGCGCCTTCCAGAACCGCGCAATCAGGGCGCGGACCAGCAGTTGCTGCGCGAGGTTCATCCGCGCATTGGGCGGCATTTCGAAGCCACGGAACTCCACCAGCCCAAGCCGGCCAGTCGGGCCGTCGGGCGAGTAGAGCTTGTCGATGCAGATTTCGGAGCGGTGGGTGTTGCCGGTGACGTCGACCAGCAGGTTGCGGAACAGCCGGTCGACCAGCCACGGCCGCGGCGGGATACCTTCGCCCGGCAGCGGCACCTGCTTCATCGCGATTTCGAGTTCGTAGAGGCTGTCGTGGCGGGCCTCATCGAAGCGCGGCGCCTGCGAGGTGGGCCCGATGAACAGGCCAGAGAACAGGTAGCTCAGCGACGGATGCTGCTGCCAATGGAGGATCAGGCTCTTCAGCAGGTCGGGCCGGCGCAGGAACGGCGAGTCCCCCGGGGTCGAGCCGCCGACCACCACGTGGTTGCCGCCACCGGTACCGGTATGCTTGCCGTCGATCATGAACTTGTCGGCGCCGAGCCGGGCCTGCCGCGCTTCCTCATAGACCGCAGTGGTGGTGGCGACGCACTCTTCCCAGCTCGAGGCCGGGTGGATGTTCACTTCGATAACGCCCGGATCGGGCGCCACGCGGATGACGTTGAGCCGTGGATCGTAGGGCGGGGCATAGCCCTCGACATGGATGGGGAGGCCGAGTGTCTTGGCCGCCTCCTCGGATGCGGCGATCAGTTCGAGGTAGTCCTCCACCGTCGACACCGGGGGCAGGAAAACGCAGAGGCGGCCCTCGCGCAGCTCGACCGTCACCGCGGTGCGGACGACGGAATCGATCTCGTCGAGCACCTGCTCGGTGACGTCCTGGTTGATGGTCGGATCGGCGGTGAAGGTCGATGGTTGGGCGTGGTGGCCGACGCGCACCTCGACCGGCTGCTGCAGCAGTTCCTCGACTTCGGGCAGGTCGAGCACAGCGATCAGCGGGTCGCGCGGGACGACGTGCGGGTAGGCGGTCGGTTCAACGTGCTTCAGCGAACTCAGCGGCAGGCGGTAGCCGACCGGCGAGTCACCGGCGGCGAGGAACAGCTTGCCGCGGCGCGTGCGCCATTTCTCGGTGATCCAGCGGTTGGTGCGGTCGGGCAGGGCGTTCCAGCGCTGCACCGGGAGCACGTAGCCGGTCGGGTTGTTGAGGCCGTTGTCGAATACCCGCGCCATGCGGGCCCGGGCTTCGGGGTCGGCGAGCTCGGAATTGGCCGGATCGACATTGGGCGGCAGGCGGGCTTCCTTCACCAGCCAGTCGCCGGGATCCTCATAGGCGGCGTCGATGGTTTCGGTGCCGACGCCGAGATTGTTGGCGATCTCGGTGAGGAGGCGTTGGTCGTCGCCGGGCTTCGCCGCCGTCGGCACGCCTTCGTGGGCGAACAGCTTGTCGTCGCGCCACACCGGTTTGTTGTCGCGGCGCCAGTAGAGCGAGAAGGTCCAGCGCGGCAGCGTTTCGCCGGGATACCACTTGCCCTGGCCGTAGTGTAGTAGGCCGCCGGGTGCGAAGCGTTCGCGGAGGCGCCGGATCAGCGCATCGGCCTTGGCGCGCTTGGTCGGCCCGACCGCATCGGCGTTCCACTCGCCGGCCTCGAAATCGTCGATGGAGACGAAAGTCGGCTCACCACCCATAGTGAGGCGGACGTCGTTGGCGACCAACTCCTCGTCGACCTTCTTGCCGAGCACGTTGAGCCGGTTCCAGCTCTCGTCGGAGAACGGCATAGTGATGCGCGGGTGCTCGGCGACGCGGCTCACCTTCATGTCGAAGGCGAACTCGACATTGGCGAAGCTGGTGAAGCCCGAGATCGGCGCGGCGTTGCGATAGTGCGGGGTGGCGGCGAGCGGCACATGGCTTTCGCCAGCGAGCAGGCCGGAGGTGGGGTCGAGCCCGACCCAGCCAGCGCCCGGGAGGTAGACCTCGCACCAGGCGTGGAGATCGGTGAAGTCGTGGTCGGTGCCGGCGGGACCGTCGAGCGAGACGAGGTCCGGCTTCAGCTGGATCAGGTATCCGGAGACGAACCGGGCGGCGAAGCCGAGGTGGCGCAGCGCCTGCACCAGCAGCCAGCTTGAATCGCGGCACGAACCCTGGGCGCGGGTCAGCGTCTCGTCGGGTTCCAGCACGCCGGTTTCGAGGCGAACGATATAGCCGATCTCGCGCTGCACCCGGGCATTGAGCGCGGTGATGAAGTTCACCGTGTTCATCGGGGTGCGGTCGACCTGGCGCAGGAACTCCATCAGCAGCGGGCCAGCCGGCTGCGGCTTCATGTAGATCGAGAGATCGTCGCGCAGTTCCTCGGGATACTCGAAGGGCCAGGTCTCGGCCCGCTCCTCGACGAAGAAATCGAACGGGTTGTAGACGGTCATGTCGGCGACGAGATCGACCTCGATCTTCAGTTCCATCACCGGCTCGGGGAAGACGTGGCGGCTGAGGTAGTTGCCGTAGGGGTCCTGTTGGACGTTGACGAAATGGTTCGATGGCGAGACCCGCAGCGAGTGGCTCAGCACCTTGGTCTTGCTCTGCGGCGCTGGCTGGAGCCGGATGATCTGGGGTTGGAGGACTACCGGACGATCGTACTTGTAGTGCGTCAGGTGATAGATCGCGGCTTTAATCGACATGCGGTCGGATGCTCGCTACTGAGGCACAGAAACTTCCCACGCCGACGATAGCATAGAAGATCGGCGCGGCTAGCCTTCGCGAGAGACAGAGCAAACATGACAGACGAGCAGGCGATCCCGGCGTGGCGGCGCGTCATCCGCGGCATCGGGCGGGCGGTGGTGACCATCGCGGTGGTGATCTACACCGTGCTCGACGAGCTGCTGTTCCCGCTGTTCCGGCCGTTGATCCGGCGGCTGGGCGAGTTGCAGCTGTTCCAGCGACTCGGGGCGCTGATCGGGCGGCTACCGCCCTATGTGGCGCTGGCGCTGTTGGCGGTGCCGTTCGTGATCATCGAGCCGGCGAAGCTGTTCGCCGTGTACTGGGGCGCGACAGGGCATGTGGTGCAGGGGACCATCCTGCTGCTCATTGCGCAGGTGCTGTCGCTGTTGATCTGCGAGCGGATCTTCCACGCGGCCTATGAGCCGCTGATGCGGATCGGCTGGCTCAAGGCGCTGCTGGGCTGGCTGTTCGGGCTGCGCGACCGGGCGATCCGCTGGGCGAAGTCGACGGCGGCGTGGCAGGCGGCGGTCGGCTGGGTGCGCGGCGCGCGCGAGTGGCTGCGCGGGCTGCTGGCGTCGCTGCGCTAGCGCTTCTTCTTGCCCTTGATCTCCTCGCGCATCGCAGTGCGCGATTCCATCAGGAACTCCTCGATTTCCTCGAGACTGGCGGAGAAGTCGTAGCCGGCATTGCCGAAGACGATCTCGAAGGTGTCGTCGTCGCGCAGCATGTAGCCGCCATGGGCTTCGATCTTGGGGTTGCGCTTCTCGGCAATAAGCAGGCTGACCCCGAACGGGCGGCCGATGCGACGGACGCGGCGCTCGATGGCGGCGAGGGTGTTGGCGCGGCTGCCCATGGCTTATCCCCCTGGATTGCGTTCCATGTTCAAATAGCGTGCTGATCGGCGTGGGCAAGAGGCAATCGGCCGATTGAGCGCCGGATGGGGCAATGGTTTAGTGGGACATGGCTTTCACGCTCCGGCAACTGCAGTATTTCATCTCGGTCGCCGAGGAGGGGACGGTGTCGGGGGCAGCGCAGAGCCTCTCGATCAGCCAGTCGGCGGTGACCGATGCGATCAAGGAGCTGGAATCGGACCTCGGGGTGACGCTGTTCGAGCGGCACCGGCGCGGGCTGACGATCACGCATACGGGGCATCAGTTCTACCGGCACGCGGCCCGGATCCTTGCCAGCGTTTCGGACGCACGGCGGAGTTTTGGCGAGGCGGAAGCGCCGGTGGCGGGCTCGCTGCAGCTGGGCGTGACTTCGCTGGTGGCGGGCTACGTGCTGTCGGACCTTCTGGCGCGGTATCGGCGGGCCTATCCCAACGTCAATGTCTCGGCGATCGAGGACAATGGCGACTACCTCGAGCACCTGCTGATCGGCGGCGAGCTGGATGTGGCAGTGATGGTGATCTCCAACCTCCGCGACCGCGTGGCGCTGCAGGCGGAGATATTCGAGACTTCGCCGTATCGGCTATGGCTGCCGCTGGGGCACCGCTTGGCCGGGGCGGACATCATTTCGGTTTCGGACATCGTGCCGGAGCCGCTGATCATGCTGACGGTGGACGAGACCGAAGAGAATACCGGCAAGCTCCTTGCCGCTTTCAGCGCGCGGCCGAACGTGGCGTTTCGGACGCGATCGGTGGAGGCGGTCCGCAGCCTGGTTGCCACCGGCGCCGGCATCGCGCTGCTGCCCGACCTGGTCTATCGGCCGTGGTCGCTCGAAGGCGACCGGATCGAGAGCCGGGACATTTCGGGAGCGTTGCCGGTGGTGCAGGTGGGGATGGTGTGGCGGCGCGGCAGCCAGCTGACGCAGGCGGCGCGGGATTTCATCGGGCTGGCGCAGCAGCAGCATTCGCCACGGGGCAGGGCGGCACAGGAGCGCTGATTCACCGTTCAGACTGCCATCAGAGGCCGTTCATCTTTCTACAGATGGGCGATTGAGGAACGTCAGCTACGCTGTCATATCGGTTTTTCCGATATCTCCCCCCGGCCGAATGCATTTGCGAATAGCAAGGCGCCCGATAAGCTTCCAATCAAGGGCATGCTGCGCATTTGGGAGCGCTGCCCGAGCAGGGAGAAATCGATGAAATCCATCCTCAAGACATGTACGGCCTTGACCATGGTTGCGACCTTCACCGGCCAGGTGGCTGCGCAGGAGATGCTGCAGTCGCTCGGCGCGGGCGAGGGCGAAGTCTCGATCGTCGCCTGGGCCGGCTACATCGAACGCGGTGAGACCGACCCCAACTATGACTGGGTCACCAAGTTCGAAGCCGATACCGGCTGCAAGGTGAGCGTGAAGACCGCCAATACCTCGGACGAAATGGTGGCGCTGATGAACGAAGGCGGCTTCGACCTCGTCACCGCCTCGGGCGACGCCTCGTTGCGGCTGATCGCCGGCAAGCGCGTGCAACCGATCAACACGGCGCTGATCCCGTCGTGGTCAACGATCGACGAGCGGCTGCAGAACGCCGCGTGGCACACCGTCGACGGCACACATTACGGCACGCCCTATGTCTGGGGCGCCAACGTGCTGATGTACAATACCGACGTGTTCAAGGACGGGCCGCCGACCAGCTGGAACGTGGTGTTCGAGGAGATGAACCTGCCCGATGGCAAGTCCAACACGGGCCGGGTGCAGGCCTATGACGGGCCGATCTACATCGCCGACGCCGCGCTTTACCTGATGGCGCACAAGCCCGAACTCGGCATCAAGGACCCGTACGCGCTGAACGAAGACCAGTACAAGGCGGCGCTCGACCTGCTGCGCGTGCAGCGGACACTGGTCGGCCGCTATTGGCACGACGCCTACATCCAGATGGACGATTTCAAGAACGAAGGCGTTGTCGCGTCGTCGTCCTGGCCGTTCATGGTCAACGTGCTGGTGGCCGAAGGCGCCAAGGTGGCCTCGACCTTCCCCGAGGAAGGGATCACCGGCTGGGCCGATACCACGATGCTCCACTCCGAAGCCGCGCATCCGAACTGCGCCTACATGTGGATGGAGCACTCGCTCGCGCCCAAGGTGCAGGGCGATGTCTCGGCTTGGTTCGGCACGGTGCCGTCGGTGCCCGCTGCCTGCAAGGGCAATGAGCTCCTCACCGACGAGGGCTGCACGATGAACGGCTACGAGAACTTCGACAAGATCCGCTTCTGGCGGACCCCGACCGCGAAGTGTGAGGCGGGCGAGTGCGTGCCGTACTACCGCTGGGTCAGCGACTATGTCGGGGTCATCGGCGGCCGATAAGCGGCCCGAGGGAAGCGGGGCGCTGCTCCGCCTCCTCCACCCCGCAACTGTCACTCCCGTGGCGGACGCGATCCTATGCGATCTCGCGTCCACAGCGAGTTGGGTCTCCGCCGTTGCGGGGGTGACACCTGATACGACGCGAAAGTTGCCACACGCATGACATCGGCCGTTTCCCTCCAGACCGTCTCTCGCCATTTCGGGGCGGTCAAAGCACTCGACGAGGTCGATCTCGAGGTCGGGGAAGGGGAGTTCTTTGCGATGCTCGGCCCTTCTGGATCGGGCAAGACCACCTGCCTCAGGCTGATTGCCGGCTTCGAGCAGCCGACATTGGGCCAGGTCCGTATCTTCGGCGATGCGGTGGAAGGCGTGCCGCCCTACAGGCGCAACGTCAACACAGTGTTCCAGGACTACGCGCTGTTCCCGCACATGAACGTGCGGGAGAACGTCGAATTCTCGCTGATGCTGCGCAAGGTCGACAAGGCAACGCGGGCCCGGGAGGCCGAGGCGGCACTGGAACTGGTGAAGCTCGGCGGCTATGGCGACCGGCGGCCGGGGCAATTGTCCGGCGGGCAGCGACAACGCGTGGCGCTGGCCCGGGCCATCGTCAACAAGCCCAAGGTGTTGCTGCTGGACGAGCCGCTTGGGGCGCTCGACCTGAAGCTGCGCGAGCAGATGCAGGAAGAGTTGAAAGCGCTGCAGAAGACGCTCGGCATCACCTTCATCTTCGTCACCCATGACCAGGGTGAGGCGCTGTCGATGGCCGACCGGGTGGCAGTGTTCAATTTCGGCAAGCTGATCCAGGTGGGGACGCCCGAGGAGATCTATCGACAACCGAACTCGCGCTTCGTGGCCGATTTCGTCGGTTCGTCGAATGTGCTCGGGCCCGAGTTCGTGCAGGCCATCGCCGGCGAGCGGCGCTGGGCGTCGCTGCGACCGGAGGCGATCCATGTCATCCGGGCCGATGGCGGCCAGAATGCGCTGACCGGCACGGTCACGGCGCGATCGTATCTCGGTGCGACCACCCGGCTTGCGGTCGATCTCAACGGCACGCTGCTGCATGCGGTCGTTCCGTCCACCGACGATCTGCCGATTGAGGGGGAACGGGTCACCATCGGCTTCGCCAAGGATGCGCTGCACCTGATGGAGAACGCCGGATGAGTGTGGTCGCCGCCACCGCTTCGGGTGCCATCCTCAGCAACCAGCGGGGCTGGCTCGGCTCGCTCAGCGACCGGTTCTGGCGCCAGCCGAAGCTGTTCGTGTTTCTGCTGCTGTTGCCGGCGCTGCTCTGGCTCGGCATCGTATATATCGGCTCGCTGTTCGCGCTGCTGCTGCAGAGCTTCTTCTCGATCGACGAGTTCTCGGGGCTGATCAACTACGAGTTCACGCTCAAGACCTATGCCGAGCTGCTCAAGCCCCAGAACCTCGACGTGATCCTCCGCACGGTGATCATGGCCTCCGCCGTCACCGTCGCCTCGGCGCTGATCGCCTTTCCCATTGCTTACATGGCGGCGCGCTATGCACGGGGGAAATGGAAGGCGCTGTTCTATCTCGGCATCATGTTGCCGCTATGGGCCAGCTACCTGGTGAAGGTCTATGCGTGGAAACTGATCCTCGCGAAGGAAGGCATCCTCAACTGGGTGTTCGCGCAGTTGCACCTGACCTGGCTGCTGGATGCCTGGCTTTCGCTGCCGGTGATCGGCGGCAATTCACTCTCGATCAGCTACACCGGCACCTTCATCGTCTTCCTCTATGTGTGGATGCCCTACATGATCCTGCCGATCCAGGCGGCGATCGAACGGGTGCCAACCAATCTCCTCGATGCCTCGTCCGATCTCGGCGCGACGCCGATGCAGACGTTCTGGAAGGTGATCTTCCCGCTGGCGCTGCCCGGCATCGTCGCCGGCTCGATCTTCACCTTCTCGCTGACGCTGGGCGACTACATCATCCCGCAGATCATCGGCACGTCGGCCTTCTTCATCGGCCAGGCGGTGTACGCGCACCAGGGCACGGCGGGGAACATTCCGCTGGCCGCCGCCTTCACGGTGGTGCCGATCGCCATCATGGGGCTGTATCTGTGGATGGCCAAGCGCATGGGGGCGTTCGATGCGCTCTGATGTGGCTCGCGCACCGTGGGGCCTGAAGCTCGCCGCTGCGGCAGGGCTGTTCTTCATGCTGGCGCCGATTGCGTTGATCTTCCTTTATGCCTTCTCGTCGGAGGAGCGGACCTACCAGTGGCCGCCGCCGGGGCTGACGCTCAAGTGGTTCGAGGTGACGTGGAACCGGCCAGACGTCTGGCAGGCGTTGACGCTGTCGGTGCAGGTGGCATCGATCTCGACGCTGATCGCGCTGGTGCTGGGAACGCTCTGTGCCGCGGCGGTGTCGGGCACCCGGTTCTTCGGACGAGAGACGATCTCGCTGCTGGTAATCCTGCCCATCGCGCTGCCCGGCATCATCACCGGTATCTCTCTGCGGTCGGCGTTCAGCCTGATGGAGATTCCGTTCTCGTTCTGGACGATCGTCCTCGGCCACGCGACCTTCTGCATCGTCGTGGTCTACAACAACGCCGTCGCCCGGTTCCGGCGGACATCGGGCTCGATGATCGAGGCGGCGATGGATCTCGGCGCGGACAAGTTCCAGACCTTCCGCCACATCATCCTGCCCAATATCGGCACGGCGCTGCTGGCGGGCGGCATGCTGGCCTTTGCGCTCAGCTTCGACGAGGTGATCGTCACCACCTTCACCGCCGGCCAGCAGCAGACGCTGCCGATCTGGATGCTCGAGGAACTGGTACGACCCCGGCAGCGCCCGGTGACCAACGTGGTCGCCATGGTGGTGGTGATCGTGACGCTGCTGCCGATCCTGCTCGCGTTCTACTTCAGCCGTGGCGGCGACCAGACCGTCGCCGGTATGGGCAAATGACCCAATTCGTTCGGGAGAGAGACTAATGAATACCGAGATGCTGATCGGCTCGCGCTTCGAGGCGGGGACGGAAACCGAGGAGCAGGTGCTCAATCCCAGGACCGGGGAACTGATCCGGGGCATACCTGAGGCCTCGCAGGACCAGATCGACGCGGCCGTCGCGGCGGCGGAGAAAGCGTTCGCCACGTGGTCACGGACGACGCCCGGGCAGCGCTCGAACTACCTGCTGCGGATCGCGCAGGCGATCGAGGACGATGCCGATGGCTTCGCGGCGCTCGAGGCGCTGAACTGCGGCAAGCCGATCAATGCGGTGAAGAACGACGAGATCCCGGCGATCGTCGATTGCTGGCGGTTCTTCGCCGGCGCGGTGCGCAACATGCAGGGCTCGATCGCCGGGGAATATCTGCCGGGCCACACCTCGATGGTACGGCGCGATCCGATCGGCATCGTCGGCTCGATCGCGCCGTGGAACTACCCGCTGATGATGATGGCGTGGAAGCTGGCGCCGGCGATCGCAGGCGGCAACACGGTGGTCTACAAGCCATCCGAGCAGACGCCGCTGACGGCGCTGAAGCTGGCGAAGGTGTTCGCCGACGTGCTGCCGGAAGGCGTGGTCAATGTCATCCTCGGGCGCGGCGAGAGCGTCGGCAACGCGCTGATCAACCACCCCAAGATCAACATGATCTCGATCACCGGCGACGTCGCGACCGGCAAGAAGGTGCTGCAGGCGGCGGCCAAGTCGGTCAAGCGCACGCATCTCGAGCTCGGCGGCAAGGCGCCGGTGATCGTCTACGACGACGCGGACATCGAGGCGGTGGTGAGCGGGCTCAAGGCCTTCGGCTACTACAATGCCGGGCAGGACTGCACGGCGGCGTGCCGGATCTACGCCGGGCCGAAGATCCATGACAAGCTGGTGGCGGACCTCAGTTCGGCGGTGAACTCGATCAAGTACAACCAGCAGGACGATACGCTCAACGAGATCGGGCCGCTGATTTCGAAGCGGCAGCGCGATCGTGTGGCGAGCTTTGTCGAGCGGGCGTCGGAGCTGCCGCATATCAAGATCACCGCCGGCGGCCATGTCTCCGGCGACCGGGGGTTCTTCTACGAGCCGACAGTGATTGCCGGGGCGTTGCAGCAGGACGAGATCGTGCGGCGCGAAGTGTTCGGGCCGGTAGTGTCGATCACCCGCTTCACCGACCCCGAGGATGCCATCGCCTGGGCCAACGACAGCGACTACGGCCTCGCCTCATCGGTGTGGACCAAGGATATCTCGAAGGCGATGCAGACGGCGGCGCGGCTGCAGTATGGCTGCACCTGGATCAACACCCACTTCATGCTGGTCAACGAGATGCCGCATGGTGGGCTGAAACAGTCGGGCTACGGGAAAGACATGTCGGTCTACGCGCTGGAGGACTACACGGCCGTCCGGCACGTGATGATCAACCACGGCTGACGGCCGGCGCCCTAAAGCGCGGGCGCCGTGGCGTTGCCGCTGGCGAGATGCGAGCGGATATCGAGTTCCGTGCTCTTGAGATGGCCCCGCATGGCTTCGACGGCGCCGCGCTGGTTGCCGGCGCGGATGGCGTCGAGGATTCCCTGGTGGGCGTTCAGCGTTTCCTCGCGGCCGGCGTAGCGGAGGGTCTGGCCACGACGGCTCATGACGAAGCTCTCCCGCAGTGGTTGCGCCATGGCCTCGAAGATGAAGGCGATGACCCGGTTGCCGCTGGCGGTGGCGATGGCCTCGTGGAACTGCAGGTCCCATTCGTGGAATCGCGCTTCCCCCTCGGCATTTGCGCCGTTGGCCGCGTCGGCGGCGGCGAGGCGCATGCCTAGCATGGCGCCCTCGATGGCCTGGACCCCGGCGCGGCTGACGCGCTTGGCGGCGAGGCCGGCGGCAAGGGTCTCCATGGCCATGCGCAGCTCGATGAGATCGAACAGGCCCTTCGGGTCGTTGCGGACGATCGACACCAGCAGCCCGGCAAAGACCGAGCTGTCCGGCTCGCGCACCACGGCGCGGCGGCCGCGGCCGATATCCAGCAGTCCCCGGCCGACCAACATCTTGACGGCTTCGCGGATCGTCAGCCGGCTCACCGCAAAGCGGGCGGCGAGGTCTGCTTCGCTTGGAATGCTGGCGCCGGGGGCGAAATCCTGAAGCACGATATCGGCCAGGGCATTGGCGACGTTCTCCGCCGCCGTCGATGCATGTTCCTCTCGGCCGACGTTGCCGTCACTGCTTGCCATGCCCCTAGACCTATCTGATATGTTTTCATCAGCGACGCGAATGTTCTCTTCGCTGCCGCCGTGCTCCTCGGGGCGAAGATGTAGCGTCAACGGGAGGTGTGGAGCAAGGTCCGGCGCGCAACTAGTATGTCAGTTCGGCGGCGCTCGCCGGACATCTTTACACTGGTATCTGATTACTCTAGGTTCCGGCCGCGCGTTGGAGGACGTGCGAACGCCTTGGCAGCAGGGCGTTTGGGAGGCTTCGACAGGTCGGGCGAGACGGTGTTGCCGTGCGTAGCTCAAGACCCGATGAATGACCTCCATCCAAATCCTCCCCACGCCGGCTGGTCCGGCAGTGGCTCCAACACAACGGTTTACCCGGGAGGAAACCAGTGAAAGCCTTGAAACTTCTTATGACCGCCGTGACGGTTGGCGCGATCGCGCTCACCGGTTCGGTGTTTGCCCAGGACAAGGGCGCCATCGGCATCGCGATGCCGACCCAGTCGTCGCTGCGCTGGATTTCAGACGGCAACGAGCTGAAGGCCGCGCTCGAGGCGAAGGGCTACAGCGTCGACCTGCAGTATGCCGAGGACGACATCCCGAATCAGCTCGCCCAGATCGAGAACATGGTGACCAAGGGCGTGAAGGCCCTCGTCATTGCATCGATCGACGGCACGACGCTCTCGGCCGTGCTGCAGCAGGCTGCCGATGCCGGCATCAAGGTCGTCGCCTATGACCGCCTGATCCGCGACAGCGGCAACGTCGACTACTACACCACCTTCGACAACTTCCAGGTCGGCGTCCTCCAGGCCAATTCCCTCGTGAAGGGCCTCAAGGAGCGCTTCCCGGACGTGAAGCCGTGGAACGTCGAGCTGTTCGGCGGTTCGCCGGACGACAACAACGCCTTCTTCTTCTATGACGGCGCGATGTCGGTGCTGCAGCCGCTGATCGACGACGGCTCGATCGTGATCAAGTCCGGCCAGACTGGCATGGACAAGGTCGGTACGCTCCGTTGGGACGGCGCCGTGGCGCAGGCCCGCATGGACAACATCCTGTCGGCCAACTACTCGGACGGCACCGTGGTGCACGGCGTTCTCGCCCCGTATGACGGGCTGAGCCGCGGTATCATCTCGTCGCTGCGCGGCGTTGGCTATGGTTCTGCCGATCAGCCGTGGCCGATCGTCACCGGCCAGGACGCCGAGACCCCGTCGGTCAAGGCGATCATCGCCGGCGAGCAGTACTCGACCGTGTTCAAGGACACCCGCGAACTGGCCAAGACCACTGCCGGCCTCGTCGACACCGTCCTCACCGGCGGTACCCCGGAAGGCCTCGACACCAAGACCTATGACAATGGCGTCAAGGTCGTGCCGTCAATCCTGCTGGTTCCGCATGACGTGGACGTCACCAACTACGAGGCTCTCGTTGTTGGTTCGGGCTACATCAAGGCCGAAGACCTGAAGTAATCCAGGTATTCCGGAGGGGCCTCGCGGCAGCGCGAGGCCCTTTCGCCATTCTACTCACATGAAGTAAATATCCAGGGGTCTGCGGCGCCACCCGAGCGACCGGACCCAGCTGAAGGACTGCTATGACCGACACCATCCTGGAGATGCGGAACATCACCAAGACCTTCCCCGGTGTGAAGGCGCTCCAGAACGTCAATCTCGATGTCAGGGCCGGTGAGATCCACGCCATCGTGGGCGAAAACGGCGCCGGCAAGTCGACGCTGATGAAGGTGCTCTCCGGCGTCTATCCGCATGGCAGCTACGAAGGCCAGATCATCTATGAAGGCCACGAATGCCAGTTCAAATCGATCCGCGACAGCGAGCACAAGCGCATCGTGATCATTCACCAGGAGCTGGCCCTGGTGCCGCTTCTGTCGATCGCGGAAAACATCTATCTCGGTAATGAGCAATCCAATGCGGGCGTGATCGACTGGGATGAAACCCGCGAGGGCGCTCGCAAGCTGCTGCGCAAGGTCGGCCTCAATGAGGATCCAGACACGCTGATCACCAATATCGGCGTCGGCAAGCAGCAGCTGGTCGAGATCGCCAAGGCCTTGTCGAAGGAGGTGAAGCTCCTGATCCTCGACGAGCCGACGGCGAGCCTTTCCGAGAAGGACAGCGAGGCGCTGCTCAACCTGCTGCTCGAGTTCAAGAACCAGGGCATTTCCTGCATCCTCATCTCGCACAAGCTCAACGAGGTCTCGAAGGTCTCGGACCGGATCACGGTGATCCGCGACGGCCACAGCATCGAGACGCTGAACAAAGACCAGATCACCGAGGACCGCATCATCACGCTGATGGTCGGCCGCTCGCTCGAGGACCGCTATCCCCCCCGTGCGCCACACGTTGGCGATGTGGTGCTCGAGGTGAAGAACTGGTCAGTCTATCATCCGCAGCACCGCGACCGGCAGGTGATCAAGAACATCGACCTCAACATCCGCAAGGGGGAGGTCGTCGGGATCGCCGGGCTGATGGGCTCGGGCCGCACCGAGTTCGCGATGAGCCTGTTCGGCAAGTCGTACGGCCAGAAGATCACCGGCGAGGTGTTCCTCAACGGCAAGAAGATCGACACCTCGACGGTCGAGAAGGCCGTGGCGCACGGCATCGCCTATGCCACCGAGGACCGCAAGACCTTCGGGCTCAACCTGATCGACCACATCAAGCACAACACGACGATCGCCAACCTGGTCGGCGTGTCGCGCTGGGGCGTCATCGATGACCTGGCCGAGCTCGACGTGGCCAACGACTATCGCAAGAAGACCAACATCCGGTCCTCCAGCGTCTACCAGGTGACGGGGAACCTCTCCGGCGGCAACCAGCAGAAGGTTGTGCTGTCGAAGTGGCTGTTCGCCAACCCGGACGTACTGATCCTCGACGAGCCGACCCGCGGCATTGACGTCGGGGCCAAGTACGAAATCTACACCATCATCAATCAACTGGCCGCGCAGGGTAAGGCAATCCTCGTCATCTCGTCGGAGATGCCGGAACTGCTAGGCATCACGGACCGCGTCTACGTGATGAACGAAGGGCGGATGGTCGGCGAGATGCCGACCAGTGAAGCCAGCCAGGAAAAGATCATGCGCGCCATCGTTCGCGCCGAAGGAAAAGCAGCATCATGACCACAGAAACCGCATCGCAGGCGGCGGCAGCGCCGACCGAGGCCGGCAAGACCCAGGAACTCACGATCTGGGGGGCGCTGCAGGCTAATATCCGTGATTACGGCCTGCTGCTGGTGCTCATCCTCATCATGCTGTTCTTCCAGTGGACGACGGACGGCACGCTGTTCAAGCCGGTGAACCTCACCAACATCGTGCTGCAGAACAGCTACATCATCGTGATGGCGCTGGGCATGCTGCTGGTGATCGTCGCCGGCCACATCGACCTGTCGGTCGGCTCGGTATCGGGCTTCATCGGCGCGCTCGCCGCGATGCTGATGATCGGCTGGAAGTTCCCGCCGGAGTTGGCTTTCCTCGCCAATCCGATCGTCGCTGGCATCATCTGCATGGTGATCGGCGCGGCCATCGGGGCAGTACAGGGCTGGCTGATCGCCTATTACCGCATCCCGAGCTTCATCGTGACCCTCGCGGGCATGCTGATCTTCAAGGGCCTGTCGCTCGCCATTCTGGCCGGCAAATCGGTGGGTCCGTTCCCGGCCGAGTTCCAGCTGCTGTCGGCAGGGTTCATTCCGGACTTCATCGGCAAGATCACCCTCGTTCCCGCCAGCGAAGGCGTGCAGCCGCTGGCGCTGCACGGCGCGACCCTGGTGCTGGGCATCATTGGCGTCGTCGCCATGGTGCTGCTGTCGCTGCGCGGGCGAGCCCGCCGCAAGGCACGCGGCTACGAGTCGGAGCCGTTCGCGCTGTTCGTGATCAAGAACGTGGTGATCGCCGCGCTCGTGCTGTTCTTCACCTACATGCTCGCGTCCTACAAAGGCCTGCCGAACGTGCTGGTGGTGATGGCCCTCCTGATCGGGCTGTTCGTCTTCATCACCAAGCGGCTGACCTTCGGTCGTCGCATCTATGCCATCGGCGGTAACCTCAAGGCGGCGGCCCTGTCGGGTATCAAGACCGAGCGGCTGACCTTCTACGTGTTCGCCATCATGGGGGCGCTGGCGGCGCTCGCCGGCATGATCTATGCGGCGCGCCTCAACTCGGCGACGCCGAAGGCAGGGCAGGGGCTCGAACTCGACGTGATCGCGGCCGTGTTCATCGGCGGTGCGTCGGCGCTGGGCGGCGTTGGCCAGGTGGCGGGAGCCGTCATCGGTGCCTTCATCATGGGCGTGATGAACAACGGCATGTCGATCCTGGGCGTCAACATCGACTGGCAGCAGATGATCAAGGGCATCGTGCTGCTCGCTGCGGTGTTCTTCGACCTCTACAACAAGAACAAGGCCTGACCACCAGGCCTATCGATCGTCGCGAAGGCAGAAGCCCGGGTCCCACGGAGGTGGTGTCCGGGCTTTCTCTTGCCTGCTCCAAAGCCCGTGTCGGTCAGTGCGGCGGAGGACTATACTGACGCTCGCTCGATTTCTTCCGGCAGCTCGGCTGGATCTGAAAGCTCCAGCGTCGCCATTGCAACCCAACCGCCTCGGGTCCATTTATGAAACCGAGGAATCGGAGGGGCTTATGGGCATTCTGGGCGCCATCATTATCGGGTTTGTTACCGGCGTCATCGCCAAGCTGATTACGCCGGGAGACCCGAAGCCGCGTGGCTTCATCCTGACCACGGTGCTCGGCATCGTCGGCGCCTTGCTCGCGACGTATCTGGGACAGGCGATCGGCTGGTACCGGGCCGGTGAAGCAGCGGGCTTCTTCGGCGCGATCCTCGGCTCGATCATCGTGCTGCTGATCTGGCGCCAGCTGGCGCGGCCGCGCTAACGCCATGGACATCCCAACCATCGAGACCGAGCGCTTGATCCTGCGCGGCTATACGCCGGCGGATTTCGACGCCTTCGCCGCCATGTGGGCGGATCCCGACGTGGTGCATTTCATCGGCGGACGGACGTTTACGCGCGAGCAATCGTGGCAACGCTTCCTGACGCGGGCCGGCGGGTGGCAGCATCTGGGCTTCGGGTTCTTCGCAACGTTCGAGAAGGAATCCGGGCAGCTGGTAGGTGAGGCCGGCTTTCACGAGGCGCGCCGCATCATCGAGCCACCGCTCGAGGGCACACTCGAAGCCGGCTGGGCGCTGATGCCGTCGGCGCAGGGCTGGGGCTACGCCACCGAGGCGATGCAGGCGGCCATCGGCTGGGCCGAAGCAACATTCCCGGGCCGGCGGATGACCTGCCTGATCAATGTCGACAACCTTGCTTCGATGCGGGTGGCCGGACGGCTCGGCTTCAAGGAGTTCGCGCGGACGATCTACGCCGATGACAAGGTCGTGCTGTTCGAGCGCCAGGTGAAATGAAAAGGGCGCCCCGAGAGGCGCCCTTTCACAATCAGTGGCGAGCTTACTGCGCCGCGGGAGCTGCCGGCGCCGGAGTGGTCGCCGGGGCTTCCATTGCAGGAGCTTCCATCGCAGGCGCCTCGGCGGGAGCGGCAGGAGCCGCTGCCGGAGCTTCCGTCGCAGCGGGGGCCGCAGGGGCCTCGGCCGGAGCGGGCTCGGCCGCCGGAGCGGGCTCGGGCGCCGGGGCCGGCGAGGCATCGGTGATGCGGCCGTCGGTGTAGGGCGTGTAGGCGCCGCCGAGCTTGGCGATGTAGTCGGCCACAACCTTCTCGAGCGGCGGTCCGAAGTCGTAGGCGTTGATGGCGTTCTTGCCGAACAGCTCGTAGCCGTCACCACCGCCGCGCACGTAGTTATTGGTCACGATGCCGTAGGTCTTGGCGGGGTCGATCGGCACCCAGTTGTCGCCGTCCTTGACCAGCACGTCGGAGATACGCGAGCCGGCGGGCTTGGACTTGTCGAAGGTGTACTTGAGACCCGCGACCTGCGGGAAGCGGCCAGCGACTTCCTCGATCTGGCTGGCACCATTCTCCAGCGAGGCGACGAGGTCGGCGCCAGTGAGCTGGAAGGTCGCGAGCGTGTTCGAGAACGGCAGCACCGTGAGCACTTCGCCCATGGTGATCTCGCCGGCGTCGATGGAAGCGCGGAGGCCGCCCGAGTTGGCAATCGAGATGGTGATGCCCTGGTCGGCGACCCGATCGAGCTGTGCGTCGGCGACAAGGTTGCCCATTGAGCATTCGGAGACGCGGCAGACGTCGCGGTTGCCTTCGATTGGGGCAGTGGCGGTGCCGATGACTTCGGCCTTCAGGGCCTCGAGCGGCTTGCCGAGTTCGGCGACGCGGTCGAGGAAGCCCTGGTCAGGCTTCACCGAGGCATCGAGAAGAATCGGGGCGCCGGTGGCGGAGACAACCTTGCCGGCATCGTCCCAGGTAACCTTGAGTTCGCCCAGCACCTTGCCGTACTGGCCGGCCTGGACGATCGGAACGTCGACGCCATCGGGGTTCTTGACGAGGGTGGGGTAGGGGCCCGCCTCACCTTTGCCGGTGCCGAGGAAAGTGTGGCTGTGGCCGCCCACGATCACGTCGACGCCGGAGACGGCCGCGGCCAGATCCTGGTCGACCTTGTAGCCGATGTGGCTGACCACCACGATCTTGTTGATCCCGGCGGCTTCCAGTGCGCCGACGGCGCCCTTGACGTACTCGGTGACGCTTTCGAAGGCGACGTTGGTGCCGGGGGAGGAGATATCGGGCGTATCAACAGTGGTGGCGCCAATCACGCCGACCTTCTCGCCGCCGATGTTGAGGACGATCACGCCCTTGGGCAGGCCCTTCAGGTCAGGGTCCTTGGTGGTGTCGAAGTTGCCGCCGATGATCGGGAACTTGGCCGAGGCGATGAACTTGGCGAACTCGGCCGGGCCGTCGTCGAACTCGTGGTTGCCGGTGGCCACCACGTCGAAGCCCATGTCGTTCATGAAGTTGGCGACGATCTCGGACTTGTACTGGGTGTAGAACAGCGAGCCCTGGAACTCGTCACCGGCGGAGAGCAGCACGACGTTCTCGCCGGCCGCCTTGGCCTCGTCGCGCTTGGCGTCGATCTCGGTCTTCAGGCGGGCAATACCGCCGAAGCACTCGCCCTTGGTCTCGCCCTCGGCGTTGCAGGTCGAGTCCGTCCCGGTGATCGATTCGAAGCGGGAGTGGAAATCGTTGATGTGGAGGATGGTGAGGGAGAAATCGGCAAAGGCCGCACCGGAAAAACCGGCAGTGAGTGCCAGCGCCGAGGCGCCGAACAATAGCTTCTTCATATCCCTGTCCTTTCGTGGCGGTCCGATTGGCCCGGACCCTTTTCCCACCGCTTTGCAACGCCGGTGTAACAGCGCAGGCGCCCCTTCCTTGTGCCACCTGCAACTCCAGTGGAGCCGGGAGTTAACAACAGATCATCGGACAGCGGAAGGGCGTGGCGCGGCGCTTTTGGGCTTCCATGAACGGCCGGTTCGGTTACTCTCCGCCCGCTTTATGCGGGGAGTCGACTATGCGTAGTGCCTTGATCGTCTGGGGTGGGTGGAACGGGCATGACCCAGAGGAATGCGCCGCAATCTACCGGCGCTGGCTGCATGAGGACGGCTACTCGGTGCGGGTCGAAACCGACCTCGCGGTATTCGCCGATCCGGCGATCCATGAGCTGAGCCTGATCATCCCGATCTACACCATGAGCAAGATCGAGAAGGAGCCGCTCAGCAATCTCGTCAAAGCCATCGAAGGTGGCGTCGGGCTCGCCGGGCACCATGGCGGGATGAGCGATGCGTTCCGCGATGCGGTCGACTACCAGTTCGTGGTCGGCGGACAGTGGGTGGCGCACCCGGGCAATATCATCGACTACACTGTGGACGTGACCAAGCCCGATGACCCGATCATGCAGGGCATCCCGGCCTCGTTCCCCTACACGTCCGAGCAGTACTACATGCACATGGACCCCTCGGTCGAAGTGCTGGCAACGACAACCTTCTCGGGCCAGCACGCCGCCTGGACCAAAGGCGTGGTGATGCCGGTGGTGTGGAAGCGGCAGTACGGCGCCGGCAAGGTGTTCCACTCGACGCTGGGGCACCAGGCCAAGGAGTTCGAGAACCCGCAGATGGCGACGATCCTGCGTCGCGGCATCAACTGGGCGGCACGCGACGAGGGCTGAGCCCTACCAGCGCAGCGCGAACCGGCCGATCGCTGCGCCGAGGAAGGCGGCGGCGAGGATGCCGGTGGTGTACCAGATGGTGATGAAGGGCAGGCCGCTTTCGCCGCAGTGGAAGGCGTAGACCCAGGTGGCGGCGGCGCCCGCCATCAGGCCTGCCGCGAAGCCGGCGAGGGTCAGGTTGGTGGGCGCGAAGCGGCGCATCACCAGGACAGTCACCGCGTAGATGGGCACTGATAGCGCGACGATGTAGACCGGACAGATCAGCGCCGTGCCGCCCATCACCAGCGGTCTCATCATTTCGGGCCCGCTCATCATCATCTGGACGATACCGGCAATGCCGGTCAGCGCGACGAGCGCGAAGATGCCGAGCAGCGGCAGGCGCAAGCTGCCGCCAGGGCGGGACAGGCGTTCGGCGGCCCAGAAGGCAAGCAGCGCGAAGATCAGCGTGAAGGCGAACTTGGCCCAGAAGGTCGGGTTGGCGTAGGCGGTGGCGATGTCCGGGCGGAGCCCGAGCCACGGCACCATCACCGCGGCGGCGACGATGGCGCCGATGACGCCGGCTAAGGCGAGCCGGCGCTTCAGGGCATTGCGCGGCACCGGCGTGGTGTCGGCGACCAGCCGATCGATCAGGTCGTCACTCATCGGCGCGCCCTCCGAACCGTGCGGCCAGCGACTTCAGGCCGCGATGGATCGAGACCTTCACCGCGGACTCCGACATGCCGGTGCGCGCCGCCGCTTCGGCGATGGAGGCGCCTTCAAGCCGCACCTGGCGGATCAGTTCGGCCGGACGCGCGGGGATAGTTGAGAGCGCCGCTTCGACATCCATGCGGGCGGTGACGTCGCCGGTCTCATCGTTCGCGAAGATCGCGGCGTCGTCCTCGAGCGGCACAGTGGCGCGCAGCTTGTTGCGGCGGAAATGGTCGATCAGCTTGTAGCGCGCGATGGCGTGCACCCAGGCCGTCAGCGGCTGGTTGCGATCATAGGTCAGCCGTCGCGTGTGGATGGCCATCAGGGTTTCCTGCACCAGGTCGTCGCCATTGGCGGCGAGCGCGGGGTTGAGCCGGCGTGCGAAGTAGGAACGCAAGGTCCGGCGCAGTTCTTCGAGCAGCACCCGGTAGGCGTTCGCGTCGCCGTCGAGCGCCTTGAGCATCAGCGCGCGGAGCCGCGCTTCCATGTTCGAGGTGACGCTCATTGAACCCTGAATTCGGTGGATACGGAGGAAAGGTTACACCGCGTCGCGAAGTCTGTCGCGTGGTCACGAACGCGTGATGGCGTAACCTCCTCTAGCAGTGCCGCGAATTGCTCCCTGTAACCGCCGCATGAGCGGCCAACGGGAGACTTCGTATGAAAACCATCCTTTCCGCCCTCGCCCTTGCGGCCGCTCTGGGCTTTGCGGGCAATGTCGCCGCCGAGGACGCCATGGCGACGCCGATGGCAAGCGACGCGATGGCCGCCGAACCGATGGCGGGTGACGCCATGGCCGCCGATCCCATGGCGATGACCCCCGCCGAGATGCTGAAGGCCTGCCTCGAGAAGGCCAGCATGGAAGCCGACGCGATGAAGAAGGACGAGGCCACCAAGGCCTGCAACGTCGCCCCGATGGCAGGCGACGCCATGGCTCCCGCACCGGGCGACGCGATGGCTGCCGAACCGATGGCGGACGGGGCGATGGCTCCGGCGCAATAAACTATCCGTGATAGGCTGCAATCGCTCCCCGAACTGCCGTTCCTACGTGGGCAGGCGGGGAGCGACGCCGCGACACCATCGGGGGAATCATGACCGACCAGGCAATCGACAGAGTTGAGGTCGAGCGAGAAGCGAAGCCGAAGGGCCCGCTGATCTACCGGCAGGCGATCCTGACGCGCGTTACCCACTGGGTGTGGGCGATCGCGATGTTCTTCCTGCTGCTCAGTGGGCTGCAGATATGGAACGCCCATCCTGCGCTCTATATCGGGCAGCAGTCGGGCTTCGAGTTCGATAACGCCATCCTGAAGATCGGCGCAGAGAACACCGATGCCGGACCACGCGGCTTCACCACCGTGTTCGGCCAGAAGTTCGATACCACCGGGGTGCTCGGGATGAGCGGCACCGAGGCACAGCCGAACTTCATCGGCTTTCCCGAATGGGCCACGATCCCGTCGTTCCGCGACCTCGCGACCGGGCGCGTGGTGCATTTCTTCTTCGTCTGGGTGTTCCTCGGCGCGATCGGCATCTGGCTGATCTCGAGCCTCTTCAACGGACATCTGTGGCGCGACATCATCCTGAAGCCGCGCGATTTTCGCGAGTTGCCCAGGGATATCTGGCAGCACGTCACGTTCAAGTTTCACCACGGGCGCAGCTACACGCCGCTGCAGAAGGTCGCCTATTTCGGGGTGTTCCTCGTGCTGTTCCCGCTGATCATCCTCACCGGACTGTCGATGTCGCCGACGATGAATGCTGGCTGGCCCTGGCTGGTCGAGTTGTTCGGCGGGCGGCAGACGGCGCGGACCATCCACTTCATCGTGATGGTTTTGCTCGTACTGTTCTTCGTCGTCCACATCGTCATGGTGGTGCTGGCGGGACCGATCAACGAGTTGCGCTCGATGATCACGGGGTACTATCGCACCAGCCCGGGCACCGAACCCGACAAGCAGAAGGGCAACAAGTCCAATGGCTAACCTAATCCTCAACCGCCGCCGGCTGATCGGACTCGGCGCGGCCTCCGGCGCTTCGCTGGTGCTTGCCGGCTGCGACCAGTTCGATTTTCTCGGGCAGCGCAACGATCCGGTGCGCGACTTCCTCGAGCGGGCGAACCAGCTGACCTATGGCGCGCAGCGCGCGCTGGTGGGCGACCAGGCGTTGGCCAAGGAGTTCTCGGAGAGCGAGATCCGGCAGGGGCAGCGGCCGAACGGCTCAACCGATCCGCGCTCCGGTATCGAGGAGTACCGCAACCTCGAGGCGACCGGCTTTGCCGCCTACAAGCTGAAGATCACCGGCCTGGTGGAGACGCCGAAGGAGTATTCGCTGGCCGAACTGCAGAACATGCCGTCGCGCACGCAGATTACCCGGCACGACTGCGTCGAGGGCTGGAGCTGCATCGCCAAGTGGACCGGCGTGCCGCTGAGCCGGCTGCTCGACGAGGCCAGGGTGAAGCCGGGCGCCAAGTTCATCGTCTACCACTGCTACGACCAGATGGGCGGCGGCCTATCCAAGCCCGAGGCCTACTACGAGAGCTCCGACCTGATCGACGCGTTCCATCCGCAGACGATCGCGGCGTATGGGCTGAATGGCGGGACGTTGCCGGTCGCCAACGGCGCGCCGCTTCGCATCCGGATCGAGCGGGCGCTGGGCTACAAGCAGCCGAAATACGTGCACACGATCGAACTGGTGGACGGGTTCTCGCAGTACGGCCTGGGGCAGGGCGGGTACTGGGAGGATCATGGGTATGACTGGTACGGGGGGATTTAGGTCTCGCTGACTGAAGCGCTGAACCGAGGCGCACCCCAACCCTCATTCCCCCCCACAAGGGGGAGGAGCCTATCGAGTTCGCAGGCCCATCAGTCGTCTCCCTCCCCTCGATGGGGAGGGATCAAGGGTGGAGTGGGCCACTCGCGCCGCCCTGAATCGGTCGCTTCGCATAGCTCCCCTGCGTGCCCGATTCCCGTTTTCCCTTGCCAATCCGCGCTTTATCCCCCATATGCGCACCATTCGCCCCGCCCAGTTGTCCCCGTGAAAGGGATTTGGCGCGATGATGGCGATGGACTTCTCTTCTTACTGGCCAAAACGGTGAGCGGCGAAGTGCCCCGGAAATGTCCCCCGCAACGACAGCGGGAACACCGGGAGACAGCGCAACCGTGCGGCAATCCCGTCGCCATTGCATCTATCGATCACGCCGAGCCCGAAACGGGTCTCCGGCGACCCTCGCGCACCGATTGGCCCGGAGCGCGCCAATGAAAGTTTGACCATTGACCAATTCATTCGCAGAACTCGGCCTTTCGGCGCAGCTCGTCAGCGCGCTAACGGCAGCCGGGTTCACCACGCCGACGCCGATCCAGGCGAAAGCCATTCCGCCGCAGCTCGAGCGCCGTGACATCATGGGCATCGCCCAGACCGGTTCGGGCAAGACTGCGGCGTTCGGGCTGCCGATCCTTGCGGGCCTCGCCGAACTCGGCGGCCGCGCCAACCCGATGACCACTCGCGCGCTGATCCTCGCACCGACCCGCGAACTGGCGGTGCAGATCGACGAAGTGCTGCACAAGCTGGCGGGCTCGAAGCTCTCCACCGTGCTCGTGCTCGGCGGCGCCTCGCGCGGCGGGCAGATCCAGAAGATCGCCCGCGGCGTCGACGTCGTGATCGCCACGCCCGGCCGTCTCAAGGACCTGGTCGACGACCGTAAGCTGAAGCTCAACGAGACCCGTTGGCTGGTGCTGGACGAAGCAGACCGCATGCTCGACATGGGCTTCATCAACGCCGTCAAGGAAATCGCACGGGCCATCGGCCCGCGTCGCCAGACCGCGATGTTCTCGGCCACCATGGCGCCTGAGATCGCCGAGCTGGCCAAGGGGCTGTTGAACGATCCGGTGCGTGTTGAAGCCAACCCGGCGGCGCAGACCGTCGGCACCATCGACCAGCGGGTGATCCTCGCCGGCTCGAAGGAAAAGCGCATGGTGCTCAACGACCTGTTGAAGGACGAGAGCCTCAGCCGCGTCATCATCTTCTCGCGCACCAAGCATGGCGCCGATCGTGTCACCAAGAACCTCGAGATCGACGGCCATCAGGCCGCTGCGATCCACGGCAACAAGTCGAACAATGCCCGCCAGGCCGCCCTCAAGGGCTTTGCCACCGGCAATGTGCGCATTCTCGTCGCCACCGACATCGCGGCCCGCGGCATCGACGTGCAGAACATCTCGCACGTGATCAACTACGAGTTGCCCGATGACCCGGAGAACTACGTGCACCGCATCGGCCGCACGGCGCGTAACGGCGCTTCGGGCTTTGCGATTACGCTCTGCGACGGCACGGAGCGCGGTAAACTGCGCGATGTCGAGCGGCTGATCCGCAAGACTTTGCCGACCACCGGCGAGCTCAAGGGCAATGGCGGCGAAGTTATCGACGCGGCCAAGGTTCGTGCCCAGCGCCAGGCCCCGCGTCCGCAGGCCCCGCGTCCGGATGGCCAGCGCAAGCAGGCCAATGCGGGCCGGCATTTCTCCGGCGCCAAGAAGGCGGCGATCGTCGATGGCCGCAAGCGTACCAATGGCGAGGGGCATGCTCACGCCCCCAGCGCCAGCCACGCTGCCTCCGGTGGCAACGCACAGCAGGTGCGCGGTGGTGCCGGCACCGGCAGCAATGTCTCGCGCAATGGCGGCGCCGCGCCGACCGCGCCCGGTTGGTGGGAAAAGCCGACGGGGCAGGGCACGCCCGCTCCCAAGCAGCGCTGGAACAAGAAGCAGAAGGACGCCGGCAAGCAGCGCCGCACCGAAGGCGAACGCGCAGCGGGCTAAGTCCCCGGCGGATTGCTGAAAGTATCAGGGGCGGTCCAGTGGGCCGCCCCTTTGCTTTATCGGATGCCGGTCACGCCCGGTACGAGGCTGACGCTGGTTTCGGTCGACGGTGCGCTCATCGCTCCGTCGGCCGGCGCGCCATCGGGCGGCGGGCCGCTCGGAGGTTCGCCACCTGCGCCGCCCGGCGCGCCGCCGAAGCCGGTCGAGGACTCGGCCGTGGGGTCGACGCCGACGATCATGGCGACGAGGTAGCGCTCCTCCAGTTCCTTCACATAGGCGAAGGAGGCGCGGGTGGCCTGGCTGGCGATGTTGTCGTTGGCGTTGAGCGTGTCGCGATCGTGACCGTGCGAGGTGTAGGGCTCGACGTTCTGGTAGAGGAACTGGCTCAGGGCATCGGGGAAGAACAGCTGGCCAGTGAGCACGGTCTTGTCGTCGAGGAAAACTTTGAAGTGGATGTGGGTGGTGCGGCCGGCGTACCAGCCCGGGTAGATAGTCTGGAACTCGACGATGCCGCTGGCGCTGGCGAATTGGGTGCCGCGCAGGAACGTCTGGCCCGTGGTGTCGACACCGCCGGTCTGGTTGGCATAGCCCGAGTAGAGCCCCTCGGCATTGCAGTGCCAGATATCGACGCGGGCGCCTTCGATGGGCTTGCAGCTGCCGTCGACGACCTGCAGGCGCACGGTCGTGGCGACCCCCTTCTGCGTGCCCTCGGTGATATCGGCGCGCTCTAGCGACGGGTCGAAATAATAGGGCCCTTCGGTCACTTCCGGCGTCAGCACGCAGACATCGGCGCCGGGCATCAGGCCGGTGGTGGTTTCGGCGCTGGCTTCCTGGGCAAAGGCCTTCTGGCTCATCAGCGCCCCACCGGCGGCGGTGACGGCGACGAGGCGCAGGGCATCACGGCGGTTCAATGGAGTGGGCATCGATCGTCTCCGTTTGGGTACGAACCCGATGTAGGAGGGGGCCGGGCGATCCCTGCGTTACAAGTTGGAGAGCTGCATTAAGTCTTCGAAATGTGGCGGAAGCGGTCATTTCTGAACGCCAGCTAAATGCCCAATTCCGGGAACGTTCAACCGCACCGCCGCATTATTGCCCTCAAGATGAACCGCTGGCCGAGAGGCCGCATCGCCCCAGGGGGCCCAAATGCTGAAGCTCACTCTCGTTGCAATGTTCGTGATGTCGATGGCGACGCTCACCATCGCCGCCTCCGCACTGCCGGTCGAAGTGGCCCCGGTCACCCAGCTCGCGGATCTCGGCTGAGGTCGAGATGACCACCGATCGGGAGCACGGCCGTACCCGGCGGGCCACCATGAACAGCACCACCCAGATCCTGCTGCTTGTCCTGTTCGCCACGGCGCTCGCCGTGCTGGCTTTCGCCGCTGCGAGCGTTGTGCTGGTCTGAGCTCTAGCTCAGCACACTGAGCCTTAGCTCAGCGGGATGCCCTTGTTTCCCTTGTCCCTCTGATAGACGGCCGAGAGGTCGTTGTAGGCGGCGTTGAGATCATCGACGCGCGCCACCAGCCGCTCCTTCGATGAACGGTCGAGGCCGGCGATCATCTGCTGGATGTCGTGGCTCTGAAAGAACGCGTTCTTGCGATTGTAGAGCGGGCGGTCCTCGGGGACGTAGTCGCGGTCCGGGTCCGGCACGGCGTAGACTTCCCTTAGAATGCGGATGTCGTGCGGGATGCCGAAACTGTCGCGCGTATCCTCGTAGCTGAACAGATAATAGAAATTGTCGAAGCCGGACCAGGTAATGCCCGAGAGGCAGAGCGAGCAGGGCTCGTGCGTGGCGAGGAACAGGCAGTCCTGTGGCGCGGGGCGCTGGTCGGCTGGCAGCTCGTAGAAGCGCTTGATGGCGTGCATTTCGCCGTGCCAGAGCGGGTTCTCGGTCTCGTTATTGGTCTCGCCGACGACCAGCGACAGGTCGGATTTCCTGAGGATCGCCGCGCCGAACAGCTTGTTGCCGCCGCCGACGCCGCGCTTGGTCAGCGGCAGCAGGTCGAGCTCGATGACGTCGAGCAGGCGGGAAATCAGGTCGGGCGTATGCATGCGGGTCTCCGGTTCGATGCCTCGAACCTGTCGAGAGCGGCGCGGAACGTCAACCTAGAAGCGTGACTTGGCGAGGCTCGCGAGTTCGATCCCTGCACCGTCGATCAGCACCAGGTGGTCCTTGTCTAGCCGCCAGAAGCGGGTGTCGGCGAGGGCGGCGAAGAAGCTGTCTTCCTGCTTGGTGGCGTCTTCGGACTGGCAAGCCATGCGGGTGGCTGCGACGGCGCTGAAGATCAGCCGCTCGGCATTCACTTCGGCCTGGGCGAACCACGAGTTGCAGCCCCCGCGGCCGCCGGCACGCATGTCCGAAGCGATGGACAGCGAGGAGACGACGCCGCGGGCTACGGGTGCGCCATTGATGGTTTCGGCCTGCCAGGTGATGTCGAGGATTGGCGGCGGGGGCGGAGCGACCTCGGGCTCGACGACAGCCTCGTCGGCGGGCACCATGTTGACGATGATGAGGATCGGGGCGGCCGGCGCCAGCGGGTCGATGGCGTAGGGCTCAGCGTTGCGGAACCACACCGTGTCCTCGCCGGAAATCTCGGCGACCAGCGCGTAGTTGTGCCCGGCGACGATGACGTTCTCGTCGAAGTTCAGGGTGAAAGTCAGCGGTACCTGGCCGGGGCTCGCAATCGGCGCTTTGGCCGAAACGCGGGGCTCGTCGGGCGTGGCGAGGTCGATCAGCGAGACCATCAGCGTGCCACCGGGCGGCAGCGCGATCCGCTCGCGGTAGGTCACGTCGCCCTTGAGGGTCACCTTGGCGGCGAGCGCAGGGCTCGCGAACGCCAGCAGCAGCGCCGCGATGGCCAGAACGATACGCATGGAAATGCCTCCACCCTCAGTCTGTTGGGTTAGATTATGGAGCAATTGCAACGTAGTTGCGACGGGGAACGGACGTCTCGGTAAAGAATTCAGCCGCGTTGCGCTACCAAGTACGGCTCGTCGAAGAAGTATTCCTCGAGGTTGTTGCCTTCGCCGCCGCGGTCGATGATCAGGAAATCAGAGGTCTCGCCGAGCGGCGTCAGCACGCCGTGCCAGGTATTCATCGCCATGTTGATGCCCTGTCCGGGCGCTGCGAGAAAGGCGCGCGGAGTGCCGGGCACGCCGCCCTCATCGGGCGCAACGATGGAGAGGAACGGCCGCTGCGACAGCGGATAGAACGCCTGGCTGCCGAGCGGGTGGCGTTCCACCATCTTCAGCGTTAGCGGCAGGGGGTAGTGTTGCCCCCGGGCGATCGACACCAGTGGGCGCGGATGCACGCCGCCGAGCTCGACCTTGGCGAGATCGTGGTAGCGCTCGGTAATGCCTCCATTGATCGGGTAGTGGTGTGCGCCTTCGGTCTCGATCACCTGGCCGAACGGCGCGTAGGCCTCGCGGGTCAGCGGTTCGATGAAAATGGTGCGGCCGGCTGTCATCGCGACTCTCTCGTGGTGCGCCAAACTTAGCCGATGTGCCGCGTGGCGAAAGCCCGGCCGCTCACGGGGCGATCTTGATTGTGTTGGCCTTGCTGCCGCCACCCATGTAGACGGCGACAAGCTTCATCGGCACCGTGCCGGTATTGGTGCCGTTGTGCGGCCAGCCGACGGCTTCGAGCAACGCGTCGCCGGCGCGGTAGGTCTTCTTGCCCTTGTCGCCGTAGTCGACCGTCAGTTCGCCCTCAAGAATGTAGGCGAACAGCGGCACCTCGTGCTCGTGCAACCCGGTCTCGCCGCCGGGCGGGATGGTGACGATGGCGGCGGTGACGTTGGGCGTGCCTTCGGGGTAGGCGAGGGGCGCACCCAGCACGTCATTGCCGCTTTGCAGCAGCGGCGTGAGGAGGTTCTGGTAGGTCTGCGGCGTCAGATCCTCGGCCTGCGAGGTGGAGCCGAACGCCAGAACGAGCACGGCGGCATAGGCTAGGCGTTTCATCGGTTCCCCCCAGGAGCGGCTAGAGCGTGAGCTTCATATGCCGGTTGACGTCCTTGTAGAGCAGGTAGCGGAAGCGACCCGGGCCGGCGTAGCAGGCCTGCGGGCAGAAGGCGCGCAGCCACATGAAATCGCCGGCCTCGACCTCGACCCAGTCGCGATTGAGACGGTAGACCGCCTTGCCTTCTAGCACGTACAGGCCGTGCTCCATGACGTGGGTCTCCTCGAATGGGATCACCGCGCCGGGCTCGAGCGTCACGATGTTGACGTGCATGTCGTGGCGGACGTCGGTGGGATCGACGAAGCGGGTGGTGCCCCAGCGGCTATCGGTGCCCGGCATCCAGATGATCGGCTCGTCCTGCTCGTTGGCGACGAACGCGGCGGGCGTATCGATGCCCTCGACGGCCTCGTATCGCTTGCGCACCCAGTGGAAGCGGACCGGCGCAGTCGACTTGTTGGTCAGGGCCCAGCGCGTGCCGGGCGGCAGAAAGGCATAGCCGCCGGCCTTCAACAGGTGGGTCTTGCCTTCGAGGGTCAGCGTGGCCTGCCCATCGACGACGAACAGCACACCCTCGGCGCCCGCATCAGGCTCCGGCTTGTCGCTGCCGCCACCGGGGAACACTTCGACGATGTACTGTGAGAAGGTCTCGGAGAAGCCCGTCATCGGGCGGGCGATGATCCAGGCGCGGGTGTCCTTCCAGTGCGGCAGGTAGCTGGTGACGATGTCCCGCATGACCCCATGCGGAATCACGGCATAGGCCTCTGTGAAAACGGCGCGACCGGTGTGCAGCGCGGTCTGATCGGGCAGGCCGGCCATCGGGCTGGCGTAGGTATTGGGGGCCATGGGACGCAATGGTTGTGGAAGACGAGTCGTCTTAGCACGGACGCCGCAGGGTCATCTCCCCCCTTGCGGGGGAGAAAGCGATTTCTTGGGCTTAGCGTTTGCTAAGCCTTAGAAATCGCAAGAGAGGGAACCCGTACGCTGGTGACGATCACCGAGGAGGGTTGGAAGGAATCGCAGAAGGCGTTGGAGGCCTGCATCGGCAATACCGAAGGCTGGACCGGGATGCTGTGCGCTATGAAGGTCTATCTCGAGCACGGCTTCAACCTGCGCGAGGGGTTCTACAAGTAGCGCCGCGGCCGTTAACGGGCGTGGGCCAAGACGAAGCGCCACTGTCAGGAAAAGTTTAGGAATCGGGCGCAGACTCCGTACATGGCTACGCAACCGCACCATGACCCACATCGCCCGCTGCTCGATCCGATCCAGCTCGAGGAGGCTGGACGTGCACTGAGACAGTGGATCGACCGCCTGCTCGGCCATGCCGAGCCGCAGGTCAACACCGACATCGACTGGGAAGACGGCGAACCCAGGGACGATCGGCGCGATGGGTTGTCTCCGGGGCACTGACCGATGGATTGGCTCCGCGACTTTCAGCAGTCGTTCCGGGAGCCGGTCTACGGATTTCTCACCACGTTCTGGCCTGTGCTGGCAGTCATCGCGCTGGTGGCTCTCGGCTGGCTGTTCGGCAGCATGGTCCAAAGAGCCCGTCGTGGCGGCGGGGGAGATAGCGGCGGCGGAGGGGACGGAGATTTCTCGTTCGGCGACTCCGATGGGGATGGCGGCGGTGATGGCGGTGGCGGCGGCGACTGAGGTTCAGTAGCGCTCGCAGGTCATTTCGCCTTGCCCATCGCCAGGTAGCGGGCGCGCTCTTCCGGGGAATAGTGCTCGAGTGCGTTCCGAAGCATGACGCGCGGCATGCGGGCGGCGTGCTTGTCGAGGAAGGCGTTCAGCGCCGGGCGATTGGTGTCGGTGGTGCGCAGCATCCAGCCGACCGCCTTGTGGATTAGGTCCTCGCGGTCGTCGATCAGTAGTTCGGCGATGGCGAAAGCGTCGTCGAGCTGGCCGCGCCGGATAAACGAGAAGGTCGCGAGGATGGCGGTGCGGCGCTCCCATATGCTGCCGGATTTTGCCAGCCGGTGGAGGATGTCGCGCGGGCGATCGACGAGGTGCGGGCCGATCACGTAGTAGGCGGCGAGGTCGACCAGATCCCAGTTGTTGATGCGATCGTGCCGGCGGAGGTAGAGGTCGAACAGCTCCTGCCTGCGCTCGGGCGCGGTCTTCTTCGCCGCGTACTGCTTGGCCATGATGCTCATGGCGGCAGCGCGGGCCTCGTGGATGTCCGACTCCATGAGCTTTTCGATCTCGGCCGGCGGGGTCAGTATGAATTCCTTGGCGAGGGCGAAGACGTGGCCCATGCGGACGCCGATGAAGGTGTCGCCATGGGCGTACTCGCCCTCGCCGAACTTGAAATAGCGCTGGTACTTCTTCAGCTCCTCGCCCGACTGCAACTCGTGCAGCCGCGCGAGGACGGCGTCGGCGGTGAGATCCATCTGCCCCTCAGAAGGTCTGGCCCATCTGATCCATTACCATCTCCAGCCCCTGTTGCGAGCCGTCCATCAGTGCCTGTGTCGTGGTGGTGTGCTCGGTGATGGTGACGACCGTTTTCTCGCCCTCGGGAACGAGCGTCACCACGGTCCCGACGTTGCGCGGGAATTCGGCGGGCATGCCGATGCTGGTCGGCTCGATCAGGTTGCCGTCTTTGTCGGAGAGGTTCTGAGTGTATTCGATCCGCTCGTTGGGCACGACCTTGCTGTAGTCCCAGCGCATCCAGATCTCAAGACCCTCAGGCGAGCGCATACAGACGATCGAGGCGCTGCCTTCCCGAACGTCCATCCGCGCTTCCGGGCACGTCCAGGGCTTGGGCCCCCACCACTTCATCACCTGGGGATCTTCGGCCCAGGCGGCCCACACCCGCGTGGGCGAGGCATTGAAGGTACGGGTGACGGCGACGTCATGGGTGATCAGCGCGGGCACGGCAGCAACTCCCTCGGTAGCGGCGCCGATGGCGGTGTAAGCGCCGCGCCAGAAGTCGTGGAATTCGGCAGAGGCGACATAGTATTGCACCGACTGGGTGAACATCAGGCCTATGAGGCCGGTGTTCGGGTCGTTGATCCAACTGGTGCCGTAGCCGCCGTTCCAGCCGTGGCGGCCGGGTATGGGGGAGATGTCGTCGGGCGCATCGTAGGTCAGCACACCATAGCCCCAGCCCTTGTTGTCGAAGAAGCCCGGCACGAAACCCGCGCCCTGCTTCTGCTCGGGCGTGAGCTGGTTGTGGGTCATCTCGGCGACGGATGCCTCGCTTAGCAGGCGCGCTCCGTTGTGCACGCCCTTATTCAGCAGCATGCGGGCAAAGGCCAGGTAGTCGTCGAGCGTC
Organism: Devosia sp. P2_G7; assembly: GCF_056403495.1. Classification (NCBI taxonomy): domain Bacteria; kingdom Pseudomonadati; phylum Pseudomonadota; class Alphaproteobacteria; order Hyphomicrobiales; family Devosiaceae; genus Devosia; species Devosia sp. P2_G7. The sequence continues at coordinate 223,582 of NZ_JBFUFI010000002.1, forward strand.
GAGACGAGACCGCCGGCGGCGGACGGGAAGCTCGGCGGCCGGCTCCAGATGCCGTCGATCGGATCCTCCATGAACTGCTCATTGCTGGCGAAGTTCACCGAATAGGCGGGCTGGAAGCGATCGAGCTTGTCGGGCGGCACGAAGAAGCCGGTATCGACCATGCCGAGCGGCTGGAAGATACGGGTCAAGAGGAACTGCTCGAGCGGCATGCTGGAGGCGCGGGCGATCAGCACGCCGAGCAGGAGCGAGCCGGTGTTGTACATCCAGGTCTCGCCCGGCTGATGCATTAGCGGCAGCTCGGCGAACTTCGCCATCCACTCGTCCGGCGTCCACGGGGTCGGGGGCACCGGCTGTCCGTTGACCAGCCGACGTTCGTCGATCGCCTGCTGGATCGGCAGGGTGGGGTCGAACAGTATGCCGAAACCGAGCGTGAAGTTCATCAGGTCCCGGACGAGAATCGGGCGCGCCGCCGGAACGGTGTCGGTGATCGGGCCCTTGATGTCCCTCAGCACCTGCCGGTTGGGGAGTTCGGGGAGCAGGCGATCGACGGGCTCGTCGAGCGTGAGCTTGCCATCCTCGATCAGCATCATCACGGCCGCGGTGCCAATGGCTTTGCCGACCGAGGCGATGCGGAAGATGGTGTCGCGGCGCATTGGTACGCCGCCCTCGTAGGCGGTGTTGCCGGCAGTATCGACGATCACCTCGTCGCCCTTGGCGAGCAACCAGACGGCGCCGGGCATCTGGCCGGCGGCGATCGAGCCTTCGATCTTTTTCCGCAACTCGCTGAGCGCCATTCCGTCGAAGGCGGAGCTCTGGGCAAGGACGGGGCGGGTGGCGGCGGCCAAAGCGATAGCGCTCGCCGCCAGAAGGAACTGGCGTCTCTGCATTTTCCGGTACTCTTTTGGGGTTGGAGGGGGGAGCATTGCTTCCCCGAGCGGCGGCTTACTTGCCGGCGTAGGCTTTCTCGAGGTCGGCCACCACGATCTTCTTCATCTGCAGCATAGCCTGCATGGCGCGGGCGGCACCCGCGCGGTCGCTACCGCCGAGGAGCTCGCCGAGCTGCTTGGGGACGATCTGCCAGCTGAGGCCATATTTGTCCTTCAGCCAGGAGCACTCGCTCTCTTCGCCGCCATCGGCGGTGAGCGCGTCCCAATAGTAGTCGACTTCCTTCTGGCCCTCGCAATCGACGGTGAAGGAGATCGCCTCGGTGAACTTGAACATCGGGCCACCGTTCAGTGCCACGAATTCCTGGTCCTTCAGGCGGAAAGTCATGGTGATGATGCGACCATCGGGATAGCGGTCCACCTTGTGGATTTCGCCGTCCTTGAAGGTCTTGATGTAGAAGTTGACCATGTCTTCGATGCGATCGTCGATCCACAGGCAGGGCATGATCTTGGGCATTTGACGTCTCCTCGTTGGGGTTGAGTTCTCCCGTTCACTGCACGGGTAACGTGCAGCGGCGGGAATGGTCGTAGTGGTCGTCGGTTAATGGGGCGCTGGGCTAAGCGGTCAGCCGCTCCGCCAGCAATTCGTCGAGGCGCTTGAAACCCATCTCCATGCCCTCGGCCATCGGGGTGGCCTTGGCGCCGTCGCGGGCTTCCTTGCTGGCGTAGAGCACCGTCAGGACGGAGAGCGTCTTGCCGCCCTCCTCGGTGAAGGCGTTGGTGTTGATGGTCTCGCCGCCGGTCCAGTCGATATCGAAGCGCTCGGTCGACTTGATCCATTCGGGACGAGTGATCTCTTGAATGACGCCGCCATGCGCCATCTCATAGCCCCCGGGACCGACAGCGACGAAGCGCCATTTGCCGCCCACGCGAGCATCGAATTCGCAGGTCTGGAGTACCCATTCGGCAGGGCCGAGCCAGCGCTTGATCAGGGCCGGGATGGTCCAGCAATCGAAGACGAGGTCGCGTGGGGCGTTGAATTCACGCGTCACGGCGATCTCGCGGTCGGAGGGCAGTGTGATGGACAGGGGCTTGAACATGGGCGGCTCCTCCGCTTGCTTCAGTTCTTCTTGTCGCCCTTGGGGGCGAAGCGCTGCAACTCGTCGAGCAGGTTGTCGAGGCGCTGGTAGCTCTGCTCCCAGAACTTGCGGTAGTTCTCGAGCCAGCCCACCGCATCGGCCAGCGGCAACGCCTCGATGTGCACCGGGCGGCGCTGCGCGTCCTTGCCACGGGATACCAGCCCGGCAGCTTCCAGTACCTTGATATGCTTGGAAATGGCCGGCTGGCTCATGTTGAAGGGCTCGACCAGTTCGTTCACCGACGCGTCGCCCTCGGCCAGACGCGCAAGGATGGCGCGCCGCGTCGGGTCCGCAAGGGCGGCGAAGGTGAGATCGAGCTGGGTTTGGGTCGCGGGCATTTCATAACCTGTTCGCTATATAACGATATGGTTATGATTGATGTCGGAGAGGATGTCAAGCGGGTGGTGCGGGATTTCGTCCGGGCAAGCGGAAGCGGACGGCCGCCTCCCGGCCTCCCCCATGAAGGGGAGGTGAAGAAGGGCCGGTGCTCAGGCTTGATGGTGCCAAGAACTGGATGAGACACCTCCCCTTGTGGGGGAGGATGGGAGGGGCCGTCTGCCTCGGCTTACGCGCCCAGAATCTGCCGGATCCGCAGTTCCGCGATCCGCTCGACCTGCCGGCAGGCCGTGGCGAACTCCACGTCCCGATCATTGGCCAGCCGCTTCTCGAAGGCCTGCATGATCTGCGCCTTGGTGTTGTCCCGCACCGCGATGATGAAGGGGAAGCCGAACTTCTCCACATAGGCGTGGTTCATGTCGCCAAACGCCGTGCGTTCCGCGTCAGTGAGCGCATCGAGGCCGGCCGAGGCCTGCTCGGCTTCGGACTCCGAGGTGAGCCGCTTGGCGGCCGCCAGCTTGCCGGCCAGATCCGGGTGGGCATTGAGCACGCCGAGCCGCTCCTCGTCGGTGGCCGAGCGGAACACCTGGCACATCAGCGCATGGAGACCGGTGGCCGTGTCGTGCGCCGGTCCCATCTCACGCTTATGGGCGCGGGCGGCAACCCACTCCGAGTGCTCGAAGACGTTGCCGAACAGCTGGGTGAAATCGTCCAGCGCCAGTTCGGACGGGACAATCTCCTGCTCTACATAGGGGTGCGTCTTCAGCCAATGCTCGGCGATATCGATACGCTTGGCGATCCAGACCTTCTCCTTGGTCATGATGTAGTCGACGAAGCGCTTCAGCCCGGCGAAGCGGCCGGGCATGCCGACGAGGCGGCAGTGGAGCCCGAGCGACATCATCTTGGGCGAGCCGGCCTGGCCCTCCTCGTAGAGAACGTCGAAACTGTCCTTGAGCAGCTGGAAATATTCGTCGCCATTGGCGAAGCCGGACGGCGTGGTGAAGCGCATGTCGTTGGTGGCGAGCGAGTAGGGGATGATCAACTGCGGCGCGCCGAAGTGTTCGCGGTAGTAGGGCAGGTCATCATCGTAGGTGTCGGAGACATAGGCGAAGCCGCCTTCCTCGCTGGCGAGATCGACGGTGTTCACCGATGTGCGACCGCAATACCAGCCGGTGGGGCGGCTGCCGACGACCTCGGTGTGGAGCTTGATCGCGGCGTGCAGGTCCTCGCGCTCGTGCTCGATGTCGTAGTCCTTGTAGTCGATCCACTTCAGCCCATGGCTGGCGATCTCCCAGTCGGCGTCGAGCATGGCCTTCACCTGCTCGGGCGAGCGCTGCAAGGCGGTAGCGACGCCATAAACGGTGACCGGCAGGTTGAGGCCGGTAAACAGCCGGTGCAGGCGCCAGAAGCCGGCACGAGCGCCATATTCGTACATCGACTCGACGTTCCAGTGGCGCTTGCCCGGCCAGGGAGCGGCGCCGATCACGTCGACGAGGAACGCTTCCGACGCGGCATCGCCGTGGAGGATGTTGTTCTCGCCGCCTTCCTCGTAGTTGAGGACGAACTGCACCGCGATGTGCGCACCGCCCGGCCATTGTGCGTCCGGCGGATTGGGACCGTAGCCCTGCAGGTTGCGGGGATAGCGCATGGGTACACCTCGTAGTTCGTCAGGAATTTATGGCCCGGGGCAGCGGCCCGCCGCAAGGCCGGCAAAAGTGGACCAGTTGGTAAAATTCCGGTCGTGACCCCCTTGGAACGGAGCCGAATATGCTCAATAGTCGGGCAATCTTGAACGAGTGCCTCAACGGCAAGCGGCGGCCGTTCGGGCGGCCCAACGAGGGGCGAAGGAAGTTACATATGGCGGGTTCAGCACGCCTGACGACGCACGTACTCGACACCACGCACGGCAAGCCGGCCGCCGGAATGCGACTCGACCTGCTCATGGTACATGGTGATCACACGCACCATATATGGTCCGGACACACCAATGCCGACGGGCGGGTGGACCAACCGCTGCTGGAAGGCGACCGCTTCCATCTGGGCAGCTACGAGCTGATCTTCCATGTGGGGCAGTATTTCGAGCGGCTAGGCGTCGATCTCGCCGCCCCGTTCCTCGACACGGTGCCGGTCCGTTTCGTTTTGAGCGAGATGGCGCATTACCACGTGCCGCTGCTCGTTTCGCCCTATGGGTACTCGACCTATCGGGGGAGCTGAATGACCGAGATACGCAACCAGCTGCGATTCATCCTCAACGACCAGGACGTCGTGCTGGAAAGCATTTCGGCGACGCGCACGCTACTGGATTTCCTGCGCCTCGACAGGCGGATGACCGGCTCGAAAGAGGGCTGCGCCGACGGCGATTGCGGGGCCTGCACGGTGCTGGTCGGGCGGTTGAGCGGCGATGAGCTGGTCTACGAATCCGTCAACGCCTGCATATGCTTCGTCGGATCTATTGATGCGACGCATGTAGTGACCGTGGAGCATCTTTCGGCCGCTAACGGGCCGCTGCATCCGGTGCAGCAGGCGATGGTCGACAATCACGGCAGCCAGTGTGGCTTTTGCACGCCGGGCATCGTGATGTCACTCTATGGGCTGTGGATGCAGGACACCAACCCCTCCACCAACGCCATCGAGACGGCACTGCAGGGGAACCTCTGCCGCTGCACCGGCTATGCGCCGATCATCAAGGCAGGCAAGGCGATATCGAGCTACGGGGCGCTGGCGGCTGATCCGCTGGAGACCGAGCGTCAGTCGATCAAGGCGCGGTTGCAGGCTATGCGCGACGGCAGGCGGGTGGAGATTGGTGAGGGCAAGGACCGGCTGATCGTGCCGGCTTCAGCCGACGATCTGGCCGAGGTGTATGCGGCCAACCCGACCGGCACGCTGGTGTCGGGCGCTACGGACGTTGGCCTCTGGGTCACCAAATTCATGCGCGACATTGGACCGATGATCTTCATCGGCGAGGTGCCGCAATTGCACCGGATCGAAGAGACGGATGGCGCGCTGAAGCTCGGGGCAGGGGTAACCTACACCGAAGCGACGGGCGCGATTACACGACGCTTCCCGCAGCTCGAGGAGCTGTGGATGCGGATTGGCGGCGCGCAGGTGCGCAACATGGGTACCATCGGCGCCAACATCGCCAATGGTTCGCCGATCGGCGATACGCCGCCGCCGCTGATGGCGCTGGGCGCCTCGATCACGCTGCGGAAGGGCGATGTACGCCGCGAGGTGAGGCTCGAGGACTTCTTCATCGCCTATGGCAAGCAGGACCGGCAGCCTGGCGAGTTCGTCGAGAGCGTCACCATCCCGTCGCTGCCCGAGGGCGAACTGTTCGCCTGCTACAAGATCACCAAGCGCAAGGATGAGGACATCTCGGCGCTGTGCGGCGCGTTCCGGCTGAAGCTCCATGGCGACAAGGTCGCGGCGATCACCATCGCCTATGGCGGGATGGCGGCGACGCCGAAGCGGGCCAAGGCAGTGGAAGCGGCGCTGCTGGGCAGGGCGTGGAACGTCGCGACGGTCGAAGCCGCAATCCCGGCGTTTGCCGAGGACTACCAGCCGCTGACGGACATGCGCGCTTCGGCCGAGTACCGGCTGCTGGCCGCGCAGAACCTGCTGCGCCGATTCTTCCTCGAGACAACTGGCGAGGGCCAGCGGCTGACGAGGGAGGTGGCATGAACAAGCAATCTCCGATCACCACCTCGCCGCTGCATGTTTCCGCGCCACACGACTCCGCAATCAAGCAGGTGGCCGGGCGAGCCGATTACATCGACGACCTGGTCGAGCCCGAGGGCACGCTGCACGCCTATCTCGGCATTTCGACCAAAGCACACGCCGAAATCGCCTCGATGAACCTCGATGCGGTCCGCAAGGCGCCCGGAGTCATCGGCGTCCTGACCGCCGAGGACATCCCGGCCGAGAACGACATCAGCTCGGTGCACAAGCACGACGAGCCAGTGTTTGCGTCGACCCATGTCGTCACCTGGGGCCAGCCGCTGTTCGCGGTGATCGGCAAGACCCGTGAAGCGGCGCGGCGGGCGGCAAAGCTGGTGAAGATCGAGTATCGCGACCTGCCGCATGTCACCGATGTGGATGCGGCGGTAGCGGCGGGCGGCAAGCTCGTCACCGAGCCGCTGAAGCTCGAGCGCGGCGATGTCGATGTGGGGCTCACGGGGTCGCAGCATCGGGCCAAGGGTCGGGTGCGGATCGGCGGGCAGGAGCATTTCTACCTCGAAAGCCAGGCGGCGCTCGCCATTCCGGGCGAGGATGACGAAGTCACGCTCCAGGTTTCGAGCCAGCACCCGACCGAAATCCAGGTGATGGTGGCGCAGGTGCTGGGCGTGCCGCATGCTGCCGTGACAGTGAACATGCGCCGCATGGGCGGCGGCTTCGGCGGCAAGGAAACGCAGGGGAACCTGTTCGCGGTGGTCGCTGCGGTGGCGGCGAAGAAGTTCAACAAGGCGGTGAAGATCCGCCCCGACCGCGACGATGATTTCCAGATCACCGGCAAGCGCCACGATTTCGTCGTCGACTACGATGTCGGCTACAATTCGGACGGCAGGATCCAGGCGGTGACGGCGACCTACGCGGCGCGCTCTGGCTATTCGGCCGACCTCTCCGGTCCGGTGACTGACCGGGCGCTGTTCCATGCCGACAATGCCTACTGGTATCCGGCGGTGCGAGTGAACTCGCTGCCGCTGCTCACCAACACTGTGTCGAACACCGCCTTCCGCGGCTTTGGCGGGCCGCAGGGGATCATCGCGGCGGAGCGCTGGATCGAGGATATCGCCTACGCCCTGGGCAAGGATCCGCTGGAGATCCGCAAGGCCAATTTCTACGGCACTGACATCAACAACGTGACGCCCTACCACCAGGTGGTGGAGGACAATGTCATCCACCGGGTGATCGACGACCTCGAGCAGACCTCGGACTACCAGGCCCGCCGCGCCGCGATCCTTGCGTTCAACAAGACCAGCAAGGTGCTGAAGAAGGGCATCGCGATGGTGCCGGTGAAGTTCGGCATCTCGTTCACCGCCACCTGGCACAATCAGGCCGGCGCGCTGGTGCATGTCTATCGCGACGGCTCGATCCATCTCAGCCACGGCGGCACCGAGATGGGGCAGGGGCTCCACATCAAGGTGATGCAGGTGGTCGCCGATGCCTTCGGCGTGCCGGTGGAGCGGGTGCAGATCACGGCGAGCAATACCGGCAAGGTGCCCAACACCTCAGCTACGGCTGCTTCGTCGGGCACCGATCTCAACGGCATGGCGGCGCTGGACGCGGCCAACCAGATCAAGGCGCGGATGGCCGCGCATGCGGCGTTCATCTACGAGGTCGAGCCCTCGGAAGTGCAGTGGGAGTTCGGGGGTATTCGCGCCGGCCAGCAGTTCGTGCCGTTCGATGAACTGGCGACCTCGTGTTGGATGAACCGGGTGCAGCTTTCGGCCGCCGGGTTCTACAAGACGCCGAAGATCCATTGGGATCGCGCCACCGGCCGTGGCCACCCGTTCTACTACTTCGCCTATGGCGCCGCGGCGTCTGAGGTGACCATAGATACGTTGACCGGTGAGTACCAGATCGACCGCTGCGATGTGCTCGAGGATGTCGGCCGCTCGCTCAACCCGGCGATCGATATCGGACAGGTGGAAGGCGGCTTTATCCAGGGCGTCGGCTGGCTGACCACCGAGGAATTGTGGTGGGACGACAAGGGGCAACTGCGCACCCACGCGCCCTCGACTTACAAGATACCCGTCGCCTCCGATGTGCCGCGCATCTTCAATGTGAAGCTCGCGGATTGGAGCATTAACAAGGAGCCGGCGATCGGCCGGAGCAAGGCCGTCGGCGAGCCGCCGCTGGTGCTCGGCTATTCAGTGGTCGAGGCGCTCTCGATGGCTGTGGCGTCCGTCGCCGACTACAAGATCGCGCCGCAGCTCGACATGCCGGCGACGCCGGAGCGCGTGCTGATGGGCGTCGAGCGGATGCGGAAAGGGCGCGCAGCGTGAGCATCTCCCCGCAGGAGATACGCACCTTTCTCGCCGCCAACCCAGCGGCCATTGTCGCCGAACTCACTGCCGTTCGTGGCTCGTCGCCGCGTGAGGCGGGGACGTTCATGCTGGTTTCGTCCGAGGCGCAAACCGGCACCATCGGCGGTGGCGCGCTCGAATACATGGTGATCGACCGCGCGCGGCAGGTGCTGCGTAGCGGCGAGCACGAAGACAGCCTCGATATCCCGCTCGGCCCCGAGATCGGCCAATGCTGCGGTGGTCGGGTGGATGTGTCGCTGAAGCGGCTGACTCCGGCGATTGCGAAGGCGCTGGTCGCGCGGCTAGAGGTCGAGCTCGCGACGCGCCCGCATGTCTACCTGTTCGGTTCCGGTCATGTCGGCCATGCGCTAGCTCGCGCACTGTCGGCGCTGCCGCTACGGGTGCACGTGGTGGATACCCGACCGGACGAGTTGGTGAACCTCCCCGACAACGTCGAAACCCACGCGGTGGCAATGCCCGAGGCGGTGGTGCGTTCTGCCCCAGCCGGCAGCGCCTACGTCATCCTCACCCACGATCACGCGCTGGATTTCCTGATCGCCGCGGAAGCCTTGCAGCGGGCCGACGCGCCGTACATCGGCATGGTCGGTTCCAAGACCAAGAAGGCCCGGTTTCGCAGCTGGTATCTCGACGAGGACTACCCCGCAGCGCCCCTCGACCGGCTGGTGCTGCCAATCGGCGGCAAGGCGTTCCCCGAGGGGCTTGGGGACAAGCGGCCGGAAGTCATCGCGGCGCTGGCGGCGGCGGAAATTCTGGTCCACATTGGCCGGCGGGAAGTCGAAGATATCAAGGCGCGGCCGGCCAGTGTAACGAAGTCGGGAGCCGCTGTTGGACAGTAGCATCGCGCCGCGTCTGCAATTGACGGGTATCACCAAGCGCTTTCCCGGCGTCCTTGCCAACGACAGCGTTTCGTTTTCCGTCCTGCCCGGCGAGATCCACGCGCTGCTTGGTGAGAACGGGGCTGGCAAGTCCACGCTGGTCAAGATGATCTACGGGATCATGCAGCCTGACGCCGGCGAAATCCGCTGGAACGGCCACCCGATCACCGTCAGCAATCCCAAGGCCGCCCGCAAGCTCGGCATCGGCATGGTGTTCCAGCACTTCTCGCTGTTCGAGGCGATGACGGTGCTGGAGAACATCGCGCTGGGCATGGATTCGAAGATCCACGCCCGCGATCTCGAAAAGAAGATCGCCGAGGTGATGACGCAGTACGGGCTGAAGCTCGACCCGCATCGCACGGTCTCGACGCTGTCGGTCGGCGAACGCCAGCGGATCGAGATCGTGCGCGCGCTGCTGCTCAACCCGTCGCTGCTGATCATGGACGAGCCCACCTCGGTGCTCACCCCGCAGGAGGTGGAGCAACTGTTCGTGGTGCTGCGCCAGCTGGCGAGCGAGGGCTGCTCGATCCTCTACATCTCCCACAAGCTGCACGAGATTAAAGCGCTGTGTGAGACCGCGACGATCCTCCGCGGCGGCAAACTCGTCGATACGCTTGATCCCAGGGTCGAGACCTCGCGCTCGATGGCGGAGAAGATGATCGGCGCGGGCCTCAAGGAGATCAGCAAGCCGGCCGGGCGCTCGCTCGGCAAGGAGAAGCTGGTGGTCAACCGGCTGACCATCCCGGGAGCAGGGCCGTTCGGCATTCCGCTGCGCAACATCAGCTTCACGGTGCGGGCCGGAGAAATCTTCGGCATCGCGGGTGTTGCTGGCAACGGCCAGAATGCGCTGCTGCTGGCGCTTTCGGGCGAAGTGCTGTCGGGCGACGCCGAGGCGATCACCATCGACGGCGCGCCGGTCGGCCAGCTGCCGGCCAAGTCGCGGCGGCTCAAGGGCCTCGCCAGCGTGCCGGAAGAGCGGAACGGCCACGCCGCGGTGCCCGAGTTCAGCCTCGCGGACAACACCATTCTCACCGCCCGCGACCGGCTCGGCATGGTCAGCGCCGGGCTGATCAAGGCGGGGGCCGCCAAGACCTATGCCGGCGAGGTGATTACCGCCTTTGCGGTAAAGGCGCTGGGGCCCGGTGCGACAGCCGGTTCGCTGTCGGGCGGGAACCTGCAGAAGTACATCATGGGCCGCGAAATCCTGCAGAAGCCCAGCGTGCTGGTGGTCAGCCAGCCGACCTGGGGCGTCGACGCAGGGGCTGCGGCGGCGATCCACCAGGCTATCGTCGACCTCGCCGCCGCTGGTTCGGCGGTGGTGGTGATCAGCCAGGATCTCGATGAGCTGCTATCGCTCTGCGACACGCTGGCGGTGATCAACGAGGGCCGGTTGTCACGGCCGATGCAGGTCGCGGGCGCCGATATCGAGGAGATCGGCCTGTTGATGGGCGGCATTCACGGCGAAGCGCCGACGACGCCGACTGCTGACGCGGAGCTGGAGTTGGCCCATGCGCATTAAGCTCGAGAAGCGCCAGGAGCCGAGCAAGCTGATGCAGGTGGTGACGCCGATCGCCTCGGTATTGCTCACCATGCTGGTCGGCGTCGTGGTGTTCGACCTGCTCGGCATCGATGGCCAGCGGGCGGTGATCGACATCTTCGTTACGCCGCTGCTCGCGTCGTACAAATGGCAGGATGTGGCGGTGAAAGCCGCGCCGCTCATCATCATCGCGCTCGGCCTTTCCATCGGCAACCGCGCCAATGTCTGGAACATCGGCGCCGAGGGGCAGTACATTATCGGAGCCCTGTGTGCCGCCGGCATCGGCCTTGCCGCGGGCACGGCGGGCGGGCCGATCATTGTCGTCACCATGATCCTCGCCGGCATCGTCGGCGGCAGCGCCTGGGCCATGGTCCCGGCGGCGCTGAAGACCCGCTTCGGGGTAAATGAAATCCTCTCCAGCCTGATGCTCACGTATGTGGCGCTGCAGGTGCTGAGCTATCTGGTTGGCGGCCCGTGGAAGGACCCCAACGGCCGCAACTTCCCGGCCACCGCGCCGCTGCAGCCGGACCAGACGCTGCCGATCCTGTTCCCAGGCAGCACCGTCCATCTCGGCGTCGCCATTGCCGTGGTGCTGCCGTTCGTGTTCTGGCTGCTGATGTCGCGTTCGGTGTTCGGCTACCAGATCCGCGTCGTCGGTTCGGCGCCCAATGCGGCGCGGCATGGTGGCTTCGACGGCAACCAGACGGTATGGCTTGCCATGCTTATCGGCGGCGGCATGGCGGGCCTCGCCGGGGCGCTGGAGTTTGCCGGTGCGCTGAAGGCGATCAATCTCGGCTTCCCGTCCGGCTACGGCTTTACCGCCATCATCGTGTCATTCCTCGGCCGGCTGCATCCGATCGGGTGTCTGATCGCCGGCATTGTGCTGGCTGTCACCTATGTCGGCGGGCAGGTGGCGCAGACCACGGTGCATATTCCCAACGCCACGGCCGGCATCTTCCAGGCGATGATGCTGTTCTTCATCCTCGCGAGCGACATCTTGGTCCGCTACCGCGTGCGAGTGGTTCCGTCGGTCAAAGCTGCTCCGCAGCCGGCAGCGGGGGAATAGCGATGAGCATGGATTTCATCATCGCAGCCATCATCACCATCGTCGGTATCTCGACACCGATCCTGCTTGCGGGGCTCGGTGAACTGGTGGTGGAGAAATCTGGCGTCCTCAACCTCGGCGTCGAAGGCATGATGCTGGTCGGCGCAATCGCCGGGTTCGCGGCGACGGTCTTGACCGGCAACCCGTGGCTCGGAGTGCTCGGCGCCGGAGTTGCGGGAGCGCTCGCCGCGTCACTGTTCGGCTTCTTCGTCCTGACGCTGAATTCCAACCAGGTGGCGACCGGGCTGGCGCTGACCATTTTCGGCACGGGTCTCTCGTCGCTGATCGGCCTCAGCTTCGTCGGCCGGATCATCCCGCAGTTCGGCTCGATCTTCCCGCCCGAGCTGGCGCGTGATCCGCTGCTCAAGGTCTTCTTCGGCTACTCGCCGATCGTCTATTTCGCGCTGATCATGGTGTTCGCGGTCGGCTGGTTCCTCAAATCCACCCGCTCGGGCCTGATCCTGCGCGCCGTCGGCGAGAACGACCTTTCGGCGCACTCGATCGGCTACTCAGTGGTCGGCGTGCGCTACGCAGCGGTCGCCTTCGGCGGGGCCATGGCAGGCATCGGCGGGGCGTACTTCTCCATGGTGATCACCCCGATGTGGGCCGAGCGGATGACCGCGGGCCGTGGCTGGATCGCGCTGGCGCTGGTGGTGTTCGCCGGCTGGCGCGCTGGGCGCCTGCTTGCCGGGGCGTACTTCTTCGGCATCCTGATGGCGCTCGAGCTCTACGCAAAGGCGGCGGGGTTCTCGATCCTGCCGTCGCAGTTCTGGGCAGCGATGCCCTACCTCATGACCGTTGTGGTCCTGACGCTGATCTCCATGCGGGATCGGGTCGGCCTCAACGCGCCTGCTTGCCTCGGCAAGCCCTTTCTTCCCGCAACGTAGAAACGCCAATAACGTAACAGGAGACGTCCATGGCAAATCTCAATCGCCGCCACTTCATCGCTGCCGCAGGTGCGGCCGCCGCGGCCCTGCCGCTGGTCGGCGGTACTGCCTTCGCGCAGGAAAAGATCAAGATCGGCTTCATCTTCCTCGGCCCGATCGGCGACTACGGCTGGACCTGGGCCCACAACAAGGGCCGCGAAGCGGTGAACGCCGCGCTCGGCGACAAGGTCGAGACGATCTATGTCGAGAACGTCGCTGAAGACGCCTCGGCCATCCCGGTGATCCGCGACCTGGCCCAGCAGGGTTGCAAGCTGATCTTCACCACCTCCTACGGCTACATGGATCAGACCATCGAAGTCGCCAAGGAATTCCCGGACGTGAAGTTCGAGCACGCCACGGGCTTCAAGCGCGCCGACAACGTCTCGACCTACAACTCCAAGTTCCACGAAGGCCGCGCCGTGCTCGGCACGATCTCGGGGATGATGGGCAAGTCCGGGACGCTCGGCTATCTCGGCTCGTACAAGGTGCCCGAAGTGGTGCTGGGCGTGAACTCGTTCGCGCTCTCGGCGCAGCGGAAGAACCCCGACGCCAAGGTCAAGCTGGTGATGATCGACAGCTGGTTCGACCCGCCGAAGGAGGCCGCGGCCACCGAGACGCTGATCAACCTCGGCTGCGATATCGTCACCACCCATACCGACAGCCCGGCCGCGTTGCAGATCCTCGAGCAGAAGGGCCTCCATGGCTTCGGCCAGGGCGCCGACATGTCGAGCTTCGCGCCGAATGCCCACCTCACCGCCATCGAGGACATCTGGGGCCCGTACTACATCGAGCGCGCCCAGGCGATCGTCGACGGCACCTGGACTTCGACCGACACCTGGGATGGCTTCAAGGAAGGCACCGTGGTGATCTCGCCCTACAACAAGGCGGTCCCGGCGGACGTCGTCGCCGAGGCGGACAAGATCCAGGCCGGCTACAAGGACGGCACGTTCAACATCTTCACCGGCCCGATCTACGACCAGGACGGCAACCTGAAGGTGAAGGAAGGCGAAGTGATCTCCGACGCCGACCTCGCGGTGATGGACTGGTTCGTCAAGGGCGTCGAAAGCGCTGCCTGATTTCGCTATGAACTGAGAGGAGGCGGGCGCGAGTCCGCCTCTTTTCACGGGTGGTGTCCATCACCAGCGTCATTCCGCGAAGGCGAGAACGTAGTGCGGACTAGCCTCCGCACCAGTGCATTTAGGACGATCCCACTGGGTTCCCGCCTTGGCGGGAAAGACCTCGGTGGGGTTGGCAGGGACCAGGGAACCGATGACCGACTACGCAATCTTCTGGGAGTGGTTGAGCTTCGCCGTGCGCTGGACGCACGTGATAACGGCCATCGCCTGGATCGGCTCGAGCTTCTATTTCATCGCGCTGGACCTGGGATTGCGGAAGACGCCGAGCCTGCCGCCGCTGGCGCATGGCGAGGAGTGGCAGGTCCACGGGGGCGGCTTCTACCACATCCAGAAATATCTGGTGGCGCCGGATTTCCTCCCCGAGCACCTGACCTGGTTCAAGTGGGAGAGCTACTTCACCTGGATTTCCGGGTTCATGCTGCTGGTCGTCGTCTACTATTTCGGCGCCGACCTGTTCCTCATCGACCGGCACGTGCTCGACATCGCGAACTGGCAGGCGATCCTCATCTCGCTCGGTTCGATCGTTTTCGGCTGGTACGCCTACGACTTGCTCTGCAAGTCGCGGATCGGCAACTCGACCGGTGGGCTGATGGTGGTGCTGTTCGCCATCCTCACGGCGATGAGCTGGGCATACACGCAGGTGTTCACCGGCCGGGCCGCGATGCTGCACATGGGTGCGTTCACCGCGACGATCATGGCGGCGAACGTCGCGATGATCATCATCCCCAACCAGAAGATCGTGGTGGCGGACCTGAAGGCGGGGCGGGTGCCGGATGCCAAGTACGGCAAGATCGCCAAGCAGCGGAGCCTGCACAACAACTACCTCACCCTACCGGTGATCTTCTTCATGCTCTCGAGCCACTACCCGCTGGCCTTCGCCACGCAGTGGAACTGGCTGATCGCCTCGCTGATCTTCCTCGAGGGCGTGCTGATCCGGCACTTCTTCAACACTCGCCATGCGCGTAAGGGCAACCCGACCTGGACCTGGCCGCTGGTGATCGTGATCTTCATCCTCTGCGCCTGGCTATCGAGCGGCCCGAAGCTGCCGACCGGGGCGGAAACGGTTGCTTCGCCCCAGGCGACGCTGCTGATGCAGTCGCCGCATTTCCGCGCTGCTTCCGATGTGGTGCAGACCCGCTGCACGATGTGCCATACCGCCGAGCCGGCGTGGGAGGGCATCGCCGAGGCACCCAAGAACGTGATCCTCGACAACGACATTGCCGTCGCCAACCACGCCGAGCAGGTGGCGATGCAGGCCGGCTATTCGCACGCCATGCCGCCCGGCAACGTCACCGACATGACGGACGAGGAGCGCGCGCTGATCGTCGCCTGGTTCCGCGAGGGCTCGCAGTGAAGATCACCATTCTTCGCGGGCGCGTGCTGACCTTCGTCGAGGAGCCGCGGAGGCGGGACGACCACGCCTCGTATCGCTACATCGAGGACGGCGCCGTGGTGATCGGCGACGGCAAGATCGTCATGGTGGGCGAGTGGAACGAGCGCGCTGCGTCACATCACGATGCGGCCGAGATCATCGACCACCGACCGCACCTGATCATGCCGGGGTTCATCGACCCGCATATCCATTTCCCGCAGATGCAGGTGATCGGTGCCTATGCGGCGGCGCTGCTCGAGTGGCTCAACACCTACACCTTCGTCGAGGAGCAGCGGTTCGGCGACGAGGCTCATGCGACGCGCATCGCCTCGCGCTTTTTCGATGAGCTGATCCGGCACGGGACTACCACGGCGGCGGCCTATTGCTCGGTGCACCCGCAATCGGTTGATGCGTTCTTCGGCGAAGCCGAGAAGCGCGACATGCTGATGGTTGGCGGCAAGGTGATGATGGACCGCAACGCGCCGCCCGGGCTGCTGGATACGCCGCAGTCGGGCTACGACGACACCAAGGCCGGCATTGCCAAGTGGCACGGGCGGGGCAGGGCGCATTACGCGATCACGCCGCGCTTCGCCATCACCTCGACCCACGAGCAGATGGCGATGGCCGAGGCGCTGGCGCGGGAGTTTCCGGACCTCCACATCCAGACCCACGTCAGCGAGAACCTCGCCGAGATCGCCTATGCCAACGAGTTGTTCCCGAACTACGGGGACTATGTCGGGATTTACGAGAAGTTCCACCTGCTCGGACCCAAGACGCTGCTCGGGCACTGCATCCACCTCAGTCACCGCGAGACCGAGGTGATTTCGGAGACGCGGTCGGTGGCGGTGTTCTGCCCGACCTCGAACCTGTTCATCGGCTCGGGCCTGTTCGACTACGAACGGCAGCATGAGCGCGGGGTGCGGATCGCCACCGCGACCGATGTGGGTGGCGGCAGTTCGTACTCGATGCTGCGCACCATGGACGAGGGCTACAAGGTGATGCAGCTACGCGGCCAGCGGCTGACGCCGTTCCGCTCGTTCTTCCACATGACGCTAGGCAACGCCCGGGCGATGAGCCTCGACGGGCGCATCGGCACGCTCGAGGCGGGCAAGGAGGCCGACATCGTGGTGCTGAACTCGGGCGCGACGCCGCAGATGGCGCTGCGGATGGAGACCTGCAAGTCGCTGGAGCAGGAGCTGTTCCTGCTGCAGACCTGCGGCGACGACCGCGCGGTGGTCGAGACCTACGTGATGGGCAAGCCGATGAAGTCGGCGCTTGCGGCCTGACGGCCCAACCGGCTCATTCCCGCGAAGGCGGGAACCTAGTGCGGGGTCGCCACCGCCACAGCTGTTGGATATATCCCACTGGGTTCCCGCCTTCGCGGGAATGACGCCGGTGGTGGACTTGGAGCAGACGGAACCATGAGCAACTACATCGAGAAATCCAGCCTCAAGGTTGATCGACTGCTCGTCGATTTCATCGAGAAGGAAGCCATTCCGGGGACCGCGGTAAGTGCCGAGCAGTTCTGGAGCGGGCTTGCCGGGCTGGTGCGGGATTTTGCGCCGAGGAACCGCGAGCTGCTGGCGATCCGCGACCGGATCCAGACTCAGGTCGACGATTGGCACAAAGCCAACGGCCCGGTGAGCGCCGACCCCGCGAAGTACCAGTCGTTTCTCAAGGAGATCGGTTACCTCGTTGCCGAGCCTGCGGATTTCACCATCGAGACGACAGGGCTGGATCCGGAAATCTCCTCGATCTGCGGCCCGCAACTGGTGGTGCCGGTGTCGAACGCGCGCTACGCGCTGAACGCCGCCAACGCCCGCTGGGGCAGCCTTTACGATGCGCTATACGGCACCGACGCGATCTCGCGAGAGGGTGACCAGGCACCGGGCAAGGGCTACAACCCGGCCCGTGGTGCGGCCGTGTTCGCGTTCGTTGCCGAGTTCCTCGACCAGTCCTTTCCGCTCTCGCTGGGTAGCCATCGCGAGGCGACGGGCTACGCCGTCTCTGACGAGGGGACGCTGGTAGTCGAGACGCTGGACGGCACAGTGGGGCTAGCGGACCCGAGCCAGCTCGTTGGCTACTCCGACGCGATCGGACATTGGCAGCTTCTGCTCAAGCACAATGGACTGCACGTCGAGCTGGTGGTCGATGCCTCTACGCCGGTGGGCAAGGATCATCCCGCGCACCTCGCGGATGTGATCCTCGAGTCCGCCCTAACCACCATCCAGGACTGCGAGGACTCGGTTGCGGCGGTGGATGCCGAGGACAAGGTTGGCGTCTATCGCAATTGGCTCGGGCTAATGAACGGCACGCTGAGCGAGACATTCGAGAAGGGCGGCAAGCCGCTCACCCGCAAGCTAAACGCCGACCGGCAGTACAAGGACATAAACGGCCAGCCGCTGACCCTCAAAGGCAGGGCGCTGCTGCTCGTCCGCAATGTCGGCCACCTGATGACCACCAAGGCAGTGCTCGATCCGGCCGGCCAGCCGATCGGCGAAGGATTGATGGATGCCGCGGTGACGGCGCTCTGCGCGCTCTCCGACAAGGTCAACTCCACCACAGGTGCGATCTATGTGGTGAAGCCGAAGATGCACGGGCCGGACGAGGTCCAGTTTGCCTGCGATATCTTCGGCGCGGTCGAGGAAATGCTCGGCCTCAAGCCCGAAGCAATCAAGATCGGCATCATGGACGAGGAGCGACGCACCTCTGCCAACCTCAAGGCTGCTATCTACGCGGCGCGGCGCCGGGTGTTCTTCATCAACACCGGTTTCCTCGATCGCACCGGCGACGAGATCCACACCTCGATGCTGGCCGGTCCGGTGTTGCGCAAGGACGACGTGAAGGCCGAAAAGTGGATCCAGTCCTACGAGGACCGGAACGTCTTGATCGGGCTCGCTGCCGGGTTCTCCGGCAAGGCGCAGATCGGCAAGGGCATGTGGGCTCGGCCGGACGATATGGCGGCGATGCTGGCGAGCAAGGCGGCGCATCCCAATGCTGGCGCCAATACCGCCTGGGTGCCATCGCCGACGGCGGCGACGCTGCATGCGCTCCACTACCACCAGATCAACGTGTTCGAGGCGCAGAAGCGCCGCCACAACCAGGCGACGCCGGGGTTAGGCGAGTTGTTCTCGATGCCGGTGCTCGATGCCTCGACGCTGACGAAGGCCGAGATCATCCGCGAGCTCGACAACAATGCCCAGGGCATTCTCGGCTACGTCGTGCGCTGGGTCGATCAGGGCGTCGGTTGCTCCAAGGTGCCCGACATCAACAATGTGGGGCTGATGGAAGACCGCGCCACCTGCCGCATCTCTTCGCAGGCGGTCGCAAACTGGCTGAAGCACGGGCTGGTTAGCGAGGCCGAGGTCAAGGGCTCGTTCGAGAAAATGGCGGCGGTGGTCGACGGGCAGAACGCCAGTGATCCGCTGTATCTGCCAATGGCCGGGCACTTCGATACGTCGATCGCCTACCAGGCGGCGCTGGCGTTGGCGCTCGAAGGCGCATCGCAGCCATCGGGCTATACAGAGCCAATTCTCCACGCGGCGCGCGAAAAGATCAAATTGGCGAGCGTGTAGGTTCCCTGGTCACAAATGTTTGCAATGGGCAACCATGCCCAACCTCTGCCGTTCTCGGGGCAGGCCACTCCCTGGGCCTCAAAAGAAAAGAACGGTAGGAGACTTTCAATGACTCGTTCCTTTATTTCCGCCATGGCCCTGACTGGTGCGATGTTGTTCTCCGGCGCTGCGATTGCGCAGACGGTGGTGGGCGGCGTTACTGTGTCGGCAGAGGATTTACCCAAGGTTCAGGCGGCGTGCGACACGCTGGCTGCCAAGGCGCAGGCGGATAGCGGTGCTACCAGCACCGACACCGCCGCTAGTGCCGAGACGAGCACCGACGCTACCTCGGGTGAAACCGATGCCGGTATCGATGCCACGACCACGAAGAGCATCGATCTGGCCCTGCTGACCTACGAGTCCTGCAAGGATGCCGGCCTCGTGAAGTGACGGCCAACTAAGACTGACACACAAGGCGCGGTGCAGACACCGCGCCTTTTTCATATGTTGGCAATGAACTTCGCCAGCGGCGCGGTTATGGTTCGTGCAGGAGAATGAAGATGAAGCAGATTCTGCTGATCGCCGTGCTTGCCGGGCTGGCCACTCCCGCCATGGCGCAGAGCGCCATCAAGGGCATCGAGCTTTCGCCGACGGATGCTGCCCGGGTGGATCGCCAGTGCGACGCGCTGCGGTTCCGGCAGGCGGACTCGTTGGCGTCCAATACGCCGGAAGAGCCGCCAGCTGGGGTGATCGTGGCTGATCCCTCGAGCTACTGGGCGGAGCATGCCGACGGCATGGACGCGGCGCTCGCCAAAATCAACCTCGATACGATCTCGATCCGGGACTGTCGCGAGGCAGGCTTCTACAACTAAGCCCGATCGAGTTCCACGACCGGCAGGTGGATGGCGCTTGGGCGCGCCGGATCGTGGAAGATCTCGATATCCGCCGTTGCGAGGTGCGATGCCTCGCCCAGCGGTTCATCGGTCCCGGTGTTGCGAGCGTAGCGCGGGTGGGCGCCGCTGGCGACGATGACGCGCAGCCTGTGGTTTCGATTGAAGCGGTGCGCCGTGGCGTGCATGCGGAAGTTGAGCTTCCAGATGTCGTCCGTCACCGCCGGATCGGCCGAGGTCTTGCGGATGATCCCGTCGCAGATGTTGGTCGAGATGCCTTTCTCGTCCACATCGCAGAGCCGCACGAAGAAATCGGTATTGGTCAGCGTCGAACGCGCATGCAGCGCAACGCGGACCTGGCCGAGGATGGTGATCGGGTTGAACAGCGGCTCCGAGGTATAGACCAGCACGTCGTCGCGCTTCTCCAGCGGCGCGTTGTCGACCGGGCCGGCGCCGTTGAAGGCAAACATGGCTCCGCCGACGGCAGGCGTCGGATGGGCGGGGTCATAGGTATAGGTATCGGGCGGCGAGGCGCGGACCGGGCGTTGCGATAGCACCTTGTCGGGGTGGATATGCCAGATCTGGTTGTCCGGCTGCACCGGCGGATAGCTGTCGAAATCACGCCACTCGTCGAGCCCGGAGACGTAGAGCCGCACAGGCTTGGAGCGCAACCCACTGGCGTCGCCGAGGAGCTTGGCGTTCATCCACTCGAGCGTCTGCTTGACGCTCTCCATCTGCAGGTCCGAGCTGACGTGGAACCATGGGCCGATGGTCAACTGCGGCGTGTGGCCGGCATCGACCAGCGTTGCGTAGTCGCGCAGCAACTGGTCGAGCATGAAATCGTACCAGCCCGAGGTGAAGCTCACCGGCGGGGTGCGGCTACCGATGCGATGGGTATGGTCAAGTGGCTGCCAGAACGCGTCGTTGCCGATCGCCTCGTCCATCCAGCGGCGCCAGAACGGCACTTCGCGCCCGGTAACGCGCTTGTCGGCATCGCGCAGTGGCAACTTCATGGTCGCGCGGAGGGTGGCGCGCTCGATGCCGCCGGTGAACATGCGCTGAGCGGTCCGCAGCGGGTTGCCGCGCAAGCCTTCGACGGTCTGGATCCAGCTGAGCCACAGGCCCACGGCGAGGCCGCCGCCGGGAAAGACGATGGAGCGGAACTCGGCGCTGGTCACCTTGATGGCCATCGCGGACTGCTTGGGGAGCGCATCGCAGATCGCCCACTGGGCATAGCCGAGGTAGCTCGGGCCGGACGTGCCGAGGCGGCCATCGAACCAGGGCTGCGCCTTGATCCAGTCGATGGTCGCGAGCCCATCGTCGCGTTCATGCCCGAACGGGTCGAACTCACCCTCCGACTTGTCGGTGCCGCGGCAGGCTTGCAGCACCACATGAAAGCCCCGCTCGGCATAGACCTCGCCGATGGTGGCGAAGCCCGACAGACCATAGGGCTCGCGCATCAGGATGGTCGGGTGCTTGCCCGGCAGTTTGGGTGCGAAGTGCTCGGTCGCCAGCGCGATGCCGTCATACATGGGCACGCGGATATTGCGGGTGCGGACGATGCCGCATTTGCGCTTGGGCAGCTTGTAGAGGTCGGCGACGAAGCGGCTCGCAAAGCTCATTTGACGAAGTCGAACTTGTCCACGTCGAACAGCCCCCGGTCGGTCATCTTCAGATGCGGGATCACCGGCAAGGCGAGGAACGCCACCTGCAGGAACGGCTCGGGCAGGGTGCAACCGAGCGCGAATGCCGCCTGGCGCAGGTGGTGGAGTTTGTCGGCGACGGTCTCGAAGCTGAGGAGGCTCATCAACCCGGCGATCGGCAGCGCCAGCTCAGCGGTCACCCGGCCGCCATCGGCCACGGCGAAGCCGCCACCCAGTTCGATTAGGCGGTTCACCGCCAGGGCCATGTCCTCGTCGTCGGCGCCGACCACCGTGATGTTGTGGCTGTCGTGGCCGACCGACGACGCAATGGCGCCGCGCTTCAACCCGAACCCCTTGGTGAAGCTCAGCGCCACGTTGCCGTTGATGCCGTGCCGCTCGATGACCGCGATCTTGATCACGTCGTTCTCGATGTCGGGCAGGGTGCCCTTGTCCGAGACTTCGAGGGTAGCGCTTTCGCGATAGGTGAGGATCAGCCCCGGTCGTACAGCGATCACCGGCGTTTCGTTCTGGCGCGGGTTTGGCGGCACGATGAACGTCGATGGGCCGACCCGTTGCGCCTTCATCGAGGCGAGCCCAACCGGTGGCACCGGCTGTCGCGCCTCGAACAACTCCGGGCGGACCAGGCGGCCGCCGGAGATCACCTCGGCGACTCGACAGCCTTCGAGGTCATCGAGCAGGGCGATGTCGGCGCGGTAGCCGGGGGCAACGAGGCCGCGGTCCTTCAGCCCAAAAATGCGCGCGGCCGAGTGGGAGGCGGCCCGGTACACATGGTGCAGCGGCCTGCCACGGCCAATGAGGCGCCGGATCGAGCTGTCGAGATGGCCCTCCTCCAGCGTGTCGAGCGGGTTGCGGTCATCCGTGCACAGAGCCACGTAAGCCGAGGTATTGGCATCGAGAATCTCGGCCAGGGCCTCGAGATCCTTGGACACCGAGCCCTCGCGGATCAGGATGGCCATGCCCTTGCTCAGCTTCTCGCGCGCCTCCACGGCGGTGGTCGACTCGTGGTCGGTGCGGATGCCGGCGGCCAGATAGCCATTCAGCGCCAGATCGGTGACCAGCGGCGCGTGGCCGTCGATGTGCCCGCCCTGGAAGGCGACCAGTTTCGCGATGATGCCGGGATCGCCTGACAGCACTCCGGGGTAGTTCATGACTTCGGCGAGGCCGATGACCTGCCGGTGATGCCGGAACTTCTCGAGGTCGGCGATTTCGAGCCGAGCTCCCGAGGTTTCGAAGGGCGTCGCCGGCACGCAGGAACTGAGGTTGACCCGGATGTCCATCACGGTGCGCTCAGCGCACTCGAGAAAGTACCGGATGCCGTCCGCGCCAAGCACGTTGGCGATCTCATGAGGATCGCAGATCACCGTGGTGACGCCGTGGGGCAGGACGCAGCGGTCGAACTCGAACGGCGTCACCAGCGAGGACTCGATGTGCAGGTGCGTATCAATGAAGCCGGGGACGGCGAAACGGTTGTCGCCTTCGATCAGCCGGGCGCCGTTGTAGTAGCCGTAGGTACCGACGATGCGATCGGCGACGATGGCGATATCGGTGTGGGTGATCGATCCGGAGATCACGTCCAGCAGGCGGACGTTCTTGATCACCACGTCGGCCGGAACCTCGCCGGCGCCCGCCTTGATCATGCGGGTGAGAAGCTCGGGGGAAATGGTCATGACGCGGCCGTGATCAGCATGTCCCAAAGTCTGCGTTCAGGTCGTCACGGTCAAGTGGGGACGGAACCGCGGGTCGGTGGGAACGTTGATTTTCACATTCATCTGCAAGCGAGTAGCGCCATGCGAACGTTTGATGCTCAAAAGTCTACGACGGAAGTTCGCCAGGGCAGCCGGCGGCTGATGAACTTCCGCGTGCTGATCTGGTCTTTCATCGGCATCGTCCTCGCCTTCGGGCTGATCTACCTGGTGTTTTTCCTGATGGCGCCGCCGCCCAACACCACTACGGGCGTGTAGGGCGAGTGACGCGACTGAAGCGCGTCGGACGCGATGATCTGACTATCCGCCGCCGAAAACACGGACGCACTTTCGGGTTTACCGACGCTGAAGGCGAGTTGATCCGCGACCCGGAGATCAGAGAGCGGGCGCGCGGGCTTGGCATCCCTCCAGCCTGGACCGACGTGCGCATCGCCGCCAACCCGCGGGCTCACATCCAGGCGTTCGGCACCGACGCCGCCGGGCGCCTCCAGTACATCTACCACCCCGATTGGGAGGCGCGTCGTGCCCGGCACAAGCAGCAGCAACTGACGCTGTTGACCGCAGCTCTGCCGCGGCTCAGGCGGCGTGTCCGAGAGGGGCTGCAGGCAGAGGCCGGCAGCAAGGAGTTGGCCCTTGCCATCGGCGTGGCCCTCATCGACCGGACGGCCATGCGGGTTGGGCGCGAGCGCTATCTCGACGCTCACGGGACGCGCGGCGCCGGTACGCTCTATAGCCGCGATGTCACCGTGCATGGCGACGAGGTTCATGTCGGCTTTCCGGCAAAGAGCGGCAAGAAGGCCACCTACGGTTTCACCGATCCGAGGCTGGCCGCGGCAATACTCGCGGTGAAGTCCATCCCCGGCCGCCGTCTGCTGATGTATCGCGACGATGATGGCAAGGCCCGCGCCATCCGCACCGAGGACCTCAACCGCTACCTGCGCGAGATCGCCGGCGTGGCCGTGACCGCGAAGGACTTCCGGACGCTGCATGCAAGCGCGCTGGCGGGCGAAGCACTGGCAAAACTCGAGCCCGCAGAGTCGGTCACGGCGCGGAAGCGGCAGATGGCGGCAGTGACCAAACAGGTGGCGGCGTTCCTCCAGAATACGCCGGCCATCTCCCGCAACAGCTATGTCGCCCCTTGTCTTTATGCGCTGTTCGAAAACGGTCGCCTGGCAGCGCTGTGGGCCGCTGGGGGAGACGGGGCGAATGGCGTGAGGCAGCGCGAGGTACGGCTGGCGGCGGTGCTCGAGGCGGCCGGCTAGGCTCAGGCGGCGAGCGGTCCGGCAAAGCGGGCGTCGATGTCGCCAACCGCGAGCGGGGTCGAGAACAGGAAACCCTGGAAGGTGTTGCAGCCCATCGCTACTAGGACGCGGAACTGCTCGTCGGTCTCCACCCCCTCGGCGGTGACCTCGATGCCGAGGGCGTGGGCCAATGTTACCATGGCCTGGACGATGGCGTTGGATGCATTGGCCGTCGACAACTGCGCGACGAATGAGCGGTCGATCTTGATGCGATCAACCGGATAGCGCTTGAGGTAGTTGAGCGAGGAATAGCCGGTACCGAAATCGTCGAGGGCGATCCGGATGCCGGCCTCGCGGAAGCTCTGAATGGTGTTCGCGGCGGTCAACTCGTCGTCGAGCAGGATGCCTTCGGTGATCTCGAATTCCAGGTCGGCGGGCCGCATGCCGGTGTCGGCGAGCAAGCTGAAGACGCGACCGACGAAGGTCGGGTTGCGCAACTGCGCCGGCGAGATGTTGACGGCAATGGTGCGGCCGGGCCAGCGGGCGCCGAATTCGGCGGCACGACGCAGCACGAACTCGCCCAGTTGCTCGATCAGGCCGGTGCTCTCGGCGATGGCAATGAAGCGCGATGGCGCGATTACTCCGAGTTTCGGGTTGGTCCAGCGCAGCAGCGCCTCGGCACCGACGATCGCCTCGTTGCTGTCGCAGAGCGGCTGGAAAGCGACCCAGAGCTGGCCGGGACTGCGCAACGCTTCGCGCAGCTCTGCCTCGATGATGTGCCGGTTCTGCACCTGCTCATCCATCGTCTCCTCGTAGACCGCGGCGCGATTGCGGCCGGCCGACTTGGCTTCGTAGAGCGCGATATCGGCCTTGCGGCTGAGGTCGCGGCTGTCACGTTGGTTGCCGCTGGCGACGACGATGCCGATCGAGACACCGACGAAGGCGTCGCTACCCTGGATGCGGAATGGCTTGGCGATGCTCTCGACGATGCGATGGGCGAGACCGGAGACTTCGTTGGTGCCGCCGTGACAGGAATGGAGGATGGCGAACTCGTCGCCCCCCAGCCGCGCCAGCACGTCCGTCGGACCGACGACATCGCGCAGCCGGTCTCCGACAGCCCGTATCAGGTCGTCGCCGGCATGGTGGCCGAGGGTGTCGTTGACCTGCTTGAAGCGGTCGAGATCGAGCATCAGCAGCGCCAGCGGCGGATCGCGCAGCTTGGCGGCCGCGAGCCGACCCTCGAACTGGCGGTCGAAGCTTAGGCGGTTGGGCAGCCCCGTCAGCGAATCCTCGGTGGCGCGGCGCTCGGCCTCAGCGCTCTTGGTCTCGAGGGCGCTGGAGGAGCGCCAGAGCCCGAGCAGCAGCAGCGCCACGACGACGCTGATGACCAGGAAGCCGGCAGCGAGCGCTGGGGCAGTACGCTGCAGCAGCGTTTCGCCCGGCCGGTACGGCTCCCACTCGTAGAAGGTGACGATCCGGCCGGCCCGGTTGGTCACCGGAAACGCGTCGAATGCGGAGCTGCCCGGGGTCGAGGTAAACCTGCCGACTTCCACCAGGTACTTTTCGATGAGCCGCATCTCGTAGTCGAGATCGAGCATGGCGATGCTGGCAAGGATGGGCTCGGTTCCGGGCGCGAGCTGGATGTTGCCGGTATCGGAGACGATCGGGGTGACGCTGACAATCGCCGGCTTGCCGTCGATGAGGGCGAAATCGCTCACCGATGGTGGCTTGTCGGCATAGCCGGCACGCGCCAGATCGCGAACCTCGGTGACAAAGGGGAGCACTTGTTCGGCCCGTGACGCGAAGGCGCTGGGCTCGCGTCGTTTGCCGTCGACCGAGGCGTAGGCGGGTTCGTCGTCCTGGAGCAGGATGTAGCTCTCGTCGTGGCCGAAATACTCGTAGGTCCAGCCGCCGATATTGTTGTCGAGCCAGGCGTAGTCGTGCCGTTCGACCGCCTCGATCGTGTCGTCCCAGATGGTCACGCTCTGCTGGTCGTAGGGGACGGTCTCGAGCTGGTCGCGGACCGAATGCGCCACCCGCATGCTTTGCCGGTTAAGCGCGTCTGCGTCGACTTCGCCGGCGGTCCAGAGCACGAAGGCACCGAGCAGCGCCACGGTAACGGCAAAGACGATCAGCACTGAAGTCATCACGACTAGTGGGAAGGATCGTCCTGGCTTGGCACGTTCTGTGTCTGACATGGTGGCCGTAGTCGTGGTGCCCAGACACTGACACCGGAAGCTTTGGAAGTCGTTACTGCGTGGCGCGCTTCCCCGCTACGCCTGGAAACTAAGCATTATCCTTGAAGAGGACTTCGCGGTCCTGCGTGAAGTTGGCCAGCAATGGCAGCGAAGCGCCGCCCATGGCGCGAGCGGCATTGCCGATGCTGCCCGGCAGCAGCTTGAATTGCGATAGCCCCTGCCGGTTGAGCCGGGCGATCGCCGCGTCGGTGCGCTCGATGATGCGGCTGCGCACATGGCTGGGGAAGGCGCCATCGATCAGCACGGTCTCGACGTCGATCACCGCGATGGCCGCAACGATCGAGTAGGCGAGGCTTTCGGCCACCTCGTCGATCCATCGCTCGAGCACGTCGCCCAGGTCGTCGCCCCAGTCATCGGGCGATTGCCAGAGAATCTCCGGGTTGCGTCCGCTGGCCAGCAGTTCGCGCTCCAGCACGTAGATAGAGGCGACATTCATCAGCTGTGGGCTGCGGCCAGCGGGCACGACATGTCCAGGATCGCGCGCCGGCATCGAGCCGAGCGCCGCGGCGTTCTGCGTGCGGCCAGGGAACAGGTGACCATTGAGCACCAGCCCGCCGCCGATGAACGAACCGATGAAAACGTAGAGATAGTCGATGTGGTCGGCGCCCGAACCGAACATCAGCTCGGCGGCGCATGCGGCGGTGATGTCGTTGGCGAAATACACCGGCCAGGGGCAGATCGCAGCCATCATCTTGCGCACATCGACCTGCCGCCAGGCGTCGATCTCGGCCTTGGGCGCACCGATCTCCTCGTGCCAGGTCCACATCTCGTAGGGCGCCGCGATGCCGAGCCCGGCGATGCGCGCCACCAGTGGCGCCGGCATACCTTCGAGCAGTTCGTCGATGCCGGCACGGGCGAACTCACGGATGCCGTCGGGCGTGGGGTAGGGGTAGGTCTTGTGCAGGAGCTTCAGGATCTCACCGGTGAAATTGATGAGATAGAGATCGACGCTGCGCCGCCCGATCTTCAGCCCGAAGCTCAGTGCCCCCTCGGGGTTGAGCGAATAGGGCACCAGCGGCTGGCCCACCTTGCCGCGCAACGGCTTGCCCCGCAGCAGCAGCCCGTCGGCCTCCAGCGCGTTGGTGATGATCGAGATCGTCTGCGGCGACAGGCCGGTCATCCGGGCGATGTCGGCCTTGGGCAGGTCGCCGTGCCGGCGGATCAGGGACAGCACCAGTCGCTCGTTGTAGAGGCGCACGCCGGTCTGGTTGGTGCCGCGGCTGGCAGCTCCCGGCTTCAATCCGGCCTCTCTGGTGCTGGGCCCGCTAACCACTGCTCCCGACCTCTCTTCGACTGCATTTGTTGACAATTCGTCCGTTCTCCTACGTGCGCAGTGAAGCCACGTCGGAGACGAAACTGCAATCGATTACATGGGGTTCGCACCCCCTCCCGAACGAAAGGATTATCCGTCCGGTCTCGTGTGTCAATTAATAAATCAACTGGATTAATTTATTGACAGCCCGCAAAGGTTGCGCTGAATATCGCACCAGATCGAGCAGGGCGAGACCGCGCAAGGCGGTGCCGTGTCCTCGATCGACCGGTTCAGAGGAGCGGCGAACGCCGGTGGACCGGATCAACCCTTGGGAGGATTACATGGGACTTAGTTATCTGAAGATGGCGCTTGCCAGCGCTGTCATTGCCGGCGGCCTGATGACGGGCGCGGCGGTGGCCCAGGACGTCACGGTCGGTCTCATTACCAAGACCGAAACCAACCCGTTCTTCGTGAAGATGCGCGAAGGCGCCGAGGCGAAAGCCAAGGAACTCGGGGTGAAGCTTATCGCCTGCGCCGGCAAGTTCGACGGCGACAATGATGGGCAGGTTGCCTGCATCGAGAACCAGATCTCGGCAGGCTCCAAGGGCTTCGCCATCGTCCCCTCGGATTCGAAGGCCATCGTGCCGACGATCCAGAAGGCGCGTGATGCCGGTCTCAAGGTGATCGTGCTCGATACCCCGCTCGATCCGATGGACGCGGCCGATGCGACCTTCGCCACCGACAACCGCAAGGCCGGTATGCTGATCGGGCAGTGGGCCGCGGGCACGCTGGGCGATAAGGCCAAGGACGCAGTCATCGTCGCGCTCGACCTCGCGACCAACCAGCCGACCGTCGACTACCTGCGCGACCAGGGCTTCATGGCCGGCTTCGGCATCGACGTGAAGGATCCCAACAAGTACGGCGACGAGGACGACGCGCGCATCTGCACGCACGAAATCAGCCAGGGCGACCAGGAAAAGGGCCGCACGGCGATGGAGAACGCGCTGCAGAAGTGCCCGAACGTCAACGTGGTCTACACCATCAACGAACCGGCAGCGGCGGGCGCCTACGAAGCGCTTAAGGCAGTTGGCAAGGATGATGGCTCGGTGCTGATCGTCTCGGTCGACGGCGGCTGCCCAGGCGTCGCCAACGTCAAGTCGGGCGTGATCGGTGCCACCAGCCAGCAGTACCCGTTGAAGATGGCCTCGATGGCTCTCGACGCGATCGTTAGCGGCACCATTCCGCCAATCGATCCGGCGATGGGCTTCCTCGACACGGGTGCAACGCTTGTCACCGACAAGCCGGTCGCCGGGGTGGAGTCTATCGACACCACCAAGGGTGCCGAGCTCTGCTGGGGCTGATCGTCTAGCCTGACACCATCCGGCTCCCGCGTTCCACGCGGGGGCCGACTTCTGGTAGACATGTCCTAGGGGAGAGGGGACACGATGAGTGACGACGCCACCGGCTCGGCAACGGCTGAAACTGGCTTGAAGGGCGCCGCAACGGAGGTTGCGAGCTTCGAGGAAGACCGCAAGGGGATCATCCGGACCATCCAGGGGATATTGCACGAGTACCCCACGATGATTCCGCTGATCGTGCTCGTGGTCAGCAGCGTGATCTTCGCCATCGCGGCTCCCGGCAAATTCCTGTCGCCCCTGAACCTCTCGGTGGTGCTGCAGCAGGTGACCATCGTCGCCATCCTGGGCATGGCCCAGACGCTGGTGATCCTCACCGCCGGCATCGACCTGAGCGTCGGTCTTATCATGATCCTCTGTTCGGTGGTCATGGGCCGTACGGCCGTGGTGTTCGGTGTGCCGGTCTGGCTCGCCTTCCCGCTGGGCCTGCTCGCTGGCCTCGCCTGCGGCTACCTCAATGGCCTGTTGGTCACCATGCTACGGCTGCCGCCGTTCATCGTGACGCTGGGCACGTGGAGCATTTTCGGCGCGCTCAACACCTTCTATTCCAACAGCGAGACCATCCGGTCGCAGGACATGGAGGCGGCTGCGCCGTTCCTCCTGTGGCTCGGTAAGCTGTTCAAGCTCTACGATATCGGGCTGTTCTTCGGCCTCGACCTGCCCTGGCTGCGCGGCTGGGTGGTGACCTATGGCTCGATCCTGATGATCGTCGTGGCGATCATTCTCAGCTACATTCTGGGGCGCACCGCCTTTGGCCGGCATGTCTATGCGACCGGCGACGACCCTGATGCGGCGCGGCTGTCGGGTATCAATACCAACCGTGTGCTGCTGGCGGTCTATGCGCTCGCTGGACTCATCTGCTCCATCGCAGCGTGGGTCCTGATCGGCCGCATCGGCGGTGTCAGTCCACAGGCCGGGCAGACGGCCAACCTTGACTCGATCACCGCCGTGGTGATCGGCGGCACGAGTCTTTTCGGCGGGCGCGGCTCGATCGTGGGCACCCTGTTCGGTGCATTGATCGTGGGCGTGTTCCGCAACGGGCTGGCCCTCTCAGGCCTTGCCCTCCTATGGCAGGACTTCGCGGTCGGCGTGCTGATCATCGTCGCCGTTACCATCGACCAGTGGATCAGGAAGATTTCGGCATGAGCGACACGATCAGTATGGGTGGCGTGCCGTCCGGCAACGCTGGGGACATTGTTCTCGAGGGCAGGGGCCTCAACAAGCGCTATGGCCGCGTCGTGGCGCTCGACAACGCGGACTTCAACCTCCGCCGCAACGAGATCCTCGCGGTGATCGGCGACAACGGCGCGGGCAAGTCGACGCTGATCAAGGCGCTCTGCGGTGCCGTGATCCCCGACAGCGGCGAGATCCTGCTCGATGGCCAGCCGGTGCATTTCAAGTCGCCGATGGACGCGCGCAATGCCGGCATCGAGACGGTGTACCAGAACCTCGCGCTTTCGCCGGCTTTGTCGATCGCCGACAACATGTTCCTCGGGCGCGAGTTGCGGAAGCCTGGCTGGAGCGGGCAGTGGTTCCGGCGGCTTGATCGGTCTGGCATGGCCAAGATCGCGCGCGACAAGCTGAGCGAACTGGGTCTGCTCACCATTCAGAACATCCACCAGTCGGTCGAAACGCTGTCCGGCGGTCAACGCCAGGGCGTCGCGGTGGCGCGCGCCGCGGCGTTCGGCTCGCGCGTGGTGATTATGGACGAGCCCACGGCGGCGCTGGGCGTCAAGGAGAGCCGGCGGGTGCTGGAATTGATGCTCGATGTCAAACGCCGCGGCTTGCCGATCGTGCTTATCTCGCACAACATGCCGCATGTGTTCGAGGTGGCCGACCGGATCCATATTCACCGGCTCGGCAAGCGCATCGCGATCATCAACCCCAAGGAATTTTCGATGTCGGATGCCGTGGCGATCATGACCGGGGCGATGAAGCCGCCGGTCGAAGGCGCCACAGGTCCGACGCATCACTACAAAGTCGGCGAGGAAGTCTCTCAGGTCCAATGACTAAAATGCGCGCGCTCGTGCTCGAGAAGCAGCACGAACTGAAACTCCGTGACATCGATCTTCCGACCGACGTCGGCCCCGGGCAGGTGAAGATCAAGCTCCATACTGTGGGCGTCTGCGGCTCCGATGTGCACTACTACACCCACGGCAGGATCGGGCCGTTCGTAGTCAACGCACCGATGGTGCTCGGGCACGAGGCAGCGGGAACCATCGTCGAGGTCGGCGAACGGGTCACCAACCTCAAGGTCGGTGATCGCGTCTGCATGGAGCCGGGCGTTCCGGATCCTAACAGCAAGGCCTCGCGCCTGGGCATGTACAACATCGATCCGGCCGTGACCTTCTGGGCCACGCCGCCGATCCACGGTGTGCTGACGCCTTACGTGGTGCATCCGGCCAACTACACCTTCAAGCTGCCGGATAATGTGAGCTTTGCCGAAGGCGCGATGGTCGAGCCGTTTGCGGTGGGCATGCAGGCGGCGACCAAAGCCAAGATCACTCCCGGCGACACGGCGATCGTCATGGGCGCCGGCCCCATCGGCACCATGGTGGCGCTGGCGGCGCTGGCCGGCGGCTGCTCGCGGGTGATCATCACCGACCTGGCACAGCCCAAGCTCGATATCGCCGCCCAGTACCAGGGCATCATCCCGGTCAACGTCAGGGACCAGAACCTCCTCGCCGAGGTGAACCGCCTCACCGAGAACTGGGGCGCTGACGTGGTGTTCGAGTGCTCCGGCAGCCCGCGCGCCTGGCAGGGCATTGTCGACGTGGTCCGCCCGGGTGGCACTATCGTGGTGGTCGGCCTGCCGGTCGATCCAGTGAACTTCGACATCGCCTCGCTGTCGGTGAAGGAAATCACCATCGCCTCGGTGTTCCGCTACGCCCACCAATACGACCGCGCCATTGCGCTGATGGCCTCGGGCCGCGTGGACCTGAAGCCGCTGATCTCCGAGACGTTCAGCTTCGAGGACTCGATCAAGGCGTTCGACCGCGCGGTCGAGGGGCGGCCGACGGATGTGAAGCTGCAGATATTGATGGAAGACGCCTGACATGGATTTGGGGCTGACGGGCAGGCTTGCCGTCATCACCGGCGGTAGCGTCGGCATAGGCCTCGCCGTAGCGGAAGGCTTCGCCGCCGAGGGCGCCAACGTGCTGATCACGGCGCGTGGGTCGGAGCGGCTACACGCGGAGGCTTCACGGATCGGGATGAAGTACCGCGTCGAGGCACACGGCGTGGCCGCCGACGTGGCGACGGCCGAGGGCTGCGCCAAGGTGGTGACCGCTGCCGCGCAGCTCGGCGGCGCCGATATCCTCGTCAACAATGCCGGAACGGGCTCGAACGAAACCATCGCCGAAGCCGACGACGCCAAGTGGCAGTACTACTGGGATTTGCACGTCATGGCAGCGGTGCGGCTCGGCCGTGGGCTAGTGCCCCAGATGAAGGCCCAGGGCGGTGGCGCCATCCTCCATAACGCTTCAATCTGCGCGGTGCAGCCGCTGTGGTACGAGCCGATCTACAACACCACCAAAGCGGCGCTGATGATGTTTTCGAAGACCCTCGCCAACGAGGTGGTTGGCGACAATATCCGGGTGAACACCGTGAACCCCGGCCTGGTGCGGACCCCCGACTGGGTGAAAACCGCCAAGCAGCTCGCGGGCGAAGACGGGTTCGAGGCCCATTTGCAGAGCGTTGCGGACGAAGCGGGGGGCATGAAGCGCTTCGCTACCCCCGAGGAGATGGCGAACTTTTTCGTCTTCCTGTGCTCGAACAAGGCCAGCTACTCGACCGGCTCGACCTATTTCGTCGATGGCGGCTGGCTGAAGACGGTTTGAGCGCGAGGGGCGCCAATCGGCGCCCCTCGCGGAGATATTAGACCGTGCGCCGGCCGCGGAACGCGCGGACAATGGCGATGAGCAGGCAGGCGCCCACTACCGCGACGATCAACTGACCAATGATGCCGCCCATGGTGGCGCCGAAGATCAACATCAGGATGAAGTTACCGACGATTGCACCCACGATACCGAGGACGATGTTCATCAGCAGTCCCTGGTTCGTCTTCATGATCTTTTCGGCGATCCAACCGGCCAAAGCACCGATGACGATGCTGAGAATCCAACCAAGTCCTTCCATTCGAGCCTCCAAGAGATGCGATCCCGTCAGGGACCAGTCCCTATCGAACGTCATGGACGCCGCCAGGTTCCAAAAGGCTTTGAGTTACAAGAAGATGTGACCCGCCATGCAGGCTCCGCGGGTGGTGGAGCAATTGGTTTTCGCGGTGCCGGTCGATCACGCCCAGCGCGATGATCGCCGGCACCGCGAGTCCGACCGGAGGAGCAGGCAGCATCGCTCCGCCGGTCAGGATGGATGCCGCCGAGGAGGCGCCGGGCGCCAGTCGGCAGCAAATTCCGTCAGTCCGGCTATTCCGCCGGTTGTGGCACGGCCGCGATCCGCGCCTCCGTCCTCGCGATACTGAAGCCGATCGGCACCGCCGCAATCGCGACGATGATGAATAGGCCGTAGAGCCAGTTGGCCGCCGCGACGGGTGTCGGGCTCGCGCCGGCGAGGCCGGCGAGGTTGACGATCAAGCCGCCCAAGGCTGCGCCAAGGCCCGAGGCGAAGAGCTGGATGGTGCTCAGCGCCGCAGAGGTGACATCGTGCTCGCCATCCGGCGCGGCCTGCATCACGCGCGGCGTGAGCTGGGTCCAGGCGGTGCCGATGCCGACGCCCATGACCAGCAGCGACAGGCCGATCGGAACGATAGAGGCGAGGCTTCCCGACGGGTTCGCGTGACCAACGGACAGCGCCAGGCCAACCGCTGCGACAAGCACCAGCAATGGCCCGCCGGAGATCACGAGGCGCGCCCGGCCTTCCGTCCAGCCGGCGGTGAGCATCGAGCTCGAGCTCCAGCCAACCGCGACCAGCGCCACCATGTAGCCGGCAGCGAGCGGGCCCATGCCGTGTAGCGTCTGCAGGAACAGCGGAATGAAAATGTCGCTGGTGATCGCCATCTGCAGCAGCACCATGACGCCGAACAGCGAGGCGAGCAGCGTGCCGAAGCGGAAGGTCCCGGTCGGCAGAAGCTTCTGCGTGGCGCTCCGCTCGATCATCGCGAGCGCAATCAGCGCGAGGATCGCGACCACTGTCAGGCCGGCGGCCAGCATCACGTCGCCGGACACCGCGCCAGCGGTCGACAGTAGCAGCACCGCGACCACCATGAGGCCGATCTGGCGAACCGGCAGGCTGCTCATGCCCGCCTCGCTGCTCCTCGCCGGCACCACCTTGACCGCCAGCAGGCCGACCAGCCCCGCAAAGGGGACTAGGATGAAGAAGGCCCAACGCCAGATGCCGAGCTCGGCAAAGATCCCGCCAATGGACGGGCCGACCAGCGTGGAGATGCCCCAGATGGCGGAAGCCAGCGCGAAGGCCCGGGCCCACAGGTGCTGCGGGAACACCAGCCGGACCATCATGAAGGTGAGTGCCGCCAGCAGGCCGCCGCCAAAGCCCTGCAGCGCCCTGCCGAGCAGCAGCACCGGCATGGATGGCGCCAGTCCGCAGATCAGGCTGCCCAGGGCGAACATGCCCGTGGCGATCAGGTAGTTCTGCCTCGGGCCGAGCCCGAACGGCCGCACCGCGGCAAAGATCGAGGCGATGATCGAGGCGACGATGAACACCGTCGTCACCCAGGCGAACAGGTCGAGCCCGCCGATCTCGGCCACCACCGATGGCATCAGGGTCGAGCCGATATAGACTTCGATTGCGTTCATGCCGACGCCGCCGATAAACACGGTCACGGCGAGGGCCCGGCCATCCGCGAACAGGTCGCGCCAGCCGTTTTGAGTGGTCGTCATGATGTCGAATCCTGCTGGGCTGTTCAAATTGTCGGTGAGGCTTTACAACGTCAAGTTTAGTTGAGGTAAAGAGGTATTCTGCAGAATGTCGCGTGAACTAACGGTCGGCCAGGTGGCCGAGCGCAGCGGCCTTGCGGTGTCGGCGCTGCATTTCTACGAGAAGAAGGGGCTGATCCGCAGCCACCGCACCTCGGGTAACCAGCGGCGCTACGACCGCGACGTACTGCGGCGGCTGGCCATCATCCGCATGGGCACGGAGCTCGGCATTCCACTCAGCGAAGTGGCAGAGGCGCTGCAGCATGTGCCGGTGGGCCACATCCCTACGGCGGATGATTGGCGAGCCATGTCAGAGGTCTGGCACGAAAAGCTCGATAGGAGAATCGTGCTGATGACGCGCATGCGCGACGAGCTCAACGGCTGCATTGGCTGCGGGTGCCTGTCCACGATCAGTTGCCCGCTGATGAACCACGAGGACTATCTGAGCAAGGAAGGTACCGGACCGCGGCGCCTGATGCGCAAGGGCAGGGACACCTACGTGAGCTGACGGTACCGGCGCCCCACTAAGGAACGGAGCCTGCGAAGGATCGTTGATTCCTCATCCAACCGTAGGAGGAAACGATGCCCTCAACATCCAAGGCGCAACAGAAGGCGGCCGGCGCCGCCCTGTCGGCCAAGCGCGGCGACACCAAGGTGGGCGAACTCAAGGGCGCCTCGAAGTCGATGTACAAATCGATGAGCGAGAAGCAGCTAGAGGAGTTCGCCGAGACCAAGCGCAAGGGTCTGCCCGAACACAAGAAGGAAACCAGGCACTAGCTATTCGATAGCGGTAGGGGGCGCCGGCAGCTGCGGATCGGCGCCCTCGCCGAAGATCTGCTGGCCCTCATTGTCCCAGATGCGGACCACTTCGCAGCTCATGAGAAAATCCTTGGCGCACTCGGCCTTCACGATCGCCTCCAGGCTCGCCTGATCCTGCTGGTCGCAGACGAACTTGTGCCAGTGCGGGCCTTCATTGTGCTGCATGAAGATATCGGCGACCCAGCCGTGCGGATAGCACCAGAGGTTGGGGGCGCAGTCCTCTGGCCCCAGGCCGCTCTGCTGAACGCATTGGGCGACGGCGCAATCCATCGCGTCGGTGGCGAATGGACCGAAGCAGACGCCAAGCCCGGCTTCCGGCGCCTGCGACACGGCGATGCCGTTGAAGGCGGGCAGCACGAAGTTGTCCACGGCTTCCTCGTCCTGCGCAACCACAGGGGTGGCAAGCAGCCCGATCACGGCGGCCGCGAACATCGACATCTTGAGCATGAGGGCCTCCTGCAGGGGAGGCGGGACAGTGCGGTGATCCGCCCTTGGCGGTCAAGCGCGCGCTGGTCAGGCGAAGCGCGGTTGCGGTGGGAGAAGTGTCCGCAACCGCGCCTCTGCCTGCTGGCCCCAGAGGCCCGCCGCAACTGGGGTACACACCGAACGGGAAGGCGGGGCAGCGTCAGGAGGGGCGCGCCCCGTCTTTCCGTCGTATGGCGGCCGCCGCGTGAGGGAACGCGACGAGCCGCCGGTTGGGCCGGAGCTTGGGGTCTCCGGCCCGGAACCGCCCAGTTCGCCGCAGGGATATCGGCGGCCGGACGGTAGCTCAGTCATGGGACCCGTCGGGTCCCACCAGTCAGGATAGACGGGGAGCACATTTGGGAATGCAATCGGCAGTGGCCTGCCTCAATGCAACGCGCTCCCCGTCCGGCACGTAACCTGTGGACGCAGTGATTACGTGCCAACCGCATCGAGGTGCTGATTGCGCACCCAGAAACTGACGATGGCCGCCGCTTCGCGACGGTAGGAATTGACATCGGCGTGCCGCTCGAACACGGCGTCGGCGCCGGCAGAAAGGAGAGCCTCTCGCGGCTCGCGGTCGAGCGTCGGGGCAATGGCTGCAATCAGCAGCGAGCGCCCGTCGCGCATGCCGCGGAGCTTGGCGATAAAGTCCTGGGTGGCATTGGACGAGGCTTTGAGATCGACAATGACGAGACCCGGGATAACCGCCCGATCATCCTCGAGCAGTCGGTGGATCTCAGCGGCCGCCAAGGGTTCGCCGTTCAGCCAGCTCACGGAGGGCGCGCCATGGGCGAGCAGCATCCGGATCATCAGCCGGGCGGAATGTGAGTCGTCGTCGACCAGTGCCATGAAGGGCTGGCCGGTACCAAGAGCGTCCATGATGGTTCCTTGTTGCCGCGTTGCCGTGGCAATGGCCGAAAACTCGAAACGAAGACGGTATTTCGTCGCCGGCCCTGGAAGCGCTGGGGGGAGCCACGCTGCTTCCCCTCACCACCTCGAAACCACTCGAGGCTGACTGCACTGTGCTGCGACAAGCGGCGATATGATGGTTCGATGACACTCGCGATAGGCAAAGGCATGTAACAACGCCGTAACCCACCTTGCGATTAACATGTAAATCGCAGAGGTTACGGCAGGAGGTGCCGCGTGGGGGAACCATCGTCACAGACGATGCCGCCCAGAGCGGAGATCGAGGCGGCCCTGGAGCGGATCCAGGAGTGGCCTGGGCTGGCTCGTTCGCCGCAACTTGCTAGGTTTCTCAACTACATAGTGACCGCGCGGCTCGACGGGAACGAGGCCGGAATCAAGGCCTATTCCATCGCCGTGGACGTGCTGGGGCGGCCGCAGAGCTTCGATCCGCAGAGCGATCCGATCGTGCGCGTACAGGCGCGCCGTCTACGGGCGACGTTGGAAGAATATTATGCCGGCGACGGGGCGGCGGAGACCGTCAGATTTTACCTCCCCGTAGGACGTTACATCCCCGAATTCAGGCCGCCGGAAGACGAAGCAGCAAGGGCGCCGCGTGACTCGGTAGCGCCCGTTGGTCCTTCCGGGACAACCGTCCGAACGCGGGAACGGTCGTGGCTGGCGCGCCTCGACGACATCGTGTTGCTGGTCGTGCTGGTGTTCGTGGCGCTGGGTATCGCGGTAGTGATGACCCAGGTTTTGTTGCCTCGGCCAGTGCGAGTGGTCGTGCCGCAACCGCCTAGAGTGTCGGTCAGCGAGTTCACGTCTGTGGCAGCGGGTCAGGACCCAAGCGCGAGTGTCGCTGGCCTCGCGGTAGAACTGACGACGGACCTGGGCCTGTTCCCCTTCATCGATGCGGTATACCTGCAACGCACCGAAGAGACGGGCCAACAGGTGGACGGAGCCACCTTTGAGCTCTCGGGGATAGCTCGGACGGAAGGCAGCGAGATGCAGATCACCGCCAGCCTGAAGCGGGCTGGTTCGGATGCTGCGGTGTGGAGCATGACCCAGAAGATCCCGGCCGCCGAGTTCCCCACCAGCATCGATCGGCTGTCCCAGGCCTTTGCGGATCAACTCGGCGCGACGGATGGGCCGTTGCATGCCGATGCGATCCAATGGCTCGCCACCAATACCGAGTTGGCTGGTAACGAGACCGAGTACCTGTGTGGCCTGCTGTTCACGCGCTATCGCGAGAGCGGTCGGGCCGACGATGGGGAACGGGCTCGGCTCTGCGTGACCGGCCTGCTGCGCGCGCAGCCGAAATCCGCGGTAGCACTCGTGATGAACGGCACGCTGCTGTTCGACAGGGCCCTCAGGACGCAGCCTCCCAGCGGACAGGACCCCGAACCGATTGCCGAAGCAGGGCGGCAGATCGGCGAGGCGCTGAAGCTGGCGCCGACGTCGAGCCCGGTTTGGCGGGAGTACGCGTTCTTTCTCGAGGCGGTTGGCCGGCTTGGGGAGGCCGAGGCCGCCTATATTTCGGCGCTGCAGCTCAATCCGTCCAACCTCGATGCCTATGCCGGATACGCGCGGCTGCTGTCGTTGCGCGGCAAGTCGCAGAAGGGTGAAGCGATGGCAGCCGAAGCGCTGCGTCGCGCGCTGGTGCCGCCCTATTGGTATCACGAGGCCCCGGCGGTCAACGCGCTGCGCAACGGCGACAATGCCGAAGCGCTGCTGCAGTCGGAGGTACTGGCGGTAGGGGACGCCGAACTGGCTTCGGCCATCGCGGCGGTCGCTGCCTATCGGCTGGGCTCGGAGGATGTGCTCAACCGCTATATTGCGCAGTTGCTGGAAGTGACGCGGTTCCGTCGTTTCGGTATCCTGCCGGTGCTTCGCCAGCGGCTGGGCGATGCCGATCTGCGCGCCGAGATCGGCAATGCACTTGCCGCAGCGGGAATTGATCCGACTGCCCTTAACGGGCCTTATTGAACCGGCCAGATTTTGTAGTCTCGGAGTTCTCATGACTTTCCGCGCCCTTGTCACCGAACGGCTCCCCGACGGTGAATTGCGCAACAGCATCAATACACTGCCGGAAGAACAGCTGCCCCCAGGCGAGGTGCTGGTGGCGGTGGAATGGGCCGGACTGAACTACAAGGATGCGCTGTGCCTCACGGGACAGGCGGGGCTCGTGCGGAGCTATCCGCATGTTGCCGGCATCGACTTTGCCGGGCGAGTGATCGAGAGCAGCGACGTGCGCTATCACCCGGGGCAGGCGGTGATCCTCACCGGCTGGCGCGTCGGTGAACTGCACTGGGGCGGCTACGCGCAGCGGGCCCGGGTCAGCGCCGACTGGCTGGTGCCGTTGCCGAAGCGGTTTTCCACCCGCACCGCGATGATGATCGGCACCGCCGGCCTCGCAGCGATGCTGGCGATCAACCGACTGCAGGCCGAGGGGATCAGAGCCGGTGAGGGCGAGGTGCTGGTCACCGGGGCCGGCGGGGGGGTCGGCAGCATCTCGGTGCTGCTGCTCAGCCGGCTGGGCTATGATGTTGCGGCGCTCACAGGGCGGGCCGAGCTGGCCGAGCGGCTGACGCGGCTGGGCGCGACGCGGATCGTGTCGCGCGACGAGGTGCTGAAGCCGACCGGCAAAGTGCTCGACAAGGAAGCCTGGTCGGGGGCCGTCGATACCGTCGGCGGTCCGCTGCTTGGCGAACTGCTGAAGAAGGTGCGCTACGGTGGCACCGTGGCGGCGATCGGCAATGCCGGCGGGCGCAATTGGGATGCCAGCGTCATCCCTTTCATCCTACGCAACATTTCGCTCTGCGGAATCGATACGGTGATGCAACCGTTCGAGGCGCGGCGCTCGGCCTGGGACCGGCTGACGACGCTGTTCGTGCCAGCGGCGTTCGAGCCGATGCTCACCGAGGCGCGGCTCGAGGACCTGCCGGCACTGGCCGACCAGATGCTGAAGGGCGAGATCGCCGGACGGGTGATCGTCAATCCCCGCGACCCGCCGACCTGAGGGTCAGTGCACGGTCGACTTCGAGAACAGGTTGATGACGACGACGCCGGCCATGATCAGGCCCATGCCGACGA
Organism: Devosia sp. P2_G7; assembly: GCF_056403495.1. NCBI lineage: Bacteria > Pseudomonadati > Pseudomonadota > Alphaproteobacteria > Hyphomicrobiales > Devosiaceae > Devosia > Devosia sp. P2_G7. Next base: position 264,090 of record NZ_JBFUFI010000002.1, read on the forward strand.
TCGCCGGCAGATCCAACAACTGCTTGTAGATCAGCCACCCGGCGAGCGAGATCAGCACGATGCCGACGCCGGACCAGATGGCGTAGGCCACGCCGACTGGCATGGTTTTGAGCGTCAACGACAGGAAGTAGAACGCCACGACGTAGCCGGCGATCGAGATCACCGACGGCCAGAGCTGGGTAAAGCCGTCGGACGCCCGCAACGCGGTGGTGGCGATGACCTCAGCGACAATGGCGACGCCCAGGTAGAGGTAGGCGATCACGCCGCTGCCCCGAAATACTTGCCGGCGAGGCGGACGAAGGCGGCGCCGCGTTCCTCGAAATTCTTGAACACCTTGCCGGCGGTTTCGAGCTGGCCGTAGCTCGGGGCGCCGGGGGAGAGGATCACCGTCTCGAACTTGGCCTGCCGCCCTGCGAGAGCCTTAACCGCGTCTTCGAGCGTCCCGGCCTCAATGACCTCGATCTCGGGCGCGGCGGCATAGGTGAGCGTCGCCAGCCGGTCGCCTGTCACAGGCAGGCAGACCAGCACCGTGACTCCACGCGGACCCAGAAGCTGTGACAGCTCGGAGTAATCCTGGTGGCGCTCGTGGCCGCCGGCGATCAGCGCGATGCGGGTGCCCTCATAGGCGGCGAGGGCGGCCTTGGTGGCTTCCGGCGTCGTCGAGATCGAGTCGTTGACGAAGGTGGTGTCACCGACCCGATGCTCTTCGAGCCGGTGCGGCAGGGGCTCGAACTTGGCGATGCCGCGCACCACGCCCTCGAGATCGGCGCCGGCCTTCATGGCAATGGCAGCCGCCAGCAGCGCGTTGTTCAGATTGTGCTCGCCCTTGAGGCGGGAACGCGTCGCTGCCGAGGCTATGCGATCGTGGATGAACGGCGCGAGCGGCGGGATCAGCCGCTTGGGGTCGCGCAGCGCCTCCATCACCAGCGGATGCCCAAGGGCGCCGACGCCCAGTGCTACCGGGAACGGCGCGTCGCGGTCGATCAGGTTGAGCTTGTCCTGGTAGTAGCGCTCGACGCTGCGGTGCCAGTCAGTGTGCTCGGGCGAAAGGTTTGTAATTGCTGCGATATCCGGCGTGAACGCCATGTCGGCCGTCTGGTAGCTGGAGAGCTCGAACACCACGATCTGGTGCTTGTCGGCGATCTCCAATGGCGCCAGCCCGACATTGCCCGCAAGTCCTGCATCGAGGCCGGACTCGGTCAGCATCAGGTGCACCAGGGTGGCAGTCGTCGATTTACCCTTAGTGCCTGAAATTGCTATGACTTTCCGACCCTCGCGATAGGCCTCGCCCCACAGGTTGAGGTTCGAGGTGACGGCGATCCCGGCTTCACGCGCCATAGCGAAAACCGGCCGGTAACGCGATACGCCGGGGCTTTTGACGATGGTCGAAAACAGCCGGGATTCAATGGCTTGCGTCAGATCGGCCGGGGCAATGAAGGTCGCGTCGTCGATGTCGGCCTCGCCGCTGTCGACCGTCACGTACACCTTTGCTTGCGGGGACCTGGCCTTGATGAAAGCACGGGTGGAGCGGGCCTCGCGGCCGGCGCCGTAGAGCAGGACGGGTTCGTCAAAGCGCATGCGGGGCGACTCGCTCGAAGATGTCCTTCGGGATGAGGTGTTCTGGGCTATCGATCAGCAGTTCGGCAAGAGCATCTTCGAGCCGCTGGCTGCCATACTGAGTCAGCAGGTCCGGCTTGAGCATTGAAACGATTGGCTCATTTGCCCATTCCGGTAGCTTGGTGAGGGCCCAGAGGCAGGCCGCTGCTTCCTCGATTTCGCCAACGCACTCCCACGGTTTCTGCCCGGCGAGACCGGTGAGTTCGCGGAACGAGCGCTCGTGCGAGGGCTGGCTGAGGAGGTTCTGGCCAAAGATGCCGATGAGCCGCTGCTTGTCCATCACCGGGGCGAAGATCAGGAAGACGAAGTGGCACTTGGGGCATCTGCCGCACCAGAGCGGGCCGGTGTGGTCGGCCAGCTTGAAGTTCTCGTTGCAGCTCGAGAACACGTGGTCGAAGCGTTGGACTCGGCTGAAAAGTGCAGCGATCCGTGCCTCGGAGTACGGGCGAAGCAGGGAGAAGTAGCTCAAACTTCCGCCCGTAGCGTGCTCCAGCACCTTTGCGATGAGGTTTTCGAAGTCGAGCGACTTGGAATGCTGGTGGTTGGCCTCGCGGCCGTCGAACTCGACATTGCCTTCGCTCGCAGAGCGCTCGTTGGAGAGCACGATGCGATTGTAGGAAAAGAGCAGGGCGGTGAGCGCCGCGATCATCGAGTTGATGGCGGTCGAGGGAACGTGCCCGTTGTAGTAGCCGGGCTCCTTGCCGAGCCGGATCATCTCGGGATCGAGCGTCCTCGTGACGTAGAGGGGTGGGCGGCCGATCTTGTCCACCGAGCCGATGATCGGGCCCTTGGGGTTGACGGCGAACGGGGTGAAATCGACATTCGCGGCCTCCAGCAGCTGCAGGCTGACCAGCGAATCCTTGCCGCCACCGATCGGCAGCAGGGCGCGATCGTCGAGCACCGGCGGCACGAAGTCCGCGCGGGTGTCTTCTTCCGCCTCGATATGGATCAGGCCGAAGCGCTTGAGGTCGTTGCGCGCGTAGAACTCGCCGAGGCCGTTCTCGTAGACATCCAGCGCGAAGCCTCGCTCGCGCGTGGTGAGCGGAAAGGCGACGCGAATGAGGTAGGGGGCGCGCAGCTTGTAGTAGCTGACACCCAGCACGAGGGCGGCGAGGTCGAGGAGCTTGCCGAACGAGGAGGTTTCGGCCGCCGTCGGGTCGCTGATGGCGGGGAACCTCAAGATTTCGGTAAAGGCCAGGTCGCCAACGGCATAGCCGAAGGTGGCGACGCCCGTCGTCGCGTCGAAGGCGGGGCGATCGATGGTGAAGGCTTCGGTCACGATCAGTAGATCCTGAGGCTCAATCTCAGCACAATATCGGTCGAGAGGCGCTGAAAGCCAAATTCGCGCAAGGTGCACTGCCAGGCGGTGCCGAGGCGCTGGATCGAGAACAGGTTGTAGCGGGCGGGGTCGTGCCCGCCGGTTTCCCCCTGGGCCGCGCCGGCCGCTGCTACCCCGACCACCGGGACGTCGCCGTGCGGGCCAGGGATGGCAAAGATCGAGGACTGATGGGTGTGGCCATGCAATACCAGTTCGGCGCCCTGTTCGGCGATGACGCGGCGGAACGCCTTGGCGCCATAGAGCCCGAGACGCGGGTGGGCCTGTTCCTGGTTGGGCGGATGGTGGATCAGGATGACGCGGAAATAGCCGCCGTCGCCGAGCAGCTTGAGGCAGCGGGCCAGGCGTGCCGCCTGGTCCTCCTCGAAGCGGCCCGACGCCATCCAGGGAGCGGTGGGCACGGCGCTGTTGCAGGAGACGACGGCAACGTCGCCGACGCGGCGGACGAACGGGAAGGCATTGTCGTCGACGGTCTCGCCCATGACGTACCCGTCCCAGCGATCGATCGCCTTCTGCAACTGGCCCTTGAGGTAGGCGTCGTGGTTGCCGGGAGAGACGCAGACCTGCTCGGGCGGGCCGACTGTCTCTAGCCAGTTGTAGGCAGTGTTGATCTCGGCATCGAGCGCCAGGTTGACCAGATCGCCGGTGACGGCGGTGAAATCCGGGTTCTGCTCCCGCATGTGGCGGACGAGCTTGGTCAGATTGTCGCCGGAGAGCGTATGCTCGCGCTTGATCTTCCAGTTGAGGAAGCCGGTGATCCGCTTGTTCATGAGGTCGCGCGCCCGGACGGGCGGGAGCGGGGCCAGGTGAACGTCGGATAGGTGGGCAAGAGTAATCATTGCCGGGCGTAATGCCATGCGGCGCGCGGCAAGAAAATGCCCTAAATGGCGCCGTGGCCAATTGAAGGTTAGCGGGAGGACCACCATGAAGATGAGCCGCTGGCAGCGGGTACGGACGTCCGCGCACCTATTTGTGGTCGGCGTGCGAAGGCGCATGGTGCTCGGCGCCCGCGCCGCATTGTTGGATGGCGACAGGGTGCTGCTGCTGCGGCACACCTACATGCCGGGCTGGCACTTCCCCGGGGGCGGGGTTGAGCCGGGCGAGACTGCGGAGGAAGCGGCGCGCCGCGAGGCCGAGGAAGAAACCGGGCTTCGGGTCGAAGGGCCGATGACGCTGCTGGGCCTGTACCTGCAGAAGCACGAGGCGACCAATCGCGATCATGTGGCGGTGTATGTGGGCCGGGCGTTTCGGCAGGTGAAGCCGTTCAGTCCCAACGGTGAGATAGCCGAGATCGGCTGGTTCGCCTTCGACGCGCTGCCTGAGGAGACGCAGCCGGGAACGGCGCGCCGCGTTGCGGAGATCGCGGCCGGAACGAAGGATGTGCCCGCACTTTGGTGAGCGCGAGTTCGTGCAGGCTCGAGTCGCTACAGTGGGTCTGGTCCGGCGCTGGCACTCCGGTCGCGCGATGTCGCGCATCGCGCCACCGGAGCCGCTTGTGCGCTACTGCGTCGGCGGAAGTGGAGCGGGCACCTTGTTGTTGATCGGCGGGACCTGCCGGAGATAGGCGAAGATCGCCTTGAGGTCGTCATCGTTCAGGTGGCCGAAGGGCGGCCAGGGCATTGGCGGCAGGATGGCCCGTCCCTGTCCCTGCTTGCGACCCGTGCGCATCATCTGGATGAACTGGGCTTCGGTGTAATCGCGCAGGACACCGGTTTCCGGGTCGGAGGTCAGGTTGGCCGTGAAGCTTACGCCCCATGGTCCGGAGTGGGCGGTGTTCGTTGCCGAACTCGCCCCCATCCAGGGATCGGACAAGGCCGCAGGGGCGCTTATCACGATGTCCTGCGGGTGGCCGGAGAGGGCCCTGGTCATATCGGGTTCCGGGCCGTTCGGCCCCATCTTGAACGGCGTGTGGCAATCGTGACACCCCATGGCGTTCACGAGATACTCGCCACGCTTCACGAGGTCCGGGTTGGCGGCGTCCTGGGCGACAGCCGCTCCCATCATAGGCAACAGGATTACAAGTCCGAACAAGCACTTCATCGTTGGTCCTCCCTGGTTATCGGCCGTCATCGGCCCCAAGCTCCATGATCCATTTTCTCACCACCGCCACCGCTTCATCGTCGACCAGCGCAGTGCCCAGTGGCGGCATCTGCAGCGCCGGGTAGCGAGACGACACGCGCTCGAACAGCGCGCTGCGTTCCGGGTGACCGGGATCGATGCGCAAGAGCGCATCGGCCGATTGGCCCGGCGCGCTTTTCTTGACCGGCTGCCGCACCGTGGTTTCGACGGCGGCCTGCTTCCCGACCAGCAGCTCCTGGCGCAGGAACAGGCCCAGGTTGGCGAGTTGTGCCCGGCTGTTGTGGCAATGGCCGCAATTGCCGTGGAGGTAGCCCAGCACCAACCGCTCGGTTTCGGTAGCCGCCTTGATGACCGGAGCGCGTGAGGGCCAGCGCTCGTAGCCGTCGATCAGCCGGTTGCCGATGAGGTAATCGAGGGTTACGCCTGGCACGCTGCTGGTCCCGGCGTGCAGGGCGTGCGGATCGCGGGCCGGCGACAGCTGCAAGGTGCTGAACCCGAGCACCTCGGCTGGTCCGCCCTGGTGGCATACCTTGCAATCGGTGGTGCCCGGAATGGCGTGAAAGCGGCCGTGGCCGAGGGCGAAGGCGTTGCGATAGCCCCTCTCGTCGGCGAGCACCGCCTCACGCCCGTCGGGCGTCCATTCATAGGCCGCGTAGAGCCACTGGCCAGTGGGCAGCAGCTCCATGTAGCGGGTTTCGATCCGGCGGCCACCGAAGGAGAATTCCTTCCAGAATCGCGTGCCCGCCGCGAACTTCCAGGCGTCAGGGTCGGATCCGTCGATCGTGGTGCCCGGCGGCAGCCGGACCCATCGGTTCTTGGTCGCGCCATCAGTCCATAGCGGGTACTGGGGCGAGAAGGGCAGGTTGCGCGGATCGACGACCAGATCGCTCGCGTCGGCGTAAAGCCCGGTCTCGGACAGCAGTCGCGGCGGAACGCCGGGGGGCGTATTCGACGACGCCTCTGCTCCAACGAACAAGACGGCACAAATTACGGCGACGGTCGCCAGAATTCGGCGACGAGAGAAAGCAGGTGCACTGGAGATGTGCCTCGCCATTCTGTTGTTCCGCTCCAAACCGGTGCGAACTGGGCTGGCCGGGCCCACATTTACTGGACGATCTGCTCGTCACAAGGGGCAAAGGTAGCAGGTATGAACTGAGGGCGCCACGCGATGGGCGCGATTGTGATCGATGCCAGCCGGCGCGGGGCCTGGCTCATCTCCGACGATCGACGGAATGGATCGTATCCATCCCGACCGGCGTTCCTGCAATTGTCGTCTACTGCGGGGGAGAGGTGGAGTTGTCCGTATCGCGGCGACACCGGGCTAGTAAAAGATTCTACCAGCTAGTTGATGCGCTCAGGCGGAAGGGGCAGTTTTCGCGGCCCGAACGCCGGTTTGCTGCTCCTACCGCACAAGCTGGCCAACAAGGAGAACAAGAATGAAGATCTCAAAGTGGCTGGCCGCGATCGGCCTCGTGCAGCTGGCGCTGGCAACACCGGTGCTCGCGCAGTCGGCGCTCGACCAGATCAAGCAGGCCGGTGCGCTCCGGATCGGCACCGAGGGCACCTATGCACCCTTCACCTTCCATGACAGCACCGGCGCGCTGGTCGGCTTCGACGTCGAGATCGGACAGCAGATCGCCGAGCGTCTCGGGGTGAAGGCCGAGTTCGTCGAGGGGCCATGGGACGGGCTGATCGCCGGGATCGACGCGAACCGCTACGACGTGGTGATCAACCAGGTCGGCATCAACGACGAGCGCAAGGCGAAATACGATTTCTCCGAGCCGTACATCGCCTCCAAGGCTGCTCTCCTCGTCAAGGGCGACAATACGGACATCAAGGCCTTCGAGGACCTCTCCGGCAAGCGCGCCGCGCAGACCCTGACCAGCAATTTCGGCAAGCTCGCGCAGAAGTACGGCGCCGAGATCGTGCCCACCGAAGGCTTCGACCAGTCGATCACCCTCGTGCTGCAGGGCCGGGCCGATGCGACGATCAATGACAGCCTGTCGTTCTTCGATTTCAAGAAGCAGAAGCCGGACGCCGACGTGAAGATCGCCGCCACCCAGCCCGAGGCCGATTTCTCCGGCGTGCTGCTCGCCAAAGGCAAGCCGGAGCTGCTCGCTGCGATCAACGAGGCGCTCAAGGCGATCAAGGACGACGGCACCTACGCCGAGATCTCGCAGAAGTACTTCGGCGCCGACGTTTCGCAGTAACGCCGCCTCACTGGACTAACCGCGTGGATCGGCCGAAGCTTCGGCCGATCCTTTTTCATGGCCGACGGAACCCCGCCCCATGCCGCACTGGCTTTCTCTGATGATCGAGTCTCTGCCCTCGCTGTTATGGGCGTGCGTGCTGTTCACGGTGCCGCTGACGGTGCTTTCCTTCGCGCTCGGCCTGGGGCTCGGATTTGTCGCGGCTCTCGCGCGGCTGTTCGCTCCCGCTCCCCTCGCCATGCTGGTGCGGTTCTACGTCTGGATCATCCGCGGTACACCGCTGCTGGTGCAACTCTTCCTGATCTTTTACGGGCTGCCCAGCGTCGGCATCGTGCTCGACGCATTCCCGGCGGCGCTCATCGGCTTCACCCTCAATGTCGGCGCCTACACCTCCGAGATCATTCGAGCGGTGCTCTCGTCGGTGCAGAAGGGGCAATGGGAGGCCGCATACTCGATCGGCATGACCTGGGCGCAGGCGATGCGCCGCATCATCCTGCCGCAGGCCGGCCGCGTGGCCGTGCCGCCGCTCTCCAACACCTTCATTTCGCTGGTCAAGGACACCTCGCTCGCCGCGGCCATCACGGTGCCCGAGCTGTTCAGGGCAGGGCAGCGGATCGTCGCCACCACCTATGAACCGCTGATCCTCTACGTGCAGGTGGCGCTGATCTACCTGGTCGTCAGCTCCGTGCTCTCCGCCCTCCAGACGCGGGTCGAGAAGCGGCTTTCCCGCTACGGCGGGTACATCGAGGCCGCGTCATGATCGCGCTCGAGAACATCGAGAAGAGCTTCGATGCGCTGCAGGTCCTCAAGCGCGTGAGCGTCAAGGTTCCCGAGGGCAATGTCACCGCGCTGATCGGTCCATCGGGCAGCGGCAAGAGCACGCTGCTGCGCTGCGTCAACCTGCTGGAGCGACCGCAATCGGGCCGGGTGGAGATCGACGATGCAGTGATCGAGTTCTCGGCTGCGGCAAAGCCGACCCGCCACGCGGTACTGAAGTTGCGCCGCAAGACCGGCATGGTGTTCCAGAACTTCCAGCTCTTTCCGCACCTGACGGCGCTGGAGAACGTGATGGAGAGCCTCGTCACCGTGCTGAAATGGCCGCGGGGCAGGGCCGAGGAGCGGGCGAGGGAACTGCTGGACAAGGTGGGAATGTCGGCCAAGGCCGACGCCTGGCCCGCCAACCTCTCCGGCGGGCAACAGCAGCGCGTCGCCATTGCCCGCGCGCTGGCGCCGGCTCCAAAGGTCCTGCTGTGCGATGAGCCGACTTCGGCACTCGATCCTGAGCTCGCGACGGAAGTCGTCGAGGTGCTGGCCAAGCTGGCGTCCGAAGGCACGACGATGCTGATGGCAACCCATGACCTGCGGCTGGCATCGACGATCGCCACCGACGTGGTGTTCCTCGATCACGGCGAGGTGGTCGAAGCCGGCCCGGCGCGGCAGGTGTTCGGTTCTCCCTCGCGGGAGCGCACCAAGCGCTTCGTCTCGAACCTTTCGGGCAACGGCGCCCATTCGATGCCGGGCGTCTAGCAGCGCCGGTCAGCGCGCCGGCAGGCCGGCGTCGACCATGGCCTGGACGATCTGGTTGTTCCGCGCGACGTAGACCGGGCTGGCGTTGCGGTCCGGTGACCTTATGTTGACGGCGTTCGATCCCGGACGCAGGTCCAGCGCCTTGGCGAGTGCGGCCTTTGCCTCGTCGTGCCGGCCCAATTGCTGGTAGGCCGCGGCCAGGAGGAGGTGGCTGCGCCCCGAAGCCGGCGTTATGGCGATCGACCGCTGCAGCCAGGGGACCGCCGCCTCGTACCGGCCAAGCAGCTCGTTCGCCCAGGCGGCGCCGAGCAGCCAGGTCCAGCGCGAGACCTGCGGCGTATCGAACTGATCCGCCTGCTCGAAGGTCGTCAGCGCCTCTTCGAAGCGTCCCAGATGAAGTTGACCGAGCCCGGTGAGGTAGAGGGCCGAGCCGTTCCATGGATCGAAGCTCAAGGCATTGGCACAGGCCACGAGGCTGCCGACGAAGTCGTTGGTGGCAGAGAGCAGCCGGCAATAGGCTTCGAGGACCGGGATGTAGCGGGGCTTTACCTTGAGCGCCTGCTCCAGCAGCGACCGCGCGCGGGTTTCGGCCGCGGCGCGCTCTGCCTCGCTGTACCAGGTCATCTGGATGCCGCGGAGCTGCAGGCCGGCGAGCGCGACTTGCACATCGACGTTGTCCGGGCGGGCGGCGAGCGCACCCTCGAGCATCGTCTGCGCTGTGGCAAATCGCTCGCGCGTGGTGTGGTTGATCGAGGCCAGGGCCTGCTCGACGACCACGTCGATCTTGTTGTCGACCGAGACGAGCCGGTCCTCGCCAGCCTCGAGCACCGCGTTGAGCTGGCGCGCCAGCGGGTCGCCGGTTCCGGCGGCGAGCCGCGAGCGCTGCAGTTGCACATCCGGCAGGGCGGCCTCGACCGAGACGGTTGCGACGGACTGGACTTCGCCGGTGGCGGTCTTGAGCAGGCGGGTTTCGAGCGTCCAGGATTGCGGCCCCTTCTGCAGCTCGCCCTGTACCACGTAGTCCGAGGGCGTTGCGGCTGCGGCTTCGGCGGGCCGGGGTGCCACGACGCTGATATTGTCGATCCTCGCCAGTCCGTCGACCAGGCGGGCGGTTATGCCGGCGGCCATCGCGCCGCCCCCGGGGACGCCGCTCGCATCGACGATGGGCACGACGGCGACTATTCGCGGTGTTCGCTGCAGCGTCTGGCCGGGCGCGAAGACTGAGGCCGCGACCGCGAGGCCGATGATCGCCAGGGTGCCGGCAATGGCCGCGATGGTAACCGGTTTGCGCAAACCGAACAGGGAGGCGGACCGCCTGGGGGCGGGCGAGCTGCCGCCTTTCGACATGAGGTCCGCTGGGCCGGCGTCGGCGGTCGACACCTCCGCGGCGAACAGGTAACCGCGGCCGGAGACCAGCTTGATCATCTGGCGCTGTTCGTCGCCGAGCGCGGTGCGGATCTCGCGGATGCACTGGAACAGCCCGTCCTCGCCGACATGGATGTTCGGCCAGACCGCTTCCATCAGCTCCTGCTTGCTCAGCACGCGGCCGGGATTGGCGGCGAACAGGCGGAGCATCTCGAAGGTCTTGGGGCGCAGCCGGATAGGCGTGCCATCGCGACCGCACAGTTCGGCGCGCTCTTCGTCCAGCTCAAATCCGGCAAACCGGAACACCGTCATGCCCCTGGGCCCCCCGGCGTTCTCGATGCCCCGGCGCCCTACGGAATTCAAGCGCCCCGAGCGAAAGACACGAATTTCAGAAAAATTTCAGAACGCCACCCCGGCGCTTTCAGGACTTGGCTCGTGGGCAATGAGATGAAGCTGTGACGCCGGTGCTTCGCCGCCGCAGCCGCGACGCGGCGGGGCGGCAGGCATCGGCAAGGCTGACGATGGGTTCTGGGGGTGATGTCGTGACTGTTGATGGGATGGGGCTGCCGATTGGCAGCCGAGGATTGTCACTGGCTGGTCTCGGGGCTCTTGCGCTTGTGCTGGTGGTCGGCCTGGCACTGCAGCCTGGCACAGCCGTGGCGCAGAGCTTCACCGTCGTCGACGGCCAGACGACCGGCCAGCAGGTAATGCTCAATGTCGGCGACAGCGGTGTGATCGAACTGGGCGGGACCGTAAGCCCGGCGGCAGGCCAGACTGGCGTCATCATGGGCGCCGTCGACCAGATGCTCGACAACGCCGGCAGCATCGCGACCACCGGCGCTTTCGGCTACGGCGTTTACTCCCAAAACGCCGATGCCACGATCGACAACTCCGGCAGCATCGCGACGACGGGAGCGTTCGGCTACGGCATCTACTCCCTCGGCGTCGACGCCACGATCGACAATTCCGGCAGCATCACAACTGCCGATGCCTTCGGCTACGGCATCTTCTCCGCTGGCGCCGGTGCCACGATCACCAGCTCCGGCAGTATCGCGACAACGCAGTCTTTCGGTTACGGCATCTTCTCCGCTGGCGCCGATGCCACGATCACCAACTCCGGCGACATCGCAACAACGGGGGCTTTGGGCGACGGCATCTACTCCGCTGGCGCCGACGCAACGATCACCAACTCCGGCAGCATCGCGGCAACGGGGTCGATCAGCACCGGCATCAATGCCGCTGGCGCCGATGCCACGGTTATCAACTCGGGCGGCATCATCGCCTACGAGGCGATCCGATTTAGCCAGGGCAACGCTATGCTCAAGCTGCTGAGCGGAAGCGCGATACAGGGCTCGTTGTTCTTCTCCGGCACCGGCAACACGGTGAGTTTCGGCCCCGGCCTCAATGCGGTGATGACCTTTACCGGCGCCGGGATCCCCGGAACCATCGAGACCAGCGGCAACCCGTTCGCCATAGACGGCAACACCATCGCCGTGCTCGACCGGACCGGCTTCGCCCTCAAGGAGGACATGGCGCTGTCGCTGGCCGGCGATATCGCCGGCGCCGTTGGTCGCGGCACCAGCACCTGCCTCGCGGCGGACGGCACGCCATCCGGCGAGGCCGAGGACTGCTCGACAACGGCCTGGCTCGCTGGTTTCGGCGGCTTTGGTGGACGGGACGGCAACGAGAGCTCGGTCGCGTCCGCATACGGGCACGGTGGGGCGCTGGCCGGGGTGGAGTTCTCGCCGGGCGACGGCTTCACCGGCGGCCTGTTCATCGGTGGCGCCGCGGCGCGCGGCAGCGCCGGCACGGCAGATGAGACGGCGCTCTCCGGTGGGGTGGCCGGCGGCCATGCAGGCTTCGCGCGAGATGGCTATTTTGTCGATTTCTATGCCGCGATGGGCCTACTCGACACCGACAGCGAACGGACGGTCGCCAACAATTCGATCGATTTCGGGGTGTCTACGGCGAGCGGCACCGAGGGTGGCAGCTTCTTCAACCCCGCCGTCACCATCGGCGCCGACCTCGACACGGCGAACGGCATCCTGACGCCTAGCCTCAGGCTGCGCTACACCGCGCTGAAGCTCGACGGCTATGCCGAAACCGGCTCCTCGGACGAGCTCGTGGTCGACGCCCGCACGGTGCACGAGTTGGAGATCAGGGCACAGGCGGCGCTGGCGTTGACCCCCGTGGCGAGGGAAGCCGGCGAAGCTTCCTGGACGCTCAGGGCCGGTGCCGACGCCATTGATCGCCGCGGCGACGTCAGCGCCGAGTTGCTGGGGCAGGACGTCACATTCACCTCTGCTGCGGCCGGCACCCTCTATCGCGGCTTCGCGGGGGTCGATCTCGGCTACGCGCTTGCCGGGGGCGACAATCTGTTCGGCGATTTCGAAGTGCGGTTGGACGATCAACTCGGCCGATCGGTCGCTGCGCATGTGGGCCTCAGTGGTGCGTTCTGACATGGCTCGCGGGCCCGCACCCGGCCACGCCGGGATGGCGCTCGCTTCGCGGCGTGTTTACGGCTTGCGGGCGCTGCTATTGGCGGCGACGGCGTTGAGCGCGTCACCGGCGAGCGCCGTGGACCCGAGCGCCGTGCGGTGGGGTAATCCCGGCTCGGGCAGCTGGCTGGACCCGGCCAACTGGGACCACGGCAGTATTCCAGCCTCGGACGATACCCCGTACGTCGACAATGGTGGCAGGGCGCAGGTCACGGGCGGCGATGACGCTGTGGGCAACCATGTGATCATAGGCACGGGTGGCGGCAGCGGCGCCGTCGAGGTGAGCGGCCCCGGGTCCACGCTCACGGTCCTGAACAACATCTATCTGGGCGTTTATGGCCTCGGTACGCTTGATATCATCGGCGGCGGCGAGGTGAGCATCGGCGACACCGCCTTTGTCGGCCAGAATTACGACAGCGCCATGGGCGGCACCGGTCTCGTGACGGTGACCGGCCCGGGGTCGGTTCTGAATACCGTATCCCTCGCAGTGGGCTTTAACGGCAAAGGCACGATCGAGGTCACCGACGGGGGCACGCTGAGCGCTGAATGGTCCTATGTCGGTTTCCTGCCTGACGGGGACGGCAAAGTCGTGGTGGACGGCGCCGGGTCGAGCTGGTCCACCGGTGAGCTGACCGTAGGGCGGGAAGGCAAGGGCGCGGTCGAGATCGCTGATGGGGGCGTCGTCAGCAGCACGGCCGCCGTTATTGGACACGTCGCTGGGTCGTCGGGGAGAGTGCTTGTCGATGGGATCGGCTCGAGCTGGACCATCGCCGACACGCTGACGATCGGTGCTCAGGGCAGCGGTGGCCTGACGATCGCCAACGGGGCGGCGGTCAGTGCCGACGCCGTGACCATCGGCGACATGGGCACCCTGGTTACCGGGGCAGCGCCGGAGGAGGAGGCGGTTGCGGCCGGGACGCTTGCCACGGATAGCATCGAGCTGCGCGATGCTGGCGCCCGTCTCATTTTCAATCACATCGATGCCGAGTACATCCTTGATTCCGACATTTCCGGCGTCGGTGGGATCGAGCTGCTCGGCCCCGGCAGGACGGTGCTGAGCGGCAGCAGCCGAGACTTCTACGGCGAGATCAACCTGCTCGACGGCGAGCTGGTGGTTGATGGCTGGCTCGGTGGCGACATGACCTCGAAGGGCCGGCTGAGCGGCACCGGGATCGTGCGCAACGTCAGTGTCATCGGGGACGGGGTGATCGCACCCGGTCACGACGGCATCGGCACCCTGGCAGTGGAGGGCAACTTCTACATGGGCCCGGGCTCGACCTACCAGGTCGAGATCACCTCCGGTTCCAGCGACCTCATCCAGGTGATGGCGATTGCCTATGTCGAGGGGGCCGACATTATCGTGAAGCGTGGCACGGGGCCGTTGGCGCTGGGCGCCGGCTACATCATCCTCAGCGCCGGCGGCGGGTTCTACGGCAATTTCGGCGAGGTCACCTCGGACTATGCCTTCGTCACGCCCGAGCTCGACCTTAGCTCGGATGGCTTCAGCGACCTGTTGACGCTCGAATTCAATCGCAACGGCGTAGCGTTCGCCGACGTGGCGAAGACGGCGAACCAGGCGAGCGCCGCCGAGGCGATCGAGGCCCTGGGGACGAACAACGCCGCCCACAACACCATCCTCAGCCTCAACGGGGCCGAGGCGCGGGCGATGTTCGACGCGCTCTCGGGCGAGGGGCATGCGACGCTCAAGGGCGTGCTGATGGATAATGCCGGGCTGGTGTCGGACGCGCTGCTGGGGCGGCTGGATGCGGCACGGACGCTCGACGCCTCGGGCGTCGCCAGCGGGTATGCCGCCCTGCCGACGCTGCCGGAAGACGGCGGCAGCAACGCGATCTGGGGTCAGTTCTACGGCGGCCTTGGCGATCGGGCCAGCGACGGCAACGCGGCGGACGCCGCCTCGTCGTCGGGCGGGCTGCTGCTTGGCGCCGACGCCGCAGTGGGCGACTGGCAGATTGGTCTCGCCGCGCAGGCCGGGCAGACCCAGGTATCGATCGCCGACCGCGACACTGACGCGACGACCGCCGATCTCGGCGCCGGGTTCTATGCCGGGACGAGGTGGGGCGACACCGGGTTCTCGGTCGCCGGCACGGTGACGCAGCACACCATTTCGACTACCCGCGAGGTGGGCCTTGGTCTCAACGAGACGCTGACCGCCGACTACGGTGCGACCACCGGCCAGGTGGTTGCCGAGCTCGAGCACGAGTTCGATTACGGCGCTGCGAGCCTGACGCCCTTTGCACGGGCGGGCCATGTCATCCAGGCGACCGATGCATTCACCGAAACCGGCAACGGCGGTGGCGCAGCACTTTCGGGCGAGGCCGACGTTGTGAACCAGTCCTTCGCCACGCTCGGTGTGCGCGGCGCGTATCAATTCGTGGTGGGCCAGGGTGGTCTTGCGACATTCAGCGGTGGCATCGGCTGGCGTCGCGGCTTTGGCGAGGCGCCCACCGCGCAACTCGGGTTTATCGGCGGCTCGCCATTTACTGTTGCGGCCACCCCCGCCGCCGCCAACTCCCTGCTGCTCGAGGCCGGCTTCGACCTGGACCTCGGCAACGGCCTCGATCTGTCAGTCAGCTATCACGGAGACATCGCGACGACCGGCCAGTCGCACGCCTTGCGGGCAGGGGTGGGCGGACAGTTCTGACCCACCACCGGGCCGCGTTCGTCCTCCTCAAGCGTGGTCGCCTCGAAATCACCACGAGTTGCCAATAGCCCTGTGCACAGAACGCGTTGAGGACCGGGCGGGCAAAATCGGAGGAGGCGGTCTTGAAATTCGACTGCAGGTCCATAATTTTGCGTGGACGCATTGGCCGCGGTGATGCTAATGCGCTTTTCAGGCGTCAGGAGGCGCCCAGGATGGAGAAGGCTTTTCAGGTGACCCGACGACCGTAATCGGTCGGCAGCCGGCTTCGTTGGCCGGCACGTTTGTCCTCGTCTCTTTGTTCCTGGACCAGTCACATGATCGCGCCTTCCGTCTCCGTCGCTGCTGAAGCAGCGCCTCCGCAACTCGGCCTGCCCACCGTTCGTTTCGCAGCCGCCGCCGACGACCAGTTCGTTGAGGACCTGCAGGCGCTTGCCTTCGGCCCAGGCCGCTTTGCCCGGACGGCGTTCCGCGTGCGCGAGCAGTTTCCCATCGACCCCTCGCTGAGCCTCATTGCCGAAGTGAACGGCACAGCCTGCGGTTCGGTCTGGATGACCCCGATCAGCGTCGGCGGCATCGACGGCTACATGCTTGGCCCGCTGGCGACGCATCCGGATTTCCGCAAGCGCGGCGCCGGCAAGCTCCTCGCCAAGGAAGTGGCGCGGATTGCGCTGGAGCGCGGCCAGGGCAGCTTCGTGCTGTTGGTCGGCGACCGGGATTACTATTGCCCCCTCGGCTGGGTGCCGACGCAGCTTGGCGCCGTCCAGTTCCCCGGCCCGGTCGATCCGACCCGCGTGCTGGTCTACTCGAACGATCCGACGATGGCTGTGCGGCTTGCCGGGCCGATCAAGGCGTTCGGCGCGCGCATGCGTTCGTAGCTGGCGCGGCGCGCTGCCAGACCAACTTCAGCGAGCTTTTCGATTTCGTGCGGCGGACGCGGCCGGTCCGCTGAGAAGTTGGTTGCCGGGGACGTCTCTACGATCCGCGAAGTAGCCGCATCTGCGCCCTTGCCGATTTGCCGCATGACCTTGGCTGAAAAGTCTGCGATTTTTCGGCGGGAGTCTTTTTGGAGTGCCGGTCCTGGCCGACGACGCGCTTATTACGAGAATCGCCAGCCGGCTGCTGCGTGAACCCGAGCCGATCACGGCTGCGGCGGGGTTGCGGCCGGATTGGGTGCCCGAGACTCCGCCAGGCCGGCCACCGGTTGCGGCCGCCGTGCTGATTGCGCTCGTCAGGCGGGCCGAGGGGCTGTCGATTCTCTACACGGAGCGCTCGCCGGACCTGCGCTCGCATTCGGGGCAGATCGCGTTTCCGGGCGGCAAGGTCGACCCTACCGACAAGGATGCGGCGGACGCGGCGCTGCGCGAGGCATGGGAAGAGGTGCAGCTCGACCGCACCGAGGCGCGGGTACTGGGCTTCATGCCGCTCTACTATACCGGCACGAACTACCTGATAACCCCGGTGGTGGCGGTGGTGGAACCGACGCGGCCGTTCATCCCCAATCCGGGCGAGGTGCGCTCGGTGTTCGAGGTGCCGCTCGACTATCTGATGACGCCCGACAGCTATTCAACCTTCCACATCAAGCGGAACGGCCAGGAGCACAGCACCTGGCAAATCGAACATAGCGGGCTTGTCATCTGGGGGATAACAGCGAACCTTACACGTCGCTTCCACGATCTGGCGTTGAGCCCAGAAACGGATTGGAGCCCGGAGACCGGTTGAGCAAGCTGGGGGAAATCGACGATCGCCTGAAGCGCGCCGAGTGGCTGATGCGACCGGAAACGCAGCGCATCCTGGCTTTGCTCGATGGCGCCGACGGCCGCACGCGGGTGGTGGGCGGCATCGTGCGCGACACGCTGCTGGAGCTGCCGCGCGAGAACTCCGACATCGACATGGCGACCGAACTGCTGCCCGAGGAGGTAACGCTCAGGGCAGAGCGGGCGCGACTTTCGGTCTATCCGACCGGCATCGAGCACGGCACGGTGACGCTGCGCCTCGACACGCTCACCGCCGAGGTGACGACGCTGCGCGAAGACGTCGAAACCGACGGGCGGCATGCGGTGGTCAAGTTCGGGACCGACTGGAAGCGCGACGCGATGCGGCGCGATTTCACGCTCAATGCGCTCTATGCCGGGATGGACGGCACGCTGTTCGACCCCCTGCACGGGGTGGAGGATTGTCTTGCGCGCAAGGTGCGGTTCATCGGCAAGGCAGCGGAGCGGATCGCCGAGGACCGGCTGCGGGTCTACCGGTTCTTCCGGTTCTCGGCGAGCCACGCGAACGAGCAGTTCGATGCGGATGGGTTGGCGGCCTGTACCGCGGCTGCCGGCACGCTGGGACGACTGGCAGCGGAGCGGGTAGGGGCCGAGATGCGGCGGATGCTGGCGCTGCCGCGCGTCGCCAATACGCTCAAGGCGATGCGCGAGGCCGAGATCCTGCCGTTGCCGGAGACGGCGGTGCGGCTGCTGCATGGCTATGAGCGGCGCGTGCGGAAGCCCGAATACAGCGCGCGGCTGGCGATCCTCGTGTCCGAGCTGGGCGCCGATCGGCTGCAGGAGATGTGGCGGCTCTCCAATGACGACATCGGGACGGCCGAAGCCATCCTGGCCGCGGCGCGGTTGATTGCGGAGTTCCACTTGAACGAGGCTGCGTATCGCCACCCCGGGGCGCTGGCAGATGGGATCGACGTGGCGGCGGCGCTATCGAACTGGGGCGATGCCGGCAAGCTCGCCGTAGTCGAGCAGCTGCAGCGCATGGACGTGCCGCAGTTCCCGTTGCGCGGCAATGACCTGGTTGGCCTCGGCATGGTGCCGGGGCGCGAGCTTGGGGTGGAACTGGAGCGGCTCGAACGCGCCTGGATCGAGAGCGGTTTCGCCCTCGATCGGCAGGCGCTACTCGGGATGGCTGTGCCGCGGCGTTAGTGTACCGCCTCGCCCTTTTCGTGCACGCGGGCTTTGATCTCATCGACCATATTGGGCCGGATCACTTCCTCGCCATGCGTGGTGCGCAGGTGATCCGCGGCGCGGCGGACGACTTCCGCGGTATCCTCAGCCTGAGTGTGCCAAGTGCAGCCGGGAACGAGGGTGCCACATTCGAACGACTTCATGGTCTTTGCTCCATCGTTGGTGGCAGGACATGAAGCCACGGGAATGCGGCGAGGGCTGGGCCGAGAACGAGGCCTTGCCATCGATTCAATTTACTCGGTGATTTACGAAACATCTACGAATGTGATGCGTAGATGTGTTGAGCGAAATCACGTCTACACTCCAGTTGATGGACCAGAACGCACAAGTGTCGGAGCGAACGGATCGGGGAACGATCGTGTTCGTTTGCGACTCGCACTGCGAGGAGCATGGCAAGGCACTAGGCGGACAACTTGGTGCGCCCGTTCACCTGATTTCGGAACTTACTCTCGATGACCTGGCCGATGCCGAGCAGGTCGTCGTCGATGCTGATCTCCGCGACATGACGTCGGTGGGCCAGTTGAAGCACGCACTCGACCGCGTGCCGGCGATCAAATCCAGGACCTTCCTGATCGACGAAGGCCGCGGCGAGCGGTTGCTGCGCGTGCAGGCCAATGCGCTGGGTGCGACGCGTCACATGGTGCGCAAGTTCGCGCTGGCGGAGTTGCGGCGCGAGTATTCGATAACCGGGCGAGCGCGGCGGAGTTCGGCGGCGGAGGCAACGGTTCGTGCCGATGTCGGGGGCGTTTCGATCCTCGAGGCGGAACGTTCACTGGCATTGCTGTTCGAGGGGATGCTGGATGACGCGCCGCTGTCGATGCAGGGTGTCTCCGAGGTAGCGGCAGGCGTTCTGGCGACCGTCAAGGCAGTGGGGGCGGACGCGTGGCTGGCCTCGGTGCGCAAGCATCACGAGGGGACGTTCCAGCACTGCCTGCTAGTGACCGGCGTTGCCGCGGGATACGCCACTGGCAGCAAGCTCGGCGGCGGGCAGGCGGGCGCGCTGATGAATGCGGCGCTGTTGCACGATGTCGGCAAGGCGGTGATCCCGCGCCACATCCTCGACAAACCCGGCAAGCTGACGCCGGAAGAGTTCGAGGCGGTGAAGCTGCACCCAGGAGCAGGCTTCGACTACCTGAGCAAGCAGGGCGGCGTATCGCCGATGATCCTCGACGCGGTGCGCCACCATCACGAGGCCCTGGATGGCAGCGGCTATCCGGACGGGCTGCGCGGCGAGCAGATCACGCCGCTGACCCGCATTCTCACTGTGTGCGACATCTTCGCGGCGCTGGTCGAGACGCGGCCGTACAAGGAGACACGGACGCCGCAGGAGGCCGTGACCATGCTGGTCGACATGACGATCAGCAGCAAGGTCGACTACTCCGCTGTGCGGACGCTGGCCGGGAGCTTCGGCATCGGGTTGCCGGCCGCGTTCGGCGAAGTGGTGCGCGGATTCTCCGGCGCCCGGCCGCGGCTCTAGTCAATCATCGTCGAACACGCCCAGCGAGCTGAGCCCGCGGATGGCCGTGCCGTCCTCGGTGCGGATGACTTCGCGCGGGATGATGCCGCTCTCCTCGGCGATCGCGTCGGCCAGGGGCTGTGAGTGGGTGACCACCCAGATCTGCGCACGCTCGGCGGCTTTGACGATGGTGCGGGCGAGGGCAGGGAGCAGGCTGGGATGGAGGCTGGTCTCGGGCTCGTTGAGCGCGATGAAGGGCGGCAGGCGGTAGGAGAGCAGGGCGCCCATCAGGGTGAGGAACTGCAGCGTGCCGTCCGAGAGCTCGTGTGCCCAGAAGGTGCGCTTGGGGGTTTCGGGGAAGATCATGCCGAAGCTTGCGAATTCCTCCGGGTGAGGCACGACCAGTTCGGCGCCGGGGAAGGCGAGCTCGATGGCGGCGTCGAGGTCGACAGTCTCCTGCCGGATATGGCGCAGGGTGGCGAAAACTGCGGCGAGGTTGCTGCCGTTGGAGGTCAGCATTGGAGAGGTGACGGCGCGGGATGGCCGGCGGAGCGACGAGTCGACGTCGGTGCGGAAGCCGTGGAAGAAGCGCCAGTTGCTGAGTTCCTGGCGGACGACGGCGATCTCGGGATAGCCGCCGCGAACCGTGAACAGCGCGGTTTCGCTCGCCAGCGCTCGCTCATCGATGAGTTGGCGCTGACCGTCAGCGCCGCGGGCGAAGACGGCGTTGTTGCGCCGCTCGAGCAAGCCGACGCCCCTAGTGCCCTTCCGAAGCTCGATCGTTTCTTGCTTGATCTGTGCCTCGGTGGAAAAGGCAGCGGAGTCCGGTCCGGGGAAGCCGAGTTCGATCCGGTAGATCGGGGCGAAGTCGTCGAGCTCGAGGCGGGCTTCGAGCGTCAGCCGGTTGCCGCCCTCGTGGGCGCGGTAGCCGTCGGTGCGATGCATCGGGTTGAAGCTGCCATCGGCCGTGAGGTTCTTGCCACCGGCCCAGAAGATCGACCGGAGGCCACCTTCGCGGGCGATTTCATCGGCGAGGGTGCCACGTGCGGCGGAGTGCACCAGTTCGAGCGAGCGGTAGAGGTTGGTCTTGCCGACGCCGTTGCCGCCGATGAGGACGGTCAGCTGGCGGAGCGGGAAGCGGAGTTTTCGGACCGAGCGGAAGCCCTTGATCTCGACATCGGTCAGCGTCATCGGTCGGCCGGCTCCCTCGTGCCCTTAGGCAGATGTAGCGCGGCCGGCTGATGGATTGAAGCGGTCCGCGAGAGGTCTCGCGAACCGCTTGTGGCCTCATGAAACGTAGAGCTGGACCGCGCCATTACCGCTCGGGGTGATGTCGATGACCCGGTCGACGGAGATATGGTTCTGGGCGAGCAGCCGCATTGCGGCCGGGTCGGCCTTCAGGGCGTCGCGCAGCAGGTGGATCGACTGGTCGCTGGCATCGACTGCGTCGAACGCCTTGGAAGCGTCGCCGCCATCGGCCCAGGCCGTGTCGAACTTCACCACCGAGACGTTCCTCGCGTGCAGCAGGTCGGCGACTTCGGCGCGGTTGAAGATCTGCACCTGCGGGTCAAAATTGTCGACGGACATGCCGCTACCCGCCTTGGCGGTGTTGAATGCGGGCGTCGATGCGAACGCCGGGACGGCGGCCAAGATAACGGCTGCGGTGATGGCCGTGGCTCCCAGGCCTTTGAGAACTCTGTTCATTTGGAACTCCTCAGACAGCGGGGCTAAGCGCGGTTCCGTTGCGCTGGCTGGAACCGTTCGGGGGTGCATTTGCACCGGCCCCTGAAATCTAGGCGTGCCTCCGCGCCGGGGGTAGTTTCCGGCGGCTTAAGCTTCGGCAAGGTTGGTAAGGCGCGGAGACGGGCAAGAGCCCGCCGCGAGTCAGGGCCAGCGCACTTCCGGGGGCATCGAGGAGAGGATCGAGGTGACGTTGCCGCCCGTCTTCAGGCCGAAGGTGGTGCCGCGATCGTAGAGCAGGTTGAACTCGACATAGCGGCCGCGGCGGATCAGCTGCTCGTTGCGGTCGGCCTCGGTCCAGGGCGTCTCGAAGTTGCGGCGGGCGAGGGCAGGGTAGACGTCGAGGAAGGCACGGCCGACATCCTGGGTGAAGGCGAAGTCGGCGTCCCAGTTCCCGGTATTGTGGTTGTCGTAGAAGATGCCGCCGATACCGCGCGGCTCCTTGCGGTGGGGCAGGTAGAAGTACTCGTCGCACCACTTCTTGTAAGCGGCGTAGTCGACGCCGTGGGCGTCGCAGGCGGCCTTGTAGGCGGCGTGGAAGGCGACGCTGTCGGGATCGTCTTGCGTGCGCCGGCGATCGAGCACGGGGGTCAGGTCGCCGCCGCCGCCGAACCACCACTTGCCGGTGACGATCATGCGCGTGTTCATGTGCGCGGCCGGAACGTTGGGGTTCCAGGGATGGATGATCACCGAGACGCCGGCGCTCCAGAACTCGGCACCGGCCTCGGTATGCGGCATCTGGCGGGCGAAATCCTCGGAGAAGTGGCCGTGGACGGTCGAGATGTGGACGCCGGCCTTCTCGAACACCCGGCCGTGCAGCATTCCCATCTCGCCGCCACCACCGGCCTCGCGGGTCCAGGGTTCGATCTCGAACTTGCCGGCCGGGCGATCGGCATGCGGGCCCGTGACATCGGCCTCGACGGCCTCAAGGCTGGCGCTGAGCTGGTCGCGGAAGCTCCTGAACCAGGCGGTGGCGAGTTGCTGCTTTGATTCAATGTCGGCGGGTAATGTCATGTCAGGGCTGCAAAACCATTGGTCTGTCGCAGCGCCTCCCCTAGCACGAGGCTGCCGGCGACGGCCACGTTGAGCGAGCGCATATCTTGTCGCATGGGGATGCGGACGCGGAGGTCTGCGTCCGCCGCGACCTCCTCCGGGACGCCGGCGGACTCGCGACCGAGGAGCAGGACATCGTTGGGTTCGTAGGTCACCTCATAGGCCGAGGTGCTGCCCTGGGTGGTCAGCAGCGCCAGCCGGCGCCCCTCGGCCCGGCGCCAAACGTCGAAATGGGCATAGCTGTCGTGCTCGGTGAAGCGGGCGTGTTCGAGGTAATCGAGGGCGCCGCGCCGAATCGAGCGGGGCGAGAACTGGAAGCCTGTCGGGTGGATGATGTGCACCATCACTCCGAGGCAGGCGCCGAGCCGAAGCAGGGTGCCGGTGTTCTGCGCGATATCCGGCTGATAGAGGGCCAGATCGACCGTCATCATTCCTGACCTCCATGGTAAGCTTTTTGGCGGTTGCTATAGTGTCGCATCGGGGGAAAGTCACCCTGTCTCCGGCTGGACAAGCCCCATTCATAGTGTCAAAAGAACGCCCAAATCACGCGCTGTTGAGGGCGGGGGTTGGCTTTGGCTATGTGCCTGATGCCAACAGGCACCGAGGCGCTGATCAAGACACAACAGACGGAAGCTTACCTTGGCGACGCAATCCAATCTGGCACATCAGGACGCCCCTAATCCGGGACGGCGCGATTTTCTCTATATCGCGGCAGGCGCCGTGGGCGCGGTTGGCGTAGCCGGGGTGACCTGGCCGCTGATCAACCAGCTGAACCCCGACGCCTCGGTGCTGGCCCTTGCCAGCATCGAGTTCGACCTGTCGAGCATCCAGACCGGCCAGTCGGTCACCATCAAGTGGCGCGGGCTGCCGGTGTTCGTGCGCAACCGCACCGAGGCCGAGATCGCCGAGGCCAAGGCGGTGCCGCTGTCGGACCTCAGGGATCCCGAGACCGACGAGCAGCGCACCAAGCCGGGCCACGAGCAGTGGCTGATCATGATCGCCAACTGTACGCACCTGGGCTGCATCCCGGTGGGCGAGTCGGGTGACTACGATGGCTGGGCCTGCCCGTGCCACGGTTCGCAGTTCGACACTGCCGGCCGGATCCGCAAAGGCCCCGCACCCAAGAACCTGGTGCTGCCGCCCTATGAATTCGTCACCGACACGCTTGTGCAGATCGGTTAAGGGGACCCGACCAGATGGCTCACGAATCCAGCTACGTCCCCGGTAACGTCGTCGAAAAGTGGATCGACGATCGCCTGCCGATCATCCGGTGGTCCAAAGAACACCTGATGGACTACCCCACGCCGAAGAACCTCAACTACTGGTGGACGTTCGGCGCCATCCTCGCCTTCATGCTCGGCGTGCAGATCGTGACGGGGATCATCCTCGCCATGCACTACACCCCGCATGTCAGCCTCGCCTTCGACTCGGTGGAGCACATCCGTCGCGACGTGAACGGCGGCCGCATCGTCCAGGCCGTGCATGCCACGGGCGCCTCGATGTTCTTTGCGGCGATCTACATCCACATGTTCCGCGGCCTCTATTTCGGCTCGTACAAGGCACCGCGCGAAATCCTCTGGATCCTCGGCGTCGTGCTGTTCGTGCTGGTCGTCACCACCGCCTTCATGGGCTACGTGCTGCCCTGGGGCCAGATGAGCTTCTGGGCCGCGACGGTGATCACCAACATCCTGGGCGCCATCCCGGTGCTCGGCACGCCGATCCTCGAGCTGCTGCGCGGCGGTTTCGCCGTCGACAACGCTACGCTCAACCGCTTCTTCTCGCTGCACTACCTGCTGCCGTTCATCATCGCTGCGGTGGTGGTGCTCCACATCTGGGCGCTGCACGTGCCGGGCAACAACAACCCGATCGGCGTCGAGGTGAAGTCGAGCCGCGAGGCAGTGCCGTTCCATCCGTACTACACGATGAAGGACCTGTTCGCGGTGGTGGTGTTCTGCATCCCCTTCGCGTGGTTCGCCTTCTTCGCGCCGGATATCCTGGGGCACCCCGACAACTACATCATGGCGAACAGCCAGGTGACCCCGGCGCACATCGTGCCCGAATGGTACTTCCTGCCGTTCTACGCGATCCTGCGTGCCATCGACTTCAACATCCTGTTCATCGACTCCAAGCTCGGCGGCGTGATCTTCTTCGCCGGCGCGATCCTGGTGCTGTTCTTCGTGCCGTGGCTCGATACGTCGAAGGTTCGCTCTGGCACGTTCCGCCCGATCTTCAAGTGGTTCTACTGGCTGTTCGTGGCGAACTTCGTGTTCCTGACCTGGCTCGGTTCGGCGCCGGCCGAGGGCATCTACGTGCTGCTGTCGAAGCTCGCCACCGCGTACTACTTCGCCTACTTCATCATCGTGCTTCCGCTGCTCGGACGCTTCGAGACGCCGCGGCCGCTGCCGACGTCGATCACCGAGTCGGTTCTGGCCAAGCACGCAGCGCCTGTCGCGGCGACCGCCGCAACAGCGTCGACGACGCACTGACCCGGGGCCCAACGGCAATGATCAAGACCAAAACCATTATCGGCGCCCTGCTGGTGAGCATCCTCTTCGCGGCGGTTCCGGCCGTTGCGCAGGAGGGGCACGCCACCCCGGAAATCCACAAGGAAGCCTGGAGCTTTGCGGGGCCGTTCGGCACCTATGACCGCAACCAGCTGCAGCGCGGCTTCCAGATCTTCAAGGAAGTCTGCTCGAGCTGCCATTCGGCCCGCCTGCTGGCGTTCCGCAACCTCAGCGAGCCGGGTGGTCCCGAGTTCACCGAGGGCCAGGTGAAGGCTCTGGCGGCCGAATACGAGATCGCCGATGCGGACGCCGAGGGCGGCAAGCGCCCGGGCATCGCAGCGGATCGCTGGCCGTCGCCGTTCGCCAATGACCGCGACGCGCGCGACGCCAACGGTGGTGCGCTTCCGCCGGATATGTCGGTGCTGGCCAAGGCCCGCGGCACGACCCAGCCGTTCCCGTGGTGGATCCTCAACTACTTCACCGCGTACTCGGAAGGCGGGCCGGACTATATCCATGCGCTGCTCAACGGCTACGTGGACCCGGCTCCCGAGGGTATCGAGGTGCCGGAGGGCAAGCACTATAACACCTACTTCCCGGGGCATTTCCTCGGCATGGCGCCGCCGCTCAGCGACGGCTCCGTGACCTACGAGGAAAGCGAGAGCGGCAGTGTGCCGCTGACGGTCGACCAGTATTCGCGCGACGTTGCGGCGTTCCTGATGTGGGTGGCCGAGCCGCACCTCGTGGCGCGCAAGGAAGCGGGCTTCCAGGTGATCGCGTTCCTCCTGGTGTTTGCGACGCTGATGTACCTGGTCAAGCGCAAGCTGTGGTCCAGGATCGAGCACTGATCCGACGCGTCATCTGAGTTCCAGAGGGCCCCGCGGGGCCCTCTGTCGTTCCGGCCGGCGGAGCCCTTGCGATCACCAGCCGCATCGTTGATATTCGCCGGTGCAGTATTTGCAGGAGGCCCCACATGTCGATCATTCGCAGCGCCGCCACGGCTGCCGCCCTTGCCCGCACAGTGATCGCCCATCCGATGGTGCGCGCCGGCATCGCCGCGGCGCCGCTGCTGCTGACGCCCAAGGTCAAGGCCGCCGCCAAGGACGTGACGCTCAGCACGGCCTACAGGGCCGGGCAGCTGGCTCGGAAGATCGTCGACAGCACCAGGCGCTAATCGTTCCCGGTCCGCATCGGACCATCCATTCCCTCGTTTTCCAACAAGCCGCAGCACCCATATGCTCGACCTCAAATCGCTCGTCCGCTCGATCCCCGACTATCCCAAGAAGGGGATATTGTTCCGCGATATCACCACCTTGATCGAGGACCCTGATGGGTTCCGCGAGAGCGTCGACCGGCTGGCCGGCCTGCACAAGGACCTGGGGATCACCCATGTCGCGGGGATCGAGGCGCGTGGCTTCATCTTCGGGGCGGGGGTGGCGATTGCGCTCGGCGTCGGCTTCATTCCGGTGCGCAAGAAGGGCAAGCTACCCGGCGAGACCATCGGGCAGAACTACGCGCTGGAGTATGGGGTCGACACCATCGAGATTCATGCGGACGTGATCGGTCCGGGCGACAAGGTGCTATTGGTCGACGACCTGATCGCGACCGGCGGCACGGCGGTGGCGGCGGTGTCGCTGCTGCGGCGGACGGGTGCCGAGGTGTCGCATTCGGGCTTCGTCATCGACCTGTTCGACCTGGGCGGCGCCGACAAGCTCCGCGCCACCGGGGTCCAGGTCGAGGCCCTGATCCCGTTCGAGGGGCACTAGCTCTCAGTGCACGACGCGCAGGCTGCGCGGGACGACGCGGAAGCGGCGGCGCCAGGCGCTGACGCGGTCGCGCCCGGCGGTCTTGGCGGCGTAGAGGGCTTCGTCGGCGCGTCCAATCAGTTCGGCGGCGCTGCGCTCGGTTTCGCCTGGTGTATAGCTGGCGATACCGAGGCTGACGGTAATCCTGCCGGTGCTGCTGGCTTCGTGCGGCAGGGCGAGCGCAGCGAGGACATCGCGATAGTCGTTGGCGAGGCTATCGGCGCCGTCTGAATCGACTTCGGGCAAAACGACCAGGAACTCTTCGCCACCATAGCGGGCCACGAGATCGGCCGGGCGGCGGAACATCTGGCCGAGGCACTCGCTGACCGCCTTGAGGCAGGCATCGCCCGCCAGGTGGCCGTAAGTGTCGTTGTAGGCCTTGAAGTGATCGATATCGAGCAGGATGACGCTGATCGCGGTATTGGCGCGGAGGCTCCGCGCAATCTCGATCTCGAGCCGCTGATCGAGGGCACGGCGATTGACCAGGCCGGTGAGGGCGTCGGTGGTGGCTTCCTGCCGGAGCCGCTCGGTGGCATCGAGCAACTCCAGTTCGGTGCGCTTCAGCCGCGTGATATCGGAGACGACCACCATCGATACGCCATCCGGCGACGGGCGGGTGGAGACGCGCAGCCAGCTGCCGTCGAACAGGTGCACCTCCTCTTCGGAGTCGCGGTAGAGCGAGGCGGCGATCTCATCGGTCCAGGCGGCCACGTCGGCGGTCGAAGCGCCCACCTGCTGCTCGCGGCGCTCGACAGCCGCGGCGAGGATGTCGCGGATATGGGCGCCCGGGACGCGTACATCGGAGGTGAGGGGGAAGAGCTGCTGGTACTGCGCGTTGCAGAACAGCAGCCGCCCGTTGCGATCGAACATCGCCACGCCATCGGACATCTGCGCCATGGCGAAGGAGAGGACGCGTTGGCGCTCGTCGAGCTCGATCTCGAGCTGCTTCTGCTTGGTGATGTCGCGGTTGTGGGTGATGAGGCCGAACGGCTGTCCTCGGCTGTCGTTGAGCGGTACCTCGAGTGTCTGCAACCAACTGGTGGTGCCGTCAGGGTGTTCCACGGCCCGCTGGTACTCCGAGGGTCCGCCGGTGGCAGGGGAGTGTCCCGCCGGCGGCCGGGCGCCGAATTCATCGCTCAAATGGCCAATGAGAGCGGCCGGTCCGGAAACACCCAGCAGCTGCGCAGTGGCGGGATTGGCGACGACGAAACGGCCCTCGAGATCGCTGACGCTGATGCTGTCGGGCAACTCGTCGATCACCTGGCGATAGGTCTGGTTGTCGCGCCTGGCGGCGCGCAGTTCTTCCTCGTGGGTCAGGGCGAGGCCGGAGAACAGCACCGCCAGGAGAAGCAACAGGCTCTGCGTGCTGACGATCAGCGGCCAGTCGGCGGCCCGGACGCTCGCCGGCGCCAGCACCGTGACCGCAATGGCTATGGCGGCGGTGGACAGGGCAAGGGCAAGCGAGTGCCAGCGAGCGAGGCGGAGACCGCGCCGGCGGCGAACCAAATGGGCGAGCAGGGCCGTGATGGTGACCAAGCCCATCGCTGTGAGGCCTACCAGCACGCCTGCGCCGCCGATCGAGAGGCGATAGGTGATCGCAAAGGTAGTGGCGATCACGGCGGAGATGGGGCCGCCGAAGAAGGCGGCAAGGGCGAGCAGGCAGGTGCGCAGATCGAAGAAGATGCCTGGTGCAAAATGCACCGGGAACAGCATGGTCGTGACGGCGCCCAGGCCCATGGTGACGCCGAAAGCGGCTTCGACGGCACGTGGCCCAAGGCGCTCGAAGACGTCGCGAAGTTGTGTCCAGGCGCTGACGAAAAATGCGACCACGGCCACATTGGTCATCAGGCTATACCAAGGCGACTCCATACCGGGCAGACCTCGCTGAGCGGGTGAGGCAACAGATGTCGTAGGCGAATTGTGCGCCTGGGCGCATAACGAAGCACTAAAGGGTTGAATAGAAAGCCTAGCGGCTCATACGCGTTACCCACGCGTTATCTGCCGGGACGCGGGAATTCGTGCCCGCAGGTCGGGCGCTGTTCGATTGTTTCGGTTAATGGGGTGTATCCGGCCTGGCCGGCGCTGCTGGCGGCAGCTGCATCGCTGATTGGATTCCGGCGAATTGCCCAATGTTTCCGCGATCCCGTCGGGAAAAACTCAGCCGCAAATCTGTGCTCCAGGCGCGCTTGTCAGATGCGTTTGCGGAAGGGATTGTGCCGTTATGTCTGCTCCCCCGCACGTACTGGTCGTCGACGATGACCAGGAAATCCGCAGGCGTGCGCCGCCCCGGGCTTGCGCTCCGGCTGGTACGGATTGGCCGCCGGCCTGCCGCTCCAGGCGGCCTTGTTGACTGGGGTAGGGCGCTGGTAGGTCATGAACTTGGGCATGGACAATCTCCTTGCCCGCCGCGACAGTTACGCGCGAACGGGCTCAAGTTGTGGCGCGCAACGAAGCAATGCTCCGGACCGTCCACAGGTTAGCGATGAAGTTCAGTGGGAGATTGGACGCCAGGGACGTCGGACAGAGTCAGCCCGTCATCTGGAGCGTTGTTGAGACCGGCATCCGCGTATCATCCGCCGCTCGCGATGCGAGGGAGGGGATAGCTCGGGCGTCCGCAACAGTGCTCAGATCATTTTCGGGCAGTACTTCCTCTGGAAGGCGCGTTGTTTAGCGCTGGAGGGCCGGGAGGTCAAGCTGGAGGGTCGTGGGCCGGGCGCCACCTTCTCCCCTTGTGGGAGAAGGTGGCGCGCAGCGCCGGATGAGGGGACCCGCAACCCCAAGGTTGCGCGATCGGAGCGAAGCGACGAGTGACAGAGTGCGCGGACAGAACCCCTCATCCGCCCTTCGGGCACCTTCTCCCACAAGGGGAGAAGGCGATCTCCGAGACGCCGGTGGCCTTGGGCATCAACCGCGCGGTGTGCAGGTGAGGACGTTCTTTTCTGCGGTGAAGAGCTGCAGGACGTCCCGGCCGGCATCGTCGAAGCCGAGGATCGCGCTGGTGATGCCGGCGCCGGCGACGAGATTGCCATCGAGGAAGGTGACGCCGTTCGAAGCCATCTCTGCAGTGCCGCTGCCCGAGGCCGTGCTGCCGTAATTGGCCGAGGCGTAGCCGTAGGAGCCGGCGTAAATGGTGAGCAGCCCGGCGCGGGTGCCGTCGATAATGGCGCGGCAACCCCAGTTGCCTTCGACGCCGACGCCGGTCAGCGACTGCGCAGCGGCGGGCGCGGCGAGGAACGCGAGGGCGGCAAAAGCGATGGTGAGGCGCATTAGGTGACTCAACTCCGTTGGGTCAGCAACTTCCCCAATCCGGGGATTTTGGTCAACGCCTCAAGAACCCGTAAGTGTGGCGGCATTTTGTAGTCGCGGAGCTTGGAGAAGCCGACCAGTTCGGCATGGTAGACTTTTTCGCCGCGCTGGTTCACCGCATCGAGGCTGTTGAACAACAGGCCCCAGCCCGGAATCGAGTTGGACGCCCGCTTGCCGGTGACGGTGAGCGTGTAGGTGACGGTGTCGCCAGGGCGAACGGGCGACTTGAATTCCATCTTGTTGACGCCGGGGGAGGGGCCGGAAACGCCCGGTTCCTGGCCGAGATCGCGCAGGCGGACTTCCTCGGCATCGAGCGCATCGACCATCTTGCGGTGCCCCACAAGGACCGTGTGCCAGCCCGAGGCGATGACGCCACCGAAATGGCTATGCGCGGCGGCGGCCGGATCGAGATGGAAGTACTGCGGATCGTACTCGCGGCCGAAGCTCAGGATCTCGGCTTCGGTGAAGGTGTGGCTGCCGAGCGGGAACGGCTCGTCGATGGTGATGTCTTCGAACCAGCGGGTCATGCAGGTCCACCGTGTTCGACGTCATAAGGCTGCTCGGGCTGGGCCTGGGTGCCTTCCTCGGGGTCGCGCGACTCGACCAGGTTGGCGAGGCGCATGGTCATCACCGGCTGCCCCTTCTGGTTCTTCACGTCGAGGTCGATGGCGACGATGCCCCATTGCGGGTGGTGGCGGGAGCGGCGGAGCTCGGCGACGGTGGCCGTGGCCCAGATGGTGTCGCCCTTCATCACCGGCTTCTTCCACTTGAGGTCGGAGAAACCGAGTCCGCCGGCCGAGGCGATCTTGCTGAGGAAATTGTCACCGAGCAGGCGCAGGGTCAGTGCCGCGGTCTGCCACCCGGAGGAGGCGAGCCCGCCGAGCAGCGACCGCTTGGCGGCTTCTTCATCGAGGTGGAACGGAAACGGATCGAACTCGCGGGCAAAGGAGATGATCATCTCCTTGGTCACGAGGGTCGAGCCGAGATTGATGGTCTCGCCGACGACGAGATCCTCGAAATGGCGGCGGTCGATCGTGACTGGGTTCATCGCGGGTTGACGTATACGTCAATCGTCAGCCGGGGTGCAAGCTCGAGGCGAGGGCGGCTGCGGCGGCATAGGATCGAAGACCGATCACCCGATGGCGGGGAGGTGTGCCTCGATCGCGCGGCCCACGGCGGCCGAAAATGACGCGAGCGCAGCACTGTCGGCGCTCAGGCGGTCACGCAGTTCGCGTGGCAGTTCGAGCTGGACCCCGGCGCGGCGGATGGTGGAGCGATGACGGTGACTGGCGAGTCGCGATCGATCAGACGGATGGCGTAGCTGACGCCCTCCGTCTCGGAGGCTGCCAGTTCGGCAAAGCTCTTGTAGCGATCTGAGATCTCGGGTGCTCCCTTACGCCAGGCCCCAGATGATCGCCACGCTGACGACGGTGCAATAGATGACGAAGTTCACCGCGAACAGGCCGAGCAGCCAGACCGGAAGGCGTCGGGTGGCGTCGGCGGAAATCACGCCGATCCAGAGCAGCAGGCCTACGGCGCCGATGACCAGCGCGAAGATCACCACGAACCAGCCGCCGAGGATGTTGGCGATGGCGAGGATCACCGGGGTCAGCGCAGAAGCGATGACCGGCCCGATCACCCACACGGCCTGCTTCTCGCGCCAGAGAACGGCGACGATCACCCCAAGCACCAGAAGCGCGAAGCCGACCGTCGGGACGATGGTGAAGGGGCTGACGGTGCCGGCGGCAAGCGCCAGCGGGCCCGCGAAATAGGACGACACCATCGGCCACCAGGAGCCGAAGATCTGTTCGAGCATGACACAGCTCAGGGGTTATGAGTTAAAGTGCTGAAATCGCTTAGGTATTGAACTTGAACAACATCACGTCGCCGTCCTTGACGACATATTCCTTGCCTTCGTCCCGCGCCTTGCCGGCTTCCTTGGCGGCGACTTCACCGCCCAGCGTGACGAAGTCTTCGTAGCCGATGGTCTGGGCGCGGATAAAGCCGCGCTCGAAATCGGTGTGGATGACGCCGGCGGCCTGCGGGGCGCGGTCGCCCTTGTGGATGGTCCAGGCGCGCGTCTCTTTCGGGCCAACGGTGAAATAGGTCTGCAAACCAAGCAGTTGGTAGGCTTCCCTGATCAGGCGATTGAGGCCGGGCTCGTGCAGTCCGAGGCTCTCGAGATACTCGGCCTGCTCGGCATCGGGAAGCTGCGCGAGCTGGCTCTCGATCTCGGCGGAGATGACGATGACGGCGGCGTTATGCTGCTTGGCGTATTCCTCGACCTGCTTGGTCATGGCGTTGCCGGTGGCAGCCGAGGCCTCATCGACGTTGCAGACGTAGAGCGCAGGCTTGGACGTGAGGAGTTGCAGCTCGGTGAAGGCCTTCTCTTCCTCGGCGGAACGCTGCACCAGGCGCGCCGACTTGCCGTCGCGCAGCAGCACCAGCGAGCGGTCGATCAGATCGAGCGTCGCCTTGGCTTCCTTGTCGCCGCCCTTGGCCTTCTTCTCGACGCCGGCGCGGCGCTTCTCGAGGCTTTCGAGGTCGGCGAGCATCAGCTCGGTCTCGACCACTTCGGCGTCGGCGAGCGGGTCAACCTTGTTGGCGACGTGGATGATGTTGCCATCCTCGAAGCAGCGCAGCACATAGGCGATGGCGTCGCACTCGCGGATATTGGCGAGGAACTGGTTGCCGAGGCCTTCGCCCTTCGATGCGCCCTTCACCAGCCCGGCGATGTCGACGAAGCTCATCTTGGCCGGCAGGATGTTGATCGACTTGCCGATCGTCGCGAGCTTGTCGAGGCGCGCGTCAGGCACTGCCACCTCGCCGGTGTTCGGCTCGATGGTGCAGAACGGGAAGTTCGCGGCCTGGGCGTTGGCGGTGCGGGTCAGCGCATTGAAGAGCGTCGACTTGCCCACATTGGGCAGGCCGACGATGCCCATCTTGAAACCCATGACAGTCTCCGGAATTCGTCATTGGAGGCGCGAAAGCGACCGCGCCAATTGTTGCGCTTCACATCGGTTGAAGAGGCGCGGAAGTCAATTGGTTTGGTGTGCGTGGGAGCTCCACGCACTAGTCCTTCCCGAACAGCTTCTTCAGCATGTCGGCCATCGGTCCGGTCTCCGGTACCTTGGCCTGCGGCTCACTCGGCCGGGCGGCTCGGATGTGGCTCTGGGCCGGGGCCTTCTTGCGGGTCGGGTCGGCGGTTTCGGGGCGCTGGGCGCGGTCGGCGCCGTCGCCCTGGGTGGCGATGGCAAGCTTGTTCATCAGGCCGTTATCGTCGCCCTTGACGATCATCGCCGCGTTGTCGGCCACGGCGTCGAGAAGGGGGATCAGCCAAGCCTGCTGCTCGGCCTTGGAGAAGTCGCCGAGCACGTGCGGCATCACCAGATCCTTGTGGCCCGGGTGGCCGACGCCGAGGCGGATGCGGCGGTAGCCCAGCCCGATCTGCGGGTCGATCGAGCGCAGGCCATTGTGGCCGCCATTGCCGCCGCCGATCTTGATGCGGGTCTTGCCCGGGGCGAGGTCGATCTCGTCGTAGAGGACAGAGATGTCTGATGGCCCGAGCTTGTAGAAGGTGGCAGCCTTCTGGACGCTGTCGCCGGAGGAATTCATGTAGGTCTGCGGCTTCAGCAGCAGCACCTTTTCGCCATCGATGGTGCCTTCGGAGATCAATCCCTGGAACTTCTCGCGGAAGCCCGGGAAGCCGTGGCGGCGCGCGATGGCGTCGACCGCGAGGAAACCGATATTGTGGCGATTGTTGCGGTATTTGTCCCCGGGATTGCCGAGGCCGACGATGAGATGCATCGGCTAACTTCCAGGCAGCAGGGCAGGGTGGGAGCGGACATCAAGCCCGCTCCCGAAGTGCTTACTCTTTGGCTTCGCCATTGGCGGCCGGAGCGGCTTCGCCCTCGGCGGCACCTTCCTCGGCTTCCTCGGCCTTGAGGCCCGACGGAGCGACGATGGTGGCGATCGTCAGGTCGTCTTCATGGCTGTGGTCGGTGGCGCCGGCCGGCAGCTTGATCGACGAGATGTGGACGCTGTCGCCGACATCCATGCCGGTGAGATCGACGACGATCTCCTCGGGGATGTGGTCGGCGTCGACGGTCAGGTCGAGCGTGTGGTGGACGATGTTCAGCACACCACCGCGCTTGATGCCGGGCGACAGTTCATCGTTGATGAACTTCACGTGCACCTGGACATTGAGCTTGGTGCCCTTGCCGACGCGCAGGAAGTCGACGTGCAGCGCCTTGTCCTTGACGGGATCGAGCTGGTAGTCGCGCGGAATGACGCGGTGCTTCTCGCCATCAACGTCGAGGGTGACGATGTGGGAGAGGAAACCACCGGCGTAAATGCGCTTCATGGCTTCGTTGTAGGAGATGGTGATCGGAAGCGGGGGCTTCTTGTCGCCATAGATGACAGCAGGGATGAGCCCCTCACGACGCAGTGCACGAGCGGCCCCCTTGCCCACCCCGCTCCGCGCCTGAGCCTTGAGCTCCGTAGCAGCAGTAGCCATTGAATGATCCATTCATGGGTTGGTGTGAACTCTGAGAAGTCAAAGCTCACGCACCCGTCCTCCAGGGGTGACGGGTGCTTCATGGGCGGTGCGTATAGGGGAAATGCGGGTTTCGGGCAAGTAGCGCCGTCGCGGAAGCCGGTTACCTTCTCCCACAAGGGAAGAAGGCGGTCACCGATAGGTCGATCAGCCGTCCGCTAGCGCCGCCAGCCGGCCCTGCAGGTAATGCCTCACGGCTGTGTCGGTGGTGAGGCCCAGGGCGAGGGTGAGCGCCTCGCGGGCCTCGGGTTTGCGGCCGGCACTGGACATGAGGTGGCCGCGGGCGGCCCAGTAGGGCTGGTAGTCGGCCATGCGCTTGTCGGTGCCGAGCGGCTCGATGGCGGCCAGCGCGGCGTCGGGACCTTCGAGTTCGGCGATGGCCATGGCTCGGTTGAGCGCCACGACCGGCGAGGCGCTGAGCGCGAGCAAGTGATCGTAGAGCGCGAGGATGGCGGGCCATGTGTTAGCGCCCAGGTTACGGCGGGCGACATGGGCGGACTGGATGGCGGCCTCGATCTGGTAGCGTCCGGAGGGGCCACCGGCATTTGCAGACCGCAATAGCGCTTCGGCGAGGCCGATCAGCGCGTCGTCCCAGAGGCTTGTGTCCTGTTCCTCGAGCGGCACGTAAGCGCCGCCGGGCGAGCGCCGGGCGGCGCGGCGGGCCTCGGTGTAGAGCATCAGCGCAAGCATACCCTTGGCCTCGGGCTGTTCGGGCAACAGCGACACGACCAGCCGGCCGAGCCAGATCGCCTCGTCGGCGAGTTGGGCGGACGCACTGTCGCCGATCTCGGCCCAGCCCTTCGAGTAGGCGGCGTAGATGGCGTCGAGCACCGCATCGAGGCGCTCGGGCAGTTCCTCCTTGTCGGGAATGCCGAACGGGATGCCGGCGTCCTTGATGCGGGTTTTGGCGCGCACCAGGCGCTGGCCCATGGTGGCGGGCGGGATCAGGAAGGCCGCGGCGATGTCGATGGCGGTGAGGCCGAGAATGGTCTGCAGGATCAGCGGGGCCCGCATACCCCGCTCGATCGCCGGATGGGCGCAGGCGAACATCAGCGCGAGGCGGCGGTCCGGGATCTCGTCGGGGGTTTCTGCGGCGGCTTCGATTTCATCGGCCATCATTTTCAGATGCTCCTCGCCCGCGTGCCGCGTGGTGCGCCGGCGCAGCGCATCGGTCTGGCGCCGGCGGGCGACCGTCAGCAGCCAGGCATCGGGATTGAGCGGCACGCCCTCGGCGGGCCACATGCGCAGCGCGGCGGCAAAGGCCTCGGCCAGCGCGTCTTCGGCACCCGCTACGTCGCGGGTGCGGGCCGCGAGGAAGGCGACGAGGCGGCCGTAGCTTTCGCGGGCGACCCGCTCGGCTGCGCGGGCCGCCTCGTTACCCTCATGTCGCATGCTACGAGTCCTGGCGCCGCAGGCTCAGGTCGGGCCTCGGATATTCCGGGGCAAGGGGACGAATCTCGATCGAGCCGTACCGGGAACTCGGGCAGCGCTTGGCCCAGCGGATGGCTTCATCGAGGTCCGCGACGTCGATCATGAAGTAGCCGGCCAACTGCTCCTTGGTATCGGCATAGGGGCCGTCGAGCACGTCGGTCCTGTCGTCGGACGAGCGCACGGTGGTCGCCGCCGAGGCCGGCTGCAGCCGCTCCCCGGCGCTCATGCCGCCGCCCGCCTTGGCGAGCGCCTCGTTGAAGGCGGCGTAGTCGGCCCAGAGCTCCTTCTGCGGAGCGTTGGCGAGCGCGACCTCGTCGTGGTGGATCAGCATCATGTAGCGCATGGCCGGGTTCCTCAGCTTGCTGCCTGTTTCACGAGATCGGCGATCCGCTTTTCGTCGGCCGCGGTGAGCTTCAGCAGCGCGTAGCTGGTGGGCCACATGCTGCCGTCGTCGAGTTTCGCCGCCTCGTTGAAGCCGAAGGTGGCGTAGCGTGCCTTGAACTTGTTGGCATCCTGGAAGAAGCAGATGCTCTTGCCGTCCTTGTAGTAAGCCGGCATGCCGTACCAGAGCTTGGCCGTGAGATGCGGCGCGGTGGCCTTGACGAGGGCGTGGATGCGCTCGGCCATCACCCGATCGGCGTCCGGCATCGCGGCAATCTTCTCCACCACGGCCTGCTCGTCTTCGGCTGCGCTGGCGTTGCGCTTCAGCTCCTTGGCGCGCTCCTTCATGGCGGCCTTTTCTTCGGCGGTGAAACTGTCGGCGGCGGCGTCGGTGCGCTTGGCGGTGCTCTGCTTGGTTGCCATGGTGGTTCTCCTTCTTGTCGGACCGCTTACCACTTCAACTGGGTGATCTGCAGCAGGTTGCCGCAAGTGTCCTTGATCTGGGCGATGGTCGATGCGGTGACATCGGTCGGGGGCATGGCGAAGTCGCCGCCCTTGGCCTTGATCCGCTCGTAATCGGCCTTCACGTCGCTGGTGTAGAACATCACGGCAGGCTGGCTCCGCTCGAACATTGCCTGCTGGAAGGCCTTGGCGGCGGGGTTGCTGTTGAGCGCCAGCTGCAGTTCGGTGCCGTCCTTGTCATCGGGCGAAACAACGGTCAGCCAGCGGAAGCCGCTGTTGCCGAAGTCGGCCTTGGGGGTGAAGCCCAGCACGTCGGTGTAGAAGCGCAGCGCCTTCTCCTGGTCGTCGACATACACGGTGGTCAGCTTGATCTTCATCGGTTTTCTCCGTTTGTCACGTCGGGACACCGTGCCCCGATGCAACAATGACGGGCCTGGTCCGGCCATTTCGACTCGTCCCCGAAAAAACTTCAGGGACGAGCCGATTTTGTCAGATCATGCGCCTCGCGTCGGCCAGATCGGGCGGACCTCGATGGTGCCGAACTGCGCGGCCGGACATTTCTGGGCCCACTCGATCGCCTGGTCCAGGTCGGGGACATCGATCAGGTAGTAGCCGCCCAGCTGCTCCTGCGTCTCGGCATAGGGCCCGGCGAGGACAACCGCCTTCTTGTCGCGGACGCGGATCGAGGTGGTGGCGCTGGTTGGCCGCAGGCGCTCGCCACCGACCATGACGCCGGCCTTGATCATCGCCTCGTTGAACGCAGCGTAGTCGGCGCTCATGCCGGTGTCGTCGACGGGCGTGGCCGCATTCATCTGCGTTTCGTCGCCGTGGATGAGCAGCATGTACTTCATTTTCGTCTCCTGTTTCGTGCCGGACACCGCGCCCGGCACGACAATGACGGAGGGGGCGACAAAACTTCTACAAATCGCGGACGAAAAAAGGCGATGGCTTTCAGAAGCCCGGAATCATGGCGCGGACTTCGACCGGCCCCCACTGCGCTGCGGGGCACTTCCTGGCCCAGGCGAGGGCTTCGTCCATGTTTGCCGCCTCGATGATGTAGAAGCCGCCGAACTGTTCGCGGGTCTCTGCATAGGGGCCGTCATGAACCTTCAGTTCGCCGGTGTCGTTAACGAAGGCGGCGCCCTTGGCGTCCTCGTGGAAGGTAGCATCGCCGCCCCCCATGCGCAGGGTCTTGGCGTCGTGGGTGCGGGCGAGGGGGGCGGTCATGACGAAGGCGCCGGCCTTGGTCAGCGCCTCCTGATAGGCGTAGAGCGTCTCCATTGCCTTCTGCATCTGGTCGGGCGGGATCTGGGCGCCGGCTTTCTCGTCGGCGTAGAGCATCAGCATGTAGCGCATCGGTGTCTCCTCGGTCGGCAGCATAGCCCTTCAGGGCAATGTCGGACGAGGGGGGCCGATTTCGACATGTAGAGGGCAACCAAGGGGAGAAACAGCACGCTTGGCGCCCATCTCCCTTGGCCAAGGGAGATGGGCGGTGGGACGTTGTCTCACAGAGCCGTCTCCCGGTGGGGAGAGCTCCAGGAAGGTGGCGGCTACTCCTCTTCGGCGCAGTCCGCTACGTCGTCGGCACCCTTTGCCTTGACGTGGGCGTGGTCCTGCGCGGCCGAAGTGGCGGTGGCCGGGGTGCATTGGTGCTCGCCGATGAAGGGGCTGCCCTGGCCGGGCGCCGTATCCGGGATGACGTGGCCCTTCTTGTTCATGATCACGTCGTTGGCTGCGTCGAACACCAATCCGCCGGACCTGGTGGCCTGAACGAGGTGGTCATCGGCGAGAGCCGGTCCCAGACAGAGCGCGGCTCCAACCACGAGCAACAGAGTGAGCTTCATTTTGCATCTCCTCCGAAAAGCCCTCAGCTGACTAACACCGGGGGAGCCGAAATATTTCCCCGGCGGCGACATTAAGCTCGTGATTGGAACGAACCTGTCGCGAACTGGATGCTGGCGCGTGGACGATATGGCGCTTGCCCCGACTTATCCCCGCGCGAATCTCCGGTGGTAATCTGCATCCACCTCACCGATGCGAGGCGCTACGCGGCGTCGCGGGGAGGGTTCGGGCTGGTTGGGAGGCGTCCTGGCCAGGGTTTGGTGGAAGCGTCCGCTTTGCGCACCATCGGGCCAAAAGACCGTTCGCAATGGGCGGGACGAGAGTCCCAACCTTTGTACAGTTTGCCGGACGACCGGCACAGGGACGAAGTCCCGCCCATGCCGCTCATCCAGAAGCGGCAAGATTGACAGGAAACCCCGAGGCCCACGGCCGTCGGGCGCTTCGACACGTCAGTCCAGCAAGCTCGAGACGCTCTGCTCGCTGGCGGTGCGGGCGATCGCCTCGCCCATCAGCGGGGCGATGGAGATGATGCGGATGTTCTTGGCGGCCTTGGCGGCGTCGGTGGCGATGATCGAGTCGGTGATCACCAGCTCCTTCAGCTTGCTCTTGGCGATGCGCTCGGCGGCGCCATCCGATAGTACGCCATGGGTGATGTAGGCCGAAACTTCGGTGGCGCCTGCTTTCAGCAGGGCCTCGGCGGCGTTCACCAGGGTGCCGCCGGAATCGACGATGTCGTCGATGAGGATGCAGGCGTGGCCGGCGACGTCACCGATGATGTTCATGACTTCCGAGACGCCGGCCTTGGGGCGGCGCTTGTCGACGATGGCGAGGTCGGCGCCGATGCGCTGCGCGGTAGCGCGGGCGCGGGCCACGCCGCCGACGTCGGGCGAGACGATCATGACGTTGCCGTTGGTGTAGCGCTCCTGGATGTCGCGGACCATGACGGGCGCGCCATAGAGGTTGTCGGTCGGGATATCGAAGAAGCCCTGGATCTGCGCGGCGTGGAGGTCAAGCGTCACCACGCGGTTGACGCCCGCTTCGGTGATCAGGTTGGCGACCAGCTTGGCGGAGATCGGGGTGCGCGAGGCGGACTTACGGTCCTGCCGGGCATAGCCGAAATAGGGAATCACTGCGGTGATGCGGCGGGCCGAGGAGCGGCGGAGCGCGTCCGACAGGATCAGCAGCTCCATCAGGTTGTCGTTGGCCGGATACGAGGTCGACTGCAGGATGAAGACATCCTCGCCGCGGACGTTCTCGTGGATTTCGACGAAGATCTCTTTGTCGTTGAAGCGCTTGACCGTGCAATCGGTCAGCGGGACTTCAAGATAGCTCGCGACGGCTTCGGCAAGCGCGCGGTTGGAATTGCCGGTGACAAGTTTCACGAGCGCGCTCCGGGATCGGGCCGGTCCGGGGAGTTGCCGGCTCCTGATGCGCGGGTCTTTAGCTTGGGCCGCGGCGGGGCGCAATGCGCCTTGTGACGGATCGGTGAAGGAATCTTGCTCAGAGCCCGCCCAGGACGATGACGCTGAGCTGGCGGCCGGTGGTGATCGCCTTGTGCGTCGCATAGCGGTGAGAGAAGTACTTCTTGGGCTCCGCGTAGGTGCAGATGCCGAGGTCGTCGACAAGGCCTACGCCGGCGGCAATCAGGTGGTCAAAGACGAAGCCGGGGAGGTCGAAATGCTCGCGGCCGCCGTTCGGCTTGGTGATGCGGTTCTCGGCGTCGCGGTGATCGCGCAGCAGGTCGGCGGTGAAGTCGGGGCCGACTTCGTAGTTCTTGGCCGAGATGGTGGGGCCGATGGCGGCGACGATACGATCGGGGCGGGCGCCGAGATCGACCATGGCAGCGACCGTAGCCTCGGCGATGCCGCCGGTGGCGCCCTTCCACCCGGCGTGCGCCGCGCCGATGACGCGGGCCTCGGGATCCGCGAACAGGATCGGCGTGCAGTCGGCGGTGAGGATGCCGAGCGCCAGGCCCTGGACGCGGGTGACGAAGGCGTCGGCCTCGGGGATGTCGTCAGGGTTGGGCTGGCGGGTGACTTCTAGCACGGTGACCGAGTGGACCTGCTTCAGTGTCACCAGCTGGCTCAGTGAAAAGCCAAGGATACCAGCGATCTGGGCGCGGTTCTCCATCACGTGATTCAACTTGTCGCCTGCCGAGAGCGACACGTTGAGCGAGGAGAACTCGCCGGTCGAGACGCCGCCGCGGCGGCCGAAGAAGCCGTGACGGATGCCGGGGATGCGCTCGAGGGCGCGGCTGGTTTCGAAGGGCATGCTCATTGCGGAAAACCGATAGGCTCGATGTTGCCGGAATGGGCGCAGAACACCTTGAACAGGGTGCCCATCTCGGTGCTGTCGACAAGGCGGCGCAGGGCCGCGGCGATGGCGTCGACCTGATTGGGATTGGATTTCACCAGCGCTGTGGCGCGTTCGACGATGCCGAGGCCGCCGAGGAAATCGCGCTGGGTGGACAGCTTTTCAACAGTGAGGCCGAGATCGGTCGCGACCTTGCCGAGGGCGCCGAAATCGACATGCGCGCTGAGGTCGATCTCGCCCGGTGCATCGAGCGGATCGGCGAAGGCGTGGTTGCGGACGGCCTGCAGGGTCTCGCCTGTCTGCGTCGCCGCGTAGCCGTAGTCGATGGCGAGCAGGGCGCCCTTCTGTGCGCCGATGCGCTTGCCGAGCTTTTGCATAATGTCGGCGGCGGCGAGGCTGACTTCGTAGGTTTCGCCGAGCTGGGCCGAGGCAAGCTCGGGCGGCATGGCGCTGTCGGGGATGGGCGTGGGTGACAGGCCGAAGGCGCGCTTGCCGTCGCGGAGGCCGATCTGGCGTTCGTGCCAGCCATCGGGCGCCTTGACGAACTGGCGGATCGGCAGGGCATCGAAGAACTCGTTGGCGACGACGAAGATCGGGTCGTCCGCCACCGCATCGACTTCATCGGCCCAGTACGGGTTGTACTGGCTGAGGCGTTCGGCCTGCTGCGCCTTGAGCGCCGGGTTGGTCTCGAACAGCTGCAGGTGGCAGGCATCGAGGAACCCGTCGGCCTTGGCGGCAACGCGCAGCGCGTCCTGCATCAGGGTGCCGCGGCCGGGGCCGAGTTCGAGCAGGGTGAAGCTGCGCGGCTGGTCGAGCTGCTGCCAGAGATTGACGATGAAGAAGCCGACCAGCTCGCCGAACATCTGGCTGATCTCGGGAGCGGTGATGAAGTCGCCTTTGGCGCCCAGCGGATCGGTGCCGGTGTAGTAGCCGGAGCGCGGATGGGTCAGCGCAAGGCTCATGTAGGTGGCGAGCGACATCGGGCCGGTCTGGCTCAGCTGCATGTCGATGATTTCGCCGAGGGAGCGGGTATCAGCCACGGGCGGGCCTCATGGCGTAGATGACGAGGCCGATGCCGGCGACGAGGATGGGGAGGCTCAGCACCATGCCCATGGTGAGCCAGCCGCCATAGAGGTAGCCGATCTGCGCATCGGGCAGGCGGAAGAACTCGACGAAGATGCGGCTCAGGGCATAGCCGATGCCGAAGATGCCGGCGACGAGGCCGGGCTTCCTCAGCGCACCGAGATGGTTGGTGGCAATGCGGATGACGATGAACAGCAGCACGCCCTCGAGCAGCGCTTCGTAGAGCTGGCTGGGATGACGTGGCAGTTGCTCCGGATCGGTGGGGAACACCACGGCCCAGGGCAGGGTGGTCGGCGCGCCGTAGAGCTCGGCATTGATGAAGTTGGCGACGCGGCCGAGGAACAGCCCGATGGTGCCGATGGCGCCGAGCAGGTCCATGCCGGAGAGGATGTTGCCGCCCTTCGAGCGCACGAACAGCGCCATGGCCAGCATGATGCCAACGAGGCCGCCGTGGAAGCTCATGCCTCCGTCCCACAGCGCGATGATCTCGCCCGGGTTCGCGGCGTAAAAGCTCAGGTTGTAGAACAGCACGTAGCCAATGCGGCCGCCGATGATGATGCCGATGACGGCCCAGAAGGCGAAATCCCAGATCGCGGCCGGCTCGAAGGGCGGGCGGTTGTCCTTCCACAGGCCATGCCGGCGCAGCAGCGTAGTGGCGTAGGCCGCGCCACCTAGGACGCCGACGAGATAGGCCAGCGCATACCAGCGGACGACGACTGGTCCGATGGCGAAGGCGATGGGATCGATATTGGGGAAGGGCACGCGCCGCGGCTCCTGTGGACAGGCTGAGACCTTTTAGCCTCCGCCATGCTCTGGTCAAGGCGCGGGCGGCAGCCTAGATATCGAGCTGAAAACCGTGAAGGCGAGGATACACGATGACCCAGGGTGGCAAGATATTCGACGAGCTGGGCAAGCTGATGAACAACGCCGCCGGCGTCGCCGACGGGGTGCGCCGCGAGATCGAGACGGCCGTGAAATCGCAGCTCGAGCGGCTGGTGGCCGACATGGACCTGGTCAAGCGCGAGGATTACGACGCGCTGCGCGAACTGGTGCAGGCCCAGAGCACCGAGATCAAGGATCTGAAGGCGGCAGTCGAGAGCCTCAAGTCGAAGTGAGGATCGCGGTTCTTTCCGACGTCCACGGCAACCTCGAAGCGCTGGATGCCGTGCTGGACGATATCGCCCGGCAGAACGTCGAGGCGACCGTGGCGCTGGGCGATTTCCTCAGCGGCCCGAGCGATCCGACCGGTGTGGCCGATCGGTTCATCGAGCTAGATATGCCCTCCGTGCGCGGCAATCACGACCGTTACATCACCGATGGCCGCGAGAAGGATTGGCACATCGACGCGCTGGTGCGCGGCATGCTGGACGAGCGGCAGCACACGTGGCTTGCTGCCGTGCCGGCGACGCGGGTGTTCGAGCAGGACGTGTTCCTCTGTCACGGCACGCCGCGCGACGACAACGCCTCGTTCATGGACGGCATGGTTGGCGGAATATCGTCGCTGCTGACGAAGGATTACATCGAGGCCGAGGCCGATGGCTTCGAACACGAGGTGTTGCTCTGCGGGCATACGCATGTGCCACGCAGCCTGCGCCTCGCCGATGGGCGGCTGGTGGTGAACCCGGGGAGTGTCGGGCTGCCGTTCGAGATCGGTTCGCCGGATGCGCGCTACGCCATCGTCGAGAAGCGTCGCAGCGGGTGGAATACGGAGTTGCGCGCGGTTGCGTATGACCACGCAACGGCGGCAAAGCAGGCGCTGGATCGCGGCTACCCGAAATGGGCGGAGGCGCTGACCTGGGGGTGGGCGAGCCCCAAGGGGCTGTAGTCTTTGGGGCTTTAGTCTTTTCGAGGCCGCAATTGCTGGGGACGGTGGTGGCATGAGAATCGCAGTGATCTCCGACATTCACGGCAACCGTCCGGCGCTGGAGGCGGTGGAAGCCGATATCGCCATGGTCGGGGTGGATGTCACCATCAACCTCGGCGACCTGCTGGCCGGTCCGGTGGACCCGGTCGGCACCGGCGACATGCTGATCGAGCGGAACTACCCGACCGTAGTCGGCAACCACGACCGCTGGATGATCGATCCCGGCTCCAGGAAGCGGGCGCCCGTCGATGTCTACGCGGACGAGCTGATGAAGCCTGTCCACCGCGAATACCTAAAGAGTCTGCCGGCAACGATGGACATCGAGGGCGAGGTTTTCATGTGCCACGGCACGGCACGGAGCGATGAAGAGCCGTGGCTCGACGCATGGTGGACCAACCGCACCGTGACCATGCCCGGCGAGGCCGAGGTCACGGCGAAGGCCAACGGGCTCGATTTCCCCGTGCTACTGTGCGGCCACACACACGTGTCGCGGGTCGTGCGGCTGCGAGACGGGCGGATGGTGGTCAATCCGGGTTCGGTCGGGCTGCAGATCAACTACGGAGCGCCGGACGCGCGCTATGCGGTGCTCGAGCGGCACGGCGGCAAGTGGTCGGCGGCGCTGCGCGCAGTGGCCTATGACTTCGAGGCAGCG
Organism: Devosia sp. P2_G7; assembly: GCF_056403495.1. Taxonomy (NCBI): domain Bacteria; kingdom Pseudomonadati; phylum Pseudomonadota; class Alphaproteobacteria; order Hyphomicrobiales; family Devosiaceae; genus Devosia; species Devosia sp. P2_G7. The sequence goes on from NZ_JBFUFI010000002.1 coordinate 308,788, forward strand.
GCCCAGCAGGCGATTGCCAACGGGTTCCCGAGATGGGCTGAGCCGATCCGGACGGGATGGGCTGGAGCTGACGGGTTGTTCTGAGGCTTCGGAGCCTACTCCGGCACATGACAGCTTCGTCATGCGGGCCGCGCATTCTAGCGCGAGTCGCGCCAGCAGCGATGTCCCAAAATCAGCCAAATCGGGTGGGGACAGACTCGGGCAGTTAAGACCCTGTTAACCCTTCGAGCCGGATCATCCACAGAAGAAAGCCTTGGATGGCTCTGGCGGCACAATCCCCGGAATCGGGGCGCCAGTGTAGCGTTCCTCCATAGGGACGATTCGTAGGCCTTCTGCGTGCGAGTTCTTTGCAAGTAACGCGTAGGACCGGGAATGACCGGCCGGCCTTCATACGTTTCGCCCAATGGGACGCTCAGCCAATGGCACATCTTCTGGAACTGGAACCGGACCGCACGGTGCATCCGGTCGACATTATCGAACATATTGCTTCGATCAACGATTGGAACTTCGAGCGGCAGGACGCCGATGAGATCTCGATTTCGGTGCGCGGGAACTGGGCCGACTACCACGTCTCCTTCAACTGGATGGAAGATCTCGAGTCGCTGCACATTGCGGCGGCGTTCGACCTGAAGGTGCCGGATACGCGCCGGACGGAAGTGAAGCAGCTGATCTCGCTGATCAACGAGCAGCTGTGGATTGGGCATTTCGACATGTGGAACCACGAAGGCGTGGTGCTGTTCCGCAATTCGCACCTGTTGACCGGCGGGGCGGAAGTCAGCGCGGCGCAGTGCGAGGCGCTGCTGCGCTCGGCTACCGACAGCTGCGATCTCTACTATCAGGCGTTCCAGTTCGTGATATGGGCTGGCAAGGGCGCCTCCGAGGCACTCAGCCAGGTCATGTTCGAAACGGTAGGCGAAGCTTGAATTTATCAGATATCGGCCCCGTCGTTCTGGTCGGGGCCGGCAAGATGGGCCTGGCGCTGGCCCGCGGCTGGATTGCCGGCGGGCTGCCGCCGGATCGGTTGGTATTGTGCGATCCGCAGCCGTCCGAGCACGCAGCGCAGTTTGCCGCGCAGCACGGCGTTCGCCTGCAGGCGAGCCCGATCGGCGTCCTGACCCATGTGCTGGTCATCGCGGTCAAGCCGCAGGTGATCTATGAGGTGATGGCCGAGATCCAGCCGGTGGTGGGCAGCTATACGCTGGTGCTGTCGATCGCGGCCGGGATTTCGCTGGTCGGCCTGTCCGAGGGACTGCAGACCGACCGGGTGATCCGCACCATGCCGAATACGCCGGCGCAGGTCGGCCGCGGCATCACCGGCGCAGTTGGCCTCGCCATAAGCGACGAGGACCGGCTTACCGCCGATGCGCTGCTGAGCGCGGCGGGGCAGGTGATGTGGTTCGACGACGAAGCCAAGATCGACGGCGTTACGGCCGTCTCCGGGTCGGGCCCGGCCTACGTATTCTATATGGTTGAGGCCCTGGCCGCGGCGGCGCGCCGGCAGGGTTTTGACGACGAGCAGGCGATGCAGCTGGCGCGGGCGACCGTGACTGGCGCTGCAGCGCTCATGGACGCCGATCCGACACCGGCCGGAACGCTGCGCGAGAATGTCACCTCGCCCAAGGGTACTACCTACGCAGCGCTGCAGGTGCTGATGGCGCCGGATGGGCTCGAGCCGCTGCTCGATCGCGCCGTTCGTGCGGCGCGCCAGCGATCAGAAGAGCTCGGGCGGGCCTGACGGCCGCCTCGGCTCCCAATAAGGTCGGTGCGAACTGATGGCTGAGATCACCTATGCGGAGTTCGAGCAGGTCGACATCCGCGTCGGCACGATTATCGAAGCCCGAGTTTTCCCCGAGGCCAGGAAGCCCGCCTATATTCTGCTGATCGATTTCGGTCAGGAGATAGGGGTGAAGAAAAGCTCAGCGCAGATCACGGTGCACTACACGCCGGAGACGCTGGTCGGCCGCCAGGTCATGGCCGTTGTCAACTTCCCGCCGCGCCAGATCGGCCCGGTGCGCAGCGAAGTGCTGACGCTGGGGTTCGAGGACGAGAACGGCGCGATCGTGCTGGCGGCCGTCGAGCGTGGCGTGCCGAACGGTCGGCGGCTCTGCTGAGTTCGCCAATACCCGCGGCCTGCCAACGGCTGTAGGGTGGGGTGTTTTGGGGAAGAGCGGAGGAGCTCAGCCATGGCACTCTATCTGACACGCTTCAGCTACACGCCTGAAACTTGGGCGCGGCTGACCAAGAATCCCGAGGATCGCCGCGAGGCCGCGCGCAAGTACATCGAGTCCGTCGGCGGTAAGCTGCACGGATTCTGGTACGCGTTCGGCCCACATGACGGCTACAACCTGTGGGAAGCCCCCGACAACGTCGCCATGGCGGCGGTGGCCATCGCCATCGGGGGCGGCGGTGCGTGTTCGGAGTTCGAGACGACGCCGTTGCTGACGGTCGAGGAGACCTTGGCGGCCCTTGGACGTGCCCAAGCGGTCGGGTACCGGCAGCCGGGAGCTTAGTCGGGGGCTAAAGCTCTTCCGTCAGCTTCAGCCGATCCAGCAATCCACGGTCATCCGGCTCCACCATGCCGACGAAGAACCGGAGCACGGTGCGCTTGCCTTCCGGGGGGAGGGCGGCGATGGCGGCTTCGATGCGGCTGGTTTGGGTGGCGGAGAGGGTTTCGAACAAGGCGCGGCCTTTTTCGGTGGCGTAGAGCAGGCGCTGGCGGCGGTCGCTTTCACCGGTTTTTTGTTCGACATAGCCGTTGTCGACCAGTTGGCGCAGCACGCGGGCAAGACTCTGCTTGGTGATCTTGAGGATATCGAGCAGGTCGGCGACGGGCATGCCGGGCTTCAAATTGACGAAATAGAGCACCCGGTGGTGCGCCCGACCGAAACCCTGTCGCTCAAGCAATGCATCAGCATCGCCAACGAAGTCCCGATAAGCAAAGAAAAACAAACCCATGACGTCGAGCGGCATGGCCGGATCGTCGGCCTGCGCCAAATTTATGTCAGCCTTGTTGACATTTATTTTGCCCGATGCCATCATCACCCCATCGAAAACACAGCTCTTTGCCTTATCCCAAAGCCGTTCCGGTTTGCCAATAGCAAGCCGGTGGGGCAGGATCACAGGCAATAACACGGCGGACCCCAAGGGCCGCACCAGACGAGTGGGAGATGAAGATGGCAGGCTTGCCGATGGACCAGCGCGAAGGCTGGATCTGGTTTGATGGTCAGATGGTTCCCTGGAAGGACGCCAAGATCCACGTGCTGACGCACGGGCTGCACTATGCCAGCGCGGTGTTCGAAGGCGAGCGGTCCTATGGCGGCGAGATCTTCAAGTCGCGCCTGCACACCGAGCGGCTGATCCAGAGCGGCAAGACGCTCGACTTCACTATTCCCTACTCGGTCGACGAAATCGAAGCGGCCAAGCGCCTGGTGCTCGAAAAGAACGGCCTGGTCGACGCCTATGTCCGGCCGATCGCCTGGCGTGGTTCCGAGGAACTATCGGTTCCCGGCCGCAACAACAAGGTGCACCTGGCGATCGCTTCGTGGGTCTGGCCGAGCTATTTCTCCGTCGAGGAGAAGCTGAAAGGCATTCGCCTCGAGTGGAGCCGCTGGAAACGTCCGAGCCCGGAGACGATCCCGTCCTCGGCCAAGGCGGCCGGCCTCTACATGATCTGCACGCTGTCGAAGGACGCGGCCATGGCGAACGGCTATGCCGACGCGCTGATGCTCGACTATCGCGGCTATGTGGCCGAGGCGACCGGCGCCAACGTGTTCTTCGTCAAGGGCGACGAGATCCACACGCCGACCCCGGATTGCTTCCTCAACGGCATCACCCGGCAGACGGTGATCGGGCTGGCCAAGGAGAACGGCTACAAGGTCATCGAGCGGCACATGAAGCCGGAAGAGCTCGCGAACTACGACGAGTGCTTCCTGACCGGTACCGCAGCCGAACTGACCCCAGTTTCGGAAGTCGGCGAGTTCAAGTTCAAGCCGGCCAAGGCCTGCACGACGCTGATTAATGCGTACACCGAAGCGGTGACGCCGAAGAAGGTCGCAGCCGAATAAGGGCGCAACTCAGGTGATTTCAAAGGCCCGCTCGCTGAGCGGGCCTTTTTGTTTGGGCCCGTGACTAGCCCGCCCGGCCGGCCTTCGCGGCCGCCCGGCGGTGGTGCAGTTGGCGCAAGCGCGCGCTCAGGCTCGGTTCCGGTCCTTCGACAGGCAGGCCCGGCGCCACGGCGTTGATCGGCAGGGCCGCGACCGGGGAGGCAGATGCTCCGACTTCCGCTCGCCAGTGGCCGAGCTGTTCGGATGAGCCGGCATAGACGATGCGGCCCAACCCCACCCAGGCATGGGCCGCCGCGCACATCGGGCAGTGCTCCCCAGACGTGTAGACGGTCGCGGCGGCCCGATCCTCGGGGGTCATGTTGGCCGCTGCCCATTTGGCGATGTCGATCTCGGGATGCCGGGTGCCGTCGCCTGTCGATTCCCAATTGTGGTCCTCGAACAGCACACGTCCATCGGCGGAGACCAGCACCGAGCCGAACGGATCGTTGTCGGTTGCGAGCGCCGCTTCGGCAAGATCGACGGCTCGGACGAGGTGTCTCAGGTCGCTATCGCTGATCATTTCGCCTCTTTTCCCCAATCGCGGCCATCCGGGTAGACCGCCGGTCCCTTGAGCTCGAGCTTGTTGCTCCATGGATCGAGCACGTAGAATGAGTTGCCCATGCCGCGGGCGCCGCCGTGCAGGGCCTCGCGCTCGATTTTGACGCCGTGGCTGCTCAGATGGGCGCGCATCTCGTGCTCGTCGAAGGGGCTGAGCGCGATGCAGACATGGTCGACGTTGCGGCCGCCCTTGATCGGCGGAACGGCCGAAGCGGCGCCGGGGTGGGTGATGTCCCACAGGACGATTAGCGCCGCGCCGCACCAGACCTGCTCCATGCCGAGCGTGGGGTAGGAATAGCCAGGCTGGCAGCCGAGCACGTCGGCGTACCATTTGGTCGCCTTCGCGAGGTCGTCGACGATGAAAACAACGTGGTCGATCCCGACGAGCGAGAAGGGCGGGCGGGCTTCAGTCATTCTTCCTCCAACGATCGCGTGCCGCGTCGTCTTCTTGTTTTGCTTCGACCCAGCGGTCGCCGTCGGGGGTCGCCTCCTTCTTCCAGAAGGGGGCGTCGGTTTTCAGGTAGTCCATCAGGAACGAGGCGCCGTCGAAGGCGGCCTGCCGGTGCGGGGCGAGGGTCATGACCTGGACGATCGGCTCGCCGACGACGAGGCGGCCGTAGCGATGGATGACCGAGACCTTGATCAGGCCGAAGCGGGTGACGGCCGCGGCGATAGCCTTGCTGATCTGGGCTTCGGCCAGTTCGGGGTAGCTTTCGAGCGTCAGGGTGCTGACGGGATCATCGGGGCGAGAACGGACGAGGCCGGTGAAAGTGACGGCAGCGCCCGCACCGGCTGCGGCTTCAAGGAACGCGTTGGTTTCGGCGCCGGGATCGAAGAGCGCTTCCTGCAGCCGGACCGACATGATCAGCCGCCGGTCATCGGGGGAAAGAGCGCAATGACCTTGGCGTTGGCGATCAGGGCGGTATGCGGGACGATTTCGGTGTCGAGAGCGGCCTTGATCAGGTTCGGCTTTTGCATCGCCAGGTCAGCGGCTTCGTCCCGGCTTCTCAGCCACTGAATCAGGTCGCCGACGGTGAGGATCTCAGGCGGCGGCGAGACATCTTCCTCGCCGCGATTCAGCCGTTCGCGGAGCCAGGCGAAATAGCGGATCTTCATAGCTCGGGTCCCGAGAGATGCGGCCAAGTGGAGCGAAGATACTCCCATCCGGTCCAGACCGTGAGTCCGCCGGCGATCCACAGGAACAGATGGCTGATGAAGCCCAGTCCGAGCAGCATCGGGGCGGCAATGATCAGGCCGAGCGCAACGAGTTGGACCGTGGTCTTCCACTTGGCGAGGAAGGTGACTGGGACCGAGATGGAGCGGTTGCCCAGGTACTCGCGGAGGCCGGAGACGAAGATCTCGCGCAGCATGATGGCGATGGCCGGGATCAGGTCCCAGCCGTTGAGATCGCGGGTCCAGGCGAAGGTGATGAGCAGCGCGCCGACCAGCAGCTTGTCGGCGATCGGGTCGAGCATCTTGCCGAGCGCCGAGTTGAGGTTCATCTGCCGGGCGAGGAAGCCGTCGAGCCAGTCGGTCACGGCGGCGGCGATGTAGAGCAGCAGGGCGATCCAGCGCAGCCAATCCCAGCCGGCGACGAGGAACAGGCAGATCACCGGAATCGCCAGGATGCGGCCGATAGTCAGCTGGTTGGGAAGCGTCATCAGTTGCGGCGGAATTTGCATGTCGGAAGAAGACGCTATCGGCGTGGCGGGGTCAAGGTGAGGGTTGAGGGGACGATTGAGCGCTACGGATAGAGACGGCCCCTCCCGGCCTCCCCTTGTGGAGGAGGATGGGAGGGGGCCGTCTGTCTCAGTGGGCTACGCTACCAACTGGCCGGTGACGCGGCGGCGGGTTTCCACCGCTTCAGCGAGCTTTTCGAGCACGGTGACCGTCGAGTCCCAGTCGATACAGCCGTCGGTGATCGACTGGCCGTAGACCAGTTCCTTGCCGGGAACGAGGTCCTGGCGGCCGGCGACCAGGTTCGACTCAGCCATGACACCGACGATGCGCTTGTCGCCGGCGGCGATCTGCGCGCCGACGTCGGCCAGAACCAAGGGCTGGTTCTCCGGGTTCTTCGACGAGTTGGCGTGGCTGGCGTCGATCATCACAGCAGGGCGGATGCCGGCCTTCTCGGCCTCGAGGCAGGCCGCATTGACGCTCTCGGCGCCGAAGTTCGGCACTTTGCCGCCACGCAGGATGATGTGGCAGTCGTCATTGCCGGTGGTCGCCGCGATGGCGGAGTGGCCGGACTTGGTCACTGCCAGGAAATGGTGCGGCTGGCTTGCGGATTTCACCGCGTCGAGCGCTATGCGCACATTGCCGTCGGTGCCGTTCTTGAAGCCGACCGGGCAGCTCAGCCCCGAGGCGAGCTCGCGGTGCACCTGGCTCTCGGTGGTGCGCGCCCCGATGGCGCCCCAGGAGACGAGGTCGGCGAAGTATTGCGGGGTGGTCATATCGAGGAATTCGGAGCCGGCGGGCAGGCCGAGATTGTTGATCTCGAGCAGCACCGAACGCGCAAGGCGCAGGCCGTTGTCGATGTCGAAGCTGCCATCGAGGTTGGGGTCGTTGATGAGGCCCTTCCAGCCGACGGTGGTGCGGGGCTTCTCGAAATAGACGCGCATGACGATCTCGAGGCTGCCAGCGAGGCGCTCACGGACCGGGGCGAGGCGGCGGGCGTATTCGAGCGCGGCCTTCGGATCATGGATCGAGCAGGGGCCGACGACGACAGCGAGGCGATCGTCGGTGCCGTGGAGGATGTTGTGGAGCGCGTGGCGAGAGCTCAGCACGGTGCGGGTGGCCGCATCTGTACGCGGGAACTCGCGGATCACCTCTTCGGGCGATCGGAGTTCGCGGATCTGTTTGATGCGCAGGTCGTCGGTGGATTTCAGCATTTCGTCGGCTCCTCGGGGTTCTGGGCACCGGCGACAAAAAAGCCGCCAGGTGATCTGGCGGCTTTTTGGGAAATCTCGGTTTGGTGTTTTACGTCAAACGCGCCCCTTCGGCTGCCAGCGGCTTCCGGTGGTAAAATACCAATACGAATAGGCGGCGCGAAGGTTCATGGGGCGGGTTTGTAGCCGAGCTTTTCCGACTTGTCACGAGGGAGCGTTAGTCCGTTCGTCGAATACTATTGCTCTGAGCCGTCCTTTGCGGCCGCCTTGATGGCGGCGAAGACGCGGAGGGTGGCTTCGAAGTCGGATTGGTCGAGGTCGGCAAACACCTGGCGGCGGAGGGTCATGACGTCCTCGTTGACCTTGGCGACGACCTCGCGGCCGCGGGCGGTGAGCGAGACGGCGTTGGCGCGGCGGTCGTTGGGGTCGGGCTCGCGGGTGACGAGGCCGGAGGCCTGCAGCTCGTCGATCAGGCGAACGAGCGAGGCGCCCTCGATGCCGATGGCGTCGGCGAGGGCATTCTGGCGGACATTTTCGCCGAGCCGGTCGATCCAGATCAGCGGCGCAGAGGCGGCTTCGGAGACCCCATGCTTGGCGGCGGCGGCGCGCGCCATCTTGCGCCATAGGCGGCCGGCAAGCAGCAGGTCCCGCGTCAGGTCGCGAAGCAGGAGTTTGCGGTCCTCCGTAGGCATCAGATCGTATCCTCGTCTCACGTCGGCGGGGCGACTTGGCGGAGGAACAAGCACAAATGAGTGGTGATGGGCAACACCGGGTTGCGCGTGCCCGCCGTGACGAAACGCCTGTGGGCTACTGACGGTGTGCCGTGGCGGTCTAGTTCCTGAGGACCGGAAAGTAGTCGGCCGCCTGGGGTGCCAGCAATTCGCGGAGTTCGGTGATCGGGGCGGTGTAGACGGTGCCTTCGCAGGCCCCGGCGACATGGGGGAGGTCGCCTACCCGGAACTGGACCATGTCGCCTTGCTCGAAGCTGATGCGGAGGTTGGTGGCGATCACGTCGTCGATGCCGCATTCCTTTTCCCACTCGGCGTCAGCTTCAGTCGTGGTGTGATGGGTGCGGATGAACTCGGCGAGAGCCGCATCGGGTCCCCAGCGGTAGTCGAGCGGATCGTGGCTGGCCTCTTCCTGATCGGCGGTGATCTCTGCGCCCTGATTGAAGACCCAGCCCTTGAAGATGCGGCTCAGGTCGAGGAACTCACCGGTAGCGACGTCGAGGTTGTAGTAGCGCGCGTGGTTCTCCGGGTAGGCGCCGCCACACCACAGGCTGCCGGCTTCAACCCAGGTCATGACGCTGGGCGAGAGGTAAGTGACCGTGACGGTCTCGTCTTCGTAGCCGGCAAGGGTATCGATCGAGTGGGCGCTTATTGGGTCCCAGCCGAGGCCGAGATAGGCGTGGGCCGGGCAGTTCAGCGCGTCGGCGCTCATGGCGAAGTGGTTCGACCGGAGGTGCGCGTTAGTGAGGCTGACGTCGGTATCGCCGGCCCTGATGACGCGGGGATAGGGGAACTTGGTGCGGGGGTCGGTGGCGTAGTGGAAAGCCGAGTCGCCCCAGGTGGTTTCGGCCGAGTATTCGAGTGGCACATCGAGCTTGGCCCAGTCATAGGGGTCGGTCTCCGCGGTCAGGCGGGCGTCGGATGCGAAGAAGCCGTAGTAGACACTGGCGAGGCTGTCGGCGGTCAGCGGCGGGTCGTACTCGAACGAGCGGGAGCCAACGGCTTCGAGGCTGATCGGGAGGGTCTTGCCGTTGCCGGCCCAGGTACCGGTGAGGCGGGTGCCGGCGGTTTCGAGGTGCCATTTGGCGCCGAGCCGCGGGGCGGGCGGCGTGTCGTCGGCGGTGTTGTTGCAACTGGTCTCGTCGCAGGGCAGTTCCTCGGCGAGATCAAACCGGCCGGGCTCGAAGTCGACCGCATCGAGGGGGATGTCGATGCCCTTGTTCATGTAGGCATAGCGGCCGACGAACGGCTCGTCGGGTTCGGCCGGATCGGACGAGAACTCGACGATGATGGGGAGGGTGCCGAGCGTGCCTTTGTAGGTGATGGCGTCGGCCAGGGCGGGGGTCGCGGCGGTGGTGGCGAGCAATGCGATGAGCGTCAGACGCATGGCAGGTTCGATCCTCAGGCCTCGTTGGCGCCCTGCTAACGCCATGATGGTGAATGGTGTCTGAACAGGTTTCCACCCGGAGATGCCCGGCGCGCGGGCTGGATGGACGAGTCTGAACGGAAACTTAACGGCAGTTAATCGACCATGCGCAACGTGCATAGCTCGGGTGCGAAATACCCTACTGGTTGGGTCGGGTTGGCGGGCATATATCAGCGTCACCAAACAGAAGGGGAAACCAAATGAACATCCGTCAGAAGCTTTCGCAGTTCGCCGCCTACAACCGCACCGTCCGTGAGCTCTCGCAGCTGAGCAACACCCAGCTCCGCGACCTCGGCATCACCCGCGACGACATCAAGGTCGTTGCCCGTACTGCGGTCAACTAAGCAGCGCTCTCAGCGATGAGATGAACGAAGGCGCCCTCGGGCGCCTTTTGTTTTTGGGGGTACGCAGATTACTTGCATCGTGCCCCAAGAAGTCCCCCCTCTTGGAATTTCCAGGACTTAGCGAAGGGCTAAGCCCAAGCAATTCCATTCTCCCCCGCTTGGGGGGAGATGGGGCCGGTGGCTGTGGCCCTAAGAGCCGTTGAAATGGTCGTAGATCTGTTGGGCGAGCTGGGTGGAGACGCCCGGCACGGAGGCGAGGTCGGCGAGGGCGGCGCGGCCGACGGCTTTGGCGCTGCCGAAGCGCTGGAGCAGGGCGCGCTTTCTCGTCGGGCCGATGCCTTCGATTTCGTCGAGCGGGTTCTTGATGATGTCCTTCTTGCGCTTGGCGCGGTGGGTCCCGATGGCGAAGCGGTGGGCTTCGTCGCGGAGGCGCTGGACGTAGTAGAGGACGGGATCGCGGTGGGGGAGCATGAAGGCGTCGCGGCCTTCCATGAAGAACTTCTCGCGGCCGGCGTCGCGCTCCTCGCCCTTGGCGATGCCGATGAAGATGACCTCCTTCTGGAGGTTCAACTGGGCGATCACTTCGCGCACTGCATTGAGCTGGCCGGCGCCGCCGTCGATGAAGACGACGTCGGGCCAATCCGGCATGCCGGTGTTTTCGTCCTCGGCCTCGGGCTCGCTCTCGTTGGCGAGGCGGGTGAAGCGGCGGGTCAGCACTTCGCGCATCATGCCGAAATCGTCGCCGGGGGTGATGTCGGTCGAGCGGATGTTGAAGGTGCGATAGTACTTCTTGTTCAGCCCCTCTTCGCCAGCGACGATCATGGCGCCAACCGCGTTGGTGCCGGAGATGTGGGAGTTGTCGTAGACCTCGATGCGGCGCGGCGGCTCGTCGAGGCCGAACAGGGTGGCGACGCCCTCGAGCAGGGTTTTCTGGGTGGCGCCTTCGGCCAGCTGACGGCCCAGCGCCTCGCGGGCGTTGTTGAGGGCGTGCTGGACCAGGTCCTTCTTCTCGCCGCGCTGCGGGGTCTGGATCGAGACTTTCGAGCCGGCGCGGGCGGAGAGGGCTTCCTCCATCAGGTCCTTCTCGCTCAACTCGTGCGAGAGCAGAATCTGCTTGGGCGGGGTGCGGTCTTCGTAGAACTGGCTGATGAAGGCCTCGAGCACTTCGGCATCGGAGAGTGAGGCATCGGCGCGCGGGCGGAAGGCGTGGTTGCCCCAGTTCTGGTAGGCGCGGAAGAAGAACACCTGGACGCAGAACTGCCCGGCCTCGTGGCCGATGGCGAAGACGTCGGCTTCCTCGACGGATTTCGAGGCGACATCGCCTTGCGATTGCACTAGGGCCAGGGCGCTTAGGCGGTCGCGGAGCAGGGCGGCGCGCTCGAAATCAAGGGCTTCGGCGGCGACGTTCATGTCGGCCGCGAGGTGATCTTGCACGGACTTGGACTTGCCGGAGAGGAACTGACGGGCTTCCTCGACCAGCTCGTTGTAGTCGGTGATCGAGATTTCGCCGGTGCAGGGGGCCGAGCAGCGTTTGATCTGGTGGAGCATGCAGGGGCGGGTGCGGGCCTTGTAGAAGCTGTCCGAACAGGTGCGGAGCAGGAAGGCGCGCTGCAGCGCGGTAATGGTGCGCTTGACCGCCAGCGCCGAGGCGAAGGGGCCGAAATAGTGGCCCTTGATGCGGCGGGACCCGCGATGCTTCTTGAGCTCGGCGGCTTCGTGCTCGGTGGCGATGAGGATGTAGGGGAAGCTCTTGTCGTCGCGCAGCAGCACGTTGAAGCGCGGCTTCAGGCGCTTGATCAGGTTGGCTTCGAGGAGGAGCGCTTCGGCCTCGGTCTCGGTGCGCACGAACTCCATGTTGACGGTGGCTTCGATCATCCGGCGGATGCGGATATCGAGGCCTTCAGGGCGCGTATAGTTGGTAACGCGCGCCTTGAGGTTGCGCGCCTTGCCGACATAGACGACTTCGCCGGCCGCATCGAACATCCGGTAGACGCCGGGCGACGCGGGCAGGGTCTTGACGAAGCTCTTGATAACTTCGGCGCCGTGCAGCGGAGGAGACGTGTCGGTCATTTGCGCCTCGGGGTCGGTCCGCGGCGGGCCGGCCACTCGATGTGCTCACCGCCATCGAGGACGATCATCTGGCCGGTCATGGAGTCGAGCGACAGAATCGCCGCGACGCCATCGGCGATGCCATCGGGGCCGGCGGCGCGGCCGAGCGGCAATTCGGTGAGGCGGCGAAGGTGTGCTTCGGACGAGACGTGCGGCGGCGGCACGGTGGGGCCGGGGCCGATGGCGTTGACGCGAATGCGGGGGGCGAGCGACTGGGCCAGGGTGCGGGTCATGGTCCAGAGCACGGACTTCGACAAGGTGTAGCTGAAGAAGGCCGGCGACAGGTCGAGGACGCGCTCGTCGATGATGTTGATGATGTTGCCGGAGGCGCCCTCGGGAAGCTGGGCGGCGAAATCACGCGACAGGAAGGCCGGTGCCTCGGCGTGGACGGCGAAGTGCGCGTCCCAAAGAGCCTCGTCGAGATCGGCGACGGAATCGCGCTCGAAGCTCGAGGCGTTGTTGACCAGCAGGGTGAGTGGGCCGAAGTGTTTGGCAGCATCGGCGATGAGTGTAGCGCGGCGGTCGCGGTCGGCGAGGTCGGCGCCGATGGTCGCTGCTTTGCCGCCGCCGGCGCGAATTTCCGCGGCCACGGCTTCGGCTTTTTCGGCCGATGAGCGGTAGTGGATGATCACGGCCCAGCCGTCGCGGGCGAGGCGGCGCGCGATGGCAGCGCCGACCCGGTCGGCAGCTCCGGTGACGAGCGCAATCTTTGGGGCGACGCGGCTGAGATCGGCCGGGGAATGTTCGGGTGCTGATGTCATGAGTCGAGGCGAAAGATAGGGCTTCGCGTGGCCCGCTTCAATTGATGGCGCTGCGGTGCCGCATCGGCAAGTTGAGGGCAATGATGAGTGACGTACGGCAAGCAAAAAACCGCAGGTTTGAACCGCGAGAACTTTGGCCCGGCGAGATTTCCCCTATTCATTCAAGTAGGTGCGCGTTGGTGACTACCGACTCTCCACGATCGGGCGTATCGTCGCAATTGCGAGTTGGGGGCCACTCGGCTTCCAAAAGCTGGATCTGAGGAGCGTCCAAATGGAAGCAATTATTCCGATTCTCGTTCAACTGATTGGCGGCGGCGTGGGGGGTAACGGCATCGCGGCCGTGCTGAAGCAGGTTAATCTCGGGCCGGTGGGCAATACGATCGCGGGCGCGATCGGCGGCTGGCTCGGCACCTGGCTGGCGGGCATGATCCCCGGGCTATCCGGTCTCGTCGGTACGGCTGCAGCGGCCGCCGGTACGGGCGGGATGGACATCGGCGCACTCGCCGGGCAGGGCCTGACGGGTCTGGTCGGTGGTGGTCTCTTGACCACGATCGCCGGGCTGATCAAGAACGCCACGATGAAGAGCAGCAGCTGATTGCTCACTTAGTTCCCGCCTCTTGCCCCGAGCCGCAGGCCCGGGGCATTTGACTTCTGCAGAGTTCGTTCCATGACTGAGCCCACAACCGGGCAACCCCGCCGCCGAGCCGACAATGTCGCGCTCGCTATCGGCCTTACTCTCTTCGCCATCGTGATCTTCGGCGTGCAGGACGCAGTGTCCAAGACGCTGGTGCAGACGCATTCGCCGTTTCAGATCGCCATGCTCCGCTTCTGGGCGTTCGCGGCGTTTTCCCTGGTGCTGGTGAGCCGGCAGGGGCCGCTGAAGCAGGCGTTCCGCTCGAAATATCCATGGCTGCAAGGGCTGCGGGCGCTGCTGCTGGTGGTCGATATCTGGACGTTCGCAGTGGCGTTGCGAACCGTACCGCTGGCGGAGCTGCAGGCGATCACGCTGGTTTACCCGCTGCTGGCGACGCTGGTGGCGATCCCGATCCTCGGCGAGCGGGTTGGAGTGTTCCGGATCGTCGCAGTATTTGCCGGGTTCTGCGGGGCGCTGGTGATCATCCGGCCGGGTGGGTTGCCGATCGACGGCGGGGTGTTGTTCGCGCTGGTGTCGGCGACGAGTTACGCGGTCTACATCGCGCTGACCCGGAAGGTATCGAGCGTAGATACGACGGCGACCAGCATGGTCTATGTCGGGGTGATCGGACTGGCACTGACGACCGCGACCGGCGTGTTCTTCTGGCAGCCGATGGACCTGACGGCGACGCTGCAGATGGCGTTGGTGATGGTGACTTCGACGGCCTCGCATGGGCTGATGATGGTGGCGCTGTCGCGGGCGCCGGCCAGCACGCTGCAGCCGTTCAGCTACTTCTCGCTGCCATGGGGCATTTTCCTCAGCTACCAGGTGTTCGGGCACCTGATCGACCCGATCTCTCTGGTCGGCGCGGCGGTGATCGTCGGCGCTGGGCTGGTGGTGATGGCGCGGGAGCGACACCTGAGCCAGGTGGGGAGGAAGACTGCAGCGACGGCGGTAGAGGAGGAGACGCCGCCGCATTGAGCGGGCACCTGCTGCCGAGGGGCGCGAGGGCGGCGGCTTGATCCGGTATCGTGGCTCCGCTCACCCCCACCCATCCTCCCCCGTCAGAGGGGGAGGTGCCGCTCTGTGGATGTGGCGATTGTCGGGACAAGTTTCCGGGCAACTTCTTGAATCGGCGAACCCCCGGGGACATCTGATGAGCGATGGGCGCTGACGCTCCGGGAAGGGGATTGGCTATGGTTGTGCTGCTGGAAATCGCGCTGGTTCTGGGGCTGATCGGCATTGTCGGCAGCTACTTCTTCCGTGGGCGGCGCGATGCCGAGCGGCAGGAGGTGATCGAGCGGCGGGTCGAGGCCTATATGCAGACGATCCGGCGCGAGGGCGGCGGCTCGGAACTGGCGGCGATGGGTGACCTGGAGCTCAAGGACCTGCTGCTGTCGAGCGCCCGAAACCTCAGGGTGCAGGCGGAGCGCAAGTGGTACATCCTGTTGGGTGGAGGCGCCGCGGCGGTGCTGGCGGCTATTGCGATCGGCACCGAGGAAGGCACGCGCGGCTTCGGCATCGTCCTGTTGGTGGCTGCCGTGGCGCTCTACGGAATCAACGAGTTCCTGGGGCGGCGCATGCGGGAGCCGCTGCTGGCGCGTGGCATCGACGTTGAGCGGCTAAGGGTCGAGTAGGGCAGGAGGACGGCATCTGCAGTCGCCCCCTCCACCACACTTCGGGTGGTCTTCTTCCCCCGCCACGCGGGGGAGGATCAGAGGCGGCGCATTTTTCCGACCATGAAGACGATCGCGCCGGCGATGACCAGCACGATCGGCGCCAACACCATGAGCGACAGGATCGTGCCGTCGATGTGGATGGTGCCGTTCTTCTGCAGCTCGGAGAGGCCGAAGCGCTCGATGAAGAAGATGCCGAGGCCCACGCTGGCGAGGGTCGAGGCGAGCTTCACGTAAGGCTTCATCTGCTGCGTAGCCATGGGGCACCGGGCGCTGTGTGGTGCGACCTAGATAGGCCGCGCCACGACGCCCGACAAGCGGGTCAGTTGCTGAAGCAGAACGACGCGTTGGAGCCGCCGAAACAGGCCTGGCTGCGATAGAACGGGTAGCGGTAGCGATAGCGCGGCCGCTCCAGATAGAAGCCATCATCGAAGTAGTCATCGTCGTAATCGTCGTAGTAGCGATCGTCGTCGTCGTAGCGGTCGGCGTTGAGGAAATTGGCGTTGACCCAGCCATCGGCGCCGCGCTGCTCGATTCTGCACCAGGAGCCCCTGCAGTAGTCGACCTCGACCCGCTGGCCGCGACGCAGCACGTCCACCACCGAGTACCCCGTGCCCGGGCCTGAGCGGACGTTGACGGTGCTTGAGGCATAGGCGCTGGCGGCGCTGGCAGCGGTGATGCCACCGGCCACGGCAAAGAGGGCGCTGGTGACGCCGAGGGCCAGACGATTGAGGGGCATGAGGGGGCTCCTTTCAGGAGAAATCTTTGTCGTAACTCTCCCCAAACGCGGCGAACCTGCGCCGGGTTTCCTGAACTGAAAATGAACGGCGATCCGAGGTCGAGGCGGCGGGAGCTGGCATCGACGAGCTGTGTGCGGCGCTGCGACGATCAGCGACGGGGGCAGACTTTCGCGTAGTCACCATGGATGCAGATGATGCCGCCGTAGAAATCGTAGCTGCGGTGGCGCTGATGCGGCCGCTCGAGGAAGGAATAGTCGTCGTAGAAGCGTTCGCCGCCATAGTAGCCACCGGCATAGGAGGGGCTCTTGTGATCGACGTTCTCCACGTAGCCGTGCTTGGCGTAGTGGCGCGGGGTGGTGAGATAATTGGCATCGACCCAGCCGTCCGGACCGGGTTGCCGGATCAGGCACCACGGGCCCTGGCAGTAGTTGATGCGGACCGGCTGACCGGCGCCCAGCACATCGGCGACCGGATAGCCACCGCCGGGGCCGGCGCGGACGTTGACGGCAGCGGACGCGACGACTCCACCGGCAGCGGCGGGAACGACGGCGAAGGCGAGGGCGGCAAACGTCGCGGAAAGGCACAGAGCGGCTCGAAGCAGGGACATTTCGGGTTCCTCCCTTGGGTAGAAACTCGCGATCTGGCGGAAAGCTGCGGCGCCAGCTTCGGGTATGTCTAACGGCCGGTAAACGAAAGCGCCCCCGGGGGAGGTCCCGGGAGCGCTTCGGATCGGCCCGACTTGCGTCGGATGAAGATCAGTAGCTGGTGCCGAGGCAGAACTGGGCGTTCTTGCCCTCGACGCAGAAGTTGCTGCCGAAGCCGTAGCCGGGCTTGGCCGGGTAGTAGTCATCATCATCGTAGTAGTCGAAATCGATCACGTTGGCGCGGACCCAACCGTCCGGGCCCGGGATCTGCAGCTTGTACCAGTTGTTCCACTGGCCGATGACCTTGACCTTATCGCCTTCATCGACGTTATTGACCACGACGGAGCCGTTGCTGTGGTTCTTGCGGACGTTGGCGTCGTGATCGACATAGGCCCAGGTGGCGGCCATGGAGGCGCCGGCGGTTGCAATCACGATGGCGGTGGCGAGGGCTGCAGTCTTGATGCTCTTGATGAACATGATGGGATCCTTTGGAGTCTGTTGCGGCATCGCTGCCTTGTCATGAGGTTTAACAGTGCCAAGCTGAACGCAGCCTGAAACCCCCTGACAGAAACGCGCCCCCGGAAACCGGGGGCGCGCTGCATGGACCCGATGGTCCGTGGGGCTTAGTAGCCGCCGCTCAGGCAGAACGAGGCGTTCTGGCCGTTGATGCAGAACGAGCTGCCGTAGCCATAGCCGTAGCCGGGGAACGGGCCCGGGAACGGACCGGGGTTGAAATCGAGCACGCCGGACTTCACCCAGCCATCCTGGCCCGGGATCTGGATCTTGTACCAGTTGTTCCACTGGCCGATGATCTTGACCTTCTGGCCTTCCTGGACCCAGTTGACGGTCTGGGAAGCCAGCTGGTGATGCTTCTTCACCTTGGCGTTGTTGTCGACCCAGGCGTACTGGGCAGCCATCGAAACGCCGGCGGTGGCGACGACGACGAGGGTGGCGAGGGCGGCGGTCTTCAGAGCGCGGAAAGACATCTTCGGTTTCCTTCGTTTTTCAGGGTTGGCATCACTGCCTTGACCGTGAAGTTAGAAGGAAGTGCCTGAACCGAAGCTGAAACCCTTGTTTAGGTAGAATTATTTGGCGCCGTCAGCGCAATTCGTTCATCTTTGTGGCGGGCTGCAATCGCCTCACCGGCAGAACAAGCTGCCCTCACAGCGATCGAGCGGATCGAGGGGATCAAAGCCGAGGAACCTGTGCGGGGTGACCTCGAGCTTGGCGCCGGAGCCAACGAGGTAGGAGCCGCGGACCCAGCCGCCGGGTTCGCCGTCGGCATCGAGGAACAGGCACCAGTTGGACTCACGGGTGCAGCGCAGCAGCTGGACCCGAGCGCCCTTTTCGAGCGTGCCGATGGTGCGGTAGCCGGCGCCGGGGCCGCTGCGCACCGGAATATCGGCGGAGGCGCGGGCCGTACCGCGCGAGGCCGCCTCGGCGGGCATGGCCGCAAGGCTGGCGGCGAGCAGGCTGAGAGCGAAAAGGGCGGTGCGCATCATGGCGGGCTCCGGATGGCCTTGTTGTTCTTGTTGAGGATCAGCAACGCCGGAAAGCGGGCTAAATCGCGGCACACTCATAGAACTGCTGCGTGCAGGAGCCAAGACTGCCGGGGGTAGGGGGTAGGGCGGCGAAGGCATGGATGCTCTCGGGATGGTCGAAGGTCGGGAGAGTTATCCGACGGCGGCGCGACGGGGATAAGAGGTTGCTGCGGGGCGGCCGGAGGCGTGCGCCGCTGAAGGTTGTCGCCGAGCCTCAGTAGGGGATGGGGCGCTTGCGCTTGATTTCGGCGATGCGGTCGGCGTCGGCCTCGGCACTGAGGTAGCGGCCGCGCTCGAGGATTTCGAGCGTGTATTCGCGGTAGGTGAGGCCGAGGGCGTCGGCGCGGCGGGCGCGCATCACGGCGATGTCGTAGGGCACGTCGTTGAAGGCCTTTTCGCTGGCGGCCTTCCACTCGAAGTAGTTGCCGATGCCATTTGCGCCCCAGGGACGCGGGGAATCGTCGAGCGGCGGGCCGCCGTTCGAGCGCGGATCGGGAGTGGGGCGTTCGTCGTCAAGCATTGAGCGATGATCGGCGGCGGCGCCCGGGCAGTCAACGGAGTGGAGTTGATGGCTGGGATGAAGATTTCGAATGGTTGCGCGGTGCGGCGGCGAGCCGGTTACTTCGCGGTCACGGTTCCCTTCATCGAGGGGTGGATCTTGCAGATGTAGGCGTGTGCCCCGGCCGCGGCGACCGTGACGGTGGCGCTCTCGCCGGTCGACAGGCGGCCGGTGTCGAAGGCGCCGTCCTTGGCCGTGGCGGTGTGCGGGGCGCTGTCGTTGTTGACGAAGGTGATGGTGTCGCCCGCGGCGACGGTGAGCTTGGCGGGGGAGAACTTGTGTCCCGCTATGGTGACGGTGTGCCCGGCCGCTTCGGCGGGCAGGGCGCCGAGGGCGAACCCGCCCAGCACCAGGGGCAGGGACAGGGCGGCGGCGACGAACGGATTGCGCATGCGGGCCTCCTCTCTGGATGAGCGCCGAAGGCTAGGAGCCGGCGGGCGGCGACGCAATGCGGGGTCACGGAGTGGTGAAGGCCGCGGCAAGCGCGCTGATGTGGGGCGCGATGACGAGATAGAGCGCGGCCTTTTCGTGGGTGGTGTGGGGGATGTGTTCGCGCGCCGGGCGCTGCAGATGGGGCACAGGGCCGGTGTCGTGGTGGGGCGGATCGATGGGGGGAAGGAAGGGCATGGAGGTCTCCGTTGTCGAGGAAACGGAGGAGTATGCAGGTCGGTGAGGGGGCGGGGATAGGTGGGGAGGGGAAGCGCCGGCCGGGGCCGGCGCTCGGGCGCTACTGGAGGATCACCGGAGGCTCGGCCGGGGATGAGTCGCCGCTTTCCACCAGGCTGCCGGCGGGGGCCTTGTCGAGCTGGCGGAACACCTTGTCGCCGTTCTGCAGGATGGAGAGCAGGGTCTGGTTGCCGGTGAGCGGGCTGGGTGTGTGGCCCGTGCAGGCGGACTGACTGGGGCAGACCACGAAGCACGCACCGCCGTCGCCGTCGCAATTGTCATTGGTGCAGGTGGCAAGCAACCCGCCGCCGTCGTCGAACACGCCGCCCACCTTGGCGCAGGCCGAGTTGAGCTTTGTCCCTCCGGTGTCGTCGGGGGGCAGCACGATCATGGCGTTGGTCTTGGCCCACTTCTGGCAGCGGGCATAGCGGGCGTCGCACTGCTTGCGGCACTCGGCCACGTTGTTGTCGATGTCGATGAGCTGGTCGCAGGTCTGATCGCAACTGAAGTTGTTCTGGTCGCAGACCTTCATCCGCTGCTCGTAGGTGCCGATCGGCCGGCCCGGTTTCCTCGGCGCTGCGGTGGCGTCGGTGACGAATGCGGCGGCCAGGGCCAGCGTGATCACGGCGAGAAAAATCGTACGGATGCGCTCCATGGTTTCCTCCCATCCAGCGCGCCTCGCCCTCGCGGGTATTTTAGCAGCGCTGCAGGGGGTTACGATAGGGGCTTGGGTCGCCGGGGGCGGGCGGCGGAAGCAAAGGGCCGCTCGCGGGGCGTGGATGACAGACGTGCCGGAGCGCCCGACGGCCGTGGGCCTCGGGGGATGCGGGCAGGGGGACGGGGCCGGCGAGGCTTTGCCTCGAGCGGTAGTCCGCAATGGTAGTGCGAGGCATCGCCTCGCCGGCCGATCGGGGTTTTGGGCTTATCTCCGGCGGGCTTCGGGACTTCCCGATGCCGCATCGCCTGACCTCGGCTCCGAGCCTGCCGATCCAGATCCTCGGGGCGAGCCCCGGACGTTTCCAGACAGACCGGTCCGGGCTCCCGTGTGACCGGGCGCCTGGCCATCGGCAGGTCCGTCACAGGACCCGCCCGGCGTTTGCTGGCGGCTTGGCTGTGGTGCAGCCCGGCCGGCCGGATTTGGGCCTGGAGCACGGCGACCCGCACTCCACCCGATCCCCACCCACGCATCGTTCGTTCGCGATTCCGTCCAGCGCGAGCAGGTGAGGGGAGGGTAATGGGGGTGGTGGGAGCGGGGATAAGTTTTGTTTGTGGCTACTGAACCGAGCTGGGGATGGGCTGGTGCGGGAAACGTACCCCCCACCCTGTCCCGGCCATTCGAGCATAGCTCTCAAGGCCTTCTCCCCTAAAATCGCTCCACTGGAGCGATTTTGCCTTCGGCGCGGCTCGAAGCCCCGCAAGGGGGGAGGAGACGCTCACACCTGCATCGAGTGCCGTTAGTGGACGCGATTAAGCCAACCGCTCCGGCCGTCGGTGCCGGCTCAGGTCCGCGGGGCTGCCGGGAGCGTGCGGCGGACGGTTTGGCGGACGAGGCGGACCTGGCGGCGGCGGTTGTCGTAGCGGGTGGTGCTGGTGGGCGTCGGAGGCGGTTCGGGTGGCTTGGCGGCGGCGGCTTCCGGGTCGTCCTCGGGGTTGGGGCGCTGCAGGGTTGGCGGGAGCGGGGTGTTGCTGTGGCCGGCGAGGCGGAGCAGGTGGGTGCGGATGATTTCTGCGGTCATCAGGTTGAGCTCGCTGATCTCGCCGTCGAGGCTGGTGAGGGCGCGGGGGCCGAGCCAGCGGGCGTCGGGGTTGCCAAAGGCGTCACACACGGCCCAGGCGTCGCCGCCGGTGAGCGGGTTGTGGCCGTAGTAGCGCGCGCGAAAACCGGCGACGGCGCGGGCCAACTGGCGCATGCCCAGCGCGAGGGCGTGGAGCAGCATGGGCGGGGCGAAGACGAGGCCGATGTGACCGGCGCCGGGCTCGCCGCGCAGCAGCCGCTGGGCCTCGCGCAGCAGCCGGGCGGCGAGGGCGATCACCGCCGGCTCAGCGGCAAGGCCCGAGGATTTCATCGTGAGGGCCCAGAGCTCATCGGCGAGCGCGCTGATGTGGGGCGCGATGACGAGATAGAGCGCGGCCTTGTCGTGCGTGGTGTGCGGAATGTGCTCGCGCGCCGGACGCTGCAGATGGGGCACGGGGCCGGTGTCGTGGTGCGGCGGATCGATGGGAGGACGGTGCATCGGTGGCTCCTGCTGGGGTGGAAACAGCGGAGTGTGCACGAGGGTGAGGGGGCGGGGATAAAGGGGGAGGCTGGGGCCTGCGGGCTGTGAGCGGACTCTCAGAGACCTGCCGCTGCTTAGGCGCTTCCCGGTTCCTCGTAGATGACGGTTTGGACGCCTGTCGTGGCGTCCTCCACAGAGATGCGCAGGTGCGGTTTGAACATCTGTATCTCACCAGATGACAGGTACTTAATCAGCTTCGCCCAATTCACTCGGTCGGGTAGCGTCAGCGACATTGCGTCTATCGCCGGATGGGAACTCCATTCGATCATAGCATCGGTGGCCGTCAGATCTCGGATCAGCTTTCGTAGATCAGCGAGGGTGGAGAACTGTTCTCCAACAGCCATTGAAATGTTCCGACCGTCGATCATGGTCTCTTCGCCAAATAGCAAAGGTGATGAGGCGACATATGCATTTATGCTTAGGTGGTCAATCGTGAATAGGTGCTTATCCCACTCTCCGTCCTTGCCAATGATCGCGCCAAAAACAAGTAAGGCGAAGACAAGCTCTGTTGGCTTCTGAATGATGCCGACTAGCTTTGCTGCGTCGTAGCGATGTAGGAGGTAATGTAGTCGTTCGGCTGCCGTTGCGTTGTATTTTGCTACTTGTCCGTGTGTACGAAGGACATCAATGAACATCTTATTGATGACAGCACTGATGTGGTCGTTCCATCCGAGTTTCAATGCGGAAACCACAAAGCAAAAGATGCCCGATGCTTGCCGGTCGTCCACGGCAACGAGAACGTTCCTGTAGTTGGTTATTACTATTTCCGAAAGTTGCTTTAGCTCAGAAAGATGTACCTCGTCTAAGGTGCGGTCCGCACAAAACCCTATCCACCCCAGCAGCAAAGCTACGCGCACGGGTAGAAAGAACAGAGATCCGAAGCTCGATCTGCCTTTGACAAGTGCTCGTGGTTCGACAATCAACTCACCCTTAAGGGCGATCAGTCGTTCAACTGACCTCGACACGAGTCGCTTAGACTGAAGGTCGAAGATTGCTTTGACTGCGCCAGAGCTGGCCAATGGAAGTAGCGACTGCGCCAGCATGATCTCTCGGTCCGGTGGGCATTGAGCCCGATCCCTCTCGTAAAACTCTACAGTTTCGGAAAGGCCCAAGAAGACACTAACCTGCTGGTTGTCAGGCAGGGATGAGATCGCCTTTTGGACTGGCCGCAGAAGTTCCGGCTGATAACCCTCCGCTTGCAGGCGATGCAAGAAGTGGCGAACCACCTCAAGTTGCTCGGCAGACAATGGAACGTTGCCTACGAAATACGACTCAGGCGAGGCAACAATCGCCGAGGCCGGATCAAAAACCGGGTTTGCGCACAGCGGGTTGGCGCCCCTGATGTTCATTCCCCAGTATGAAGGGGACTGCGATGCGACATTTGGCAGGCGTGAAATTGCCTCCGCAATCTGTGACATTTCGAAGTAAGGACTCCACCGCTGAATCACTACTGCGCCGCTTAGTATCTCCGTGATCGCAGAGGTTAGCCGCCCTCCTCCTGGGGTTTCCCGCGCGGGCTGATCGGGGCCGGCGCCAGCCAAGATCGAAATGCTGGTCGCGCCGAGCGATTTCTGAGCTCGCTCTCCGAGTACTCGCGCTAGATCGACAGCCAGTCCTCCCGCGTTGCATGCGTCAATAATTACGTTGAGTTGCAGCAAGGACGGAATTTGAACGATCAGATCGAGCAAGTCGCCGGCGCTAATCGAGGTTGCGGGCAGTATGCTGTCCTGTGTATCCCGCAATTTCAGATACAACCGACCATCCCTGCTTTCCGCATGCCCCGCGAAGTACAGGCAGACTTCGGTCGGCGCTCGCTCATACAACTCCGTAACAGCATCGCGAAGTTGTGAGGTAGTGGGGGACAGGAGCACGGTGCTCTTGTCGGTGCGATAATCATATCGGCCAGACCCGATCAACAAGCTGGCGATGCGGCTGGCATCGTGCTCGGCACCGGATAGCGGACGGATGTGATCGTAGGTGTTACATCCAACGGCAATGAGGCTGCGACTCATTTTCTGCGATAGCGCCGTAGACGCTCAGCCTCGCGTCCCATCGCCTCTGCCTCCTTCTGCCTCAGTAACTCGTCCACCCGAATCGCTTCTTCCTCGGTGTCCGGAACTTGCAGGGCGCCAATGATACGTTGATTGCTGGGGTGAATGTGCAACTGCGGATACGATACGGCACCGTACTCGTCGACCCCAAGCTCAAGCTTCTCGAGCAGCGCGCTGAGGCCCCGACGTACCTCCGCGGCGTCCTCGGAGCCGGTTAGCTCGGGGTTCTGCTCGATGTGCGCGACATTACCGACGCTTTCGGCTGCCTCCCCGACCATTTCGTACACAGAACGAGCGAACTGCGCGTGCATCTGTTCAGCCATCTGCTGCACGAAGTCGATAATTACGGACGCGTCATTGTTGAGTATCTTGTCTGTTGATATCGACACTTCAGTGTGATGCTCAACGAACTCTCCGAAGTTCTCTTTTCCGGTGGCAGCGTCCACGTGTGTCCAACTTCGCCCATGCGAATAATTGAAGGTATTTTCGGGATCTATGAGGGTGGCGTTCTTGCGTTTCAGCAACTCTGACACAAGCCGGTATACCTCTTCGTCGATGAGACCAGATTCTTTGTCGAACAAGGCAACCTCTGCAGAATAAATTCATCCGCCGGCCGATGTAGTTAGCGCAAATCATGGGGCGTTGGTAGGCCTGACACGCTGATCAAGTTCTCCTCTCGTTTTTCTAACGTCGACCGCTCGTCTGACCGCCTAGTAATTCGGCTGGAACAGCGTCCTCCACTGCCCGTTCTTCTCCAGCCACACCGTATGCCGGGCGTTGTACAGGTTGGGTTCGCCGGCTTCGATGGTGCGCATGGTGAGCTGGCAGACCAGCATGGTGGCGGTGGCCTTGATGGTGCGCGACTTGGTGATCTTCACGCTGCTCGCCAGGGCGAAGGCGCGGCCGCCGCCGTCGTTGAACTCCAGGCCCTTGGTCGATTCCTTGATGTCGGCGATGGTTTTGGGGTCTTCGCAGCGGGTCTTCGAAAAGCTGCCGTACTTGGCCCAATCGGTTTCGGCGAGGGCGGGCGAAAGCAAAAGCGTGGTGGCGACGGCAATGGCGCCAAGGAAGCGAAGCATGAGTGATCCCCCAAATGTCCGCGGATAGTAGCGCGGTGGCAGCGGTTGGGTAGGGGGCAAGAGCTGAGGCGTCGGAGCGAGGCTCTCCCCCTAGCTTCGCCATGACTGTCGCCTAGCTGCCTACCAGCCATTCGAGCGTAGCTCTCATGGCCTTCTCACCTAAAATCGCTCCACTGGAGCGATTTTGCCTTCGGCACGGCTCGAAGCCCCGCAAGGGGCCAGTGCATGCAGGCTAGCTTGACAGGCGATTCTTGATCGGTCATTTTAAAATGATCAATCAAGAATGGTGGCTGCGAGCATGGGGCGTTCCCGGGAATATGACGAGGATGCGGTGCTGGCCGGCGCGATGGGGGCGTTCCGGCGCCGCGGCTATGGCGCGGTTTCGATCAAGGAGCTGGAACAGGCGACGGGGCTGAAGGGCGGCAGCATCTATCACGGCTATGGCGACAAGGCCGGGCTGTTTGACGCTGCGTTTGCCCATTACAACCGGGCGGTGCTCGGCGGCCGCATCGCGCAATATGCGCCGGAAGCGGCGGGGCTCGGCGGTGTCAGGCAGCTGTTCCTGACGCTGCTGCAGGAGGCCAATGGCGAAGCGTTCGGCTGCCTCATCACCAATGCGGCCATCGAGTTCGGCGGGAGCGGCATGGCGCATCCCGGCGTCGCCGAAGGGCTGCGCATTCTCTCGGACACATTCGCCGATCGACTGGCCACCGCGCATCGCGCCGGGTTGCTGCGCAGCGGCGTGAAGCCGGCAAGCGCGAGCACGAAACTGCTGGCGCTCTATCAGGGCGTTCTCGTCCTGGTCCGGGTCGGCTCGGACAAGGCGGCGCTGGCCGCCATGATCAATGACGAATTCGACAACCTGGAAGGTAAGCAACATGACGCCTGAAACTCTTTGGAGGCGCTACGCCGCGATCTGGTCGCTTGACGCCGAGGCCCGGGGGAGCGAACTGGCCGCATGCCTCGCCGAGGACGTGACTTATTGCGACCCGAACGGGCTGATCGAAGGGCAGGCGGCGCTCTCGGCCTATATGGGCGGGTTCCAGCAGAGCGCGCCGGGCGGCGCGTTCCACATCCGCGCCGTGCTGCACCATCACGGCCGCAGCATCTCGCACTGGACGTTGCAGGGGCCGGATGGCGCGGCGCTGCAGACCGGCACCAGCTTCAGCACGCTGGCGGAGGACGGCAAGTTCCAGGCGATCAGCGGCTTCTTCCACGCATCCGGCGGAGACGAGTTGCGGTGAGCCCGGGATCGGCGCGGGAGCGGGCGCTGGAGCTGGCCGCGCAGATGGTTGGCATCGGCCCGGTCGAGGTCGGCCGGTTCTTCGGCGGCGCCGGGCTCAAGTGCGAGGGGGTGCAGTTCGGGTTCGTGATGAAGGGGACACTGTATCTGCGGGTGGACGATGACACGCGCCCGGCGTTCGAGGCGCTGGACGCGACGGCGTTTGTCTATAGTGGGCGATCGGGGACGGTGACGGTCGCCAGTTACTATGCGCTGCCGGGAGAGATTGCCGATGATCCGGATGAGCTCGTGCGGTGGGCCGAGCGGGCGTATGAGGTTGCGAGGGCGGCGAGGGGGTCGGTGAGGGGCGGCGCGAGGGGCTCCCCCCACCCTAGCTTCGCTACGGCTGGCGCCTAGCTGCGCCACCCTCCCCACTAGGGGGAGGGTGAAGGAAGGGGGCCGGCGCTAGTCCGCGGGGTTGGCGTCGAGGGCGTCGAGTTCCATTTCGCGGAGGCGTTTGACTTCGTCGCGGAGGCGGGCGGCTTTTTCGAATTCGAGGTTGGTGGCGGCTTCGCGCATCTCGCGTTCGAGGTCCTTGATGACCGCGGCGAGGTTTGCCCCGACCTGGATCTTTTCCTTGCCGTCCTTGCCCTTGCCGATCGAGACGGTGACGTGGTCCTGCTCGTAGATCGAGTCGACGATCTCCTTGATGTTCGACTTGACCGACTGCGGGGTGATGCCGTTGGCGACGTTGTAGGCGGTCTGCTTTTCGCGGCGGCGGCTGGTTTCGGCCATGGCACGTTCCATGGAGCCGGTGATGTTGTCGGCGTAGAGGATCACCTTGCCGTCGACGTTACGCGCGGCGCGGCCGATGGTCTGGATCAGCGAGGTCTCGGAGCGCAGGAACCCTTCCTTGTCGGCATCGAGGATGGCGACGAGGGCGCATTCGGGGATGTCGAGGCCTTCGCGGAGCAGGTTGATGCCGACGAGGACGTCGAAGGCGCCGAGGCGGAGATCGCGGATGATCTCGATGCGCTCGATGGTGTCGATGTCGGAGTGCATGTAGCGGACGCGGATGCCCTGCTCGTGCATGTACTCGGTGAGATCCTCGGCCATGCGCTTGGTGAGCACGGTGACGAGGGTGCGGTAGCCGGCCTTCGCCACCTGGCGGATCTCGTCGACGACGTCGTCGACCTGGGTCTTGGCGGGGCGGATCTCGACCGGAGGATCGATGAGGCCGGTGGGGCGGATGACCTGCTCGGCGAAGACGCCGCCGGCCTGCTCCATTTCCCAGGCGCCGGGGGTGGCGGAGACGTAGACGGTCTGGGGGCGCATGGCGTTCCACTCCTCGAAGCGGAGCGGGCGGTTGTCCATCGCGGAGGGCAGGCGGAAGCCGTATTCGGCGAGGGTGGCCTTGCGGCGCAGGTCGCCGCGATACATGGCGCCGAGCTGGCCGACCGTGACGTGGCTTTCGTCGATGAAGACGAGGGCGTTGTCGGGCAGGTATTCGAACAGCGTCGGCGGCGGCTCGCCGGGCTTGCGGCCGGAGAAGTAGCGCGAATAGTTCTCGATGCCGGCGCAGGAGCCGGTGGCTTCCATCATTTCGAGATCGAACAGGGTGCGCTGCTCGAGGCGCTGGGCCTCGAGGAAGCGGCCGGCGCCGTTGAGCTCCTGCAGGCGCGCCGCGAGCTCCTTGCGGATCTCCTTGATGGCGCCGGTGAGGGTGGCGCGTGGCGTGACGTAGTGGCTGTTGGCGAAGATGCGGACGGAGAGCAGGTCGGAGCTCTTCTTGCCGGTGAGCGGGTCGAATTCGGAGATGGACTCGATCTCGTTGCCGAACAGGGTGATACGCCAGGCTGCGTCTTCATAGTGCGCCGGAAATAGCTCCACCGTGTCGCCCCGGACGCGGAAGGTGCCGCGGACGAAGCCGGTGTCGCCGCGCTTGTATTGCAGCTGGGTGAGGGAGCGGAGCAGTTCCTGGTGGTCGACCTTCTGGCCCTTGCGCAGGTCGAAGGTCATGGCGGTGTAGTCTTCGACCGAGCCGATACCGTAGATGCAGGAGACCGAGGCGACGATGATGACGTCGTCGCGTTCGAGCAGGGCGCGCGTCGCCGAGTGGCGCATGCGGTCGATCTGCTCGTTGATGGTCGATTCCTTCTCGATATAGGTGTCGGTGCGCGGGACATAGGCCTCGGGCTGGTAGTAGTCGTAGTAGGAGACGAAGTACTCGACGGCGTTGTCGGGGAAGAACGACTTCATCTCGCCATAGAGCTGGGCGGCCAGTGTCTTGTTGGGCGCGAGGATGAGGGCTGGGCGCTGGGTGCGCATGATGGTCTGCGCGGCGGTAAAAGTCTTGCCGGAGCCGGTGACACCGAGCAGCACCTGGTCGGTCTCGCCGTTCTCGACGCCTTCGACGAGGTCGGCGATGGCGGTGGGCTGGTCGCCGCGGGGCTCGTAGCTGGTGACGAGCTTGAACGGCACGCCGCCTTCGGATTTGTCGCGCGGGGCGGGGCGGTGGGGCTTCCACTCCTTGTTGCCTTCGACCTCCTTGCGGCCGTGGAGGATGATGTCCTCGAGGGCCTTCACGGTGGCGGAGATGCCGACGGTCTGGGCGCCGGCCAGCGACTGGCCGGGCATGTTCTTGGCTTTGACCTTCTTCTTGGAGGTCTCCAGCGCCTCGCGCAGCTGCTCCATGACCTCGGGGTCCTTGGCGGCCTGGCGGGAGATGTCGCGCGCGGTGACGCGGCCGGAGGGCAGGTGGCCGAAGCCGGCCTGGTCGGATTCGCCCATGCCGCCGAAATCCGGGCGATCGACTGAGTTGGCCTTGGATTTTGGCGCCTTGAGCTGCATGCCAGTGGCGGCGCTGCGGGCGGTTTTCTTCGGCTTTTCGACAGGCTGGGGCGTTAGCGGCTGGATGCCGGTGCCGGCGGCTTCGGCGGCGCGGCGGGCGGCGTTGTCCAGGGCGCGCTTGTTCTTCAGCCGCTCCTGGGGGAGGCGCTTGTTGAGCCGCTCATCCTCCGCCTTCTCGATCTCGCCGAGGAAGTCGTCGATGGAAAACTCGGTGGTGGCGGGCTTCTTCTGCGAGGGCATGGCGATCTCGTACAGCTGGCGTCGGCAGCGAGCACCATAGATAGGTGCGCTGTCAGACTCTGTCAGTAGCGGCGTAGCGGAACGCTAGCACGAGAGGAACGGAATGGGAACAGGGGCGGCCGCGGGAGTCAGCTGGCTGGCGTTTCGACGAACTTTGCCAACTGCCCGATGACGGTGCCCCAGCCGTCGTAGAAGCCGAGTTCGGCGTGCTTGTCGCGATGGGCGCGGTCGCTGTGCATGACACGGGCGCTGTACTGGGTGCCGCCGTCGACGGCGTGCAGCGCGATTTCCGCCGTGATGAAGCTGCTGGGGGCGGGGCGCCAGCCGCCGAGCAGGGCGTCGGTGAAGATGAGGCGCTGCTCCGGCTCGACTAGGAGGAAGCAGCCGTTCATGTGCGGCGCGAAGGGCTGGCCGGCTTCGCTGATTTCAGTGACCAGCGGGCCGCCGGGGACCACCTCGAAGCGGACGGCGCGGCATTTGGCAGGCTCCGGAACCCACCATTGCTCGAACTTGCGGGGCTGGGTCCAGGCCTCCCAGATCGCGGATTTTGGCGCGCGGATGAAGCGCTCGATGATGAGGTCGCGTTCCGGGTCGATCGGTTCAGTCACGGCTGCTGTTCCCTGGTGACGAAGGCCTCAAGGCGATCGGTGCGCTTGCTCCACAGCTTGCGCTGGTCGCTCAGCCAGTCCTCGATTGCGTCGAAGGTTGCCTTCTCGATGGTGCAGGTGCGGACCCGGCCGGACTTGGAGGTGCGGATCAGACCGCTCTGCTCGAGGGCGGTGATGTGCTTCATGAACGAGGGCAAGGCCATATCGAATGGTTGCGCCAGTTCGCCCACGCCGGCTGAGCCAGAGCCCAGGCGTCGCAGGATGGCTCGCCGCGTCGGATCGGCGAGGGCCTGGAAGATGCCGTTCAGTTGCTCGGTGCCTGCGTGCATTTCCGACGCCTAGCACCGGGGCATGCTTAGCGCAATGGCTAAGTATTTTAGAGCCTGCATCACTTAGCCGTTGCGCTAACTGTCTTGCGTTGATAGTTAGCCGAAAGGCAAAGTGTTGGAGATCGAAATGAGACTGGTCGTAATGACGTTCGTGTCGCTGGACGGTGTATATCAGGGGCCGGGGAGCCCGGAGGAGGATCGCAGCGACGGCTTTTCTCGCGGTGGCTGGTTCGTGCCGTATCTCGACCAGGTGTTTCTCGACCAGGCGAGGGAGTGGCTGCAGAAGGCGGGAGGCCTGCTGCTTGGCCGCCGGACATACGAGAGTTTCTCGCGGGACTGGCCGGAGATGAACAAGCCGGACGATGCGATCGGCTTGATGATGAACAGCCTGCCGAAATACGTGGCGTCCTCGACGCTCGGGACCACCGCGTGGGGGCCGGCGACCATCTTGCGGGGCGACATCCTCAATGAGGTCGGAAAGCTGAAGGACCGTGAAGGTGGCGAGCTGCAAGTCCACGGTAGCGGAAGCCTTGCTGGGTCGCTGCTGGCGGCCGGGATCGTCGATGAGCTGCGGTTGGTCGTGGCGCCGGTGATCGTTGGTGCGGGCCACAAGCTGTTCGCCGACGGCGGGGTCGCCACGGCGATGCGGGCGTTGCGGAACGACACGACGCCGGGTGGGCTCAATATCCAGGTGTTCGAGCGGGCGGGCGAGGCGGAATATCAGACCTTCCAACGGCCATAGGCTACGCGCCGCGCATGCACTCGGCAAGAAATGCCACGACGGCACTGACGTGGGGAGCGCCGCGGAGGTCGCGGTGGAAGGCGATCCAGGCGTCGCGGCGGAACGATGCAGGGTCGGCTTCGACCAGCTCGGGCCCGATGCTTCGGGCAAGGAAAGTCGGGAGCGCGGCGACGCCGACACCGGCCTGCGCCGCGGCGCATTGCGTGACGAGGTCGTTGCTGCGGAGTAGCAGTGGGCGATCACCGGCGAGCTGCTTCAACCATTGCTGGTTGGGCGCCTCGTCGAGCTCATGGCTGAGGCCGATGAAGCCACGGTCGGCGACGGGGTGCGTGGCGAGGTAGTCCGGCGCGGCATAGGCGCGGTACGTCACCTCGCCGACGCGGCGGACGACAAGCGAGCGATCGTCGGGGCGGGAGAGGCGCAGGACGATGTCTGCCTCACGCCGCGTGAGCGAAGCGGCATGGGTTTCGCCGAGCAGCTGCAGGTGGAGATCGGGATGCGTGGGGCGGAAACGGTCGAGGCGTGGCGCGACGAGGTGGGAGGCGATCACCGGTGGCAGACTGACGGCCACCTCCACTGCAGCGGTCCCGCTTTCGGCGAAGAGCGAGCGCTCGAGCGTGAGCGCTTCCGTCAGCATGCGCCGCGCCGACGCCGCGACGCGCTCGCCGGCCCCCGTGAGGATGTAGCGGCCGGAGCGGCGGTCGACGAGCTTCTGGTTGAGCCCCGATTCCAGCGCCGCAACGCGGCGGGCCACGGTGCCGTGCTCGACGCGCAGGACGCGCGCCGCCCCCAACAGGGTGCCGGCATCAGCCAGGGCGACGAAATGGCGGAGATCCTGCCAGTCGAGCATTGGGAAATTTCTCACAGCCGGTGCACGTAATTGCCAGATTTTGCACATCCGCGGCGCGATGCAAACTGCGCGCATCTACAAAACGGAGACTGCAGAATGACGAAGATCAGGCGCGTGGTGCGGATCGAGGCCAAGCCCGGAGTGGCGGAGCAAATGCGCGAGGCGCTGCTGGCGCTGCAGCAGGCGACGGCGGCTGAGGCGGGCTGCGATGAGTTCGGCTTCTTCCAGGCGCTGGACCGGGCGCACTCGTTCCTGCTGATCGAGGATTTCGCCGACCAGGCGGCGCTGGACCTGCACATGCAGACGCCGCACACGCAGGCCTTCTTCGCGCGGGACCTGGTGGCCGGCATTGCGCCGATCGAGAGGGCGTGGATGTCCTAGGGGCCGACCAGGGCAGCCGCTGCGGGGGCCGGCCGGCGGCGCTTCGTGGTGGGCAAGAAGAGGCGGCCGTACACCAGAGCCGCCTCATCTACTCGCGCGTGGGCGGCTATTCAGCCGGAGTGGGCGCCGAAGATGCTGCCGGCCCACGCCATGACGCCGCCGCCTCCGGCATAGCGGCGGAGCCGTGCTGCCAGGTTGTGGCCGGTGAGCGAGCCCATGTAGTGGCAATCGCAGAGCAGGTGATGGGCGTCCTCGTCAGTCATCTCGAAGTAGTCCATCGCGTCGCCGAGCGTGTTGCCGGTGAGGCCGTCGCCGAGCAGGACAGGGTCGCGGTAGGCGAGGGCGAGCGGGGTGGTATCGCCGCCACGATAGGCGCGGCGCTCGTCCTCGGGCAGATACTCAATGCGATACAGCGCTTCCAGCGGACCGCCGTGCCGATCGAGCAGATCGGCCCAACGGCTGAGGCGCTCGCGACGGGTCATCCTAGTGATGGGATTTGCCGCGACGATGGCGGCAGCTTCGCGCAATTGTTCGGGGGTTTGGTGCTTCATGGGGGCCTCCTCGGGGCTTGCACAGGCGGGGCCGCTGGCCGAATTGCCCCGCTGGTGTCCGTGTGCCCGATGCTAGGCCCGCGAGGCGCCCAACGGCTCGTGCCCTGGCCCTGCTTGCTGGAAGAATAGTGCGCTGCAAAGTCGCCGCAATCACGGCGGGTCCCGAAGATGTGACCGGCATTACGCCGATCGGGAGGTGTCGAGGAAGGGTTGGGGAAGAGGTAAGCGTGGAGGCGCGTTCCATCCGAACGCGCCGCTGTCTTCATGCCGGGATGGCGCCGAAGCTGCGGGTGCGGCTGGTATAGTCGGCGAGGGCAGAGTCGAACTCGGCGGGGCCGAAATCGGGCCAGCGGGTCTTGGTGAAATAGAGCTCGGCCTGGGCGCATTCCCACAGCAGGAAATCGGAAAGGCGCTGGTCGCCGCCGGTACGGATGAGGAAGTCGACGTCCTCGGTGCCGAGCTGCGCGGCAACCGCTTCGGGCGTGAGGCCCTGGCCTGCGGCGGCGAGGATGGCGTCGCGGGCGGAGTAGTCGATGGCGATGCGCAGGTGCAGACCGGTGCAGGCGGCGGTGGTGCGTTCGGCGACGGCGATGGCTTTCACGAGGCCGAGCGGCAGGCGGTCGCGGCGGCCGAGGATGGAAATGCGGACATTGTTGTCGCGGAGCTGGCGGGCTTCGACGAGGAGGAAGTGGCGGAGCAAGGCCATGAGGCCGGCGACTTCGGGCTCGGGGCGGCGCCAGTTGTAGGTGGAGAAGGCGTAGAGGGTGAGGGCGCCGACATCGTTGGCGATGGCGGTGCGGACGGCGGCGCGGACTGCATCGGCGCCGACCTCATGGCCGGCGGGGCGGGGAAGGCCGCGCGCTTCGGCCCAGCGGCCATTGCCGTCCATGATGATGGCGACGTGGAGTTTGTGGTGGGGAGTGGTTTGCATTGTAAACCTCATGAGTGAGCGTTAGGGGTAGGCATGATTTGTGCTCGGTGACGGGGACTGATGGTTGGGTCGCTCCCTCCACCCGCTTCGCCGGTCCTCCTCCCCCGCCACGCGGGGGAGGATCAGAGGGGGCCGTCAGGTTGGGCGGAGCTTTGGTTGAGCATTCGGAGTGCTGGCTCGCGCCGAGGCGTCGCGGACGACGCGTTCAAGGACGCCGAGGTAATCGAGGAAGCGCTGGCGGCCGGCGGGGGTGAGGCGGATTTCGGTGAGCGGGCGGTTACCGGTGTAGCCCTTGTGGATGTCGACGAGGCCGGCTTCCTGCAGTACGGCGAGGTGGCGGCTGAGGTTGCCCTGGGTCAGGCCGCAGAGGCGCAGCAGGTCGTTGAAGGCGAGGCCGTCGGGGCGGCTGATGAGCGAGGTCAGGATGCCGAGGCGGGCCTTTTCGTGGATGACGCGATCGAGCCCGTCATAGGCGAAGGGGGCGTCGGACTCAGCGGACATTGGCGGCCTCCGAGGTACGGTGGACGATGGCGGCGACGAGCAACTGGCCGATGGCGAAGGGCAGGCCCATGTGCCAGGGCGAGAGAGTGTGGTCGGCGGCGGCGAGCATCAGCACGGTGAAGCCGGAGAGCAGGTACCAGGCGCCGGCCAGCGCAATGGCGCGGGGCAGGGAGCGGGCGGCGGCGAAGATGCCGAGGCTGACGAGGATCAGCCACAGGCCGGGCACCAGCCACAGTTGCTCGGGCGCGAAACGGGCGAAGAAGGCGAGGAGCGCGGCGCCGGCGACGCCTGAAGGCACGAAGTTGAGCACGGCTTCGCGGATCATCTGGTCGGCGAGGCCGGCATGATGGCGGCGCGAGCGGCGCAGCATCTCGGCGCCGATGAGGGCGACGGCGAGGATAGCGGTGAGCACCCAGGCGGCGAAGTAGGCGGCGGGTTCGGCGGCGCCGGGGAGGATCGACTGTAGCGCAGCAACCGCGAAGGCGAGGGCGCCGGAGGTGGCGAGGGCAGCGGGACCGAGGCCGAGGAACTCGCTGGATTGCGCGAGGCGGGACTTGATCTCGACGATGTCGGCCAGGGCTTTGTCGAGATCGGACATGGGGCGGGCGCTCGGTTTGCGATGCAAAGTAGATTGGAGTGCAAATTGGGGAGGATTTGTGGCGGGTGACGGGGTGGTAGTTGGCTTGAAGGCGGGGTAGCGTGCGCAGGGGTAAGCTCGGCAACCGCTCGGCGTTGAATGGGTGCTCGACCAGTACAAGGAAAAGACGCCGAAGGACCCGACCATCCGCGAGAGGTTCAACACCTATCGCTTCGCCGATTACAAGGAGAAGGGGATCGACCTGATCGGGCGGGTGACGTGGGTGAGCGTCGAGACGGTGGCGATCACCGAGGCGATGAGATCGGCGAAGCGCTGATCCGATCGCCCCTCTACCACCCCGGCCCCGTTTCGTGACAAACTGCCCTCGCGGCGGGGGAGGGGTTATGGTGGCCACCCGGCTTGGCTATTTCCTGATCGCCGACATCACCGGCTATACCCAGTACCTGGGGGCGTCGGAGTTGGAGCATGCGCAGCAGACGCTGACGGCGCTGCTGAATTTGCTGATCCGGGATACGCGGCCGCCGCTGGTGATCTCGCGGCTCGCGGGGGATGCGGTGATCAGTTATGGGCTCAGCGACAACTTCCTTACCGGGCAGACATTCGCCGAGACGATCGAGGACACGTACGTGGATTTCCGCCGGGCGATCGAGCGGATGGTGCACAACACGACGTGCCCCTGCAATGCGTGCCGGAATATCGGGTCGCTGGACCTGAAGTTCTTCGTGCATCACGGCGAATTCGGGGTGCAGAAGCTCGATGCGCATGACGAGCTGGTGGGCTCGGACGTGATCCTGATCCATCGGCTGCTGAAGAACCATGTGACCGAGGTGACTGGGTTCCGGGCCTATACGCTGTTCACCGATGCGGCGCTCAACAAGCTCGGGCTTGGGACCGAGGGGCTGGTGGTGCATGAGGAGAGCTACGAGAATTTCGGCACCGTGCAGGTCTGGATCGAGGACATGCACCCGGTTTGGGAAGAGAAGCGCCGGCTGACGCGGGTGACGATTCCGCCGGATCGCACGCTGATGCAGGTGAGCGCCGAGATCGACCTGCCGCGCGAGCGGGTGTGGGACTATCTGGTGCAGCCCGAGCACTACATGGTGCTGCTGGCGGCGACTCGCCTGGACGTGAACCGAAAGAGCGGCGGCCGGGTGGCGGTCGGCAGCGTGTTCCAGTGCTACCACGGGGATGCGATCATTCCGCTGACGGTGCTGGAGTGGGAGCCGTTCGAGCAGATGGTGGTGGAGTACATTCCACCGATCCCCATCAAGGGGGTGACGGGGCTGACGGAGTTGCGGCTCGAGGAGACGGCGACGGGGACTCGGCTGACGCAGATCTTCAGCAAATCGAGCGGGCCGCTGGTGGGGCGGATGATGGCGGACGCTGGGTTGAAGTCGTCGGCCAAGGAATTCCAGCACGATATTGATGAGTTCAAGGCACATATCGAGGCGGACTACGCGGAGCATCGCGATGAGATGCCCCCGCCGGTGTTCATTGGCGAGGCGGAAGTGGGCGCGGCGGCGCGGGCCAGCCTCTCGGCGTAGCCAAAAGCTCAGTCGAAGTTCCTCGAACTTCGCAGCTTCTTGACAGCTCCCCGCTGGGTCTTGCCTTCGAGGCGGCGCTGCTTCGAGCCGAAGGTGGGCTTGGTGGGGCGCCGCGGTTTCGGCGGGACGAGGGCGGCGCGAAGCATCTGCGTCAGGCGGTCGATGGCGTCGTCGCGGTTCTGCGGCTGGTTGCGGAAGCGATTGGCGGTGATGACGATGACGCCGTCGGTGGTGAGGCGGCTGCCGGCGAGGGCGGCGGCGCGGTGCTTCAGCGGCTCGGGGAGCGATGGCGAGCCCATGAGGTCAAAGCGGAGCTGGGCGGCGCTGGCCACCTTGTTGACGTTCTGGCCGCCGGGGCCGGGGCTGCGAATGTAGTCGATGCCGATCTCCGCAAGCGGGCGATGCACGGCACCGCCGATGTGGATGGAGTCAGGAATGAGGAGGGCTCCGCTGGATTGGCGGAGACTAGCATGCGGCGCCGGGGATTTTCAGCCCCGGCTCAGACCTCCAGCTCCAGCGGTTTGTTCTTCAGGTATTTCAGCTTGAGGCGGCCGTGGCTCTGTTGCTTGGCCGTGGCGAGTTTCTGCTCGATAGCGGCGAACTGGGCGAGGCACTTGGTCAGCTTATCGGACGGCTTGTTGTTGTTCTTGGCCATGAACGCGGCCTGCTGCTTTTCCAGGTAGGCCGTGCTGCAGTTGAGCCAGATAGTGAAGGGCTGTCCAGCCTCCGGATTGGGCGAGAGCTTGTCGGCCGGGCCGAGGCGCGAGTCGAGCAGAACTTCGAGGACGCGCAGGTCGGGGTTCTCGTGCTCGCCATTGGCGCAGATCAGGTAGTTGTCGGCGGTGATGCGCTTGACGAATGCGCGGTCGAGATTGTTCTCGGAACCGTGGTGCTGGAGCTTCAGCACGTCGACATGCAGGCCCCCGCCATCGGCGAGGCGGCCGTGATGGGTGAGGCCGGAGAGGATATCCTCGGAATGGCCGTCGCCGGTCATGATGACGCGGGTGACGCTGCCGCCGGCCTTGGGTTCCTCGAGCAGCAACATCAGTGAGGCGAGGTTGGGCTCGGTGACGCTCTGGCGGTGGCCCAGTTCGTCGTCGATCGAGACGCCGAAGCCGGGCGGGACCGGGCCTTCGTTGTCCTCGAGCCAGGCTTCGAGCTTGGCGACGCTGCCGGCGTTGCCGGCATCGGCGAGCCAGTTCTTCCAGTATTTGCGGAGGATTTCGAGATCCTTCTTGAATGGGCCGATAATACGGACTTCGAGGGTGCTGCCGGGGGCGAGGCTGATCACCTCCTGGCCGCGCACCATGGCGAGCAAGTGACCAAATTCGCCGTTTAGTGGGATGTTCAACTGGTCGGCGGCGATGCGGCGCGACACCTTGATGGCTTCGGGGATGGAGTTGGCGACGGAGCGGAAGGCGTCGGCGAGGCGAAGCAGGGTCGGGGTGGAAGAACTGGAGAGGCTGTTGGCGCGGGAGGCGAGCACGCTGCCGATGGCCTCGGACTCATCGACCATGGTCTTGAAGGCGTTGTGCCAGATGCGCTTGACCTCGGGCGGCTTCCGGAAGGACGGCTTGGTGGCCGGCAGGCCGTGGCCATGCTTGTGGTCGTAGACGCGCCAGAGCACGGTGTCCTCAAGCAGTTGCAGGACGCCCGCGATATGGTCCTGGTCGACATGCGAGACGTAGACCAGATCCAAATGCTTGCCGGTGTCCTCGGCCCATTTGCCGAGGAAGCCCCGTGCTTCGGCGGCATAGGCGTCGGGCATGCCGCCGTCGGCGAGGATGCTGACGGCGCCGGCTTCGAGCAACAGGCAATCGCCCTTGCCGGAGGGCAGGAGAGTGATCTTCATGACTTGTCCTCGGCGGTCGGGGGGCGGCGGGTTGGAACGGCTTTTGGAGGGGCGTTGCGCCGACGCGCCGGGCCGGCGGCGGCAGCGCCGGCGGCGATGGCCGGCTTTGCCGGAGCCGACTTCTTGAGCTCGATGCGATCCAGTGCGCGTGAGGCCTCGGCGACACAGGCGGCCGGCGAGATGACGCCGAAGCCGAGATCGTTGGCCCATTTGTAGGTGGCGCCGGGCAGCGGGCGGGACGTGGCCTTGATGATGCCGAGGATCTGCGCGGCGGTGAGCGTCGGCTCGGCGGCGAGCATCAGGCCGACGACGCCCGCGACATAGGGACTGGCCATGCTGGTGCCGGTCATCTCGATCCACAGGTTGTCCGGGTCGCCAAAGCCGTTGGCGGCGACGATCCGGGTGCCGGGGGCAGTGATGTCAGGTTTCAGGCGGCCGTCGCGGGTAGGGCCCTGGCTCGAGGTGATGTGGGCGCGACGCTTCAGTTCATCGAGATTTGCGACGGAGACGACGCGCTGGCCGCAGGCGAGGGCGCTGACCGACGAAGTGTCGACATGCGAGGCTTCAGTGAAGAACGAGGGCCAGAAGTAGTTGCCGTCGCCAAGATCGGCCGGATCGTCGCGCTCTATCCAGGCGTGAAAGGCGCCGTCGCGGATGACCCGGCCATGCAGCCTCACCTCCCAGGTGCCTGAGGGGATGCCGACGATCACGTCAGTGCCGAAGAATGGGCTGAGATAAACGGCGATGTAGTTGGCGCCGTTGGTGGGGTGGTGCAGCTCGTTATAGACGCTGATCAGGGTGCGGTCGGGCAGCTGATGGTTCTCGATGAACTCGCCGGGCTGCACCGGGCCGATCCAGTCGCCATCGGGCGGGCGGATGCTGATGGCGAAACGGTCCTGCGGCTCGTACCAGATTTCGAGTTCGTTTTCCGAGGCGTCCTTGATCTTGTCGCCGACCACCTGCCACTCGAGGATATGGTCGAGGCCCTGGGCGTCGATCCTGCCGCTCGCGTGGATGCGGCCCATCATGTAGCCGAGATCGTCGGGTGCCTCGGGTCGTTCCTGGCCGGCATTGCCGGCGGCGATGCAGATGGAGCGGCCCGGTTCCGTGAGCAATGCATCGATCCAGCGATCGAGGATGCTGGATCCGTCATGGGCGTGGCCGTTGGTGCCCAGGCTGATGTTGATCGAGATAGGGCGCTCGCCGGCGAGATCGAGCAGGTAATAGATGGCATCGAGCAGGGTGGTAGAATCGTAGAACGAGGTGCGGCGATCCATCTCGTCCTCGGGCACCGCGATCAGCACCGCCGCGATCTCGGCGCCGCTGCAGATGCCGCTGTTGCCCGCGGCGATCGAGGCGACATGGGTGCCGTGCGATCCGACGACCATCTGGGATTGCGGCTCGAGATCGTGTGGCGAGACGTGGATGGCCTCGGCGTCGGCGAGCGCCGCCTCCATCGCCGCAGCGGTGATGACCCGGCCGCGCTTGAGGCCCTTGCGGTCGCGCCCTTCCTTGGCGCCCTGGTCCCAGATGCTGACGAAGCGGGACTTGCCGTCGGAGATGAAGTCCGGATGGGCCCAGTCGAAGCCCTCGACATCGATGATGCCAATCATCATGCCCTTGCCGTCGCCGAGTTGAGCCGCGGTGGCATCGGGTGCGCGGGCAGCGGGAGCAGTGGCGCCAGCGCTGCCCTTGAACGGGCGCGGCAGCTTCAGCGCGTCGGCCGGCTCGATGAAGATGGTGCTGCCGTCGCGGGCGAGATCATATGCCTCGTCGAGCGACATGCGCCGAGTGCCCATGCCGCGCAGGGTCTGCTGGCCGGCGACCGGCGGCAGCGTGTCGGTCGCACGCACGAAGACGCTGACTTCGACGGCCTCGCGCTGCGCCTGCACATCGACGCCGCTCTTCTTTGCGGTGCCGCGACGCGGCGCGTCGGCGGGCGCTATGGCCGTGGCAACGGGCGGCGTGACCGCGGCCAGTTGCTGGGTCTTTACTCGTAGTGCCGGCTGTACCTCAGATTTGGCGGAACTGACGTCCGGGTCGCAATTAGAGAACATCCGCAGCTTCGGATGCATGTTCCGCAGCACAACATTCTGCCAACTGTCGTTCATCGCATTCGCCCCGTGTCGAATATTCAGATACCAACAGAATAACTGGGGGCGGATGATGTCAGCAGATATTGTCACAAGCAACAGGGTAATGTGTATTTATCGTTGCAGTGGAAATCGCGTGCAGAACGACGGTTTGTTGGCGGTCAATCCGCGTCCATGACCGAGCCGCAGGTGACGTTGAGGATAGCACCGCTGATGGCCGTGGCGCGGTCGGAGGCGGCGAAGGCGGCGGCGTTGGCGATCTCGGCGAGGGTGGTCATGCGGCCGAGGATGGTGCCTGACGACATGTAGGCTTTGAACTCCTTGAACATTTCGGCGTGCTCGGGGGCCACAGGCCAGGTCTCGGGTATGGCCTCGGAGCGGAGGCAGACGACGCGGATGCCGTGCGGGCCGAGCTCGGCGGCAAGGGTGCGGGATGTGACTCGATGGTGGCGCAGGCGGTGCCGAAGCCGCCGGTCGAGTGCTTCATCTGATCGCGGCCCGAGAGATGGGCGCCGGTAGAGGAGAGGGTGACGATGACAGAGGAGCCTTGCTTGACCATGCGGCCGTCGCGGTATTCGGGGGTGGGGAAGGGGGTCCGGTGGAAGTGCTGGGTGGTGCGGCCGGCGACAGAGCAGCATATGGCGGCTGACAAGGCGCTGAACGTCGGCCGCGGAAACCACTCAGTCTTGAGTCGCGGGGCTCGCCGTTCCCGGGAATTCTGCTCCACGGGGCAAAAAAAGCTCTCGAAGCGCGAGATCGGCGCAAAGCCATCAGTCGACAATGTATAGTGATTTAGTAGTTTAATAGACATCGAAGCCGGGCATGGAGCGCGGCACCGGGGACAGATGCCGAAATGACCACCGAGAACAGACAGCTCAAGCTCGGCGCCTTCATCATGGCGACGGGGCACCATATCGCGGCCTGGCGCCATCCGGATGCGGACGCCGATGCCGGGCACAGTATCGACCACTATCGCGGGCTGGCCGAGACGGCGGAAGCCGGCAAGTTCGACCTGGTGTTCGTGGCCGACAGCCCGGCGGGTTGGGATGGCGACAAGGATCCCGAGACCCGCAGCCGGGTCAGCCATTCGGCGCATTTCGAGCCGGTGACGTTGTGGTCGGCGCTGTCGCAGGTGACCAGTCACATCGGGTTCGTGGCGACGGCTTCGACGACGTACGAGGACCCGTACCTCCTGGCGCGCAAGTTCGCCTCGCTGGACCATGTCTCGAAGGGCCGCGGTGCCTGGAACGTGGTGACGACTGGCGCCGATGTGTCGAAGAACTTCTCCATTGCCGGCCACCCGGCGCACGCCAATCGCTATGAGCGCGCCGAGGAAGTCGTCGATCTCGTCCTCGACCTCTGGGACAGCTACGAGGACGATGCGCTGATCCGCGACAAAGAGAGCGGCATCTTTCTCGACCCCAACAAGGTCCACAAGGTCAACCACCACGGCAAGTTCTTCGATGTCGCCGGGCCGCTCAACGTGGCGCGCTCGCCGCAGGGCCGGCCGGTGGTGGTGCAGGCCGGCGCTTCCGAGCCGGGCCGTGAGCTGGCGGCGCGGACGGCGGAGGTGATCTTCACTGCCAACCAGACGCTGGCCGATGCGCAGGAGTTCTATTCCGACGTCAAGGGGCGGCTCGCCAAGTTCGGTCGCCGGCCGGAGCAACTGCTGATCATGCCCGGGATCTTCCCGGTGCTGGGCGGGACGGAGAAGGAAGCGCAGGAGAACTACGAGTTCATCCAGTCGCTGGTGCACCCGACGATCGCCTGGTCGATCCTCAAGCAATACTATGTCGGGGTCGATCTCTCGGGCTATTCGCTCGACGACAAGGCGCCGCCGCTGCCCACCGATACCGAGCTCAACAAGAGCCGGCTGAAGCTGGTGTCGGACCTCGCGGCGCGCGGGCTGACGCTGCGTGAGCTGTATCTGTCGCTCGCCACGGCTCGTGGGCACCGGACAGTGGTCGGGACGCCCGAGCAGGTGGCGGACGCCATCGGCGAGTGGTTCCACGGTGGGGCGGCGGACGGGTTCAACATCATGCCGCCGGTGCTGCCGACGGGACTCACCGACTTCGTCGACCAGGTGGTGCCGGTGCTGCAGAAGCGCGGCTGGTTCCGGACTGAGTACGAAGGCACGACGCTCAGGGAGAACCTGGGTCTCAAGCGGCCGGTCAATCGGTTCGTCGAGCGTGCCGAAACCCTGGAAGAGCGGAGCGCGTGATGACCAACAACCTCAAGATCGTCGGCTTTGCCGGCTCGTCGTCGCAACCCTCGCGTACCCGCAACCTCGTCGAGGCCATAGCCGACGCCGCGGCGAAGCGTTCGAGCGCAGCGGTGTCGATCTATGACCTGACGGAGATCCACCCCTCGCTGGGCTCGACGCTGGACCCGCGGCAGGCGCCGCAGGATCTGCAGGAACTGATCGCGGAGATCACCACCGCGGATGCGCTGATCGTCGGCTCGCCCGTCTACAAGGGCACGTATACCGGGCTGTTCAAGCACCTGTTCGACCTGATCGAACCCAAGGCGCTGAAGGACAAGCCGATCGTGTTGTCGGCGACCGGCGGCAGCGAGCGGCATGCGTTGGTGATCGACCACGGGCTGAGGCCGCTGTTTGCGTTCTTTTCGGCCGACATCATCGCCACTGGGATCTATGCCACCGAGCCGGATTTCGCCGACTACCAGCCGCACAATCCGCTGTTGCTGGGGCGGATCGAGCGGGTGGCGGACGAACTCAACTGGCGGCTGCAAAGCAAGCGCGTCGAGGCGGCCGAGCCGCTGCGCGCCATCGCCTGACTTTTAACAATTCTGATGGAGACGACCATGATCGATCGTAGATCGACACTGAAGCTATTTGCCGCCGCGTCGGCGCTGAGCATCCTGCCGGGCGTGGCACGAGCCCAGGACACGGCCAAGGAATTCCGCATCGGCTGGCAGAAGGGCGGCGTGTTTGCGCTCGCCAAGGCCTCGGGCGATATCGAAAAGCGCCTGGCGCCGCTCGGCATCACGGTGACTTGGGCGGAGTTCACCTCGGGCCCGCCGTTGCTCGAAGCGCTCGGCGCCAACGCCATCGACTTCGGTTCGACCGGCGACATTCCCCCGCTTTTCGCACAGGCGGCGGGTGGTGACCTGGTCTATGTCGCGGCCAGCAAGAGCAGCGTTGCCGGCTCGGCCATCCTCGTCAAAAAGGACTCGCCGATCCAGTCGATCGCCGACCTCAAGGGCAAGAAGGTGGCGTTCAAGCGCGGCTCCAGCGCGCATAACTTTGCGGTGAAGGCGCTGCGCACCGCCGGGCTGACGCTGGCCGACATCGACGCGCTGGACCTGGGCCCGCCCGATGCGGCGCCGGCCTTTGCCAGCAACCAGCTAGACGCCTGGATCATCTGGGATCCCTACTATGCGATCGCCGAACAGGCGCCGGACACGCGCGTGCTGGTGACGACCGAAGGCATCGTCGACTCCTGGGGCTATTACCTGGCCAATGGCGGCTACGCCAAGGCCAACCCGACGATCGTCGCCGAGGTGATCGACGAGCTCGCCAAGGTGGGCAAGGCTGCACAGGCCGATATCGAAGCTACCGTGGGCAAGATCTCCGCGGTGACCGGCGTGCCCGAGCCGATCCAGAAGATCGCCCTCACCCGCAAGGGCGCCGACCTCGGCGCCATCCAGCCGCTCGACGAAACCATCCTCGCCTACCAGCAGGCGCTCGCCGACGAGTTCTTCGGTCTCGGGATCATTCCCAAGAAGCTCTCGATCGCCGACGTCTTCTGGTACGCGCCCGAGCTCTGAGGAGAGGCCAAATGACCCTGGTTGCCGATCTTCCCAAACAGGCCGCCCTGCCGGGCGGGCCAAACCTCCGCCAGGCCGGCCGCTGGATTTCGTCCCGGCTGGGCGGCGCGCTGCCCCTGCTTCTGCCGGCGACCATCGTCGTCGCATGGCAGGTTGCGTCGAGCCTGGGATTGATCGGCAACCGGCTCATGCCGGCGCCGCTCGACGTCCTCCGTGCCTTCTGGGACAAAACGGTCTCGGGTGAACTCGGGGTCAATATCGCGGTCAGCGCGCAGCGGGCGCTATCGGGGCTTTTCGTGGGCGGCTCGATCGGCTTTCTGCTCGGGCTCGCCAATGGTGTCTCGAGCCTGTCGCACCGGCTCACCGATACGACGCTGCAGATGCTCCGCACCATTCCCAACCTGGCGCTGATTCCGCTGGTGATCCTGTGGTTCGGGATCGGCGAGGAGGCGAAGCTGTTCCTCACCTCGCTCGGGGTGT
The DNA here is from genome assembly GCF_056403495.1 of Devosia sp. P2_G7. Classification (NCBI taxonomy): domain Bacteria; kingdom Pseudomonadati; phylum Pseudomonadota; class Alphaproteobacteria; order Hyphomicrobiales; family Devosiaceae; genus Devosia; species Devosia sp. P2_G7. Next base: position 353,132 of record NZ_JBFUFI010000002.1, read on the forward strand.
TCTTCCCGATCTATCTCAACACGCTGCACGGGGTGCGGACGGTCGATCCGCAACTGATCGAGATGGGGCGGGTGTACGGGATGAGCGGCTGGACGCTGTTCCGCAAGGTGATCTTCCCGGGCGCGCTGCCCTCGATCTTTGTGGGGCTTCGGTTCTCGCTCGGCATCATGTGGCTGACGTTGATCGTGGCCGAGACGATGAATGCATCGTCGGGCATCGGGCACATGGCGAACTCGGCGCGCGAATTCATGATGACCGACGTGGTGGTGCTGGCGCTGGTGATCTACGCGCTGCTCGGCAAGCTGGCCGACGCCACGGCGCGCTTCCTCGAACGGCGGACGCTGCAATGGCATCCCGCATACCAGACTCCGGCGAAAGGGTGATCCGATGAGCCACATCGAACCAGCACGCAAGTTCAACGCGTGGGGCAAGACGATCGAGCCCGAGTATGGCCCGCGGGCGCCGTCCCCTGCGGTAGAGCGCAGCGGTGCGGTCGGCATCCGCATCGAGGGGCTGGATAAGTCGTTCGGTAATGTCTCGGTGTTGCGCGGCCTGGATCTCGAAGTGCCGGCCGGGCAGTTCCTCGCCATCGTCGGCAAGAGTGGGTGCGGCAAGAGCACCTTGCTGCGGCTGCTGTCTGGGCTCGACGAGCCTACCGCTGGACGGATCAGTTTCATTGGTTCGGCCGGCGAAACGGTGACGCCGAATGCCCGGATCGTATTCCAGGAGCCGCGGCTGCTGCCGTGGGAACGCGTCGCCGGCAATGTGGCGGTGGGACTGGGACCGGGTCAGACCGGCCGCACGGCGCGGGACAAGTCGCTGGCGGCGCTGCGCGAGGTGCAGCTCGACGAGAAGGCAGACGATTGGCCGTCGCAACTATCGGGCGGGCAGCGGCAGCGCGTGGCGCTGGCTCGGGCGCTGGTCAGCCGGCCGGACTTCCTGGCGCTCGACGAGCCGCTTGGAGCGCTCGATGCGCTGACCCGCATCACCATGCAGGGACTGGTCGAGCGGGTGTGGCAGGAGCAGGGGTTTACGGCATTGTTCGTGACGCACGACGTTGCCGAGGCGGTCGCGCTGGCCGATCGGGTGATCGTGCTGGACGAGGGGAAGATTGCGCTCGACATCTTGGTCGAACACGAGCGCCCGCGCTTGCGCGGCGCCGAGGACCTGGCGCGGATCGAGCGGCAGCTGCTCGACGCGATCTTCCGGCGCTAGCACGATGAAAAACGCCGCCCTGTGAGGGGCGGCGTTCGAGGGGGCGAAGCGAGCCGGGTTAGCGGACGCGGATAGAGCTGATTTCGCCGGTGGCGCCACGGAGGTTGCCGACGGTGCGCGAGATGACGATGCAGCGGCCGTTGAAGTTGGGGCGCTCGCAGATGAGAGCCTGGGCATCGCCGCGGACTTCGATGGACGAGATCGTGTCGTCCCAGCGGCCGAGGCGAGCGAGACGCTCGCCCGGGCGGGCGCAGAAGCTGTCGCCGCGCAGGTTTGTGCGCTCGTAGAAGCAGACGCGATCACGGGTGCCGCCCGGACGGCCGGGACGGATGTCGAAGCCGCCGGAGCCGACCTGGAAGTTGAAGCCGGGGACGTCGAAGCCGATGCTGACGTCGACGTCGGGGCGGCCCGGCCCCGGTCGATCAGGAACGATGACGCGGGTATCGATGTCGTCTTCGTCATCGTAGCCCGAACCGTCGTCGTAACCGGAGCCGTCGTCGTAACCGGAATCATCGTCGCTGAGATAGCTGGCGGAGACCCAGCCATCGGGGCCGGACTTGAGCACGTAGCACCACCCGCCGGAACAGCGGTCGATCTCGACCTCCTGGCCGGGGCGGAGCACGTCGACGACGGCGCCACTCACTGGTGCGCTGCGGACGTTGACGGTGCTGGTGGCGACGGCGGCATTGGCTGCGCCGGCGAAAAACAGGGAGCCGAGGAGCAGCGCGGCTGCTCCTGCCAATTTGATGGGGTACATGGGGGGGAGTCCTCTCTTTGTGACGCTCTGGGGCGTTCCTTGGGGGCAGGCTTCGAGTGTTGTCGCCGCGTGGCGAGAACGGCCGGCCGGCAAGGGAGTTCCAATCCTTGGTGGGGAATGCGTCCAAAATGCAAACGCCGCCCCGGAGGGACGAGGCGTCATCCCGGGGGCGGCGTTCAGGCTCAGAGCGTTAGTTAACTTCGAAGGACGAGATGTTGTTGTTGAGCTGGTTAGGCAGCGAAGACTTCGACGAGCTGATGTCGGCGCAGATGCCTTCGAGATCGAAATCGCGGCAGACCAACACGTCGGCATCGCCGAACACCTCGATCGACGAAATCGAGTCGTTCCAGCTGCCGCCGAGGGCGTCATCGCTGTCGCCGGGCTCGACGCAGAAGCTCTGACCGTTGAAGTTGGCGTTCTTGTAGAAGCAGACCTGGTCTTCCTCGACCGGCTCGGGGAGCGGTTGGGGCTTGGGCTGGTTGCCGACGCCGATGGAGATGGACGGCTTGCCGTCACCGCCGACGCCGAAGCTGAAGCTGAACGGCACGTTGGAGGCGGGCTTGCCCTTGTTGAGGCCGCCGAGGCGGTTCTGGCGCACCCAGCCGTCGGGGCCGGGGATCTGGATCAGGCAGACGGTGCCCTGGCAATCGACGACGGTGACCAGCTGGCCGGCCTCGACCGAGTTGACCACCGGTGAGTTGGGGTTGGCGGTCTTGCGGACGTTGGAGTCCTGCAGCACATGGGCGTTGGGGGCGGCGAAGGCAGGCGCGACGGCTAAGCCGGCGAGCGCGGCAAGCGCTGCGGCGGCGACGAGGTGGAGACGCTTCATGATGTGTTCCCTGATTGGCGGGCCGGGTCCGGTTCCGCGGGCGCAGATCGGTGCAGGCAGGTGTGCTGCACGCCAATGCGGCCGAGCACAGGATTATTCGCGATTCGAAAGGAAATCGACTGAATTACAACGGAGAAACGGCCCGCGCCGGGGGGCTGCGGACCATTTGTACTGTAGCGCGAGGCGGATCAGTAGACCCGCATCGAGCTCACGTTGTTGTCGAGGAAGCCGTGCAGTGCGCCTTCGCTGTCGTTGATGCGCTCGCAGTAGCTGTGGAAGTCGCGATCGCGGCAAAGGTCGACCGAGACATCGCCTTCGATGGAAACGGAGGAATAGCGATTGTCGGCATGCAGCAGCAGGAAATCGCGAACGCGGGCGCCCGACTTGGCGCAGAACGCGTCGCCGGTGAAGTTGTGGCCTTCATAGAGGCAGACGAGGCCCGGGCCGCCCGACTTGTAGGGGATAGGGGCGAGTTGCCACGGGTGGCGGATGACCTTGCCGAAGGCGATGTCGTAGAGGCTGGTCCAGCCCGCGACGTGGCCGGAATGGACGCGGCACCACTGCCTGGAGCAGCGATCGACATAGATGCGGACCTTGCCGTCGATCTCGCCGGTGACGTCGTAAGCAGTGCCGGGCCCTTCGAACAGCACCAGGGGACGGACCGACCAGGCCGGGCTGCCGATCGGGGCCGCGGTGGCGGCGAAAGTGCCGAGAACAAGAACGGCCAGTGCAGTCAGGCTCGCCAAGAATTGCTTCATCGAAATGCCCCGAACCGAAAGATCAACTCAGGTGAGCGTAGCGCCCGCGCATGACGGTTGGAAGGGTGGAGCAGCAACAGGGTGGAGGAAAGTTTGGGGGCAGGACGGATGAGGGCCGGAGGGCCCTCACCGCGGGGAGGAAGGGCGCCGCGCGGAATCCCTCGCGCAGCGCCTCCCCCATCATCACCGGGTAGAGGCCACCCATCCCGGGACGTGATGGTGGGCAGATTGCCGCTTCGCGGCTGAACGGGGGCTGAACCGGGCGCTCAGACTGGCGTCGGATCAGCGTGGGATGACGCGCTTTTGTCCGTTTTCGTCGAGCGCCACGTAGACAAAGCGGCCCTCGGTGACCTTCACCCGGTCGGCGAGGCGATTGCGGCGGGCCCAGGACTCGACGTCGATGGTGATCGAGGTGTTCCCGACGCGTTCGACGGTGGTGTACACGCACAGGATGTCGCCGACCTTTACCGGCGCGATGAAGGTCATCGCCTCGACCGCCACGGTGACGACACGGCCACGCGCCACCTCGACTGCAGCGATGGCGCCGGCGATGTCCATCTGGCTCATCACCCAGCCGCCGAAGATGTCGCCGGCCGGATTGGTGTCGGCCGGCATGGCGAGGGTGCGGATAGTGAGCCCGCCGTGCGGCTCGTTATGGTCGGGGCCTTCGGTGGTCATGCGCGAGGTCCTTTCGGGGGCCAGCGGCCGATTTCTTCTTCCCAGTGGCGGCGGCAGAGGGAAACATAGACGGATTTCTCGATCGAGACCTGATTGCCTTCGCGAAGGGCGCCGCCCTCGGCATCGCGGCGCACCACCATGGTGGCCTTACGGCCGCAGAAGCAGATGGTGCGGACTTCGCGCAGCTCGTCAGCGACAGCGAGGAGTTCGGCGGAGCCGGCGAATAGCTTGCCCTGGAAATCGGTGCGCAGGCCATAGCACATCACCGGGACATCGAGCCGGTCGGCGACGCGGGCGAGCTGCCAGACCTGATCTGAGGTGAGGAACTGCGCCTCGTCGACGAAGACGCAATCGACCTTCGATTCCTGCAGGTGATCGTTGACGCGCTGGAACAGATCGTCCTCGCCGCCGAACATCTCGGCGTCGGCGGAGATGCCGAGGCGCGAGGTGATGCGGCCGACATCGCCCTCGGCATAGAGCGAGGAGGTGAAGAGGAGCGTGCGCATGCCGCGCTCGACATAGTTATAGGACGCCTGGAGCAGCAGCGTCGACTTGCCGGCGTTCATCGTGGAGTAGGAGAAGTAGAGCTTGGCCATGCGGGTGTTCATGCCGCAGGCTGGCGGCGGCGGCGAGGCCAATCGGAAGCTCTCAACAAAAAATCGGCCGCCTGGCGGGGGCGGCCGATAAAATGCCGAATTGGGGCTCGGCACAGGACATACGAGTTGGCGGCGATGTCCTGCTCATAAAGACCGTCCAGTTGCCATTATGGCGGGTGCAACTGGGTAGAGGCCGGGGCAATGGGGGACGCCCCGGACACCCGCAAGCTATTGAGGCGACGTGACAAGCAGATGACGACAGACTTTCATAATGGCGACATTTTCAGCCCATAGCGGATAGTCTGCGGGCAGGGCTGCTGGAGAGCTACATGACTGGGTTTCTGAAAGCCGGACTGGGTTTGTTGATGGCGGCGGCGATGGCGACGCCGAGCCTGGCGCAGAGCGCCGACGTGACTGGGATGTGGCATCCGGACAAGAGTTCAGACTGGCTGGCGAGCCTGTGCGGGGACGACAATACGCAGCTGTGCATCACGGTGGTGGGCCTGCGCGACCACATGGACACCGACAAGAACCGGCCGTATCTCAACAAGGTGATCCTCGATCACGCCAAGCTGAACGGCAAGAACCGCTGGAAGGGCAAGCTGCATCTGTTCGGGCAGACCGGCGACGCGTTCATAGCGCTGCGCAGCGCCAACAACCTCGACGTCAAGGTCTGCATTTATGTGGTGCTCTGCAAGGAGTACCCGATGACGCGACAGAAGTAGTGCTAGGCGGGCGCCCGGCGCTGCTGCAGCGCCGGGACAGCTTCCACGATGATGATGGCAAAGAAGATGAGCGCCGCGCCGGCATAGCCGACGGGGGGCAGGCGTTCGCCCAGTAGCAACGCGCCGCCGAGCGCGGCGAACAGGCTTTCGGCCGAGAGGATGATGGCCGCGTTGGCGGCGGGCACGTGCTGCTGGCCGATGGCCTGCAGGGTGTAGGCGATGGCCGTGGACATGATGCCGGCATAGAGGATTTCGAGCCAGCCATTGCCGATGGTGGTGAAATCGGGCGCCTCGAAGCCGAAGGCGACGAGCAGCGACAGCACGCCGACCACGAGGAAACTGAGGGCGGAGAGCACCACCGGCAGGCCGGTCTGGCGGCTCAGGTAGCCGATGAGGAACACCTGCCCGCCCCAGAACGCGGCGCTCAGCACCATCAGCCCATCACCGGCGTTGAAGGCCGCGAGGTGGCCGCCGTTGAGATAGAAGATGCCGATGAGGGCCAGCGGCGCACCGAGATAGATCACCGGGTGCGGTCGGATACGGATGGCGAGCCAAGCGATCAGCGGCACGAACAGCACGTAGAGCGCAGTCAGGAAGCCGGAATTGGTGACGCTGGTGTAGATCAGCCCGTATTGCTGGATGGCGGAGGCGAGGAAGAAGGTCAGCGATAGTGCGCCGATCAGCAGCCATTGCTGGCGGGTGAGGGCGGCGACATTGGCACGCTTGGCGCGGAATTCGAAGATGGCGAAGGGCAGGAGCGCTACGCCGCCGAGCAGGAAGCGGATGCCGGCAAAGGTCATCGGGCCCATATAATCCATCGCGGACTTCTGCGCGACGAAGGCGAAGCCCCAGATGGCAGTGGCGATGAGCAGAAGCAGGACGGCGAGCGGGCGAGACATCGGCGCTGTGTAGCCGGTGCGGCGGGGGCGCGTCGAACGGATTTTGGCGATGAGGACGATCAGGGTTAGTGATGGGGCAGGGTAGCCGGTCTCGGGTCGTGGACGGAGAAAACCAGGAACGACTGGGAGTTCAGCCACCACGGCAGCGCGGTGAAGGGGGCGCTGAAATGCGATTGCAGGTCGAAGGTTCGCTGCATCAGGGCCCGCAGCGCGCGATGCTCGAAGCCCTTGTGTGAGCGTCGGATATCGGAGGCCCGTTGCACCGGATTCCCGATGAAGCCCTGGAGTAGTTCCTGCACCGAATGGTCCGAGGGACGGCGGAACAGCAGTATCCGGTTCAGTTCCTTCAAGGGCAGCGCGAGCCCCTGCATGATCGGTACGGAGAGGATGAGGGCGGCGCCCGGCTTGCAGGCGCGAACTGCGTCGGCGATGAAGCCGGCGACATCCTGATCCGAGAGGTGCTCCAGGACTTCGAACGCCGTAAGGACATCGACGGTCCCGGGCTCGACCTTGGCGAGGTTCGCCAGGTGCGCGAAGCCGGCGTGGTGCACTTGCATGTACGGCTCGATCGCAACGCGCCGCAGATCCGGCCGACGTTCGCCGAGCTGGTGCAACATCTCGCCGGTGCCGGCGCCGAAATCCACGATCAACCCGCCGGGCGGCGAGCGGCTTTCGATCAACGACAGCGAGAGCTGGTGCCGCGAGCGGTGCGCGAAACGGGCCAGAGGGTTGGGGTTGGCGATCGTTTGTTTGGCGTAGGAAACCGACTTAGCCAATGCAGTCTCCAGCGGGTATCAAACAGCGTTCGCGGCCGGTTAGCTTACCTGCCGGTCGTCTCGGCTCTGGTGAGGCGGTAGCCGGCCTCCTCCAGGGCGTGCGTCATGTGTTCGGCGTACCATTGAGGCCAGTTGTCGTCGTAGACGCCGGCCAGTTCCTTTGCCTCGTATGCGCCGTGTGCCTTCGCCGCGCCCTTCAGGGCCTCGAGCAGGACTTCGGTGAGGGTTGGTGCTCCCTGCGTCGATGGTTTGTCAGTCATCTTCCAGGCCCTCGCATCTTCATTACCTGAAGTAACGTGACAGCCTACTTCAGCTCCGCATCCAGCGCTTCGATCAATTGCTGCACTTCGGCCTCGGAGGTGTAGTGGGTGAAGGAGACGCGGAGGACGCCGTGGCCGGGGTTGAGGCCGAGGGCTTCGAGCAGGCGGTAGGCGTAGAAATGGCCGCCCGAGGCCATGACCTTGTGGCGCGACAGGCGATCAGCGGCTTCGACGGCTAGCTCGTTCAGCGCCAGCGAGATGGTGGGCGCGCGCTTGGCTGGATCGCTTGGGCCGATGAGGCGGACGTTGTTGCGGGTGCGGATGAACTCCATCAGCGGGGCGAGGAGGATTTCCTCCTGGCGGCGCATGGCGGCGTGGGCCTTGCGGAACGGATTGGCGCCCTCGACGCTGTCGCCGGCGAGTTCACCGACGCGCTCGAGATAGTCGGCAACACCGGCGGAGGCGGCGATCTGGGCGTGGTCGGGGCCGGCGGGGACGAGGCGCTTGCGCGGCTGGGTGTCGTTGAAGAAATGGCCCTGGTTGGGGAGTTCGGAGGCCAGCGAGGGGCGGATGGCCATGACGCCCTGGTGCGGCCCGTACACCTTGTAAGCGGAGAACAGGTAGATGTCGCAGCCGAGCTCGAGCAGATCGGGCAGGCCGTGCGGGGCGTACGAGACGCCGTCGACGACGGTGACGGCGCCGAAGCTCTTGGCCTTCTGGACGATCTCGTGGACCGGGTTGATTTCGCCGACGATGTTGGAGGCGTGCGGGAAGCAGACGGCGCGGACCTTCGAGTCGAGCAGCTTGTCGAGCGCGGCGGGATCGAGGTGGCCGGTCTCGGGGTCGACCTGCCACTCGCGGATGACGATGCCGCGGTCGGCAAGACGCCGCCAGGCGCCGCCATTGGCCTCGTGATCCTGGTTGGTGACGACGATGGCGTCGCCGGGCTTCAGCCAGCCCGCGAAGGCGTGGCCGAGCGTGTAGGTGTTGCCTGAAGTCGAAGGGCCGAAATGGATCCAGTCCATACCGACATTGAGCGCCTGCGCGATGCGGCGATGCGCGAGGTCCATGGCTCCACCGGCTTCGCGCGAGGCGGGATAGAAGCCGTAGGGCTGCACCTTGGTGGCGCGATAATAGTGATCGAGGCGGGTGAGCACCTGCTGGCTGGTGTAGGAGCCGCCGGCGTTCTCGAAGAAGGCCCAGCCTTCGAGGCTCGGTTCGCGGAAGGCGGGGAACTCGGCACGGATCAGGGCGGTATCGAGGGGCAGGGCGGTCATCGGGGCGCTCGCAGGAGGGAGATCGATGGTTAGCGGAGGGCGATGACGGCGGCAACACGGCGTGTGGAAAAAGGGGGCGGTGCGGCGCGAAAGATAGGCTGGGGTCAGTACGCGCCGATGTCGGCAAGGCAAAAAGAAGCCCCGGCGGGAGGGGACACCGGGGCCTCTCAGGGGACGGCGTCGCGGCCGGTCTTGTTGGGGCTGGGACCGGCGGGGACTGGGGTCAGCCGTCCAAATCGGCGCCGGCGGGCGGGGCGGGGGGATGGGGCAGGTGCTTGCCCGGGTGCTGGAACTCCATGCCCTGCATGATCACGCGGCCGCGTGGGGCGAACTCGCGCTTCTGCTGGTCGGTGAGGCTGGCATAGAAGCTCTTGAACTGCGGCAGCAGTTCGCTCATCGCGGCGAGGCGGGCTTCGTCGAACTTGAGGCGCTGCTCGAGGCGCTGGATCAAGTCCGGGCGCTCGTTCTTGCTGGCGGTGGCGGCGGGACGAATGGTGTCGCACTTGTCGGCGAAATCGGTCTGCGCGGTGAGCGCGGTGGTGCGGAAGTCCTCGAACAACTTCTCCTGGTCCTTGCTCAGCTCGAGCTTGCCGGCCATGCGATCGAGGCGGTGCTCCAGCCGATCGGCGGCCCGGTCGTTGCAGGAGAACTCGGCGAAGCGGAAGGCGTTGCCGCCGGCGTCGCGGCGGAACTCGAGGGTGCGGCCTTCGTCACGGTGGCGATCTGGGCCGGCGGCGAAAGCGGGACTCATGGCGGTGAGGCCGAGGGCGGCGACAAGGGCGGCGAGGACGGTGGCACGGGTCGAGGTCATCGTGGTCTCCCATCGGGTGAGCGGCAATGAGGGGAGGATGCGGTGCGTCGGCTTGCCGGGGCGTTGCGGCAAGGTGAAATCGCGGAAAGGTTGGAAAGGTGGGGTGGGCAAACATCGTGGCCTTGGCACCCCCCTCAGAGCTGCGCTAGGTCGCTTCGCTCCCAAGCTTCGCTTGCCTCCCCCGTCAAGGGGGAGGTGGGCATCGAGGTTGTGGCTGAATCCGGCTGGGTGACGCCGATCGCTACGACGCGATGTATTCTTTCAGCGCGTTGGCTTCCTGCTCGGCTTCTTCGATCTTGCGCTTCACCACGTCGCCGATCGAGACGATGCCCGTGAGCTTGCCGTTTTCGACGATGGGGATGTGGCGGATGCGGTTGCGGGTCATGGTTTCCATGAGGTCCGAGATCGAGCCGGCAGATGTGCAGGTGATGACCTTGGTGGTCATGACGTTTCGCACCGGACCGGCGAGAACCGCGACGGGATCCTTTTCGAGGTGACGGACGATGTCACGCTCGCTGAGGATGCCCGCGACCTTGCCCTTGGCGTCGACGACGACCACGGCACCGATCTTCTTGGAATTGAGAATGCGCAGGGCCTCGGAGAGCGGCGCGCCAGCTTCCACCGTGTGGACGGTGTGGCCCTTGGATTGAAGGATATTCTCGACTTGCATCGGCAGTCCTCCTTTCAGGCCACCATAGTGCGCCTAAGGAGAGGAGGGGACAAGAGTCCTATGTTGCAGGTGCAGAAGATGTGGGGCCGGTGCTTGCGGCGCCCCCTCCCAGCCTCCCCCACAAGGGGGGAGGTGCCGTTCGGTGGGTGTGGAGAGACCAGGCTTACTGCGCCGTAGCCGGGGCCTTGAGGTCGCGCTTCTGGTCCTGGACGGACTCGGTGGGAGTCTCGATGAGGGGGAGCGCGACCGGCTCGCCGCTGGCTTCGGCGACTACGTTGAGCTTGCCGGCGAGGGCGGTCGGATCCTTTTCCGCGGCGGCGAGATCGGCGAGACCGATGCCGGCAGTGTCCTTGGCGGTGATCGTCAGCTTGAGGTGCGAAGCACCGCTGAGGAAGGTGCCGAGCTGCTGGGCCGCAGTCAGGGCTTCGGTGGTGTTGCCGAGGAAGGCGAGGGTCATGCCCTGGGCCATGCCGGCGACGGCGGTGCGGAACGCGGCTTCAGGCTGGCCGGCATCCTTGGCGCCGGCGGCGAAGGCGATGGAGCCGATGCCGCGGTCCTCGACCTCGACGGTGACGTCGAGCAGCGTGAGCAGCATAGCCGCCATGGTGGCCTGGTCGGTGTTATCGGCGAACAGCGCCTCGGTGGCGTTGCCGAAGGTGCCCGAGAGGTTGATGCGGCCGAGCGTGCCCAGGTCGATCAGCACGTCATTGACCTTGATGGTCGAGGTGTCCTTGTCCCAGGCCAGCTTGGTGCCGAGCGAGATATCGAGCTTGTCGATGCCGCGGGCGAGCAGGTCGGCGACCGGGAGGTCAGTCATTTCGGCAGTGATCGGCAGTATGAAGTTGCCGAGGCTGAGTGCGATATCGGCCGGGATGCCGTTGACATAATTGCCGAGCGTCGCGTCGAAGGCGCCGATCGTGCCGGTGATGCGCTTGCCCGAGGATTCCGGATCGGGCACGTCGATGTTGAGGTTGGCGAGGCTCAGGCCGTCGAGATAGGGGACGAGCTTGCGCCAATTGGCGGCGAAATAGGCTTCATCGAGCGTGGTGGCCGCTTCGATCGCCGCGATGGCGGCGGTGAAGTCCATCTTCTTCCAGGTGAAGTTGCCGAAGTTCAGGAAGCCGTCGTTCTCGACGGTCATGTTGAAATCGTTGAGCGAGATCTCGGGGTAGATGGCGGGCTGGAAGCCGCCGACGGTGATCGGGCCGGAGGCGACGGTGAGCGGGTTGCCCTTCTCGTCCTTGCCCGAGCAGCTGAAGCCATCGAAGGTCATCGGCGTCGAGGAGAACGCGGTGAAGATATCGGCATAGAAGCGGACGAGCTTGTCGACGGTCGCCGGCGCGACCTCGGTGCCGGCTTTCTGCGCGGCCTCGGCTTCCATTATGAGGGTATTGATCTCGGCGAAGTTCTGCTTGAGCGGGCGGGCGCTGAAGCTGCCGAGTGCGGCGGTGCCGAACTCGCACTTGAACACGTCGCCACCCGATAGCGTGCCGCCGGAGAACTTGAAGTCGGAATAGACCTCCTTCATCTCGGTGCCGGCAGTGACGGTGGTGGTGAGGCCGTAGAAGGAGAGCAGGCCCGCAAGGTCGAAGCGGCCGATCGACATTTCGCCGAAGGTGCCGGTGGTCTTTTCGGCGCCGGTGAAATCGGCCCCGCCGACATGGGCGGCAGCGGCGACGCCGTCGGTGACGTCGGTGAGGGTGACGTCGCGATAGGTGACGACCATCGGGGCGCCGCCATCGCCATAGCCGGGGTAGGTCATCTTGATTTCGGGGATGGTGACCGACTTGGCGTCGAGGGTGGCCAATGCGTCGAGCGCGCCGGGGGCGCCACTGAACAGGCCACGTACCGCGCCTTCATTGATGTTGCCGTCGATCACTTCGACCGTGGGGACCGAGACCTGGTACATCCCGGCAGCGCCGGCCGACGTGATGCCGGTGACGCTCAGCGTATCGGCGGAGGCGCCGGTGATGGCGAAGCCGGCAAAGATGGTGCCGAGCAGGAGGGTGCGCACCGGGCGCAGGCGGCCAAGCGGAGCGGGAGCGGTACGGATCATGTCGGTTTCCTCAGTCGCAAAATGATTTGACGCCGCGTCCCGCGCTCGCCTTGGGGGCGACGGGGACACAGCGCGGGGTACGGCCCGAAGCGAGCGCCACCGCGGTTCTAGATTACCGTAGCTAACGGGAAGATGAACGGCGTGGCGCTAAACGCGCTGAATCAATGCTTTTCCGACCTGGCCCGTATCAGCTCTCGCCGTGTCCCGGTTTCCAGGCGGAGAGGGGATTGGGCTGGCGTGGCTTGGCCGGCTGCAGCCCTTCGCGGAGGATCGCGCGCACCACCTCGACGAGGATGGCGAAGAGCAGCGCGCAAAGCGGCACGAACAGCAGAACGACGGCGGTATCGATCTCGCCGGCCCCGGTGATGGTGCGCGGGGGGATGAGGCCGAAGAGCAGGGCGAGGCCGGCGCCCACGAAGGTGAGGGAGAACGAAATGGCGGTCGCGGCGCTCAGCGCGTTGCGGAACAGCGGACGGCGCGGCTTGAACCTCGTCTTGCGGGGCTGGGGGAGCTTGGTGGGAGACATGAGGACTCGCTAACTCGGCAGATCACAACGGGGTGAAAAGGCCCCCCGAATGCGAGGATGTTTCGTTGCTAACGCGGTGAAGAGGGTACGATTTGAAGGCGATCCTGTGGCGGGATCGCGGCGCACCTGATGGAGGGAGGCGATGATGAAGCGTTTCGTGACCAGTCTGGCGGGCGTGCTGGCCGCTTTTGTGCTGCTCGTGGCGGCGGTGAACGCGCAGGAGACGACGGCGCCGAGCACGGCGCTCGAACCGTGGCAGAGCGTCATCACCAGCCAGATCGAGGCGTTCCGGGCGAAGGATGCGCCGGGGGCGTTTCAATATGCCGGGGCGGGGTTCCAGGTGGCGTTTCCGTCTGCCGAGGCATTCTTCAGCGCCATTGTCGGGGCGGGCTACGCGCCGATCATGGAGTCGCGCTCGCACAGCTTCGGCAAGTTCGAGAAGATGGGCGACAAGGTGGTGGTGCAGGAGGTGAAGCTGGTGGGCAACGACCAGAGCCTCTACGAGGCGTTCTACCAGCTGGCCGAGGAAAAGGACGGCTGGCGGGTGCAGGGGGTGCAACTGCTGAAGCAGGCGGGAATGGGCATCTGAACGAATTCTGAGCGGTAGATGAACGGCGGTATCAGTCGGCGTTCAAAGCTGCGGCACGACAAGGGCGCCGTCGTTTCCGTTCGTTCTTGTGCAGGATGCTTCCGTTGAAGGCTCTGATCGTTTCCGCCGTACTTGCCGCCATTCTTGTCAGCCTGATGCCCGATGGCGAGCAGGCGATGGAGATCGGCAGCAGCACGGCCCGAGCCGACGGCGGTGCTGTCGCGGTGCCGGTTCGCGTACCGGTCCCGGCGCGCGCCGTTTGACCCCAAGCCTTGTGACCCAAGCCTTGTGACCCAAGCCTTGTGACCAACGTCCCGGTTGTGTGCCGGGGTTTGAGGCCGTAGAGATTTCCGGCCATTTTCCGGGAGATTGTCTTGGCTTTCCTGTCTGAAGCGCTCAGCCGCATCCAGCCGTCCGCCACCGTCGCGATCAACTCCAAAGCCGTGGAGATGAAGCGGCAGGGCGAGGACGTGATCTCGCTGGCAGCCGGCGAGCCGGATTTCGATACGCCCGAGCACGTGCGCGAGGCAGCGATCCGGGCGATCAATTCGGGCAAGACGCGCTACACCGCCGTGGACGGCATCCCCGAACTCAAGGAAGCGGTTGCCGCGAAGTTCAAGCGCGACAACGGACTGGACGTTACGGCGGCGGACTGTTTCGTGTCGTCGGGCGGCAAGCAGATCATCTTCAATGCGTTGATGGCGACGCTGAACCCCGGCGACGAGGTGGTGATCCCGGTGCCGTACTGGGTGAGCTATCCGGAGATCGTGCGGCTGTGCGACGCCGATCCGGTGTTCGCGGTGGCCGATGCCTCGACCGGCTTCAAGCTGAAGCCCGAGGTGCTGGAAGCGGCGATCACGCCCAAGACCAAGTGGCTGATCCTCAACACGCCGTCGAACCCGACTGGGGCTGCCTACACGAGGGATGAACTGCGCGGGTTGGCGGATGTGCTGCTGCGGCATCCGCATGTGCACATTCTTACCGACGATATCTATGAAGTGCTGGTCTATGACGGCGGCACGTTCGCGACTATCGCCGGGGTGGAGCCGCAGCTACGGGAGCGGACGTTGACGATGAACGGCGTGTCGAAGTCGCACGCCATGACCGGCTGGCGCATCGGCTACTGCACCGGGCCGCGGCCGCTGCTCGGGGCGATGAACAAGCTGCAGAGCCAATCGACCACCAACCCGTCGTCGATTTCGCAGTGGGCGGCGGTGGAAGCGCTCAACGGGCCGCAGGGGTTCTTGAAGGGCTGGCGCGAGGTGTTCCAGGGCCGGCGCGACCTGGTGGTGCGCGGGCTCAACGCCAATACCGGGCTTGATTGCCTGACGCCGGAAGGGGCGTTCTATGTGTTCCCTTCGGTGAAGCGGCTGCTCGGGAGGACCTCCGGTGGTGGCCGGGCGCTGGCGACGGATGCGGATTTCGTCTTGGCACTGCTCGAGGAGACCGGCGTGGCGCTGGTACATGGCACGGCGTTCGGGCTCGCCGGGCACATGCGGCTGAGCTATGCGGCGTCGAATGCCCAGCTAGAGGATGCGGTGGCGCGCATCCAGGATTTCTGCGCCAAGGTGAGCTGATGAGTGCGCTCTACCCCATCACCGAGCCCGTCGCGAGCGGTTGGCTCGAGATGGGGGAGGGCAACGCGATCTACTGGGAGGAGGCCGGCAACCCCGAGGGCGTGCCGGCGCTCATCCTGCACGGCGGGCCGGGGTCGGGGTTTTCGCCTTGGATGCGGCGGTTCTTCGACCCGGCGCGATATCGGATCATCGGTTTCGACCAGCGGGGGTGTGGGCGGAGTACGCCGCATGCGTCGGGCGAGGGCGTCGATTTCTCGGTGAACACGACGGCGCACCTGCTGCGCGACATCGACCGGCTGCGGCTGTATTTCGGCGTCGACAAGTGGGTGATCTACGGCATGTCGTGGGGCGTGACGCTGGGCCTCGCCTACGCGCAGCTGCATCCGGACCGGGTTGCCGCGATGGTCTTCGCCGGGGTGACGTCGACGCGGCAGCGGGAGATCGACTGGATGTATCGCGACGTGGCGCCGCTGTTTCCCGAGCAGTGGGAGCGGTTCCGTGCGGGCGTGCCGCCGGACACGCCGCCCGATCGGATGGTCCACGCCTACAACGACCTGATGTTCGACGCCGACCCGGAAGTGCGGGCCAAGGCGGCGCGGGATTTTCATGATTGGGACAACGTGACGGTGTCGGCCAATGTGCAGGCGGGGCGGGCGTCGGACGGCGTGGATCCTGCCCGCATGCTGGCGCGCGGTCGCATCGTCACGCACTACTTCCGGCATTTGGCCTGGCTGGAAGAGGGCCAGCTGCTGCGCGGTGCCGGGGCGCTGAAGGGGATACCGGGCGTGCTGGTGCAGGGCCGGGTGGACCTGCAGGGGCCGCTGCTGACGGCGTGGGAACTCTCCAAGGCCTGGCCCGGCAGCGAGCTGGTGGTGATCGACGGGGCGGGCCACTCCAGCGGCGATGCCGGGATGGGGGAGGCGCTGGTCGCGGCGCTGGACAGGTTTGCGCGGCGGTAGCTGCCGCGAGGACGAGGGGAGTGCCTTCTCCCACAAGGCGAGAAGGCACTGACTGCGCTTTTGGTGGTACCGCCTACAGGTAGTCCATCAGGCTCATCGAGCTGCCACCACTCGCGCCGAATGACGATGACCCCGTGACCTGGCCGAGGATCGAGCCCAGCTTGCTGGCGGTCTGGTAGTTGGAGACGGCGGCGGCGTAGAGGTTTTCGGACCAGCCGGCCGCTGCGCGTTCTTCGCTGCTCATGGCGCCGTAAAGCGAGATGACGTTCTGCGCGAAGGCGGCAGGGTCGCTGTTGCCGGCGGACTTGAGGCTCTGCAGCAGCGCGGCGCCGGAGCGGGAGCGCATTTCCATCGAGGCGGTGCGGACTTCGGTGGGGCTGAATTTGCCGTTCGAGTTCAGCGCGACGGAGGCCAACGAGCGGCTGTCGAACTCGGAGTAGTCGGGCTTGTTGTTGCCGCTGGCCTTGTATTGCGCGTCGAGCGTGGTGCGGGCATCGGCGGCGACGTTGGCGATATCGCGCGGCTTGCCGGTTTCGCCGCCGGCGAGGCGCTCCATGTAGGCGTTGACCGGATCGTTTGCGACGGTGCCGGGCAGGGTGGATGGGTCGGCTGCGAGCTGCTTCAGCATATCCTCGAGCGCGGCGCGCTGGTCGACATAGGCGGCGGAGGCTTTCTCCTCGGGGCCCATGGCGTCGAAGTAGGCGAGGGCGGCGACGTAGAGGCCCTTGACGCTGCCGGTGACGCGACCGACGGCGGTGGGGCCGGCCATTGCCTGGTCGAAGCGGCTCTGCAGCTCGATGGCGGCGGCCTTCTGCTCGTCGGGGGTGAACAGCTGGTTGGAATTGGTGCTCATGGCATAGAGCTCGCGGCGATCGACCTTGCTGAGGTCGAGGGCGAGCTTGCCATCCTTGAGCGGGGTGGTGAGCTTGGCGTCGGCGAGGAGCTTGTCGAGGGTGGCGCGCGCGTCGGTGGTGACGGTGGCGAAATCCTTGATGGTGGTGAGGGCGGCCTTGGCGGCGTCGGACAGGGTGACGTTGGTGGCGCCGGTTTCGGTCGAGGTGGTGGCAGGCGGGTTGGTCAGCGCCTGCTGCTGGGTCTTCTGCGCGTTGGCGATGATCTGCGCGTAGGTCAGGGAACTGGTGCTGGTCGACGTGCCGACGCTGGTCATGATTGCCTCCGGGCGTACGCGCACCACCATGCAGGTGGCGTGCCAGCGTGGAGGGCTGGGATTCCGGGCGTTCGGGCGGAGTAGGATGGGGCAGGCGGCAGGAAATGCCGGGCAAGGACTGCGTGGCGGGAGGCGCCGGGGTTCGGAGCCGCCCACTCCAACGGCTTCGCTGGTCGCCCCTCCCCCGCCACGCGGGGGAGGATCACCGCGAGGCCGGTGGTGGTTCCTCCCAAGAGCCCACGACTTAGATCATATCCAGCGATTGCTTGCGGCGCGGCGGCGGGAAGGCGGCGTCGAGCGTGGCGCGATCGGCTTCGGTGAGCTTGACATCCAGCGCCTCGCGGTTCTCGACCACATGCGCCTGCTGGGTGGCTTTGGGAATGGCGATGACGCCACGCCGGGCGAGGACGAAGGCTAGCGCGATCTGGCCAGGGGTAGCGTCGTGGGCGCGGGCGATGCGCTGCAACTCCGGATGCCGCAACAGGCGGCCGTCGTTGCCGAGCGGCGAGTAGGCCATGATCGGCATGCGGTGGGAGATGGACCAGGGGAGGAGGTCGAACTCGATGCCGCGCGCGTCGAGGTGGTAGAGCACCTGGTTGGTGGCGCAGCGGTTGCCGCCGGGGACGCCGAAGAGCTCCTCCATGTCGTCGACATCGAAATTGGAGACGCCCCATTCCCGAATGGCGCCGGCCTGTTTCAGTTCCTCGAAGGCGGCAACGGTTTCGGCCAGCGGGTGCCGGCCGCGCCAGTGGAGGAGATAGAGATCGAGATGGTCGGTGCCGAGGCGCTTCAGGCTGCGCTCGCAGGCGGCAATGGTGCCAGTGCGGCTGGCGTTGGAAGGGAGCACCTTGCTGACGACCTGGACTTCGCCGCGGCGGCCCTTGATCGCCTCGGCGACGACCAGCTCGGCATCGCCATACATCTCGGCGGTATCGAGCAGTGTCATCCCCAGATCGATGCCGCGCTGCAGAGCGGCAACCTCGTCGGCGTAGTTGCGCCGGTCCTCGCCCATGCGCCAGGTGCCCTGGCCGAGGATCGGCAGGCTGGTGCCCGAGGGCAGGTCGATGGTGGGGACCGGTGATGCCATTGGGATGTCTCGGATGGGCCGGATTTCATCCTAGACAATGCGCTGAATGAAAAAAGGCCCCGCTCGAGGGGATGAGCGGGGCCTTCAAAGGCCGGCTCGCCGAAGCGGGCGACCCATCAGAACGCAGCCAGGGAGGAGGAGCGGCTGCAATTCGTCGGAACAACTATCGGTCGGGGGCGGAGTCGGAACAATCGCCAAGTCGGAACGTCAGCCATGCACTGGGCGCGAGGCGATCGGGTGCGGCAGGCTGCCGCAGGTGGGCATAGATCAGCGCAAGCAAAAAAAGAGGCCCCATCCGAAGATGGGGCCCAATGAAAAGGACCGAAGTCCAAATCTAAAGTGGTGGCAAATGGACGAGGGAGGAGGATACGCCATTTGCCGATGGCCCCAAGTCGAGGGAGGAGGATACGACTTGAAACCGGTGTCGCAGAGCAGGACCGAGGGAGGAGGATACGGTGCGGCTCACATCGACACTCACAATATGCACTTTGACCGTTTGGTCCACAATGCAGAGCTTTACATGCCAGCTATGCAGTTTGCGCAGGTAAAGGTCAGCCATGCTGCCGTGACGTATGCGTCAACTACGGATAGCCCGCGCGAAACGGAATGCGGAAAAAACAAGGCCCCGCTCGAGGGGAGAGCGGGGCCGAGTAGCAGCCATTTCTGGCTACAGGGAGGAACAAACAACGAGCGCGAGGAGGAGGAGGGAGATGCGCTCAGCTGCTGTCGGGCGGGGATATATGGCGTGACTGCTGACCCATCAACCGAAGAGTGCTGAATGAGGGGCATGCGATTTTTGCATGGCTGTTAAGTCGATGAGTTTGCTCGTGTATTGCGGTTTCCGAGGTGCGCCACGGCGTCGCACGCGGATGTGAATGCGGCGCCAAGTGCTTGATTGTGACAGTTTTTTGTCAGTCTCGACGCGCGAATCTTGTGCGTCAGAGCCAGCCGCTGCGCTTGAAGAACAGGTAAGGCACCGCAGCGGAGAGGACCATGAGCCCCAGCGCGAACGGATAGCCCACGGCCCAGTGCAGCTCGGGCATGAACTCGAAGTTCATGCCGTAGATCGAGGCGACGAGGGTGGGCGGCAGGAACACCACGGCGGCGACCGAGAAGATCTTGATGATCTGGTTCTGCTCAAGATTGATCAGCCCGAGGGTGGCGTCGAGCAGGAAGGTGATCTTGTCGGAGAGGAAGGCGGCGTGGTCGCTGAGTGCCGCGGCGTCGCGCAGCAGCACCTTCAGATCCTGCTTCCGGTCGCGGGCGGCCTTCTGGTCTTCCGAGCCGCTCGACTGGTGGAAGCTGACGAGGCGGCTGATGGAGACGAGACTCTCGCGGGCGAGGGTGAGGACGTCGCCCTTCTTGCCGATGCGCTCGATCAGCGATTGCAGATCCCGGGTTTTGCGGGTGGGCTTGGTGGACTTGTTGCCGAACACCTCGCGCGAGATCTGGTCGATGCCGTCGCCGGTGTTCTCGAGCAGTTGCGCCAGGCGATCGATGAAGGATTCGAGCAGGCCGATCATCACGCGCTCGCCGCCGATCTCGCCGGTGGCGGGGCGGGAGACGAGGCGCTCGTAGAGGCGGAACGGCTTGGGGTCGGCATAGCGCACGGTGACCAACTGGTCGTTGCGCAGCACGAAGGTGATGGGGGTCTTTACCGGTTGATCGGTTTCGCTGTCGATCAGCGCGGTAATGGTCATGAACTCGGCGCCGTCCTCGCTGTAGAGGCGGGCGGAGGGCTCGATGTCCTGCATTTCGCGGCGGGTCGGGATATCGATGCCGAGGCAGGACTCGACGAACTTGTCCTCTTCGCGCGTCGGATCGGTCAGGCTGTACCAGACGGCGCCGGCGAGCTGGGTGCCGGTGACGGGATCGAAATCGGTGGGAACGAGGCGGTCGCCTTCGCGGATATAGGCACGCAGCATAGCGGGGCTCCAAGAGATAGCCGCACCGGCGCGCCGGCCCGGGAGGAGCCTAGAGCGCCGGCAAGATCGAAGATCGACTTCGACTGTCGGGGTTCATTTTCAGTCCTTGATGAAGGTCCGGGTGCAAGCGCCCGGAACTGAGCCGCAATGCGCCTTTGGCGGTGGGGCGTCAAGGGGGAGGTACCCCGTGTCGATCAGTTCTCGAAGACGCTGACGAGGACGGTGCGAAGATCGCCTTCCGTGGCATAGGTCAGGTCGTCAATACGCCAGAGCGGCTCGGAGACCATCGGGAATGAGACCAGCCTCAGCTGCAGGTGATCGGTGAAGTTGGCGTCGGGGTATTCGGGGAAGCCATAGGCGATATCGACCGCGGCCTGATCTGCCTCCAGGGTGACTTTGCCGACCTTGCACTCGGCGGCATAGTCGGGGAAGGCCTGCCACGGGATGCCGTCGCCGAGCGGCGGCTTCTCGTCGGGGTGAGCTTTCTGGATGGCGTCGTTCTTGGCTTCGGCTTCGGCGATGGCGGCCTTCAGCTCGACGGTGAGGAGCCCCTCGACCGGCGCCATGTCGTTGCCGATGCGGGAGATACAGAAGATCTCGCCGACCTGTTCGGGGGTGATGGTGATCATCTGCGCGAAGGATGGCGTGGCGAACAGGCAGAGTGCGGCTGCGGCGGCGAAGCGGTTCATGGTGGTCCCCAAGGTTGGCCCGTTCTAGCCGAGGCCGCTGAATTGCCGATGAACGGGAATGGGTTGGGAACTTGCCGGGCCGCGCCGAGAATGGTGAGTGGGGCGCTGGACCCCACTCGAGCTGTGGTCAGGCCGCCATGCGGTTGACGTTGCTTTCGGCGACCTGGGTGAGCTTCTTGTCGGTTGCGACTTCTTCCTTGAGGGTCGCATCGAGCAGGCTGACCGCCTCGTTGAGGCCGAGCTGCTGGGCCCAGGTCTTGAGGGTGCCGTAGCGGGCGATCTCATAGTGCTCGACGGCCTGCGCCGCAGAGACCAGGCCGGCGTCGAGGGCGGACGTGCCCTTGAACTCGTCCATGATGGACTTGCCTTCCTCGATGATGCCGAGGATGGCTTCGCAGGTCTTGCCGCGGGCCGGTTTGCCGATCAGCTCGAAGACCTGTTCCAGGCGTTCGACGTGGCCTTCGCTCTCCTCGAGGTGCTTTTCGAAGCCGGCCTTGAGGTCGGGGGCAGTGGCTGCCTTGGCCATCTTCGGGAGCGTCTTCACGATCTGCTTTTCGGCGTAGTAGATGTCCTTGAGGGTATCAAGGAACAGGTCGTCGAGGGTCTTTTCGGTAGCCATTTGCTTCCTCCGGAGGGGTGTGCGACGCAGGATCGCGTTCGCGCACTCAACCAAGGTGGAGGCTGATGGTTCCGCCGGCTCAGACGATGCCGGCGATGTCCTCTAGAACGACCACTCCCGGGCCTTGCCGACAAGGAAATCGCGGAAGACGCCGACGCGCTTGGAGTTCTTCAGCGCGGGGGGGTAGACGAAGTAGGCTTCGTAGGCCGGCAGTTCGATGCCGGCGAGGACGCGCACCAGCGTGTTCTCGTTTTCGGTGACATAAGCCGGCAGCATGGCGATGCCGATGCCGGCGCGGGCCGCCTGCATCATGCCGTAGATGGCGTTGACCTTCATCGAGGCGCGGCGCGGCGAGGAATCGGGGCGGCCGAGGCGCTCGAGATAGTTGATGTCGCCGAGGTAGGAGGGGACCGGCTCGCCGAAGGAAATGATGCGGTGGCGGTCGAGGTCTTCCACGGCCTGCGGCTCGCCGAACTCTTCGAGATAGCTCTGCGAGGCGTAGAAGTGGTTGTGCACGGTGAACAGCTTGCGCTGGATCATCTCGGACTGGTTCGGCCGGTGCAGGCGGATGGCGACGTCGGCCTCGCGCATGGCGAGGTCGAGCTCGGCGTCGTTGAGCTTAATCTCGATCTGGATTTCCGGATAAAGGATCAGGAACTCGTGGATGCGCGACGACAGCCAGGTCGAGCCGATACCGACGGTCGTGGTGACGAGCAGGGGCCCGGTGGGGACCTCCTGGCTCTCGGACATCTGGGTTTCGACCTGCTGTAGTTCCCAGTGCATGCGGTGCGCAGTGCGGAACAACTGCTCGCCGACTTCGGTCAGCACGAGGCCGCGGGCGTGGCGGATGAAGAGCTTGAGGCCGAGATCTTCCTCGAGCGCCGAAATCTGCCGCGAGACGGCAGACTGGCTCATGTTGAGCTTTTCGGCGGCGTGGGTGAAAGACCCGGATTCAGCAGCGGTGTGGAAGATGCGGAGCTTGTCCCAATCCAGCATCGGCTATTCCGCCGCTTCTGCGAGCTCGAGCGATGCCAGATATTCTTCCGCGTCGAGGGCCGCCATGCAGCCCATGCCCGCAGCTGTCACAGCCTGCCGGTAGACGTCGTCGGTGACGTCGCCGGCGGCGAAGACGCCGCGGATGTTGGTGGCAGTGCTGCCGGGCTGAACCTCGAGGTAGCCGCCGGGCTTCATGTCGAGCTTGCCGGCGAAGATCGAGGTGGCCGGGGAGTGACCGATGGCGATGAACACGCCGTCGACGTTCTTCTCGGTCACGTGGCCGGTCTTGGTGTCGCGGATCTTCACGCCCTTGACCGAGCGGGGCATCTGGTCGCCATAAACCTCTTCGATCTCAGCGTTCCAGATCACTTCGACTTTGGGGTTCTTGAACAGCCGCTGCTGCAGGATGCGCTCGGCGCGGAACTCGCCGCGCCGATGCACGACCGTGACCTTGGAGGCAAAATTGGTGAGGAACAGCGCTTCCTCGACAGCGGTGTTGCCGCCGCCGACGACGATCACTTCCTTGCCGCGATAGAAGAAGCCATCGCAGGTGGCGCAAGCGGAGACGCCAAAGCCCTGGAACTTCTCCTCGGACTCGAGGCCGAGCCAGCGGGCCTGGGCGCCGGTGGCGATGATGACCGAGTCGGCGGTGTAGCGCGTGCCGCCGTCGCCGATGAGGACGAAGGGGCGCTTGTCGAAATCGACCTCGACGATGATGTCGTTGATCATCTTCGTGCCGACATGCTCGGCCTGGGCCTTCATCTGGTCCATGAGCCAGGGGCCCTGGATGACGTCGGCGAAGCCGGGATAGTTCTCGACATCGGTGGTGATGGTGAGCTGACCGCCCGGCTGGATGCCGGCGATCATGACGGGCTCGAGCATGGCGCGCGCCGCATAGATGGCGGCCGTATAGCCGGCCGGACCCGATCCGATGATGACGACTTTGGCGTGCACCTTACGCTCCACTTACTCTGAGACTTAAGCCCTAGACCAAAATAGGAGGTTCGGCGCGCACCTTTCAAGGGCACTGCCATCGTCCTGGGACGATGGAGCGCGCGGAACCACCGAAAAGTCACAGCTTAGGTGACGGGCGGCAAGCCGAAATCGCGTCAGATGAACTTCACGTCGAGGATTTCATAGGTCTTGGCGCCGCCGGGCGCGGTGACTTCGACCGAATCGCCGGCTTCCTTGCCGATCATCGCCCGGGCGATGGGCGACGAGATCGAGATGCGACCCTTGGAGAGATCGGCCTCGGCGTCGCCGACGATCTGGTAGGACTTCTCGGCCTCGGTATCCTCGTCGACGAGCTTGACCGTGGCGCCGAACTTGATGGTCGAGCCGCTCAGCTTGGTGACGTCGATGATGTCGGCGAGCGCCAGCAACGACTCCAGTTCCTTGATACGGCCCTCGTTCAGGCTCTGCTGCTCCTTGGCGGCATGGTACTCGGCGTTTTCGCTGAGGTCGCCGTGGGCGCGCGCTTCCGAAATCGCGGCGATGATGCTCGGCCGGTCCTCGGCTGTGCGGCGACGATATTCCTCCGACAGGGTCTGGTGACCGCTGGGTGTCATCGGAATCTTGTCCATAGCCGTCTCCAACTCAAAGAAAGGCTCCCCTGCCAAAGTCATTCGGCGTCGTCAGCATGCTGACCTGAGGGGGAGCGTGTGCGTAAACTGCCTTCGGCGAAGGCTTCGGTCAAGCGGGGTGGTGTCCGCCCTGCGCGAGCGGTGCATATCGTTGCGGATAGCCCGCTGGTCAAGGGCTGATGCCGACGGCGGCCCAGGCCGCCTCGGCGAGAATGGCGGGGGCATCGGTCGGCTTGGCGTGCCCTGACTTGAGGCGCAGGAAATCATAGGCCGGGCCGAGCATGAGGGCATGTGCGATGGGCCAGGGTAGGTCGCGCACTGCGCCTTCCGCGACGAAGGCGGCATAGCGGGCCATTGCGACATCCTGTCCAGCGGCTAGAACAGCGGCTACAGCCCCAAGTGTCGGGTCGCTCGTTGCGAGTGTCCGGACTTCATCGAGAAAACGCGATGCGTCCGGATTTGCGAGGCCCCAGGCGACCAGTCCGGAGACCGAGGCCTTGATCGACTGCTCGGCCGTCGCGGCGGGATCGCTTGCTTTCGGAGATGCGCCGGACCAGCCGATGACGGCACGCTGGACCAGCGCGAGGGCGAGAGCGCCCTTGTTTTCGAAGAAGTGGTAGATGCTACCTGTGGTGGCGCCGCTCCGCTTGCGGATATCGGCAATGCTGGTCGCGGCGTAACCCTGCTCAAGGAAGCAGGCGAGGGCGGCATCGAGTATCTCGGTGCGGCGGTCGATGGGTTGCGCTGAACTGGCCATGCGGTTGCTATAGACGAAACTAGAACGATGTTCTAGAGGTGATTAGAACGATGTTCTAGGAGGTGTCGGATGAGCCTGGAAGCGGCCAACGTCGGAGTGGTGCGGGAGTACATTGCGGCCATCGAGCGGTTCGACGTGGAGGCGGTGGGGCGGCTGCTGGATCCGGACGTAGTGCAGATCGAGCGGCCCAATAAGCTCTACGCCAAAGGGCAGACTCGCGGTTACTCCGAGATGACCCGCGATCTGCCGCGCGGAGCGAAGGTGCTGCGGCAGCAGAGCTATCCGATCGGCGCGATCTTCGAGGCGGGCGACACGGTGACGGTGGAGACTCGGTGGGAGGGGATTCTGAATGTGCCGCTCGGGTCGCTGCAGCCGGGCGATGCCATGGTGGCGCATATCTGCATGGTCATCACACTGAAGGACGGGCGGATCATCCGCCAGGTCAACTACGACTGCTACGAGGATTTCTCGGGCGGGGTATGAACCTCCGCCGAAAACAGAAGGCGCAGCCCGGAGACTGCGCCTCTGCGATCTACGTCGACGCCTGGATCATGCAAAGAGCATCCGATCCTGGATGCCTGACGGCATCCGGGATCAGGACGCCTGGAGATTGTCGGCGGCGTTCTTGCCGGTCCGCTTGTCCTTGACGATCTCGTACGTCACCTTCTGGCCTTCATCTAGGCCCGAAAGCCCCGAACGCTGGACAGCAGAGATATGCACGAACACATCAGCCCCACCCTCGTCGGGCTGAATGAAGCCGTAGCCCTTCTGGCCGTTGAACCATTTCACAGTGCCGGTAGCCATATATAAGTCCCTTTCGCAGTCTGCCGTGGCAGTTCCCACCCCAATGGAAACTCCGCCAATCGAATTCTTGGTATGACCTCAGCAGGCGCGTTTGAGACGCCAGGCACGAAGTGTCGGCCGCAATATTCGACCATTAACTTGTAGACCGAAATTTTCCGCCTATCAATACGGGCGGCAAAACGACTTTTGCCCGGCGCGCAGGTGGCGCAACGGGTTGAAATTCGATCTGACTAGCAGTCCTCGCGCCCAGGGAGTGGGACACTAAGGCGTAGAGATACCAGGCGACTCAGCCCGGAAGGCGGGGCCCAGCTCGCGCCGGATGCCCATAACGCATTCTATGCCCTGCCAATGTGACAGCAAAGTGGAAATTCCGGCGCTTGCCCATCTTCCCCGCGGCAAGGCGACGCGCTAAACGCATGGCCGTCCCACCCGGTATCAAAACAACTTGCGCGAAATACAGTATTCGTCCGGCGACCTGGTTGCCGATCGCCGTGCGAGCTATGCCGCGGCGCTCGCCGCCGACCGCGCTTTTGCTGAAGCCGCCGACCTCATGGCACAGGCGCTCGAGATGGTGCCGCAATGGGTGGCGGGCTGGAACCTGCTTGGCGGATATCGCGAGGCGGCAGGCGACATTGCCGGAGCAATGGTCGCGTGGACGCAGTTGCTGCAGCTCGATGCCAAGGGGCTGTTCGGGGCAGGGCTGAAGCTCGCGGCGCACGGAGCTGGGACGAGCGGGCCGGCTCCAGCTTATGTCGAGGCGCTGTTCGACGACTACGCGCCGCGCTTCGAAGAGTCGCTGGTGGCGAAGCTGGGGTACCGCATTCCGGAGGCGCTCGCGGCAGCGATCGGTGCCGTCTTGACGGCGCGCGGCGTTCCGAACGTGGCCCGGGCGCTGGATCTCGGTTGCGGCACGGGGCTGATGGGAGTGCAATTCAGGCCGTGGGTTGTGCGGCTGGAGGGCGTCGACCTGTCGGCCAAGATGCTGGCCGAGGCCCGGCGGAAGGGCGTCTACGACCGGCTGGAGAAGCTTGACCTGGTGACGTTCCTCGCCGCCGAGGAGGCGAGCGTCGGATTGATCGTCGCCGCCGATGTGTTCAACTATGTGGGGGCGCTGGACCCGGCGCTGGCAGCGGCCAGCCGGGCGTTGACGCCGGGTGGGCTGCTGGCCTTTTCGCTGGAGACCCATGGCGGCGAGGACGCTGTGCGGCTAGGTACATCGCTGCGGTTCCAGCATGGGGCGGAGCCGACGCTGGCGCTATGCCGGTCACTGGGGCTCGAGATCGCGATGGCCGAGGCGGTTACCATCCGCATGGACCGGGGCGCGCCGGTCGAGGGGCTAATCGTCGTGGCAGTTCGGCCCTAGGCCAGCAGCAGGCGAACGCCGACGACGCTGAGCACGGCGGCGAGCAGCAAGCGCACCACGCTTTCCGGGATTTTTGCGGCAAAGAAACTGGCGATCAGGATGCCAGGGATCGAGCCGACCAGCAGCGAGATCAGCATGCCCCACTCGACATTGCCGATGGCCCAGTGGCCAAGGCCGGCCACGAGAGTGAGCGGCACGGCATGGGCGATGTCGCTGGCGACGATGCGGACGAGCGAGAGCCGCGGATAGAGCAGCATCAGCACGGTGACGCCGATGGCGCCGGCACCGACGGACGAGATGGATACCAGCACGCCGAGCAGCGCGCCGAAGCCGATGGTGACGGCGGTTTGCAGCCGCGGGGAGAGTTCGCGGTGGCGGCGGGCGAAGCCGAACAGGCGGTTGCGGAAGATCAGTGACAGCGCGGTCAGCACCAGCATCACGCCGAGCACGACGGCGAGGACGCGGGCGACGGCGGGATCGGAGCCGCCGAGCTGCGACAGCACGTAGAGGGTGATCGCGGCGGAGGTGACGCTACCGAGGGCGAGCTTGCCGACGATCAGCCAGTCGACATGGCGGTTGAAACCATGGACGGCGGTGCCGGCGGTCTTGGTGGCGGCTGCGAACAGCAGGTCGGTGCCGACGGCGGTAGCCGGGTGAACGTTGAAGAGCAGGATGAGCAGCGGGGTCATCAGGGAGCCGCCGCCGACGCCGGTGAACCCGACGATGAGCCCCACGAAGAAGCCCGACAGCGAATAGAGCGGATCAATGCCCCAGATCAAATGCACGCCCCCGCGCCAATGGTGGCGCAAACTAACGGGGCGTCACAGCGGCGACCACCGTTGTGGGGAGCAGGATTTGGCGTGACGACGGGCGCGGCGGCAAAATCCGACTAGCAAATCGGGCGGCGGCGCATCGGTTTGGTTTGTCGAGTGCAGGGGCCGGCGTGGCGCCGGCCCCTGCGATGGTCAGGCGATGGCCTGGCGGATGGCGCGTTCCACCGGGGAATAGTCGCCGTCGGCGCGGTCGAGGCTCAGTGGCTCGCGTGGCATCAGCGGGGGCTGGGCCATGAAACGCGGCACCGTGCCGTGGTGCGGCTGAGCGGCATGCACGAGGAACGGATGACAGAGGTAGACCGTGCCCGGACCTCCGGTGGCGAGGACCTCGGGAAGGTGTGCCGTCTCCGCGAAGCCGTTGGCGGCCAGCTCACGCAGCGACAGGCCCGCGTCGCCCGCCGGCGCGAGCTGGCGGGCGATGTCGAGATGCGAGCCGACGCGGATGCGGGTCGGGGCATCCTCTTCGCTGACTTCGGAGAAGAGGAACAGCATCAGCAGGGCCCGGCCCTTCGAGCTGACATTGGCGCGCCAGGCCATGAAGTCGGTCGGGTGTTCGTCCCAACCGAAGCTGACATCGATATGCCAGCCGGCATCGCCGGGATCGTCGGGCGAGGGGAAGCGGATCGGGAAAGTGCCGAGGCTGCCGCGCGGCAGCCAGCGCCCCGGACCTACCAACTGATCGAAGGCAGAGTGCAGCACGGGGGTGTTGGCCGCCTCGCGGAACGGTGCGGCTGGGTTGTCGCCGAGGCGAATGACCGGCTGGGTCCAGGTGGCGGGGTTGTTCCGATCGAGGCCGGTGAGCATCCAGAGGATATCGCGGCCTTTTGCGGCTACGTCCTCGGGAAAGGCATGGTCGATGCGGACGAAGCCATCGGTGATGAAGGCGTCGATCTGCGCTGCGGTGAGCGCGGCAATGTTGGCAGGCATGGTTGTTTCCGAATTCGCATGGGCCAGCGGGACGAACAACCTGTCGCGACGGAGTCGACGAGCATTTGCTCGGGACGAGCTGGCAGGGCGCCCTGGGGCGCGGCGGTGTTGCCTTATGGCTCGCTCAGGCGAGGAGGAACACCGATGCGAAATTGCGGATCATCATCATGATGCGTGGGAACATAGCGGACGGGGCGGCGAGGTCAACCCGTTGGTGGCTCAGGTTGCCGGCTTGGCCCGGCGCCTGCGATCGGCCGCGACGAGGGCGAGCGCGACGCCCCCGAGAATTCCGATGGAGGCGACGACGAGGCGGACGGTCAGCGGCTCTGCAATCAGCAGCACGCCGCCGGCGGCGGCAATGGCCGGGACGGTGAGCTGGACGATGGCCGCCTGGGTTCGGGCGAGGCTGGGGAGGACCGCGTACCAGATGGCGTAGCCGAGGCCGGACGCCACCGCGCCCGAAGCGGCGGCGTAGGCTGCTGCGGCAGGATCGACCGGGTGGAGCACAAGGCCGGCGATGATGATGGCCACGGCAACGGGGAGGCAGCGGATGAAGTTGCCGGCGGTATCGACGAGCGGCGCTTTGGAGCCGCGGCCGAGCAAGGTATAGGCGGCCCAGCACAGGCCTGAGCCGATCATCAGCAGCGTGCCGAGCGGATGCGGGGCGACGAGGCCGGGGGAGACGAGGTAGGCGAAAGCGGCAAGGGCGACGGCGAGGCCGAGCCACTCGAGCGTGCCCGGCCGATCGCCCCGGTAGACTGCCCAGCCGAGGATGCCGATCTGCACGCTGGCGAAGAGGATCAGTGCGCCGGTGCCGGCGCCAAGCAGGATGTAGGCGATCGAGAAGGCAAAGGCGTAGCCGAAGAGGGCGGCGGCACCAGCCCAGCTGCCGCCGACAGTGAACGGCGCACCCGGTGTTCGGCGCAGCGCCAGCAATCCGCCCAGCACGACGGCGCCCGAGGCGAGGCGGATGCCGGTGTAGCTCAGCGGCTCGGCATTGGCGGTGGCGAAGGCCAGGCGGGCCAGCACCGAGTTGGCGGCGAAAGCCAGCATCGCAACAGCGGTGAGGACGGCGATCTTCACGGAGATGGTTCCGCGGGGCGGTGGCGCCACTATGCGCCTGTCGGGGTTACCAGTCGATGCTGCGGGTTGGGAGCGCCCGTTGCAGGTTCTTGCGGGTGGCGGTTTCGAAGGCGTGGGGCCAGTGTACGCCCAAAGATGCACAGAGGGTTTTGGCGCGCGGGATGAAGGCGCGGGCGAGGGCGAGATTGGACTCGATGGCGGACTCGACGGTGAGCTGGGGCAGGGGCACTGCGGCAAGCACCGCCATGCGGGTGGGATCGAGGACGCGGCTCAGATGCAGCATGCCGCCAGGGATGCGCGGGTTGGCCTCGATGGTCAAGAGGTCGGTGAGGAAGCGGCGGAGGAAGGTGTTGCCGACGGTCATCAACTCGACCTCGCCGCGGCCGAGCGCCACCGGGGTCAGGCCGAGGATGCGGATGAACTCGCCGACCATCCAGCCGAGACGGCCGGGGTTGCGTGCCGGGACAGGTGTTTCGGGGCGGAGCGTGGCGTAGAGGTCGGCAGGATCGACGAGCGGTTTCAGGCTGTCCTGCGCGGTGTGATCGAGGTGATCGCGATTGGCGATGTGGAGGTCGACGCGCAGCCAGTCGTCGGTGACGGCGTTGAGCACCAGCGCGTGCGGCAGGCGGTTGTAGTGGACGATGGGGGCGATGGCCTCGAGCATCGCGCGCCAATCGGTGGCAAGGGCTTCGTGGTCTGTGGGGTCGGCTATGGCGAGGAGGTCGACGTCGCTGAACTGGTCGGCGGTTCCGGTGCCAAAGCTGCCGGAGAGGAACAGGGCCTTTATGCGCGGATCGGGCCCGAGTGCTTCGACGACCCGTGCGATGACGGTTTGCTGGTCCATATTTCCGCTCCCTCTAGTTTTCTCCAGTAGTGGCGGCATCGGGCTGGGTGGTCCAGCAGACTTCCGTTTATCTTGTCAGTACTTCAGTCCGCCAATATACATGAAGATCCGCGGATGCGGCTGGATGTCGGCAACGCCGGTCGATTTTACGCCCGGAAGGAACAGCTTCGCAGCAGGGGTCGCTATAGCGGCATGTCCGCGGCGAGCCGTTCGTCGATCTCGATGATCCGGCTGCAAAGGTCATCTACGCCAGCGACGTTGCCGTCGAGCTTGAGCACGTCGCTGTCAGCAAAGGCAATCAGGACATGACCGGTCCAGCGCCGCTCCATCCCCACCACCTGCGAAAGGTCCTTGGTGACGCGTGTGCCATCCGGCGCTGCATAGTCGAGGCTCGTGCCGCGCCAACGGACATCGGCGCGCACGATGGAGCGGACCTGCGCGACTGCGATCAGCACGCACAGCGCGAACACCAGCATCAGAAGCGTCAGGATCTGCATCTGGGAGGCCGCATCGGCCCGCGCCGAGCCGACGAAGAGCCGGACGTAGAGCATCAGGCAGACGAAGCCGGTACCCACCATGATGCCGATCCGGTGCATCCGGCTCGGGCGGAGACTGCGCCAGCCCTGGCGCTCGGGCAGCGGGCGAAACAGGGCGCGTACCAGCAGCCCGCTCGCCAGCGCGCCGGCCAGTCCCGCGACGAACGGGGCCAAGAGATCGATCCACCACTGCATGAGGTGCGGTTTTATTGGATCGAGACTGACAGTTTGCTAACGCCGTAGTGCAGATTGCGGGCAAGCCGAACGATGCGGTTCTCGCCTTTGATCCCATGACGGGAATGGGGACGATCCTGGCGCCCCCATTCTATTCGCCTGTTCACTGCGCGGTTCACCCCGGAGAGTGAGCCGGATCAGGCCGCGAAGTAATCCTGCAGAGGCCGTACGGTCAGGTTGCCCTCACGGTAGGCGATGATGCCCTCCACCGCGGCGACAGCGCCGGGGATCGTCGTGTAGTAGGGGATCTTGCCCATCAGCGCGGTGCGGCGGATGTCGCGGCTGTCGGAGATCGACTTGGCGCCATCCGTGGTGTTGATCACCAGTTGCACGCCGCCGTTCTTCATCGAGTCGACGACGTGCGGGCGGCCTTCGAGCACCTTGTTGACCTTGGTGGCGGGGATCCCGTTCTCCACCAGGTACTTGTGGGTGCCGGAGGTGGCGACGAGCTTGAAGCCGGCGTGCTCGAGGTGACGGCAGAAGTCGAGGATCAGCGGCTTGTCGTCGTCGCGGACGGAGACGAACACCGTGCCCTCGCGCGGTACCTTAGAGCCGGCGCCGAGCTGCGACTTGGCGAAGGCCATCGGGTAGTTGTAGTCGAGGCCGATGACTTCGCCGGTCGACTTCATCTCGGGGCCGAGCACGGTGTCGACGCCGGGGAAGCGGTTGAACGGGAAAACGGCTTCCTTGACCGCGACATGGTCGAGCTTCCTCTCAACGAGGTTGAAGCTCGCGAGGCTCTCGCCGGCCATGATGCGCGAGGCGATCTTGGCGATCGGCTGGCCGATGACCTTGGCGACGAAGGGCACGGTACGCGAGGCGCGCGGGTTCACCTCGAGGATGTGGATGACGCCGTCCTTCAGCGCGTATTGGACGTTCATCAAGCCACCAACCTTGAGGCTGAGCGCGAGCTCGGTGGTTTGGCGCTTCAATTCGGCGATGATTTCGTCCGAAAGGTGCTGCGGCGGGAGCGAGCAGGCGCTGTCGCCGGAGTGAATGCCGGCTTCCTCGATGTGCTCCATGATGCCGCAGACGAACACGTCCTGGCCGTCCGAGAGGCAATCGACGTCGATCTCGATGGCGCGGCTGAGGTAGCCGTCGAACAGCAGCGGGTTGTCGGATAGGACCGAGTTGATCTGGCCGGTCTTGTCGTTGGGGTAGCGGATCAGGATATCGGGCGGCACGAGGCCGGTGAGGGTATCCTGCACGTAGCGCTCGAATTCGCTGGGCGAGTGGACGATCGCCATGGCGCGGCCGCCCAGCACGTAGGACGGGCGGATCACTAGCGGGTAACCGAGGCGCTCGGCGACGAGGCGGGCCTGCTCGAGCGAGTAAGCGATGCCGTTCTTGGGCTGGGTCAGCTCGAGGCGGCTGATCAGTTTCGAGAACAGGTCGCGATCCTCGGCGAGGTCGATCGAGGACGGCTGGGTACCGAGGATCGGCACGCCGGCCTTTTCGACCGCATCAGCGAGGTTCAGCGGGGTCTGGCCGCCGAACTGCACGATGACGCCGTGCAGCGTGCCGTTCTGCTTTTCGGTCTCGAGGATCTCGATGACGTCTTCCTCGGTCAGCGGCTCGAAATAGAGGCGATCGGACGTGTCGTAGTCGGTCGAGACGGTTTCCGGGTTGCAGTTGACCATGATGGTTTCGTAGCCAGCGTCAGCCAACGCGAAGGCCGCGTGGCAGCAGCAATAGTCGAACTCGATGCCCTGGCCGATGCGGTTGGGGCCGCCACCGAGGATGACGACCTTCTTCCTATCGGAGGGGCGCGCCTCGTCCTCAGGAGCGCCGTTGAACGGCGCCTCGTAGGTCGAATACATATAGGCGGTGGGCGACGCGAATTCGGCCGCTGAGGTATCGATGCGCTTGTAGACCGGGCGGACGCCGAGCGACTTGCGGAGCGCGCGCACGTCCTTGGCCTGCTTGCCGGCGAGATCAGCGAGGCGGCGATCGGAGAAGCCCATGGCCTTGAGGCCGCGGAGCGCGCCGGCGGTGTCGGGCAGGCCGAGTTCACGGACCTTCTTTTCGGTCTCGATCAGGCCGTGGATCTGCTCGAGGAACCACGGGTCGATCTTGGATGCATCGTGGATGTCTTCGAGGCTGTAGCTCAGTCGCATGGCCTCGGCGACGTGCAGGAGGCGCTCCGGCGTCGGAGTGGAGATGGCCGCAAAGACCGCGTTCTCGTTGTCGTCCTCGGGGGCGCCGGAGGCGAAGCCGGGAATGCCGATCTCGTTGAGCCCGGTGAGGCCGGTTTCGAGCGAGCGCAAGGCCTTCTGCAGCGATTCCTGGAAGGTGCGGCCGATCGCCATGGCTTCGCCGACCGACTTCATCGAGGTCGTGAGGCGCTTGTCGGCGCCGGGGAACTTCTCGAAAGCGAAACGCGGGATCTTGGTGACGACGTAGTCGATCGTCGGCTCGAACGATGCCGGGGTGGCGCCGCCGGTGATGTCGTTCTCGAGTTCGTCGAGGGTGTAGCCGACGGCGAGGCGGGCGGCGACCTTGGCGATCGGGAAGCCGGTGGCCTTCGACGCGAGCGCCGAGGAGCGCGAGACGCGCGGGTTCATCTCGATGACGATCATACGGCCATCGGCCGGGTTGATGGCGAACTGCACGTTCGAGCCACCGGTCTCGACGCCGATCTCGCGGAGCACCGCGATCGAGGCGTCACGCATGATCTGGTATTCCTTGTCGGTCAGCGTCAGGGCCGGCGCGACGGTGATGGAATCGCCGGTATGGACGCCCATCGGATCGACGTTCTCGATCGAGCAGATGATGATGCAGTTGTCGTTCCGGTCACGGACGACTTCCATCTCGTACTCTTTCCAGCCGAGCACGGATTCTTCGATCAGCACTTCGTCGGTCGGCGAGGCGTCGACGCCGGTCTCGACGATGGCGAGGTATTCTTCCTTGTTATAGGCGATGCCGCCGCCGGTGCCGCCGAGGGTAAAGCTGGGGCGGATGATGCAGGGCAGACCAATAACCTCGAGCGCCTGCAGCGCCTCGATGGTGTTATGGGCGAGCATGGAGCGCGGGGTTTCGAGCCCGATCTTCTTCATGGCGTCGCGGAACAGTTCGCGGTCCTCGGCCTTGTCGATGGCCTCGGCGTCGGCGCCGATCATCTCGACGTTGAACTTGTCGAGGATGCCCATCTTCTTGAGGCTGAGCGCGCAGTTCAGCGCCGTCTGGCCGCCCATGGTGGGGAGCAGGGCGTCCGGACGCTCCTTCTCGATGATCTTGGCGACGACTTCCGGGGTGATCGGCTCGACATAGGTGGCGTCGGCGAGATCCGGATCGGTCATGATCGTCGCCGGGTTCGAGTTCACCAGGATGATCCGGTACCCCTCGTCCTTCAGCGCCTTGCACGCCTGGGTGCCGGAGTAATCGAACTCGCAGGCCTGCCCGATGATGATCGGCCCCGCACCGATGATGAGGATCGATTTGATGTCGGTGCGTTTTGGCATCTGGGGCTCGTATGTTCGGGCGCGCGGAAAGACGCGCGGTGGCGCGGGCTTGGGCGGCAGACTCTGTGGGCTAAGCGGGTCCTGTAACCGAAGCAGGTGGGGAAGGGAACCCCCGGCGCGAATGAAGCCGGTGCAAGTTGTCGCGGAGTGCGGGCCCTATGCGTCGAGCGGCCAGCGCTGCAGCGCTTGCTGTCCGGCATCGGTCAGTCCGTAGAGGCCGCGATCGATGCGGTCGAACCAGCCGTAGACATTGTGGAGCAGGATCTTGGCGGCGATCGGCGTTGTGGCCTTGAGGTCGCGGGGGCGGAGCGGGCCCTGCTGGAGCGCGGCCGCGCAGGCGAGAGCCTGCTGGCGGTACGCCGTCATGATGGGTTGGCGGGTGCTGCCGCCGGCGGTTGGATCGCCCTTCCGGCGCCGATGCTCCTCGACCAGCCGGATGCGCTTGCGGGTGTTTTTCTTCGGCATCGGTGCGATGGGGCTGACGATGATCTCGACGTGGTCGCTGGCGCTGACGCCGAGCATGCCGAGGCCGAGCCGGCGGCACAGATCGCGGAAGCGGCGGTCGCGCTCGCGGCCCTTCCCGGTCGCCGAGGTGCGCGCGGCGATCCAGACCTCGTCGCTCTGTGCCTGCCGGTCGACGGCCTGCAGCACCAGCTCGAGATTGAAGCTCTGCTTGAGCTCGCAGATCACGACCAGCGGCGGCTCGCCCTCGAGGAGGCCAACGAGATCGCAGCCACCGACCTCGCCCTTGACGGAGTAGCCTGCAGCTTCAAGGAAGCTCTTCACGGGTGGATAGAGGGTGGTTTCCAGAGCGGGTCCGATCGGGCGTGATTCTCGGGTGGATGTTACCTCATCAGCGGGCGTCGATCGCGTCACGTACGGCTGCAAGCGTGATGCCGAGGTCGTCGAGGCGGTGGGCGTCCAGCTCGAGCAGGTCGAGCGGTGGATCGACATCGAGGCTGCAGAAGTTCCGGGGACGTGAGGTCGCAACGGAGGGCGAAACTTGTCAGTGCTGAACCAGATACTTAAGTGACCAGGCGAGGCAAAGCCTTGTCCGGGCTCGCCTGAGGTGCGAGTTTTCGATCTGTCAGAGCATCCGGAGATCATGCCATGTGCCGCAACATCCGCCCCCTGTTCAACTTCGAGCCGCCGGCGACACGCAACGAAATGCATGATGCGTCGCTGCAGTTCGTGCGCAAGATCTCGGGCTACACGCACCCATCGAAGGCCAATGAGGCCGCCTTCAACGATGCCGTCGACGACATCGAGAGGGTAATCAAGCGCCTGCTGAAGGAACTCGAAACCGACGCGCCGAAGCGGGACCGAGAGGTGCTGGCGGCAAGGGCCAAGGAGCGGGCGAAGCTGCGCTACGCCCGGGTCGAGGCCTAAGAACCGGTCAGACGCTACTGCAAAGCAGGGCGCGGGATCGCGGTATAGACGCGCTCGATAAAGCCGTAGAACTCCACCATGTAGTTGCGCAGGAACTCGGCGGTGCCTTCGTTGGTGACGTCGCCGTCGTCGGTGATGAGGCCCGGCTTGAACTGGATATAGGCCTCGATCGAGTTCATCAGCGGCGAGTTGCAGAAGGCCATGACGCTGCGGAGGTTCTGCTGCGCTACGGCGGTGCCGATGGCGCCCGGTGACGTGCCGATGATGGCCGTGGGTTTTCGCGCGAAGGAGTTCTGTCCCCATGGGCGGCTCGCCCAGTCGATGGCGTTCTTCAACCCGCCAGGAATCGAGCGATTGTACTCGGGGGTGACGAACAGCACCGCCTCCGACGCGGCCAGGGCTGACTTGAAGGCACGGGCGACCGGCGGAAAATCGGCGTCGTAGTCGTAACTGTAGAGCGGCAGGTCGGCGAAGCCGATCTCGGTCATCTTCATCTCGGCCGGCGCAAGGCGGACCAGCGCCTTGGCCAGTTTGCGATTGATAGAGGCCTTGGCCAGACTGCCGACGAAATACCCAACCTTCACGTCACTCATTGGCTCCTCCTGGGTTCAGGAGGAGGAACAACGCGCGGCTGCTTACGCCGTTGCGAGAAGACGCTGTCGGGCTAGCGTCGCCAGAAGACCGCGCAGCGGCCGTTTTGCGCGGGCCACGAGAAGGATCGTCCGTTGCGGTTAGCGGATGCTTGCCGCGATGCCGGCGCTTTGCGCAGATCGACAGTCCTGACGGATCAGCCCTTCTTGAAGCTGATGGCCGAGGCGGTCGTTTGGCCCTTCTTGTCGACCAGCGTGAAGGCCAGCTTGATGCTGCTGCCGCTCAGCGTCATCACCGAGGAAGCAGTGCCGTAGCTGGTCTTGATGCCGGCGGAGGCGAAGACGATGGTGCTGCCGACCTTCTTGCCGACGGTCGTGGTCGAGGCGCCCTGGGCTGACGACGAGGCCTCGTAGCGCTTCTTGGCGTCGTTGTAGACCATGGTGCCGCGGAAGCTGGCAGCGCCGGAGCCGCCGAACGAGCAGCGGCCGGAATAGGTGAGCTTGCCGGCGGTCGACGCCTTGAAGGTCAGCCGACAGACAACGGTGCCGGGATCGGGGCCGACGACCTTGCCGGTGCCGCGCCAGTTGCCGTCATATTTGGCAAGCAGCGCGCTCTCGGCCGGGCCGGCGACGGCGGGCATCGCCACGGGAAGGGCGAGGACGGTTGC
Source organism: Devosia sp. P2_G7 (assembly GCF_056403495.1). Lineage (NCBI taxonomy): Bacteria > Pseudomonadati > Pseudomonadota > Alphaproteobacteria > Hyphomicrobiales > Devosiaceae > Devosia > Devosia sp. P2_G7. The sequence continues at coordinate 390,646 of NZ_JBFUFI010000002.1, forward strand.
TAGAGCCAGGACCTTGAGGCTCGACGGCAAGCGCAACATGGGCATCTCCGGAATCGGGCGGGTTGGGTGGAGCAACGGTAGCGCGAGGGCCTTGGTTGCGGGAAGGGCTATAAGAGTTTCGCGAGAACTGGATGAAGGGGGGATGAACGGCGCGAAACGCCAGTATTCACGGCCGGTTCACAGCGGAAGTGGTTGTCTGCGTATCGTATGCGGGGAAATGCATTCCCTGCAGAGGAGAGGGATGAGGGAAATGAGCATCAATCGGCTCGTCATGACCGCCGCGCTGGTCGCGGCCGGCATGCTGATAAGTACCGCCGGCGCGTTTGCGGTGGAAGCCGCAGCCAAATCGGCAGTGAATGTGCGCACCGGACCCGGAAAGACATTCGGTATCGTCGACCAACTGACGGCCGGCGAGGTGGTGAACGTCACCGAGTGCGCGCCATCGAATTTCTGTTTCGTCGAGCACTCCGGCCCGGATGGTTGGGTGAGCGCCAACTACCTGACCACGGCCGGCGACGACGACGAGGAGGCAATCGAAGAAGGCTCCGGTTCCAATCCGGACTGCAGCTTCGGTTTCAGCATGACGCCGAGCGGCCCGACCATGTCGATCAACTGCGGCGACGGGCCGGCGCCCGGGCCCGGACCGGCGCCTGAGCCGGAAGAAGAGCCGAGCGCCTGCTTCTATGTCGGCAGCAATTTCAACGGCGACGACCTTTGCGTCGGGTTGGGGACGCGCAATGCGCTGAACGCCACGTTCAACAACAAGATCTCGTCGGTGCAGCTGTTCGGCGGTGCCAAGGCCAAGCTCTGCGAGGACACCAACCTTGGTGGCGTCTGCAAGATCGTGACCACCGACACCGGGCCGCTGGTGCCGCAGATCAACAACAAGGCGTCGTCGCTGACGGTCTATGTCGGTGCGCCGCCGATGCCAGAACCGCCCGAGCCGCCGGAAGTGCCGGATACGTTCTCGACCGGTCCGATCGATCTGCAGCAGACCTACACGGCCAACCTCGACAACGGCAACGTGGGCGGTGGCGGGACCGACATCTGGTACCAGGCGGTGACCGCGGTGGAGAAGTACATCACGCCGCAGGCCGGTGCCGGCCTCGCACTCGGCGACGGCTCGAACCGTGGCTATGAAGGGTGCTCGGAAGAAAGCTTCTCGTCCGACAGCATCCCGCTCGCCGATGTCCCGCCGGGCACCTATGTGTGCGCCAAGACCAACCAGGGCCGCATCTCGCAGTTCCGCGTCAACGGCTTTGTCGGGACGACGATGAAGCTCGGGTACACCACCTGGGCGAACTGAGCGCCTGACCAGCTAATGCAAGGGGCCCGGAGCATTCTCCGGGCCCTTCGTTTTTTCCGAGATTTTTCCGTTGGGGCTGTCGATTCCAGCGCGCGTGCTTCGTCGTGAAGTCGAACAGGCAGTTCAAAACAGAGGAAACCGACATGACAACGAAGCTCGATATCGCCCCCGAGAACGACAACCAGCTCGTACTGGCACGGATCATCGATGCGCCGGTGGAACAGGTGTACCGCGGCTGGACTGACCCGAAACTGATGAAGCGGTGGTTCGCGCCGCGGCCGTGGACGACATCGGAGGCGAGCCTCGACCTGCGGCCCGGAGGCGGGAACGTCGTCACTATGGTCGATGAGAATGGCACCGAGTACCCCAATGCCGGCCAGTACCTGGAAGTGGTGCCGAACCGGAAGCTGGTGTTCACGGATGCCTATACCGGCGACCGGCAGGCGAGCGAGAAGCCGTTCATGACGGTGACGCTGACGTTCGAGGATGTCGGCGGCAAGACGCGCTACATCGCGCGCTGCCAGCACTGGAACGCCGAGGACAAGGCGGCGCACGAGCAGATGGGCTTCCACGAAGGCTGGGGCATGGTCACTGACCAGCTCGAGGAAGTGCTGAAGGCCAACTGACCGCAGCTCGCCAGATCGAAAGCCAGGCCGGTGGCGACTGCCGCCGGCCTTGTTGGTTCAGCCCGCCTTGCCGTCGGTGGGCGGCTGTCGGTCAACCGGCGCTATTCTTCGGGTTCGGTGGTGAAAAGCAGTGGGTAGCCCTCGTTGCGCGCCATTTCGGTGGCGCGGTTCGCCTTGGTCTCGGCGATCTCCTGGGTGAACACCGCGACGACGCAGGAGCCCTTGGTGTGGGCGGTGATCATGATGCGGTGGGCCTGGTCCTCAGTGATGCGGAACTCGGCCTTCAGCACGCGCACGACGAAGTCGCGCGGGGTGAAGTCGTCGTTGAGCAGGATCACCTTGTAGAGCGGCGGACGCGCCACTTTGGGCACGGTCTTGGTGCGCGGCTTGGTGTCGGTGTCGTTGGCCATGGTCGGGGTAATATAGTGCACGTTCGGGGGCGCCGCATCCCGTCGATGCGAGACGTATGCGTGGACTGGGGCCGCCGGCGATGCCATGAATGGCGCGCTTTTCATCAGGATCTACTGCATGCGCCTTATTGGTTCGCTACTCGTTGTTGTCGGTTTCGTGCTGGCCGGGACTGCAGCTTCAACTGCCGAGGATCAGCCGCCGGTGGTGCAGTACCGGCTCGACAACGGGCTGGAAGTGCTGCTGGCACCGGACCACAAGGTGCCCAAGGTGGGGCTGGCGCTGGTCTACGGGGTCGGCGGCATGAATGAGCCGGCGGGCCGCTCGGGCTTCGCGCATCTGTTCGAGCACCTGATGTTCAGCGGCACCGAGGAATACCCACGGATCGACGACACCTACTCGGCACTCGGGGTGCAGAACAACGCCTTCACCGAGGAAGACCGGACGATCTATGTCGATGATGCGCTGGCCTCGACATTGCCGGTGCTGCTGTCGGTGGAAGCCGACCGGATGGCCAATCTCGGGCGCGCAGTCGATCAGCACGAGCTCGACCTGCAGCGCGACGTGGTGAAGAACGAGATGCGGCAGACCGTGCTCGACAGCGCCGGCCAGCCGGGAATGGAAGCGCTGCGGGCGGCGCTGTTCCCCAAGCCGCACCCCTACGCGGAATCTGTGATTGGCTCGATCGCCGACGTCGATGCGGCCAAGCTCGAGGACGTGAAGGCATTCTTCGATGCGTATTACGTGCCCAACAATGCGGTGCTGTCACTGGCTGGAGATTTCGACGTCGAGGCGGTGAAGGCGATGATCGCCGAGACGTTCGGGCTGGTGCCGCGAGGCGCCGACGTGGCGGTACCGACGGCGAGCGCGCCGAAGCCAGTGGCGTTGCGGCTGGATTTCACCGACAGGCTGCCATCGCCGATCGTGGTGCTGGCTGTAGCGGGGCCGGGGGTGGATGCACCGCAGAGCGTGGCGCTGACCGTAGCGACGGACCTGTTGGGCAATTACGAGTACGGCGTGCTGCGGCGCGAACTGGTGAACACTGGGATCGCGATCAATGCGAGTGCCGGCTGGGATCCCGGGCGCCTCGGCGGGCGGCTGCTGATTTCGGCAACGGCGGCGCCGGGCGTCGCGCCGGATGTGCTGGAGGCGGCGCTGCGCAAGTCGGTGGCGGGGTTTGCAGCCTCGACACTCGATGCGGCGGATATCGAGCGGGCGCGGCGGTCGCTGCGGCTTGGCCGGCAGCTCAGCGCAGAGTCGATGCTGGATCGGGCGCGGGCGCTGGCCACGCGCTTCGACCTTTATGGCGCGGATTCGCCCGGGCTGGGTGATGATCCTAAGCTGCTGACGCTGACGGCGGCGGAGGTGGAAGCAGCGTTTCGGGCGCTGGTGGTGCCGGAGGCGCTGAGCGTCTTGACCATCACGCCAGGTGCACGCAGCGATTATCCGGCAGTGCTGAAGGCGAGTTCGGGCACCGCTGAGCCGATCGCCGCGGCGCCGCGGCCCGTGGTCAATGTGCCGATGCTGGCGGCGGGTAAGCCTGGGCGAGCCGAGCTGCCGCCGATCGAGACGGCGACGCTGTCGAACGGCATCCGCCTGGTGCACTACAAGACGGACGACTCGCCACGCGTGCTGGTCGCGGCATCGGTGACTGGCGGCAGCGGCAGCGACGAGCCGGGCAAGGAAGGGCTGGTCGAACTGACTGCGATGATGATGTCGCGTGGGGCGGGCGAGCGCGGCTTCGAGGCGTTCAGCAAGGCAGCCAAGGATATCGGCGCTGACCTGTCGGGCCAGGCAGACATGCAGCAGACCGCGGTGGTGCTGGCGGTGCCGCCGGAGGAGTTCGGGGCGGGCGTCGACCTGTTGGCAGATGCGGTGTTGCGGCCGCGGTTCGAGCCGAGCGAGTGGGGGGCGCTGCGCGCCGAGGTGCAGCAAGGGCTGGCCTATCGCAAGATGGATCCGGGCAGCCTTGCCTATTACGCGATGGAGGAACTGGCGTTCCCGACCCCGGAAGGGCGGGCGGCGCTGGAGACCACGCCGGCGACGGTGGATGCGCTTACGGTCGACGAAGCCCGGGCGATGCACCTCAGGCTCTTCACGCCCAAGACGATGACGATCTACAGCGTCGGCGCGATCGGGCTCGATGCGGTGAAGCCAGAGCTCGAGCGGGCGTTCGGCGCGTGGAGCAATGACAGTGCCGGGCTGAAGCCAGTGCCGCATCCGTCGGCGGCGTTCGCTGAGGGGCTCAAGGTCTATATCGCGCCGAGCGTCGGCGACAGCCAGGCGATCATCTACCTGGCGCGGCCGGCGCCAGCGTTCAACGATCCGGGACTGGTGGAGACCATTGCGGTGGCGCGGTTGCTGGGTGGGGATTTCACCAGCCGGCTGAACCAGGTGCTGCGCGAGACGCATGGCTATTCGTACGGCGTCGATGCGTCGGTGTGGTCGAACATCCCGACGGCCGGCATGCTGACGGTCTCGTCGGCGGTGCAGGCGGACAAGGTGGGGCCGGCGCTGGCTGATATCATCGCGGGATTCGGCAGCCTGGCGTCGGTGCCGGTGGCCGATGCGGAGTTGGCGCGGACGGTGATGGCGACGGCGGCAGGCACAGCCGGTTCGGTTGAGACGTCGGGCGGGCTGTTCGGGCTCGTGATGAGTGCCGCCGGCATGGGGCTGACGGCGGAGGAACTGAACGGCAAGCTCGATGAGATCGTGGCGCTGAAGCTGCCGGCGGTGCAGGCGGCAGCGCAGTCGATGGCGTCGCTGGAGCGTGCGGTGGTGGTCATCGCGGGCGATCCGCAGTCCATCCTGCCGCAGTTGGAGACGATCGGCATTACCGACGTGACGGTGATCCCGCCGGACGAGTGATCTGACGCTTGGCGCTCACGAGCTAGCTCTTCGGACCGATAGCTGAGGGGCGGGCTGAGACCCCACCGATTACGGCTCGCAGTCCTGCAAATGATATGCACTTGCAGCGCTCTGGCGTTCTGTTAGCATCGCAAATGCGAACCATTCGCAATTGGAGGCTGGCTTGGCGTCGGAATCATCCCTGCGGCGCAGAGATTTGTTGTGGGCAAGCCTTGCGGCGGCCGGCGGTACGGCTGTCGCGCTGAAGGGAGCGCTCGGGCAGGAGAGCCATACGGGGCACGCCGGCATGGCGACCCCCGATGTGGCGCCCGAGCCTAGCGACGCCGCCTATGGCGGGGCGCACTCGGCGCATGGCGACATGATGACGGTGGGCGACGTCGATGAAGCCGCCAATGGCTTTACCGCGACGCAACTGCTGACCGAGTGGGACACGGGCACGGTTTCGAGTCTCCCCGACGGGCGGACGCTGCGCAGCTTCGTGATCGAGGCGATCGACAGGGAGATCGAGATTGCGCCGGGCGTGAAGTTCCCGGCCTGGACCTATAACGGCCGTGTGCCGGGGCCGGCGATCCGGGCCAAGGAGGGGGATCGGCTGCAGATCACCTTCAAGAATTTCGGCTCGCACCCGCACTCGATGCATTTCCACGGCATCCATTCGGCGAGGATGGACGGGGTGCCCGGGGCTGGGCTGATCAATCCCGGCGAGACGTTCGTCTACGAGTTCGACGCCTTTCCATTTGGCTGCCACCTCTATCACTGTCACGCCTTGCCGCTGCGGCGGCACATGCACAAGGGCATGTACGGCGCGTTCGTCATCGACCCCGATCCGGCGGTGCATCCGGAGGCGGCCGAGGTGGCGAAGTCGCGTCTGCTGGGGACGCCGGAGAACGCACGCTGGCAGGAACTGGTGATGGTGATGAACGCCTTCGACACCAATTTCGATAGCGAGAACGAGTTCTACGCCGTCAACTCGATCGCCCATGCCTACGCCAAGGTGCCGATCCGGATCGAGAAGAGCCGGCCGGTGCGGATCTATCTGGTCAACGTGACCGAGTTCGACCCGATCAATTCGTTCCACCTGCACGCGAACTTCTTCGACTACTACGATACGGGCACGAACCTTTCGCCGACGCTCAGGACCGTGGACCTGATCACGCAGTGCCAGGCGCAGCGCGGCATTCTGGAGTTCAGCTATGCCAGGCACGAGCCCGGCCAATACATGTTCCACGCGCACCAGACCGAGTTCACGGAGCTCGGCTGGATGGGCATGTTCGACGTGGTGGAGGCCTGAGATGAGCGATGCTGCCCAGACCGTCGATGTTGTGCCGAAGCCGTCCGGCTGGACGCGGCTGCTGTGGGTGTTGCTGCCAATGCTGGCGCTGACGGCAGCGCTGGCCTGGGTGTTCGTTGCCGACCCGCTGAGGAGCTTCGACAACGGCGCGCCGCCGGTCGAGGGGCTGACCGTGGAGCGGACGGTGCTGGACAGCAGCGGGGTCAAGCTGCAGGTGCGGGCCGGCGGCTCGACTGACATGCGGATCGCGCAGGTGCAGGTGGACGACGCCTATTGGGTATTCGCGCAGGACCCGCCCGGACCGCTGCCGCGCGGCACCACCGCCTGGGTATCGCTCGCCTATCCGTGGGTGCTGGGAGAGGCGCACGCAGTGCGGTTCGTCACCGATACCGGGGCGACGTTCGATCATGAGATCGCGGTGGCGGTGCCGACGCCGCAGCCAACTGCTACGGCACTGGGCGCACAGGCGATCATCGGTCTCATCGTCGGGCTGCTGCCGGTAAGTGTGGGGCTGATGTTCTATCCCGCCCTGCGCGGCATCGGCCGCGAGGGCATGAATTTCCTCCTGGCGCTGACGGTTGGGTTGCTGGGGTTCCTGCTGGTCGACATGAGCAGTGAGGCGCTCGAGGTGGCCGGCGAGGCCGCGGCGATGTTCCAGGGGCCGGCGCTGGTGGTGCTGGCCGGAGCAGCGAGCTTCCTGGTGCTGATGGCCGCAGGGCGCTGGCGCGGGGCACCGAGCGGGGTGCAACTGGCGTTCTTCATCGCGCTCGGCATCGGGCTGCACAACTTTGGCGAAGGCCTTGCAATCGGGGCGGCATTCGCGTCCGGCGCGGCCGGGCTGGGCCTGTTCCTGATCGCCGGGTTCACATTGCACAACGTCACAGAAGGCATCGGCATCGCAGCGCCGATCCTGAAGGAGAAGGTGCCGCTGTGGTCGTTCGCGGCGCTGGCGGTGCTGGCGGGCGGGCCTGCGGTGGTCGGCCTCTGGATCGGCAGCCTGGCCACGGCGCCGCAATGGACGGCACTGGCGCTTGGTGTGGGAGCGGGCGCGATCCTGCAGGTGATCATCGAGGTCGGCGCATACCTGGTGCGCAGCAATGCGGGCAAGGCGGGGACCTGGTTCACCCCGGCGGTGATTGGCGGCCTGATCGCCGGCGGCGCCGTGATGCATGTCACCGGGGCGTTGGTGAAGATCTAGGGGAGCGGCAGGCCAAGGCGGGCGAGCAGGGCGGCAAAACGTGGCTCGTTGCGCAGGCTGCGGAATTCCGGCTCGACCAGCAGGCCAATAGTTTCGCCGCGCTCGACAGAGGTCTCGAGGTAGCTGAGTGCCTCGTCCTTGTCGCCGAGCAGCGCGGCTGTGGCGGCGACCTTGTAGGCCTGCTCGCGCTCGGCCTGGAACTGGCGCTTCTGCTCGGCGAGCATCGCGGTGAGCATGGCTTCGCGGCCGGACGGCAGGGCCTGGCGCGCGGTTTTGGCGATCAACTGCCGGGCGGCACTGCCTTCGACCTGGGCAGCGATCTCGTAGTTGTCGAGGAACTCCGCGTAGCGATGCTGGTCGAGATAGATGGTCGCGAGATAGGCGGGCACTGCGAGATAGTCGGGATTGGCCTGGCGCAGTTGCTCGAGCATGGCGATCGCCGCCTGGGTGTCGCCGGCGTAGTAGTGGATCAGCGCGGCATTGGCGCGGACGGAGCGCGAGTCCGGCTGCAGGGCAAGGGCGCGGTCGATCAGTTCGCGCGGGCGCTCGAACTTGCCCATGTGCATCGAGGTCAGCGCGTACCAGTGCAGCGCCTGGGCGTTGTCCGGCATGAGCGCAAGCGACTTTTCGAACAGTTCGGCAGAACGGGCGAATTGGTGCTCACCGTAAAAGGCGTTGAAGCCGAGGGCGGCATAGGCCTCGGCCAAAGCGGGATCGAGCGCGATGGCACGCTCGGCGGCGGCCTTGGCCTTGGCGTAGGCCTCCGGCGCGGGCGCCGAGGTGTACTGACTGATGAGGTTGTAAACGTTGGCGAGGCCGACCTCGGCGCGGGCATAGCCGGGTGCGATCGCCAACGCTGCATCGAACTTCTCAATGGCGATGGCAAAGCCGGAAGCGGTGCGGCTGGTCCAGGCGATGACGCCCTCGTCATAGAGGGCGCGAGCCTCGGCCGGGATGGGCGGCGCTGCATCAGGCCGGGATGGGGTGGTGGCGACCAAGCCGATAATGATGAGGCCGAGGATCGCCATCACTGCGGCGATGGGCAGGAACAACCGCCGGCGGGTTGGCGCCGACGTCGCCTCGATGGGACCTGCCACGATGGCCATCGGACGCGGGGCGCTCAGCCAGGCCTCGAGTTCGTTCACATAGGCAAAGACCGAGGTTCTGGTGCCGCCAGGCACTCGGCGCACCGGCAGGCCGCGGATGGTTTCCCAGCGCTTCACCGTGCGCTCGTCCTTGCCGAAGAAGGCGGCGATCTCCTTCCAGCTGTTCAGGCGCTGGCCTAACCCCTCCGAGCCGGGTTGGTCAGACGTGTGCAAGCTCCGAATTCCGTCGTCCATCACGGTTGCCCTCGTGAGCAATTAACCGTTGAAGGCGGGCGGGGAGTCAACTGCGATACAGCGCATTTGATCGAACGGGCGAAACGACCCGTTCTTAGCTTTCCGGAAGCACCGGCAGATGACGCTGGAGGCGATATCGTCTATGAACGATGAAGGCGTCTGCTCGGGCTTGGATCCGCGGCGCCTGAACCTTTCCCCACCGGCGGCATTGTACCGCCGCACACCAGACATCGCCGTCCGCCCTAAGCGTCACGTCCTGCGGCCGGCTTGTCTCATCGATAATACTCGGAGGCAGTAAATGGCATCGGTTCCATCCATCAAACTTCGCGACGGCAATTCCATCCCGCAACTGGGGCTGGGTGTGTGGCAGGTCGATCCGGCGATCACCGCGCGCGTCGTCACGGACGCTATCGATGCCGGCTACCGGTCCATCGACACGGCCGAGGGCTACAACAACGAAGAGGGCGTGGGCGAGGCGATCAAGCGCTCCAGCGTGCCTCGCGATCAGCTGTTCATCACCTCGAAGCTCCGCAATGGCGGGCATGCGCGCGACCTGGCGCTGAAGAGCTTCGATGCCACCATGAAGGCGCTGGGGATCGACCAGCTCGACCTGTTCCTGATCCACTGGCCGGTGCCCAGCCAGGACAAGTATGTCGAGGCGTGGAAGACGCTGGTGGAGCTGAAGACGCAGGGGCGGATCCGCTCGATCGGCGTGTCGAACTTCAACCAGGATCACCTCGAGCGCATCATCGCCGAAACCGGCGAGACCCCTGTGGTCAACCAGATTGAGCTGCATCCGCGGTTCCAGCAGCGCGACAAGCGCGACTTTCACAAGGCCAACAACATCATCATCGAGAGCTGGAGCCCGCTGGGCTCGGGCCGCATGCTCGACGATGCGACGGTGGGCACGATCGCCAAGAAGCACGGCAAGTCGATCGCGCAGACGATCATCCGCTGGCACCTGCAGGAGGGGCTGATCGTCATCCCGAAGTCGACGCACAAGGAGCGCATCGTCGAGAATTTCGACGTGTTCGGCTTCGAGCTCGATGCCGACGACATGGCGAAGATCAATGGCCTGAACAAGGGCAGCGGCCGCGTCGGGTCGGACCCGGCGACGGCGGCGTTCCTGTTCTGAAGTCTGCGCTGGTGTGAAGCATGAAGGCCGGGAGCGATCCCGGCCTTTTCTATTCGGCAACCGCGATGCGGCGGCGGAACAGCAGGTCCTTGGCGGCGAGGACGGCGCCAGCGGTGATCAGCAAGCAGGCGATCAGGATCATGTGGCTGTAGGTCGCGTAGCCAGTGAGGATCAGGATCAGGGTGGAGAGCAGGGGCGCGGAGTAGGAGGCGGCGCCGAGCACCTGGATGTCGCCGCGCTTCACCCCGATGTCCCAGACATAGAAGGCGAGCCCGACCGGGCCGAGGCCGAGCCCGATCAGCGCAGCCCATTGCCAGAGGTCGGTGGGCCAGATGGTCTGCTCGAGGAGCAGGTGGCAGACGGCGGCGAGGACGGCAGTGACGAGGCAGAAGCCGGCGATGGCATCGCTGCTGACGGCGGCGAAGCGGCGCGACAGCACCGAATAGGCCGACCAGATGAGGGCGGCGCAGAGCGCAGCGGCATAGCCGACGGCATATTGCGGATCGAAGCCAAAGCCCTGGCCGCGGGTGACGACGAGGACCGCGCCGCTGAGCGCCAGGGCGCAGCCGGCGACGTGCTGCCACTTCAGCCGTTCACCGGGGAGGAGGGCGGAGAACACCACGATCAGCAGCGGCCAGAGGTAGTTGATCAGCCCGGCCTCGACCGGCGGCGCGTTCCTGAGCGCGAAGAAATAGCAGAAGTGGTAGCCGAAGAGGCCGACCACCCCGAGCAGCCAGACCGGCAGCGGCTGGCGCATCGCTTTGATGGCGCCGGGGCGCAGCACCAGCAGCGACAGCCCGCCGATAGCGAAGGTGACCGCAGTGAGCTGGAAGGCCGGCATGGCGCCGCTGGCGGCGGTGAAAAAGGCCAGCAGCGACCAGAGCATGACGGCGGCGAAGCCGATGAAGGTGGCGGTGGAGCGCGAGAGATGGCTGGTCATCCGTTGCTTCTAGCGTGGCCGAACGGGTTTGGGGAAGGGCGGGGGTTGCAGCCGCCGGTCGCGTTTCCTAGCTTTGCGGGATGAGCCTCAGCGCAGCCGATCTTCTTGAACTCCGCCAACGCCTTACCAGCGGATTTGGTCCAATCGAGAGCGAGGTGTTGGCCGAGAAGGCATCGTCGCTGGGCCACTATGGGCGGCAGGTGGAGAAGGCCATGGCGGCGCTGAGGGCGTTCGACGCCGCTCCCGGCACTGCGGATGAGCGCATGGTTCTGGTCAAGGCCGCGGCGCGAGACGTGTGGAAGTTCTTCGTGCAGCGCGAAGCCTGCGGCATGCGCGACCAAAGGGACGCCATCCGTCACTACGGCATCCCGCAAGAGGTGCTGGTTCGGCTCGGCGCGGTGGAGAAATGAACCGGATTGATCCGGCACTTCGATCTCACTAGAATCTATGAGATCGATTACATGCCAAGCCGGCGCGGGACGTTAAGTACGGATTGGATCACGTGGATCGAGTTGTCTTGATACGGCCCGGGAACGCCGATGCTCGGCGATAAGGTACGCAAGTCCCTCAGGGACATGGATACGCCATCCGCAGCCTTGCGTCCGGCTGCCGACATCGTCCCGCCCTTCCACAAGCTTGCCGTCGACGTGATCTGGGCGGGGTTCCGGATCGATCCGGAGGCGCTGCGGCCGTTCCTGCCCGAAGGGCTGGTGCTATCGCCGGCCAGTATCGGCGTGCTCGGCATCTACCAGGCGCCGTCCGGCTATGGCATCGCGCCGTACACGCGCGGGCTGGTGGGCGTGTCGGTCGAGGGGCTGGCCGGCTCGGACGTGGGCGAGGGCATGTTCGTGATGGGCAACATCATGGATGAGCCGGGCGCCGCGACGATGCGGCGGTTCTATTCGGGCGCGACGGTGGAGGGCACCGCGCACACCTGGCGGGAGGGCGATCTGCTGCACGGTGTAGCTTCCGTCGGCGGTGTCGACTGGCTGCGGGCGACGATCCGGCCGGGTGAAACTCGACCGGGGCTGTCGGGTGTCGACAACTTCCTAGGCATCACGCAGGCCCGCTTGATCAAGCATGCCGACTCGACCGTGGCGGATCTGGCGGATGCCGAGATCGTGACGCTGGAGATCACCGATGCGGCGCCCGACTACATGCGGGCGCTGCGGCCGGTTGAGTACGTGTTCGCGCTGGATGCATCGCGGGTGAACTCGATCTGGAGCGAGCCGCGGGTGGTGGGGCTCACGACCTCGGGCAACGCGGCATCGGTGTTCCTGGGGTTGATCGAGGATACCGGCCGCGCCGCCGCAGTGGTGCGGCAGGATGGAACGCTGATCGAGGCCAATGCCAGCGGACGGGCCCTGCTCGGACCGGATGGTTCGCGGCCGGGTGAGCCGCTGCTCAGCGGTCTGGCAGCGGAGCGGCAGGCACTGGGCCATGCGTTGAAGATGAGCTGTGCGCGCAAAGGGCCGCGGGTGTCGGAGCCGATCGCGCTGACGAGGGCTGGGGGCGGACGCCTGCTGGCCTATGTGTTGCCGCTCGAGCATGGTGAGCACGGCAAGGATTGTGCGCTGGTGCTATTGGCCGACACGCGTGAACCGGAGCGGCGCGATGCGGTGCAGATGCTGCAATTGTTTGGCCTGACCGGCGCCGAGGCCAAGCTTGCCGCTTTGGTAGGCATTGGCCACCCGCCGCGTGGCGCTGCCGCTGAACTGAGCATCTCCGAGCACACGGCGCGGTCGACACTCAAAACCGTCTACGACAAGCTCGGAATCAGGAAGCAGTCGGAACTCGGCCACCTCGTGGCGCGCCTGCAGTATCTGTAGAAGCAATGCTGTCCATAGATGGCTGCCCCCCGCATTTGTGGGGTGCGGCGGGTCGCGCGTGATGTGCATCCTTTGCCCTGGATGCTGCGAAATGGATGGCTGCCGTGCTCGACCTGTTGGAAAAACGCGCCAAACCCAAAGCGCCGCAGCTCACTGGACTGACTGTCGGCGACGTCATCGCCATGCTGGAGACGTTCGACCCTTCGGCGCCGGTGATGGTGCATGGCGAGAGCGGTGGCTTTGAGGAAGTACTGGGCTTCCGCACCACCGGCCTGGCGCTGAACGTCAATTCGGCCGAGGGCTTCGGACCGCACGACGTGCCTGATGACGGGGCGCAGCCCGACCTCGTCGCCGTGGTGCTGCGGTCGACCGAGCGCTAAAGCGCCAGCTTGAAACCTTCGTGGCTCTTGGAAAAACCCAGCCGCTCGTAGAAGCGGTGGGCATCGAGCCGCTTCTTGTTCGAGGTGAGCTGGACGAGACCGCAACCGCGAGCCCGCGCCTGTTCGATGGCCCAACCGATCATCTCGCCACCCAGCCCCAGGTTGCGATGTGTCGGGGCGATGTGCACGGCCTCGATGAGGCTGCGGAGCTCGCCGAGGCGGTTGATGCCAGGGATGTAGGTCAGCTGCATGGTGCCGACTACTTGTCCCTGGAACTCGGCGATCACCAACTGCTGGTTGGGGTCGGTTGCGATGGCATCGAACGCGGCGATGTAGCGTGGGTGGTGTGGCTGGTCGGGTAGGTCAGCACTGGGCGCGACATTGTCGTCGACAATCAGCCGGACGATGAAGCCGAGATCGTCAGGGGTCGCGTCGCGAAAGCTCAGCCGGCTCATTCGGTTCGTCCTCGAATCCATCGATGTGCAGATCACGGGTACTGGTGATGATCGAGTCGAGGAAGCCGGGGAAGCGCGCGTCGAGATCGGTGCGGCGCAGGGTGACGCGGCGGCGCGTACCCTCGGGGGTGACATTGACCACGCCGGCCTCGCGCAGCTTGCCTACGTGGTAGGTAATCGACGTCTTGCTGGCGAGATCGGTAAACTGACCGCAGGTCATGCCGATACCTTCGCAGCGCGACAAATGGCCGATGATGGCGAGCCGCGTCTCATCGCCCAGTGCGGTGAGCACGTTGGGAAGGGTGATCTGATCGGCATCGGGATGCGGCAAAGTCGGCTGTGTGCTCATGCCGTTTAACTATGCCATTTCCTGTCAAAGTTCAATGATCGTTGAACTAGGGGTTGACGTGGGGCCGGCCGAGGTTCATTTGTTCAACAATCATTGAACTAAGGGAAGTCACATGGACACGCGGCTTATCTGGCTCGCGCTCGGCACCTTTGCCGTCGGCGTCGAGGGTTTCGTCATCGCTACGCTCCTGCCGGCCATCGCGGCCGATAGCGGCGTGACGATCACGCAAGCGGGTTATCTGGTCTTCGCCTATGCCATTGCCTACGCGGTGGGAGCGCCGGTGCTTTCGGCGTTCACCGGTAAGTTCGACCGGCGGCCGCTGCTCGCTGTGGTGGCGCTGGTGTTCGCGACAGGCGCGCTGCTGGCGGCGATCTCGCAGGGCTATGCGATGCTGTTGATCGCGCGATTGATCATCGCGGCATCGGCCGGCCTTTATGCCGCTACGGCTCAAGCAGCGGCGGTGACACTGGCTCCGCCCGAGCGGCGGGCGCGGGCGGTGGCGACGGTGGTTGCGGGCACGACGATGGCGGTGGCGCTGGGCGCGCCGATCGGAGCGTTCCTCTCAGGCTTTGCCGGCTGGCGCGGCACCTATTTCGCCATTGCCGGTGTGGGTGTGCTGACTGCGGCAGCGATCTGGATGATGTTGCCCAAGGGCATACAGGGCGACCGGCGCGGGCTTGGCGAGCGGCTGGGGGTCCTCAGCGTGCCCGGCCTGCTGCCTGCGCTGCTGACGATCCTGCTCTACATGGCCGGCCCGTTTGCCGCATTCATCTACCTCGGGCCGGTGACCACCAAGCTGATGGGGCTCGACGCCGGGCTGCTGCCCTTCGTGATGCTGGCCTATGGCCTCGGCGCGGCGCTCGGTAACCCGCTGGGCGGGCAGTTGTCTGACCGGATCGGGGCGCAGGCGACGGTGACCATCGCCGCGGTGCTGAACATCGTGTTCCTGGTGCTGCTCGGCGCCATTCCGCTGTTGCCGCAGCCGGTGGTCATGCCGGCCTACTTCGCCTTCATGGTGGCCTGGGGCATCGCTGGCTGGATGTTCGTTCCGGGACAGGTGAGCCGCGTGGTTGCCCTGTCGCCGACCTCGGCGCCGCTGGCGCTGTCGCTCAATGCATCGTTCCTCTATCTCGGGACCGCGCTGGGTGCGCTGGTTGGCGGCGTGGTGCTCGAGCACCTGCCGATCGGCGACCTGGGGTTGGTAGCGGCGATCTTCCCGGCCCTTGCGTTGGGCATCCTGGTCGCGAGCCGTCCACGCGTCGTATCGATGCCCCGGCTCGGCTGAAGCCGATGCCCCGGCTCGGCTGAAAGGCTTAGCCCCCGCGCCTTGACCGGTGCCGGGGGCTCTCCTAACCATCGTCGGGCGAGGGGCTTCGACGATGGACGTGCGACTGCTGTGGTTGGCGCTGGGCGCATTCGCCGGCAGCGTCGAGAGTTCGCTCATCGTCAGCGTGTTGCCGGCCATCGCGTCCGAGACGGGCGTCAGCCTCTCGCAAGCCGGCTATCTGATCTTCGGCTATTCCATCGCCTACGGCATCGGCACGCCGGTGCTCTCGACAGTGTTCGGGCATGTCGACCGGCGGTCGGTGGTGGCCGGCGCGGAGTTGCTGTTCGGCCTGATGGCGCTTCTGCTCGGGGTACTGCCGGGGTTCCTGCTGCTGGTGCTGGCGCGTACGCTCCTGGCGCTCGGGGCGGGGCTGTTCACTTCCACAGCGCAGGCTACGGCCGTAGCGCTGGCAGCGCCGGGCAAGCGTGGCACGGCGATATCCACGGTGGTGATGGGCGGCTCGATCGCGGTGGCAATCGGCGCTCCGGCCTCGGCGCTGGTGGCGCAGTTCCTGGGCTGGCGAGCTGCCTACATCGGGCTCGGGATGCTCGCGACCATCGCCTCGGCGACGATGTGGCTGAAGCTGCCGGACGACATTCACGGTGACCGGCGGACCATCCGCGAACGCCTCAGCGTGCTGAAGGTGCCGGGAGTGCCGCTGACGCTGCTCACCTCAGGCGTAACGGTGCTGGCGAGCTTCACCTTCTTCAACTACCTGGCGCCGGTGACCACCGACTTGCTTGGCCTCGACCGGGTGCTGCTGCCCTTGGTGATGTTCGCGTTCGGGATCGGCGCGATGCTCGGCAACTACTTCGGCGGGCGCATGGCTGACCGGATCGGCGGCAAGCAGACGACGCTGGTGATCCTCGGCCTGATGATCGTGCTGTTGGCTGCGCTTCCGGTGCTGGCAACGCTGCCACGGGCGATGGTGTTGCCGGCGTTCTTCGTCCACATGGTGCTCTATGGCGTCGTCTCGTGGGGGTTCTTCCCGCCGCAGCTGCACCGGCTCGCCACTCTGGCACCGGCGGCGGTGCCGCTTTCGGCGTCGCTGAACCTCACGGCAATGAATGTCGGCGGGGCGCTGTCGGCACTTGTCGGCGGGCTGGTGCTCGAGGGCTTCGGCATCGCCTATCTCGGGCCGATCGGTGCTGTCGCCGCGGTGGTGGCGCTGGTGATTGCCTACCTGGCGCCGGACCACCGCGAAGCGATCTAGACCACCCGCTTACCCTTGGGGCTGAGGCCCCAGGCGGCAAACAGCACGATGACGGCAAGCCCGGCCGGCAGGATAGCCAGCAGCTGGTTGCCCGCCGCGAGGACGGCGGCGCCGGCCCACATGATTGAGCTCAATGCCTCGGAGATGGTGGCGGTGCGCGAGGCGACCTGGCGCCGGCGGAACATGGCGCGGCGCATCGGCACGCGGAACCACAGCTGGATCGCAGTGGCGGAACCGGCCGAGATGGCAACGAAGATCGCGGTGATCCAGGCGAGCTCCAGCGAGGCGATGCAGACCAGCAGCAGGATGGGCGCAAAGACCACGGCGATGGAGCAGAGCACCGCCTCGATCTTGGCGATGAGCACGGCCCGCGGATGGATCGGCGCGGTAACGACGAGGTCGTGCGCGTCCTCCCCGGAGATGGCGAGCCAGGAGAGGCCGCCCGCAAGCTGGCCGGCGGCCATGACGATCACCGGGATGACAACGACATAGGTGCCGGCGCTCTGGCCGTAGGAGACCCAGAGGAACAGTGCCGGCGGGAACAGATAGAGGATCTGCATCAGCGTCTGGCTGAGCAGCCACGGATCGCGCAGCAGCAGGCGCCACTCCTTGACGCGCAGGGCGTGCCGTTGCGAGGCCTTGCGGAATGGTCGCGTAGAGGCGGTCTGCTGCACGCGGGTGGCGGAGACACCAGCGGCGGCGATGGCGTGCTGGGCGAAGCCACCGGAGGTCATGCGGATGACCAGGGCGAGGACGCCGAGGCCGAGCAGCAACACCAGCAGCATGGCGCCGAGATCGCCCATCGCCGCTTTGGCGGGGAGCCAGACGAGGTTGGCCGGCTCCGGCGTGCCGGCGACGAACTCGGGCGATTGCAGCACCGAGAAGCGGTTCATGTTGCCGAAGCTGAGGATGGCGACGGCCTGGATGCCGATGACGAAGCCGGCGCCGACGATGCCGGCGATGATCTGCGCGATCAGCCGGGTGCGAGCGGGGCCGATGCTGCGGAACAGGCCCACGGTGACCAGCACCGAGATGGCGGCCGAGATCGCGCCGAAGCCGGCCAGTACGCCATAGGCGGCGAGCCACTTCGGACCGCCGTAGATGACCAGCACGTTGATGATCGGGCTGGCGAGCAGGCACGCCAGCAGCACGGTGCCGAAGGCGGTGGCGCCGGTGCGGACGGCGAAGACGCGGGCCGAGGATGCGGGGGAGCTGAGGATCAGGTCGAGATCGGAGCGCGAGTAATAGGCGCGGGTCACCGATTCCAGCGCCTGGCTCAGCATCACGGTCCAGAACAGGAAGCCGCTGCCGGTGACCAGCACCAGCGTCGATTTGTCGACGACGATGCCCTTGGCGATCCAGGGGGCGAGCAGCGCATAGGCGAGCCAGTGCAGGCCGAGGTAGAACATGGCGAGCGTGACGAACAGCACGACGCCGCGGACTTTGCGGCCTCCGGTGGTCATGGCGAGCCAGTCGCGCCAGGCGAGGCGGAACTCGTGGGCGGCGAACCAGGAAAGCGTGGCCGGTGTGCTCATCAGGCGGCGACATCCGCCATGTCGGCTTCCTTCTGGGCGACCAGATCGAGGAAGATTTCTTCGAGCGTGGTCTCACGGCCGATGCGGGCGCGCAGTTCTGCGAGCGTGCCTTCGGCGACGAGGCGGCCGTGATTGATGACGCCGATCCGCTCGGCCATGCGCTCGGCGACTTCGAGGATGTGGGTGGTCATGATGACGGTTACGTCGGACGCCACCTTCTGCTTCAGCACGTCCTTGACCTGCCGGGCGGAGCCGGCGTCGAGGCCGGTGAGCGGCTCGTCGAGGATGATGAGGCGCGGGTCGTGGACCAGCGCGCCGGCGAGGGCAACCTTCTGCAGCATGCCCTTGCTGAAGCCGCCGCAGCGCTCATTGGCGTGCGGGCGAAGGCCGAGCCAGTCGATCAACGCGTTGGAATGACGCTCGGCCTCGCGGGCATCGATGCGCCAGAGGCCAGCGACGAACTCGAGATATTCGAGCGGGGTGAGGCGGTCGTACACCATCGGCTCGTCGGAGACCCAGGCGACGATCGATTTGGCGGCGATCGGGTCCTTGGCGGCGTCGATGCCATAGACCGAGATGGAGCCTGCTTCCGGCTTCAGTAGCCCGGCGACCATGCGGAGGATGGTGGTCTTGCCGGCACCGTTGGGGCCGAGCAGGGCGTAGAACTCGCCGGCCTTCACCTTGAGCTCCAGGTCGATGACGACCGGCCGGTCAAAGCTCTTCTTGAGCCCGGAAATGTCGAGGGCAAGGTCGGCTAGCATGCGTGAGGCTCCGGTCGTGATGCCGGAACCTTAGTGCGGTCGCCTTGCGGCGAAGTGAACTGGTTCGGTTAAGAACAATTGATCGGAACGCGGAAGATATGGCGGTCCACGAAGAGGATGGGCGGCGCTGAGGCCGCCCACCTCCGTCAGAGTCCGGCGCGATCGATGATGACGCTGGGGCAGTTGCCGGCGCCCTGCGATGCACCGTCGTGAATGAGGCTCCCGAGGTCGCTGTCGGGAGTGATCACGCCGGCAAGTGAGATCTGCAGTTCGGTGAGCACCATGCGGTTGCCCGCCTGCTCCTTCTTGCAGTTGATCTCGACACGGTCGCCAGCACCGGGCCCGAAGGCGGCATCCACCGCGGCCCGGATCTGCGCCGGGGTAACCGAATTGTCGATGTTGTCGACCATGAAGCCGACGAGCGAGGATGCGTTGAGATCTTCCATCAGCGCCAGGGTTTCGGCGAAATAGCTCTCCATCGGCTCCTTGTAGCAGGTGCCGTGGACCAGCCACTCGTGGCGTTCGAGGAAGGACGCCGTGCCCGGCATGACGACCTTCAGCCGATCCATCAGTTCGGCCGGGATCACCACGGCCGGCAGGAGGCGCCAGGTTGCCGGCTTGTCGTTGGCCTTCATCTCCGGGGTGACGCCGACGCAATATTCGCGGCCTTGCGGCTGCGGCCAGAGGCCGTGCAGCGCGAAATGGCTCGCGTCGAACCGGTCCTCACCCTGGTTGAGGCATTCGACCTTGTCGGGCTGCGTCTCGCAGAAGCCCGGCTGCCAACTGGCGGCCAACATGTAGATGTCCGAACCGGCCGGCAGACCAGCATCGCCGACGTCGACATTGCCGTCATCGTCTGGGGTCGGGGTCGGTTGGTCGGGCGCCTCGACGGTCCTGACGCCACAGCCGACGGCAACCCAGCGTTCCTGCGGCGCGACGCCCGGAATGATCATTCGATAGTGGGACGGACCATCCGGCCGGTTGATCTCGATGAGTTCATAGGCACGGCCCGGTTCGACGAGAATGTCGCCAGGATTGGTCTGGTTGCGGAATGACTGAAAGGCCGGGCAGGCCTGTTGTGCGATAAAAAAACCATCGATCGGTACTGCCACGGCCGGAGACGAAACCGCCGCGACAGCCAAGGCGGAAAGTATCGATACGAACTTCATCTTCACCCTCCCAGCGAAATATGAAGCCGGGAGAGTAACGATTGAGTAAGTCACGTCAATGACAGTGTGTCAGCGCTGCGTCACATAGCCGTCCGGAACACCGCGCGTCGACAATACGAACTGCCAGACCTGCAGCACCTTGGCGCGGAAGCCGCCGGCGCAGCAGAGCAGGTAGTACTTCCACAAGCGGTAGAAGCGTTCCTCCTCGGGGTTACGGTCCTTCTTCCAGTTGCGGTCGAAGTTCTCGTACCAGGCGACCAGCGTCTTGTCGTAGTGCGGGCCGATATTGTGGAGATCGATGACGCTGAACAGCCCGTCAATGGCCTTGCCGATTTGGGCCATCGAGGGGATGACGCCGCCGGGGAAGATGTACTTCTCGAGCCACGCCTCGATGGTTTCGGTCGACCATTGCGAGCCGATAGTGTGCATCATGAACAGGCCATCGTCCTTGATGACGCTGTGCGCCTTCTCGAAGTAGGTCCGGTAGTTCTTGTGCCCGACATGCTCGAACATGCCCATCGAGACGACATGGTCGGTCTTGCCCTCGAACAGCCGGTAATCCTTGACCTGGAACTCGACGGGGAGGTGCTTGTAGCGCTCGCGGCCATAGGCGGCTTGATCGGGGGAAACGGTGACGCCGACGCAGTTGGCGCCGTATTTCTCGGCGGCAAAGCCCATGAAGGCGCCCCAGCCGCAGCCGATGTCCCAGACGGTCTGGCCCGGTTGCAAGCCAATCTTGCGGCAGACCATGTCGAGCTTGGCTTCCTGCGCCTGATCCACATTGGTGACGCCTTCCGGCCAGTAACCGCAGGAGCCGGTCATGCGCTTGTCGAGCGAGGCTTTGTACGCCTCGGTTTCGCTGTAGTGCATCGCGGCAACGCGCTTCGAGCGCGCGACGTTCTGCATGTTCATGATGCGCGCCTGCACCACCTGCCAGACGAGGTTGGTGGTGACGCGCACGCCGTCGGGGACTCGCGAGCGGAGCACGCGGTTGAAGAACTCCGCCATGTCGGCGACGTCCCAGATGCCGTCCATGTAGGCCTCGCCGAGGCCGAGGGTGCCCTGGCCGTAAAGTCGTCTCCAGAATTCGTCTGAGTGGATCTGAGGGTCCCACGGATTGGGCCCGTTCAGGGTGATATCTGCCTCCTTGAGGAGGACTTCCATTTGTGGGGTGGCTCCCATCGAATCCCTGCTCGTTCAAATAGACAAAACGCGGGAAGCCAATGCCCGTCGGACGGGCGAGTCAAGGGCGGCAGCCTAGCTGCCGCCCTTGGGTCGATCAGAGCGTGATGCGGTAGATGCCGAAGCCGGCATCGCTGGTCTTGCCCGTCGCCTCGATCTTCACCGCGGTGACGTCGGCGAGGTGTTCGGCTGCCTTTGGCCCGGTTTCGAACAGCACGGTGCCGCCGATCGGGGCGAGGGCCCAGTTGCTGTCGGCCTTGGGCTCGATGGTCTTCTGCTCGATGATGTAGCGCACGATGATGTCGCGGTTGGTGTCGGGACCCTTGAAAACGATCTTGTCGGGCCCGATGCCCGGGAAGGTGCCGCCGCCGCCGGCGCGGTAGTTATTGGTGGCGACGACGAACTTCTGCGCCGGATCGATCGGCTTGCCGTCGAACTGCAGGTCGACGATACGGCTCTCGGTATTGCCGAGGTCCTCGCCCTTGGGACCGTATTTCGAGGGCTTGGTGACGTCGATCTTGTAGGTGACGCCGTCGATCACGTCGAAGTTGTAGGCCGGGAAATCGAGGTTGATCAGCGGCTGGTCGCCGCCGCCGGCAGCGACCTGGTTGAAGATGCCGGCCGAGCGGTCGAGCCAGTTCTGCACGTCCTGGCCGGTGATCACCACTGCCTGGATGGTGTTGGGGTAGAGGTAGAGATCGGCGACGTTCTTGATCGCCACCGGACCCACCGGCACGTCCGTGTAGTAGTCCGGGCCGCCGCGGCCACCAGCCTTGAACGGTGCGGCGGCGGAGAGGATCGGCAGGGCCTCGTTCTCGGTGCCCTTCATCATCTGCTCCAAGTACCACTTCTGGGCAATGTTGACGATCTGGACGGACGGATCGTCGGCGACGAGAGCGAAGTAGGAGTGGAGCGGTGCAGCGGTCTCGCCGACCGGGCGGCGGATGTAGGCGAGCGTCTCGTCGTGGTCATCCTGAGCGGCAGCGAGAATGGACGCGACGCTCTCGACCAGCGCCTTCGGTTTGCCTTCGACGCGCTCGAAGATCGGACGGGCTTCGGCAGTGTGGGAGACGACGCTCCACTTGCCGTCGGCGGCCTTCTCCAGCAGCAGGTCGATGAGGCCCATGTGCGAGCCCCAGAAACCGGCCATAACGGCGGGCTTGCCGGCGAGAGTGCCGGCGGTCAGGTCGGCGCCTTCGAGGCCCTCGAAGTCCTTGGAGTTCGGAAACACCAGATGCTGGTGGCCGGTGACGATGACGTCGAGGCCTTCAACGGCCGCAAGCTGCAATGCAGCGTTCTCGGCCTTGGGCTGGCCGGTGTCCGCGGCGATGCCGGTGTGGGCCAGCGCGACGACGAGATCGGCGCCCTCGGCGCGCATCTTGGGGATGTAGGCCTTGGCGGTCTCGACGATGTCGCGGGTATCGACCTTACCGGCGAGGTGGGTGTTGTCCCAGGTCATGATCTGCGGCGGCAGGAAGCCGATGAAGCCGATCTTGATGGCCTGCTTGGCGCCGGCGCCGTCGGTCAGTTCCTTTTCGACGATCTTGTAGGGCGCGACATAGGTCGTGTCCGACAGCGGATCGGCGCCCAGTTCACCCTTCGCCAGATTGGCCGAGACGATCGGGAAATTGGCGGCGGCGATGGCGGCGTCGAGGAACTCGAGGCCATAGTTGAACTCGTGGTTGCCGAGCGTGCCGACTTCGTAGCCGAGGGTGTTCATGGCCGCGATGATCGGATGCGGCTCGTTGGTCAGGCCCTTCTCATAGGCGATGTAATCGCCCATCGGGTTGCCCTGGATGACGTCGCCATTGTCGATGAGGATCGAGTTGCCGGCTTCGGCGCGGATCGAATCGATGATCGCGGCAGTGCGGGCGAGGCCCAGCGTGTCGTTCGGCGCGTCGGCGTAATAATCGTAGGGGAACACAGCGACATGCAGGTCGGTGGTTTCCATAAGGCGAAGATGGGCCTGGCCGGCGGCTGCCTGCACCGCGAAGGGGTGCAGCACCACGGCGGCGCCGAGCGTCGCCGAGCCGGCGAGGAAGGCGCGACGGGAAATCGAGTAATTGTAGTTCATGGACGTCTCCCACAACATTTGAAGAATGCGTGACCCGGCGGAACGTCGGCTCTGCTGGCCGGTTATCCCGCTTGGCGATGATGGCCTCAGATGCCGCCGCTACGTGACGCTGCAATGACGGCGGCGATTGTGACAGTGGCCTTTCTGGACCATCTGGTCAAATTTGCTGTCGCGCCGTGATTGGCAGTACTATTGTGAGCCGGTCCCAGGGAGAAAACGGATGAAGTGGCAAGGACGTGAGCGCAGTTCGAACATCGAGGACCGGCGCGGCCAGGGCGGCGGCGGTCTCGGCGGATCGGGCGGCGGTTTCGGGCCGCTCGGCGGCTCCCGCATCCCGATGGGGCGAGCTGGTGGCGGCGGGCTGGGGCTCATCGGTATCATTGTCGTGCTGGGCATCATCTGGTTCGCCACGGGGCAGAACCCGATCGACATCCTGACGGGCGGTGGCGGCGGTACGACGACGTCATCGAGCCAATGGTCACCGCCGGCGTCGACCGCCGGGCAGGACGAGCTGGCCGATTTCGTCGGCGTGGTGGTCAAGGACACCGAGAACCTCTGGGGCGAGGTGTTCCAGCAGAACAACATGACCTATCAGCCACCCAAGGTGGTGCTGTTCAGCGACGCGACGCAATCGGCATGCGGCGTGGCGCAGTCGGCATCGGGGCCGTTCTACTGTCCGAACGACAAGAAGGTCTATATCGACCTGGCGTTCTACGATCAGCTGCGCCGGCAGTTCGGCGCGCCGGGCGATTTCGCCCAGGCCTACGTGATCGCCCATGAAATCGGGCACGCGGTGCAGGACCAGACGGGCGTACTGCCCGAGTTCAACCAGCGGCGCGGTGCGATGAGCCAGGAAGAGCAGAACGCCTATTCGGTGCGGGTCGAGCTGCAGGCCGACTGCTATGCCGGCGTTTGGGCGAACTACGCAAACCGGCAAAACTACCTGGAGCAGGGCGATGTCGAGGAGGCGATCAACGCCGCCAACGCCATCGGTGACGACACGCTGACCCGCGGCCAGGTGTCGGAGCGCAACTTCACGCATGGCACTTCGGCGCAGCGCATGGCCTCGCTGAAGAAGGGCATGGATACCGGCGATGTCAGCCAATGCAAGCTATGATGCTGCGCTAACGCGGGGGAACGGCCGATGGGTGTGATACCCGCCAGTATGATGCCGCATGTGAAGCGGTTGGGCTGGTCGGGCGCGCTGGCGTTGGGTGTGGTGATCGCCATGCTGGCGGGAATCAACCCGATCACGCTGATCACCGGCAAGGTTTCACCACCGCCGCCGCCGACTTCGATCACTGGGGTGCCGGCCAGCTCGGCGACGCTCGAGCAGATAGCCGCCTATCCGCCGGTGGTCGCCGGCGAGGCGGAGCTGATGTGGAGGCGGTTCTTTCATCAGACGGCCATCCGCTATCCGCGGATCGCGCTCAGCGTGGTCGAGAGTTCGAGTTCGTTCGGCTGCGGCATGGCGGGCAAAGATCTGACCGTGCTGTATTGCCCGGCGAACCGCGTGGTCTATGTCGACACCAGCGCGTACGAGCGGCTGCGCGCGAAGTTCCCGCTGGGGGCCGACTACGCCATGGCCTACCTCATCGCCGAGGCTTACGGGCATCACGTGCAGTGGGCACTTGGGTTGTTCACCGACCTGGTAACGCTGCAGACGCAGAAGGATGCCGAGGCGGCCGCGGCGTTGGAGCGTCACATCGACCTGCAGGCCGCTTGCTACGCAGCGATGTGGACGATCACCGCGGGGATCGATGAGCTCGACAGGAACGCGGCGGTGATGGCCGCTGTCGACGCCGTCGAGGAAAACCGCCACCGCGCGATCATCAATCTGCCGTTGGGCATGGTGGTGCCGGAGGTGCTGGCCACGGCCAGCAAAGAGGCGCGGGCGACCTGGTACGACCGGGGCTACGCCATCCCGGCGCCAGGTAGCTGCAAGCTCGAGAAGATCATCAAGGAAGGGCAGGCATGACCATGCGCGGACGTCTCGACGGATTGCGAGTAGAGCGGTTCTTCGATGATGGCACGTACCCCAACAGCCGCCTGCCGCTGTTGTTCTACGAAGAGGCCCTGCCGCGCGGCGACGCCGATCCCGAGGCCATGGAGGCGCTTTTCGCCGCCAATGGCTGGCCGCCGGCCTGGCGGGCCCCGGTGTTCACCTACCACCACTACCACTCGACGGCGCACGAGACGCTCGGGGTTGCGCGCGGTTCGGCCCGGCTGTTGCTCGGCGGGCCGGAGGGACGCGAGTTCGATGCCGAGCCGGGCGATGTGATCGTGATCCCGGCGGGAGTGGCGCACCGGCGGCTCGACTCGAGCAGCGATTTCCTGGTGGTCGGTTGCTATCCGCCGGGGCAGGACTGGGATCTGCTCAGGGGCGAATCGGGCGATCGGCCGAAGGCGGATCAGAACATCCTGCGGGTGCCGAAGCCGGCTTCCGACCCCGTCGCTGGTGTCGCCGGACCTCTGATAACGCACTGGATGTAGCTGGCAAAACACCGGGTAACGCCGCTGCGGGACAATCGGTTCCACGTTCCGTGGTTGTTCCAAACTGCCCTAGAAATGACCAGCAAATGATCGCCAGCAAGCCGTGATCCGGCCGGTTTGCGATCACATTCGGGCTTAGTCTTTGTCCTCGCCGACAGCGTTGAGGCTGTTGGCCGGACCCGGGCCACCGGTGCCGCTTTAAACCTCACATGGAAGGACAAAACTCCATGAAGAAGCTCCTGATCACCATCGCAGCCATCGGCCTTTCCTCGGCGGCTTTCGCCCAGGCCGCGGCAGTCACCTTTACGTCCGTCGACGCGGACACCAGCGGTGGGGTGAGCATTGCCGAGGCACAGGTTGCCTGGCCCGATCTGACCCAGGAGGCGTTCGACGCCGCCGATGCGAACAAGGATGGTTCGCTCGACCAGGCTGAGTTTGACGCTTATGCGGCTACGCTGCCGGCTCCCGCCGCGCAGTAACTTTCGGCCAGCCATGGCTGAGAGGGGTCGCCTGGCCACCGGCGGCCCCTTTTCTTTGGGCGAGACTTACTCGCCGGCCTTCACCTGCTCGGCCTCCAGCGCCATGCCCTTCTGGGCGCGCACCAGGTTCAGGAACCGGGTGAACAGGTAGTGGCTGTCGTGCGGGCCGGGGCTGGCTTCGGGATGGTACTGCACCGAGAAGATCGGCTTGCCCTCGACCTCGAGCCCGGCATTGGAGCCATCAAACAGTGAGATGTGGGTCTGCTTGACGTTGCCGGGGAGGCTCTCTGTGTCCACCGCGAAGCCGTGGTTCATCGAGGTGATCTCGACCTTGCCGGTGGTGAGGTCCTTGACCGGATGATTGGCGCCGTGGTGGCCCTGATGCATCTTCTGGGTCTTGCCGCCGACCGCGAGGCCGAGCAGCTGGTGGCCGAGGCAGATGCCGAACATCGGCTTGCCGGTTTCCATCAGCGTCTTGATCGTCGGCACAGCGTACTTGCCGGTCGCCGCCGGATCGCCCGGGCCATTCGAGAGGAAGATCGCGTCGGGGTTGTGCGACATCACATCCTTGGCGGTGGCGGTGGCCGGCACGACGGTTACCCGTGCGCCCTGGTCGGCGAGCTGGCGCAGGATGTTGCGCTTCGCACCGTAGTCGATGGCGACGACGTGGAACTCGGGATTGTCCAGCCGACCGTAGCCCTCCGTCCGGGTCCAGGAGGTCTGGTCCCAGTGGTAGGTCTGCGCCGTGGTGACCTCGCGAGCGAGGTCGAGGCCTTCGAGGCCGGGGAAGTTCTTGAGCTCAGCCTGCATCGAGGGCTCGTGGAAGTAGCCGTCGGGGGCGTGGGCGATCACGCCGTTCGGCATGCCGTTCTCACGGATGCGGGCGGTCAGCGCCCGGGTGTCGACGCCAGCGATGCCAATGATGTTGCGCTTCTTCAGCCAGGCATCGAGCTTCTCGACGGCCCGGTAGTTCGACGGATTGGTGATGTCGGCGCGCAGCACGCAGCCCCGGATGCCCGAGAGCGCGGCCATGTTGACCGTCTCGATATCCTCGTCGTTGGTGCCGACATTGCCGATGTGCGGGAAGGTGAAGGTGATGATCTGCCCGGCATAGGAGGGATCGGTGAGGATCTCCTGGTAGCCGGTCATCGCGGTGTTGAAGCAGACCTCGCCGGCGGCATGCCCGATGGCGCCGATGCCGTGACCTTCGAGTCGCGTTCCGTCCTCGAGCAGCAGGAGGGCGGTCGCAGGTTTTTGCTGCCAGCCGGTCATGGCGGGGCTCCAAGGGTTCGGGTCGGTGTCGGTTGAGGGCTCTCCTTAGAAGGGGCCCGGCCCAAGCGCAAGTGGCGCACGGGGATTATTGCGCTATATGGGACCGGCAAATCGGGGGAACAAGCGACGATGGCGAGCGCGATTGGCCGCGAGATCGGGACGGTTTTCGTGCCCGTGCGCGATATCGAAGCAGCGCGGGACTGGTATCGCGAGCTGCTCGGGCTTGCACCGGGCGGTGAGATTCTGTTCGGGCACCTTCACGTCGTACCGATGCAGGCCGGCAGCGGCCTGGTGCTCGACAGCAAGGGCTTTGCCGGTCCGCATGACAAGAAGCCGGCCTTCCATTTCAATACCAGCGACATACATGCCGCACATGCCGAAGCGGTGGCGTCTGGCGCGCCTGAGGTCGGTCCGGTGACGGACGGGGTGTTCTTCACCTTCAAGGACCCCGACGGAAATCTGTTGATGGTGGCCGACGTGCCGCCTGCACCAAGGAGCTAGCAAATGCGTGATGCAATCAGCGAAGGCTACAAGACGGCGCTCAAGGCCGGCGACAAGCGGCGTACGGCGACGCTGCGCGCGGTCAATGCCGCGATAAAGGACAAGGACATCGAGGCGCGTGGGCAGGGCAAGGGTCCGCTCGGCGAGCCGGAAGTCATCGTGCTGCTGCAGAAGATGGTGAAGCAGCGCGAGGAATCGCTCGGCATCTACGAGAAGGCCGGGCGCGACGACCTAGCCGTGGTGGAGCGCGAGGAGATCGCGATCCTCAACGAGTTCCTGCCGCAGGGGTTGAGCGAGGCCGAGATCGAGGCTGCGATCATCGACGCGATCAAGAAGACCGGCGCCGAGGGCGGCAAGGACATGGGCAAGGTGATCGCCTCGCTGAAAGCCGACTACCCGGGCCGGATCGACTTCGGCAAGGCTTCGGCCAAGATCAAGACGGCGCTGGCCAGCTAGGCGGCAACCTCAACGCTGCGCCGCCGCTCCAGCCACCAGGAGAGGCCGGCGGTGCCCGCTGCCAGCAGGCTGGTGACGACGCCGACAGCCGGGATGTCGGCATAGCTGACACCGGCGCTGAGCAGCATGGCGCCGATAAAGGCGCCGCCGGCGATGCCGATGTTGAAGGCGGTGGAGATCAGCGACGAGGCGAGGTTGGGCGCCGAGTGCGCGGCGGCGAGGACACGGGCCTGCAGGGGCGTCGAGAAGGCGAAGCCGAGGATCGAGGTGGCGAGCAGGTTTACCGTCATCCACACCTTGTCGTGCATGGCGAACAGCATGGTGAAGTAGAGCAGCGCCTGCAGCAGCAGCACAGTGAGTAGCGTCGGCATCGGCTTCCAGTCGGTGCCGCGACCGCCCAGAAAGATGCCCAGCACCGAGCCGAGGCCGCCGATCAGCAGGTAGATCGGGACGATGTCGGGGTGGAGGCCGGTGATGTTGAGCATGATCGGCACCTGGAAGGTGCCGAAGGCAAGAGCCCCGATCATCACGAGCGCGATGGTGAGGTAGGAGAGCCAGACCTCCTGGTGGCGCAGTTCGCGCAGCTGCTCGCGGAACGTCGCGTGCCGTTCCCCGGCTTGCCGCGTATAGGGCAACTTCAGGAACAGCACGATCGCCGCGATGGCGCCGAGCGCGGCGACAGCGAGGAACGGCACGCGCCAGCCGAAATGCAGGCCGATGGCGCTGCCGCCGGGCAGCCCCAGCAGGTTGGCGACGGTGATGCCGCTAATGAACAGCGAGAAGGCCGCGCCCCGGCGCTCCGGCGGCACCAGCGCGGTGACCACCACGTTGCCGGCGCCGAAGAACACGCCATGGGCGCAGGCGGAGAGCAACCGGGCCACCAACAGCAGCCCGTAATCGGGTGCCATGGCGCAGAGCAGCTGGGCGATCGAGAAGACGATCATCAGGCAGATCAGCACGTTGCGCTGCGAGAAGCGCGAGGTGAAGACGGTGATCACCGGCCCACCGATGGCGACGCCGATGGCGTAGGCGCTGACTAGCAGGCCGGCGACGGGGATCGTCACCGCCAGGTCTTCGGCCAGCGGCGGCAAGATGCCCGAGATCACGAACTCGGCCGAGCCGACTGCGAACGCAGCCAGCGCCAAGGCGTAGATGGCGATCGGCATGGCAATCCTCAAAATATCCGCTGGGTTCAGACCACGCCGGGTGACCGGACGCAAGCTTTGGATGAGCATCCGGTGCCAAAGCCCGACTGAGCACTTGGCGAAGGCGCAAAAACAGCTAACCTCCAATTTGGCAACAACATTGGAGGCGGACCGATGGCCGTATCAAGTGACACCAAGAAGAGATGGGCGTGGATCACCGGGCTACGCGGCCTGCTGATGTTGCTAGCGGGGCTCTATGCGGTGTTTTTCCCAGGGCCCGCCCTGCAGGTACTTGTGATTGCCGGCGGTGCACTATTGCTCATCGACGGGGTGCTGGGGCTGTGGAGCCTGACCTTCGGAGGCGCCAAGACCGGCAACTTCTGGTTCGACGTGGTGCGCAACGTGCTGGCCATCATCACTGGTGTGCTGATCCTGCTGTCGCCGTTCCTTGCGACGCTGCTGACGGCAACGTTCCTGGTCTATCTCGTCGCTTTCCAGTCGATCTTCGTCGGCGTCATGGAGATTTGGGTAATCATCCGCGAGCGCGAGCAATATGCGCGCATCTGGCCGGTGCTACTGTCCGGAGCGCTGTACGTGCTGTTCGGCATCGCGCTGCTGTTCTGGCCGGTGTTCAGCGCGCTGGTATTCGTGACGCTGGCGGGCATCCTCGCCATCATCTTCGCCTTCGGCCTGTTCGGTCTGGCATGGCGGATGAACAAATCGGCGAATGCGACCAACAGCAACCCTGTGTGATCTCGAGGAGGACAGAATGGCAGCCGAAAGCACCTTACCCTGGCCGAGCATTTTCGCAGGCGTCCGCGGCGTCCTGATGCTGGCGGGCGGACTGTTCGCATTGTTCTCGCCGCAACTGGCGCTCGCGACGCTGGTGTGGGTGGGCGGCGTCATCGTCATCATCGACGGGGTGCTCGGCATCTGGGGCCTGCTGTTCGGCGGCCGCACCAGCACGCGCCTCGGCGTGGCGATCGCGCGGCACATCCTCGCGATCCTCGCCGGCATCCTGATCGTGGCGTTCCCGGTGATCGCCTCGGCGATCGGCATCTCGACCCTGGTGATCATGGTGGGGATCATGATCATCCTTGTCGGAGCGTTCGCTCTCTATGTGACGGTCGCCGGGCGCGAGCTGCTGCGGCAAGGCACGTTCTGGCCGGAAGTGCTGAGCGCCTGCGCCTACCTGCTGTTCGGCGTGCTGCTCCTGGCGATGCCGCTTACCAGTGCGCTGGTGCTGGTCAGTATCGTCGGGGTGCTGATGATCCTTTACGGGCTGTTCCAGCTCTACATCGCCTGGCAACTGCGGGGCATCGACGCCAAGATCGCCTGACGGGATCAGCGAGGGGGATACGGCGTTCCCGTGTCCCGTTCGGTCGCCGCGCGCTCGATCTCGGAGTTGAAGGCAGCTCCGAGGACGAGGATCTGGGCCGAGTTGTAAAGCCAGAGCAGCAGCACGACCGCGGCGGAGACCGAGCCGAAGGTGGCTTCGTAGTGGCCCCAGTTTTCGACGTAGATCGAGAAGATGGCCCCCGCCAGCAGCCACAGCAGCGAAGCAAGGATGGCGCCGGGCCAGATATGGCGGAACTTGCGTGGATGGCGGTCGGGGCCCCACCGGTAGAGCGCCGCGAGGACGAGCACGCTGAGCACGAGCAGGACGGGCCAGCGCAGTGCGAGGGCCACTACTTCCTCGCCTGAGGGCCACGGGATCAGAGCAGGAAGGCCGGCGACCGCCAGCAGGGCGAGGACCACGAAGACGGCGCCGCCGATGCTGAGGCCGATGGCGTAGAGCAGCGACTTGAAGAAGCCGCGCCTGGGCTCCTCGTTGCGGATGCGCGACATGGCATAGAGCAGGGAATCGACCCCGCGTGAGCCGCTCCACAAGGCGAAGGGCACGGTGATCAGAAGCCCGAGGCCGAGAGTAACCGGCGGCTGACTCGCGAGCATCGTCAGTTGCTCTGCAATGATCCCCTGCGCCATCTGCGGGACGACATCGCCGACGGTCTCGATGGTGTCGGCCACCATCTGGCGGTTGGCGACAATGCCGTAAATGAGCGCGACGGTGGCAATCGCCGGGAAGAACGACAGGAAGCCAAAGAAGGCGACCGCGGCACAGCGCGGGGCATTGTCTCGCTCGAGGAAGAACGAATGGAAGGTTGCGACGGCGATCGCTATCCAGCGGTGGAGGAGGCTATCGGAACGGCTCGGAGCGGGGATGTCCATGTACGTGTCCGGCAGGTGACTGTCGAGGAAACGAGCGTCGAAGCCGCGGGTTGCTTTGAGGGCCTGTGCAAAACGACATTGCCGCTGACATTGAGGGAAGCAGCGCTTACTTATCGGCCATGCGCTTTTCCGACGGCTTCCTCGATGAGATCCGGCAGCGCCTGCCGATCTCGCAGGTGGTGGGCGAGCACGTCATCTGGGACAAGCGCAAGAGCCAGCCACAGCGCGGCGATATGTGGGCCTGCTGCCCGTTCCATGGCGAAAAAAGCCCGAGTTTTCATGCCGACGACCGGCGCGGCATCTATCACTGTTTCGGCTGCGGGGTGTCGGGGGATCACTTCCGGTTCCTGACCGAGAAGGCCGGGATGAGCTTTCCCGAGGCGGTGGAAAAGCTCGCCGGGATGGCCGGGGTGCCGATGCCGGCCCGCGACGAGCGCGACGAGGCGCGGCAGGAAAGCCGGCGCACGCTCTACGACGTGATGGAGATCGCCACCCAGTATTTCGAGGCGGCGCTGAGCCACAATATCGGGGCTCGGGCTCGCGGCTATCTCAACGAGCGAGGGGTGAGCGCGGCGGCGCAGACGAAGTTCCGGCTTGGCTATTCACCGGACAGCGCCAACGGGCTGAAGGAGCACCTCGCGGCCAACGGGGTGTCGGCGCAGGAGATGGTGGATGCGGGGCTCGTGGTGGTGCGCGAGGAGTCGCCGATGCCTTACGACCGGTTCCGCAACCGGGTGATGTTCCCGATCACGGACCTCCGTGGCAAGGTCATCGCCTTTGGGGGCCGGGCGATGTCGTCGGATGTGCCGGCCAAGTATCTCAACTCGCCCGAGACCGAACTCTTCAAGAAGCGGATGACGCTCTACAACGGCCAGACGGCTCGGGAGGCGGCGCGGGCTGGCAAGTCGGTAATCGTGGTCGAGGGCTATCTCGACGTGATCGCGGCGGTGACAGCGGGCTTCGAGGGCACGGTGGCGCCGCTCGGTACGGCGCTAACCGAGGAGCATCTGCAGCTGCTGTGGCGGATGAGCGACGAGCCAGTGCTGTGCTTCGACGGCGATGGAGCAGGGCAACGGGCGGCGGCGCGGGCGACCGAGATCGTCTTGCCGCATCTGCAGCCGGGGCGGACGGTGCGGATCGCTACTTTGCCGGAGGGGCAGGATCCGGACGACCTGATCAAGGCCGAGGGACGCGGCGCGTTCGCCGACGTGATCGAACGGGCGCGTTCGCTGTCGGACGTCATCTGGAGCATCGAGACCGGCGGGATCGTGCCTGAGACGCCGGAGGCGCGAGCGGCGCTCGAAGCGCGGCTCAAGGCGCGGGCCAACGCCATCGGCGAGGCGTCGGTGAAGCGGCACTACATGCAGGCGTTCGACGAGAAGCTACAGGCGTTCTTCGCCCCGGTGCGCAACCAGCGCTGGGAGCGGCGGGACAATAACGGCCAGCGCGGTGGTTATGAGCGGCGCAATCCGCGAGCCGGCGGCAACCAGTATGCGGGGCGCGGTAGCCCGCGAGTGGTGGTGTCGGATACGCTGAGGAACTCGCGGCTGCTGAAGCCGGGCAGGGGGCTCGACGCGACGCCGCGCGAGGCGGCAATCCTGCTCACGCTGGTCAACCATCCGGCGCTGGCGGACAGCCGGCTCGAATCACTTGCGTCGCTGGAGCTGTCCTCGCCGCTGTCGCGGAACCTTTTGGGGGCGATGCTCGACCTCGTTACCCGCGATCACGAAATCAGTGCCGAGGCGCTAAATGCTGCTTTGGGGGTGCGCGGGTTCGGCGATGCGATCGAGAAAATGCGGGATTTACTGGCCCGTCAGGGGGTATGGCAGACCGCGGTTGAGATCGCCGATCCGGACGCCGAGATCGGATTAGCTCATGCCCTGGCCTTGCATTACAAATCCGTTGAGCTAAATAAGGCCCTGAAGGCAGCCGAATTGGCGCTGGGCGACGACCCGAGCGAGGAAACATTCGAACGGCTGCGGGACATCCAGAACCAGATCACCACCGTCGATGGCACAGAGGCATTGATCGAAGGGTTTGGTTCGTTATCGGGGCGCGCGACACGGAGCTTTTAGAAAAGCTGCGAGTACGCGCGATTTCGCTTATGGGCGAATCAGTTACCGGTGACGAACAAGTGACGGCATATCGGAAACCGTCGCGCCAGCCGTTCCCTTTACGATGTCTCAAGCCGTGACCACTTAACGACTATCGGCGCCCTCCCGATCGGGCCCCCGGAGCAGCAAGCTAGATGGCCACCAAGGCAGCAACCCAGACCAAACCCAAAGACGCAGAAAAGCCGGAAGTTGCCGGTGCAGCCGGTGGCGAGGCGCCAGATAGCCCGCTGCTCGACCTATCCGATGCCGCCGTAAAGAAGCTGATCAAGACCGCCAAGAAGCGCGGCTACGTCACCTATGAAGAGCTGAACGCCGTTCTGCCCTCGGAGGAGGTCAACTCCGAGCAGATCGAGGACATCATGGCGATGTTCTCGGACATGGGCATTAACGTCGTCGACGAAGACGAGGTCGAAGAGGCCGAGCCCGATACCCCGGAAGAGGAATCGACCGAGCTCGCCGAACGCACCGGCACGGCCGTCGCGTCGAAGTCCAACACCCGCGAAGGCAGCGACCGCACCGATGATCCGGTGCGCATGTACCTGCGCGAAATGGGCTCGGTGGAACTGCTCAGCCGCGAGGGCGAAATCGCCATCGCCAAGCGCATCGAAGCCGGCCGCGAGACGATGATCGAGGGCCTCTGCGAGAGCCCGCTGACCTTCCAGGCCATCATCATCTGGCGCGACCAGCTCGCCAACGCCGAAATCCTGCTGCGCGACATCATCGACCTCGAAGCCACCTATGCAGGCCCCGACGCCAAGCAGGCGGCCCCGGTGATGCCGTCCGAGATCGAGCGCCCGTCCTCCGTCAGGGAAGAGCCGAAGCCGGCTGCCAAGCCCACTCCGCGCGCCCGTTCAGGCGGCGACGACGAGGACGACTACGTTCCCGAGGAGCCGCAGGCGCCGCAGGATCCGGTCGAGGACGAGGACGACGACTTCGAGAACTCGCTGTCGCTTTCGGCGATGGAAGCCGAGCTGAAGCCGCAGGTGGTCGAGACCTTCGATCGCATCGCCGATGCCTATGGCAAGATGCGCAAGATGCAGGACCGGCACACCGAAGATCGCATGGCCGGCAACGCGCCGGCGACCGCCGCCGACCTCAAGAAGCTCGAGGGCCTGCGCTCGGAAGTGATCACCGACGTGAAGTCGCTGTCGCTGAACCAGAGCCGTATCGAGAGCCTCGTCGAGCAGCTTTACGACATCAACAAGCGCCTGGTGCGTCTCGAGGGCCGCCTGCTGCGCCTCGCCGAGAGCTATGGCGTGAAGCGCGAGAGCTTCCTCGAGGCCTATTATGGCAGCGAGCTCGACCAGAACTGGGTGACCACGGTTTCGACGCTGTCGGGCAAGGGCTGGGCGGAATTCGCCAAGCGCGAAGTCGACACGGCGAACGAGTTGCGCGGCGACATCCAGACGCTGGCGACGGAAACCGGCCTCGATATCGCCGAGTACCGCCGGATCGTCCACAAGGTGCAGAAGGGCGAACGCGAAGCCGCCATCGCCAAGAAGGAAATGGTGGAAGCCAACCTTCGCCTAGTGATCTCGATCGCCAAGAAGTACACGAACCGCGGCCTGCAGTTCCTTGATCTTATTCAGGAAGGCAATATCGGCCTGATGAAGGCGGTCGACAAGTTCGAGTACCGTCGCGGCTACAAGTTCTCGACCTATGCGACCTGGTGGATTCGGCAGGCGATCACCCGCTCGATCGCCGACCAGGCCCGCACCATCCGTATTCCGGTGCACATGATCGAGACGATCAACAAGATCGTCCGCACGTCGCGCCAGATGCTGCACGAGATCGGCCGCGAGCCGACCCCCGAGGAACTCAGCGAAAAGCTGCAGATGCCTTTGGACAAGGTTCGCAAGGTCCTGAAGATCGCCAAGGAACCCATCAGCCTCGAGACGCCGATCGGCGACGAGGAGGATTCGAACCTCGGGGATTTCATCCCGGATTCGAACGCCATCCAGCCGATCGACGCAGCCATCCAGTCGAACCTGCGCGAAACCACGACCCGCGTGCTGGCGTCGCTGACGCCCCGCGAAGAGCGTGTCCTTCGCATGCGCTTCGGCATCGGCATGAACACCGACCATACGCTCGAAGAAGTGGGTCAGCAGTTCAGCGTGACGCGCGAACGCATCCGCCAGATCGAGGCCAAGGCGCTGCGCAAGCTCAAGCACCCCAGCCGCAGCCGGAAGCTCCGCAGCTTCCTCGACAACTGAGGAGAGGTCGGCCAAATGTCGTTCTGGAAGAACCTCTTCGGTGGTGGCGGCGGTGGATCGGCGTCGAAGTCGATCGAGCCGGCAGTGGTGGCGGAGGAGGCCTACAAGGGCTTCACCGTCAAGTCGCTGATCATGCCGGTGGGCAGCGAGTATCAGCTCGCCGGGCTGATCGAAAAGGAAGTCGACGGCGAGCTGAAGAGCTACAAGTTCGTGCGCGCCGACCGCTTCTCGTCCAAGGAGGACGTGGTCAGCTTCGCGCTCGCCAAGGGCCGCCAGATCATCGACGAGCAGGGCGAGGGCATCTACCGCCCATAGCCGTGCGAGGCCTGCCTCACGCGACAGAAACCAGCTGACGGCGCCCATTCGGGCGCCGAAGCGTTATCCCCGCGACATCGCCGCGTGCGCAGATTTGCGCAGCCGGCAATGCCGCTCACCAGGAGTTCCAGAAATGGCCAAGAAACCCACCGCCCGGACCGAGTTCGTATTCTTCGACGTGGTCTACGAAGACGGCAGCCAGCGCTCGAACCGCAAGGTAGACGCAAGCCTGCTCGGCGGCCTCGATGGCGACGAAGCGGCGCGCGGCGCCATCATGGAACAGGACCGCCTGATCGCCGAAAAATCCGGCCTGCCGCCCCTGCCGATCAAGACACTGAAGCGCAGCGGGAAGTAGGGCGGCGCTTACGTATCGCCGTCGAAGGGGATGGCTCGGCGCTTCTGCCGGCGAGCTTCGGGGTCGGGCAGGATGTGAGCGGCTAGGCGCAGCGTATAGGACGCCCGGGCGAGAAAATCGCGCCAGCGATAGCCAAGCGTGAGGGGAACGTTGGCCCGATGTCGATCACGATCTGGCTTGAGATCGCTCCTCTCGGCGCTGCCGGGTTTGCCGCCTCGGAAGTGCTCGAGCTGCACGGTCGGGGCGGGGATCACCTGGTACAGGCCCTGTGACGGGATCACCGGACCGCCGCGCGAGAACAGGTAGCGATCCACCGACATCAGCTGTAGCGCAGAATCAGTGAGGCTGCGGCGCACCATCTCTGCGGACAAAACGTAAGCGGCTGCGCCCATGTGAGAAGCAAGCAGCTTGCCCACGGCAAAGCGCCCGGCGACGACACGTACGGTGCGCCCCACCCGTACACTCTCATAAGTTGTCTCAAGCTTCAGGACGTCAGCCCCTAGATTGGCGTTGAACGCCGGGTCGAGGAAGCTCTTGAGGCCCTCGGTCATCACAACGTCGTCCTCGAGGAACAGCGCGTGCGCGTCGCCGGTGTCTACGATCCGCCGCCAGGCCCGCTCGTGGCTCATCACGCAAGCGACCTCGACGCGTGCCATTGCCCAGGGATTGTGGGGGTCACCGTGCGGAGCCATTCGTGCCTCCCCGACCTCGGCCGGCGTCACGGCGTCCACCCGCTCGGCGACTATGCCCAGGCGCTCGAACTGCTCTTCCATGAACTGCCGACGGTCTGGGCGGCTGGCAAGGTTGATGTAGTAGACGGGGATTTGCCCGGCGGGAAAGGTGGTCATTGGATGTCCCTGACACTCGTTGACGGCGGCGGCCGCGCGATCCGTTGCTAGAGCAGCGGCTGGAGATCCTGGGCGACCGGGAGGCGCAGGTGACGCGCTCCCCATAGATCACCGCTCGCGCCGAACGTGGTGAGGATGCGAAGGTGGTGCCCCCAATGCTTGGCCGAGCGCTTCAAGCGAAGGCGGAACGGCATCGGCCCGGTGGGCCGGTGCGGTGGCCGCTGGCCCGTCAGATCGCTTTGAGCGACGCTCCGCTTGCCTTCCGCCGTCTGGTCGAGCTGAATGGCAAGGGCCGGAACGACCTGGAAGATGCGGGCCTCATAGAATAGTCCGCCGGGCCGTCCGAACAGCAGACTATCGACGGACATCGTGTCCAGATCGTCCCGCGCCAGTAGACGTTGCGCTAGCCGGCTGGTGATGACGTAGGCAGCCGTGCCGAGACTGGATGACATCAGTCGGTTCTGCGTCACCCCTGGCACTGCGGTGGCAACCGCACGGCCGACGAGCGCCGCCGTAGCGTGGGTTTCAAGCTGGATGGCGTCTGGAGCATGGTCGAACAGATGAGGATCGCTGAGCACCGTCTTCAGGTCGGCAGACAGCAGCACGTCATCCTCCAGGATGAGGGCTGCTGGAATGTCCCGCTCGACCATCATGCGCCATATCTTTCGGTGGCTGAGGCTGCAGGCGATCTCGCCAGCGTTGAGGGTGACCACCCCTGCTCGGCGGCGCTGTTCCAGTTCCGCAGGAAAATCAGCGGGCGTGACGGCTTCGATGCGCGTGGCGGTAATGCCGCAGGAACTCAACTGGTGTTCCACATGCTGCAGCCGATCCGGCCGAGACGCCATGTTGACGAAGAAAGCTGGAAGCATCTCGTACCTTTCCATTGCTATGGGCGGTCAGGTTCCACCAACGGCGACAAATCAATCAGCGGCGAACGGGCGCCGGCGAACTGCTGGTGCCGTCGCCTACGAACGGAACCTTGATACGACCGCCAAACGCGGCGCCCGGATCGCGAAGTGCCAACCGCAGCAGTCGCGCCGCGTGGTCAAAGTGCACCAGCAAGCGGGCGGCCATGTCTTGCGGGTACCATCGCCTGACGGACGCTGCCCTCGTCAAGTGGATGTCGCTCGCTCCAACATCTGCAGCCGGATCGATGCGGTTCAGCTGGATGCAGGGGCTCGGCCATGCCTGAAGGATGCGGCTGCGCAGCAGATGGGGACCGCCCCGACCAAACAGAAGCCGATCGACGCTGAGTTCGCGGAGCAATGGGGTGTTGAGCGACGTCAGCAGCGCATCGCGGCTGATCAGGTAAGCAGCTGCGCCCATTTGTGAGGAGCAGAGCTCGCGCAGGGTCGTGTTCCCAACCTGCGTGCTCGCGGATCCGAGCTGCACGTTCTTTCGGAACGTTTCCAGCTTGATGATGTCGGCCCCGAGCTGACCAAGCAGTCCCAGGGGAAGGAAGTCGAGGATCGGCGGGGTCAGGACGGCGTCGTCCTCAAAGATCACCGCCTCGCTGTGGCCGGCTTCAATTATGTGGGTCCATGCTCGTTCATGACTGAGGCCACATGCAAGATCGCCGGGGTTGCTCCTCCACAGGCACCTGGGGCTCGCATGAAAGGCCAGCAGATCAGCGGGGACCTCGTCTCTCCGAACGGCCTCGATGCGCTCGGCCTTGATGCCCAGCCGATCGAACTGCTCCTCCATGAACGCCCGGCGGTCCGGGCGAGAGGCCAGGTTGATGTAAAACACCGGGGTTTGCGGCGAGGTCAGCATCGGCGTGACATGCCTCAAGGTGCCAACGCGTGTCCACACATTCCGTACGACTGCGGCAGCGCTATTTGCCTGCCTCAGCGTTCCAGGGCCTGCAGGCGAGTGAGGTCACTGCTCCAACGCCTTGTTCACCGCCGGCTTCACCACCGTGCCGAACAGCTCGATCGCCTTCATCACCTTGGCATGGGGCAGGGTGCCGACGCTCAGTTGGAGGCCGAAGCGGTCGTGCTGGAACCACTCGTGCTGCATCAGGATCTTGTCGATGACCTGCTGCGGGGAGCCCATGAAGTAAGCGCCCGATGGGCTGGCGCCGGCCTCGAACTGGGCGCGGGTGGTCGGGGGCCAGCCGCGTTCGCGGCCGATACGGCTCATGGCCTCGTGGTGAGCGGGGAAAGCCGTGTCGAGGGCATCCTGCGAGTTTTCGGCGATGAAGCCGTGCGAGGAGATGCCGATCGGGAGCTTCTTGACGTCGTGACCAACCTTTTCGGCGGTGCGGCGGTAGAGTTCGGTGAACTGGCGGAACGCCTCTGGGTTGCCGCCAATGATGGCGAGCATCAGCGGCAGGCCGTAATACGCGGCGCGGGCGACCGAGTTGGGAGTGCCGCCGACGGCGACCCAGAGCGGCAGGGGCTCCTGGATCGGCTTGGGATAGATGGCGATGCCGGGGATCGGCTTGGTGTGCTCCGAGCCCTCCCACTG
The DNA here is from genome assembly GCF_056403495.1 of Devosia sp. P2_G7. NCBI lineage: Bacteria > Pseudomonadati > Pseudomonadota > Alphaproteobacteria > Hyphomicrobiales > Devosiaceae > Devosia > Devosia sp. P2_G7. The sequence goes on from NZ_JBFUFI010000002.1 coordinate 430,921, forward strand.
CACCTTGCCGCCCTCGCGGATTTTGATCAGCTCGGCGAGCTTCTCTTCGAACAGCGTGTCGTAGTCGTCGAGCTCGTAGCCGAACAGCGGGAAGCTCTCGATGAACGAGCCGCGGCCGGCCATGATCTCGGCGCGGCCGTTGGACAGAAGGTCCAAGGTGGCGAATTGCTGCCAGACGCGGATCGGATCGTCGGAGCTGAGCACCGTGACGGCGGTTGAGAGCCGGATGCGCTTGGTGACGGCCGCTGCCGCCGCGAGGATAGTGACCGGAGCCGAGGCAACGAAGTCTGGGCGGTGGTGCTCGCCGAGGCCGTAGAAATCGAGGCCAACTTCGTCGGCGAGCTTGATCTCCTCGAGCAGGTCCTTGAGGCGGTCGGCCGGTGATTGCAGATGGCCGCCGTTCAAGGGGTCCGGCGTGTTCTCGGCGAAGGAGTAGAGTCCGATTTCCATGGCGCGATCCTCAGGATGAGCGCCCTAGATGGCCGTGCGCGCTCGCGGGCGCAAGAACGCACAGCCTTGTAACTCAGACGCTGCTGCTGGGCACGTAGGAGGCGGAACTCGCAGTCGTCGGGGCGGCGGGCGGCGTGTGGCCGGCCTGGCGATGGATTTCGGCAACCAGCCCGGGCGGGAGCTTCAGCTTGAAGGCCAGAGCTTCAAGGTAGGTTCGCTCGCTGGCGGTGTCAGGCTGCATGGCGACGAGTGAGGCCGCGTAGATCTCGGAGGCATGCTCGGGGGTGTCGGCGCGGGCAACCACGGCTTCGATATCGAGCGGGCTCGCCAGTTCGTCGAAGACGAAGGCCTTTTCCTCCGCTGACAGCGGCATGGTTTCGAGCCGCTTGAAGATGCGCTCTTTCTCGTCGGAATCGATCTGGCCGTCGGCCTTGGCGGCGGCGATCATGGCGCGCACCAGGGTCTTGCCCAATTCCTCGTTCTGGTAGGCGGCCTGCGGCGGCGGCACGAACGCGTCCTGCGAGGGGGCAGGGGCGCCATCGGCGGGGGCGCCGGCCTGCTGCTGGTTCTTCTGGTATTGCTGCCAGGCGGTGTATGCGAGACCGCCTACGGCCGCGACGGCGCCAAGCTTGGCGGCGTTGCCGACCAACTTACCGAGCCCGCCGCCCGACAACAGCATGCCGGCCGCGAGCCCAGCAGCGCCCGTCATCGCCGAGCGCTGCGTGTTGGGATCTGTCTGCAGGGCCTTGATGATACCGTCGATGTTGAACATGGCTCTCTCCCGGCTTTTTCTGGTTCCCCATGCAGTTAGGTACCGCCTTCCGGCTGCGCAAGGATGACAAGTTCACGCAGGGCGGAAGGTTGCCTTTCTCGCCTCGGTGGTTAGGTTGTGCCGGGCTACGAGGGAGGTCTGGAGGCGATGGCGACTGGTCTCGACGAAATCGATCACAAGCTGCTGGGCCTGCTGCAGGACGATGACCGGGTGCCGGTCGCCGAACTGGGCAAGACGCTGGGCGTCGCACCCTCGACGCTGAACGACCGCATCAGGCGGCTGATCAAGCTGGGGGTGATCAGCGGCTTTCACGCGCGCGTCGACCCCGAGAAGGTGGGGCTCGATCTCCTCGCCTTTGTGTTTGTCGGCTGGAGCGATCCGGCGACGGAGAAGCGCTTCCTTGCGGCGATCGCCAAGGTGCCGGAGGTGCAGGAGGCGCACCACGTCACCGGGTCGTGGAACTACCTGATGAAGGTGCGGCTGAAGACGACCCGCGACCTCGAGGGTTTCTTCGCCCAGGTGCTGAAGGAAGTGCCGGGCGTGCAGCGGACCGAGACGCTGATCGTATTGTCGTCGCCAAAGGAAACGAACCGGGTCGAGGCACCGCAGACACCGGTGTGACATGGAAAAACTCGACCTGAAGAAGCAGCACAAGGCGCTGTATAGCGCGCCCCAGGGCAAGTTCGAGATCATCGACGTGCCGCCGCTGCAATATGTCCAGCTCGACGGCGAGGGCGATCCGAACACTGCGGAGGCATACCAAACGGGCGTCGCATGGCTCTTCTCGGTGAGCTACGCGATGAAGTTCGCCGCCAAGGCGGAACTGGCCAGGGATTATGTGGTCGGGCCGCTGGAGGCGCTGTGGTGGGCCGACGACATGTCCACCTTCATCACGCGCACCAAGGCCGATTGGCGCTGGACGATCATGATCCTGCAGCCGGATTTCGTTGCTGCGCCGCAGTTCGACAAAGCGGTCGAGAAGGCCGGCAAGAAGCTTGGCTCGCCGCCGCCGGGCCTGCGGCTCGACAGCTATCATGAGGGCCTCTCGGTGCAGACCCTGCACATCGGCAGCTACGATGACGAAGGGCCCACTCTCGCGCGGCTGCACCAAGAGTTCCTGCCGGCGAACCGGCTGAAGGAAACCGGCCACCATCACGAGATCTACCTGTCCGATCCGCGCCGGGTGCCGCCAGAGAAGCTCAAGACCATCCTCAGACAGCCGGTCAAGCGGATCTGACCGGCGCGTTCTGCCCGCTCGAGGCCAAGAAGATCGGCGCCACGCAGTTCGGCTGGCGTGCCAGGAACTTCGAGACCGACCGCGACATGCGGGTGCTCTACAACAATGAAATAACCCCGGCAGGGGGGCTGCCGGGGTTTAAGGCAGCTTCGGGGGAGGACCGAAGCTGAATGACGTCTATTGAGTCTTCGTAGTTATTGGGCCGCGGGAGCGGCCGGTGCCTCAGTCGCCGGAGCCGGTGCCTCAGTCGCCGGGGCGGTTTCAGCCGGCGCGGCCGGAGCTGGTTCGGTGGTCGGAGCCATCGGAGTGGTTTCGGTACCTGTGGCCGGAGCCTCGGTCATCGGAGCGGGCGCCGGAGTGGCGGGCGCTTCAACCGCTGGCGTATTGTTCACGGTCGTCGATGTCGTCGACGGGCCGCTATTGGCCGAGAAGACCAGGTAGCCGATGGCGAGCAACGCCAGCGCTACGATGATGCCCACGAACCAGCCAGTGGCGCTGGATTCACGAGTGTACGTCGTGCGAGTGGTGTCGTCGCTCGAATAAACGGTATCGCGTTCGGGTGCAGCCATGATCAAGCTCCTTTGTTTGAGTACCGTATAGGCCCAAGAACGCAGGAGCCGCGGGAAATGTTCCCGCAAACCTTGGCAATTGCCGAAATGAATCAGCCAGGGCCCCCAAACGGCTGGGAGATATGGCGATTTCAGCGCACGAGGAATGAAGAAAGGCTGTCGTCGGCCGGTCAGGTTTCAGACGATTTTGCAGCGTTTTCGTCGAATGCGCGGCTCGCCTTGCCAATGGTCTTGGTCTGCGCCGAGACCCGATCAATGAAGGCGAGGAACAGCGCCGAGGCGACGAAGGCCAGGTGGATGAGGGTGAACCACATCAACTGCTCGGTGGCGTAGCTGGAGACGTTGAGGAACACCTGCAGCAGGTGGATCGACGAAATGGCGACGATGGTCGAAGCCACCTTGATCTTGAGCGAACCGGCGTCGATCTCGCCCAGCCAGTGCACGGCTCCGTCGTCGTCGAAGCGCGAGACGTAGTTCTCGTAGCCCGAGATGATCACCATGACGACGAGGCTGGCGACCAGGGCGGCGTCGATCAAGCCGAGCATCTTCAGGATCGCATCGGACTCCTCGATGGTGAAGACGTGGCTGACGAAGTCGAACAGCTTCACTCCGAAGGTCGCGGCATAGACCGCCAGCGCCACCGCCAGCCCGAGATAGAACAGCACCAGCAGCCAGCGCGAGGCGAGGATCACCGCTTCGATGATGAGTTCGAGACGCTTGGGCATGGTGGGCTCCGTCAGGTGGGCAGGTGAGGGATAGCGGATTCTGAGGGTGAGGCAAGGGGTTGGGGTGACGCAGTGGGGGGTGGTTGGGGGCGCCGTGGGTGGGGGTATTCTTCCCGCGCCGGCCTCTCGATAGAGCGCCCAAAACCAAACGGGCCGGGGATTGCTCCCCGGCCCGTCGATCAGTTCAGGCGGTTGCCTCAGTTCTTGTCGGCAACCGTGATCAGCGAGGTGATGCGCTTGATCGAGACGCGACGGTTCAGCTTTTCGGCCTTCTCCGTCTTCACCTTCAGGTAGCGCTCGCCATAGCCCTGGGTGACCAGGTTCTCGGGCGGCACGTCGTAGAAGTCCGTCAGGATGCGGGCGACGGTGGACGCACGCTGGTCCGAAAGGATCAGGTTGGCCTGGTCGCCGCCCACGGCGTCAGTGTGGCCTTCGATCAGGAAGGTCTCGCCCGGGTTGTCCTCGAGCAGCGCCAGCATGGCGTTGGCCACCTTGCTGAGCGCCCCGACCTGGCTGCGGGCGATGGTCGCCGCACCCGAGTCGAAGGTCAGGCCGCCGACTTCGACGCGACGCACCGAGTCACGGATACGAGCCGAACGCTTCACGTCCTCGACGGTGTAGATCTTGCGGACCTGCTCCACCGGCGGCTCGCGGAAGAAGAGTTCGACCTCTTCCTCATCGGCATCGTCGGCATCGAGAATGTAGTCGCGGATCGGGATCGTCAGGCGCAGCGGGGGCAGGTCGTCGCCCGGGTCACGCCAGTTGGTGAAGTAGTCCTCATCCTCGTCGTAATCGTCCTCGTCGTAGTAGGCGAGGATGTACTCGCGGCCGTCAGGCATGATGCGCGAACGCTTCAGCACGTTGCCCCACTTGTCGCGGATGGTGACGATCTGCACGCCGTTCGGGCGCTCGATGGTCTCCTTCACGCGGCCGCCGGGCAGGCGCTGATAGTAGACCTCGTCCTCATCGCTGTCGCGGATGCGGTCGAAATCCTGGGCCGGGTTCGAAATCACCAGATTGACGCCGATCTGGAAGATGAAGCCCGAGTTGGTGAAGTTGTTGCCGGGCTTGCCGCCGCCGCCACCACCGCCACCGGTGTTATTGTTGATCACCGTATTGTTGTTGGTGACGTTCGTCGTGTTGTTCGTGATGTTGGTGGTGTTCGTCACGTTGGTGATGTTGTTGATGATGGTGACGTTCTGCGGCACCTCCATCTGCGGCAAAGCGTCGACGGCGATCTTCTCGCCTTCCATCTTGGCCAGCGACTGCACCTCGATCGGCGCAATGTCGGACTGAGCGGCCTTGTCGTCGGTCGGCGGCGGAGCGGCGGGCTCTTCCGGAGCTGCCGGCTGTTCGGCCGGGGCCTGGCCATCGACCACTTGGGTGGCGAAGTCCTTGGCGCTGTCGAGCACCGGGGCCGCTTCTTCAGGGGCAACGGTCTCGGGCAGCACTTCGACGGCCTGCGGGGTCACGGCTTCCTGCGAGCCGGGCAGTTCGGCGATCGGCGGGGTCGCCGGCTCGGCCGGGGCCGCCACTTCGGGCACCGGAGGCAAGGTGATGCCGTACTGCGTCAGGCACTGGGCAACGTCGGTGACGCCCAGGGCAGCGCAGATGTCGGCGAACTGCTTGTTGGCAGCCTCGATGGTCGACTGGCCGGATGCGTCGCCGGCTTCGAGCTGGCCGATACCGACATTGTAGAGTTCGACGGCGGTACCAAGCTGGTCCTGTGCCGCGGCAACCGGGTCGACTGCGTTGGCGTCGGCCGGCTGATCGGTCGGACCGGCTTCGGCGGGCTGCTCTGCGGCTGGCTGTTCTGCCGCAGGCTGCTCAGCGGGTTGCTCCGCCGGCGGCTCGGCAGCAGGCTGCTCAGCCGGCTGTTCTGCAGCGGGTTGCTCGGCAGGCTGCTCGGCGGCAGGTTCGGCAGGCTGCTCGGCGGCGGGTGCTTCGGCGGGCTGCTCGGCCGGGGGCTCGGGCAGCGGCGGCAGGTCCTGGCCGATGCAGGACTTGATGTCTGCATAGCCGTTGGCGGTGCAGAGTTCCTGGATCTTGGCCGCAGCGGCGTCGGCGGCGGGCTTGGCGCCTGCGTAGTCGCCGGCGGCGGCCTGGTTCAGGGCTGCCTGATACTGGTCCAGCGCGGCCTGCAGGTCGGCGACGAACTGCGCCTGTGCATCCTCGGCAGCTTTGGCATCCTCTGCAGCCTTCGCGTCTTCAGCAGCCTTGGCATCTTCAGCGGCTTTGGCTTCTTCAGCCGCCTTGGCATCAGCCTCGGCTTGAGCCGCTGCGGCGGCTGCTTCTTCGGCGGCCTTCGCCTCTTCAGCGGCCTTTGCGTCAGCTGCGGCCTGAGCCTCTGCTGCGGCCGCGTCTTCGGCAGCCTTGGCTTCCTCGGCGGCTTTGGCGTCAGCCTCGGCCTGAGCCGCTGCTGCGGCCGCTTCTTCAGCGGCCTTGGCTTCCTCGGCGGCCTTTGCGTCAGCTTCGGCCTGGGCCGCTGCCGCCGCTGCTTCTTCAGCAGCCTTGGCTTCCTCGGCGGCCTTCGCCTCTTCAGCGGCCTGAGCGTCGGCATCGGACGGCGCCTGGGCGGCCGGCTGGCCGCCGCCGGTGATCGCGGCGATGCATTCTTCGACGCTGGAATAGCCGTTCACAATGCAGGTGTCCGTAAGAGCCTGCTGTGCGGTGCTGATCGCGTCAGCATCACCGGACGCCTGCGCGTCGAGCAGCGCCTGGTACTCGGCCTGCTGCGCATATGCGGCGCTCGGCACCAATGCGAGAACGGCGAGACTGGTGCCGGTTAGGAGCCAGTTTCGAAAGCGCATGGGTTTTATCCTTGTTTTGGAGTCAGTTGTACGAGAAGTGACGCAGTCCTGCTGAACCGAACCTGAACGTCCGGTGGACCTTCTGCAGTGATGAATTGCCCCATCGGTGACCGAACGCTGCAAGCCACGTGCGGTTCCGTACGCGCGACAGGACCGGGCAATCGTGGCACCAGTTGGGCCGCCGTTGCGCTTGATGCAATGGACGGATTCGGCCGGGACGGCCTAGGGTGATCAGCCCAATTCGTGCGATCCGGTTGGGGTTCATCAATTGGAGTGAGACGTGGGCGACCTTCTGAGCTACTGGCCATTCGTGCTTGGCCTGCTGGCCACCGGCGTGATTTCCGGCGTCGCCGCGGGCCTGCTGGGAATCGGCGGCGGCGCCATCATCGTGCCGGCGCTGGCCTCGGCCCTGGCGCTGCTCGGCTACGATAGCGACGTGGTGCAGCACGTGGCGGTGGGCACTTCGCTTGCCATCATTATCCCCACCGGCATCGCCAGCGCCCGGGCGCATGACAAGCGCGGCGCGGTCGATCATCGCATCCTCAAACTCTGGGCTCCGGTGGTTGTGGTCGCGACCTTCGTCGGCGGGCTGATGGCGGGAATCTACACCGGCGACGTGCTGCGCATCGTGTTCGGCGTAGTGGCGTTGTTCATCGCCGCCAATATCGTGCTGCCGTTCCAGGAGCGGCTCATGGGGCACCTCCGCGATTCGGCGCTGACCCACCGCATCTCGGCGGCCGTGGTCGGCTACATCTCGGCGCTGATGGGGGTAGGGGGCGGCTCGCTGAGCGTACCGACGATCCACGCCTTCGGCGCGTCGATGCACAAGGCGGTGGGCACCGGCGCGGCGATTGGCGTGTTCATTGCGCTCTCGGGCACGCTGGGCTTCATCATTTCGGGCTGGAGCGTCGAGGGACGCCCGCCGCTGAGCCTTGGCTATATCAACCTCGTCGCGCTGGTGCTGATCGGCGTCACCGCTGCACTCTGCGCCCCGCTGGGCGCGGCGCTGGCCCATAAGCTGCAGCAGCGCACGCTGAAGATTGCCTTCGCGGTGTTCCTGACCCTGGTCGGGCTGAACATGATCTGGAAGGCGATTGCGGGGTAGGTGGATGGGCGCGCCGGGCGCACCCACCCGAAGCGCTGCTTAGTTCGCGAAGTCCCACGTCACCTGGACGTTGATCGAGTAGCTGAGCTCGCCGCCCTCGATCGGCACGGAGGCGCCGGCTGAATCGGCAACGGCCTTCATCATGTAGGGCTGCGGCGGCTGGCTCATGCCCTGGCTCTCGTTGATGTTGCGGATGCTGCCGAGCTCTTCGCCGGCGGCCCCGGCATAGAGCTCTGCCTTGGCCTTGGCGTCGGCGAAGGCGGCCTTGCGGGCCTCGTCATAGAGCTTGGAGGGATCTGCGACCGAGAAGGTGACGCCGTTGATGGTGTTGGCGCCGACGGTCACGGCCTTGTCGAGCACCGAGCCGAGCTTGGCCAGTTCGCGGACGCGGACGTTGACGTTGTTGAACACCTGGTAGCCGTTGATCTTAGGGGGCAACTGGTAGCCGTTGGCGTCGCGGGCGTCAGAGTAGACGTAGTTCGGGTTCACCGAAAAGCCCGAGGTCTGGATGTCGCGCGCCTCGATGCCGGCGGCTTTCAGCGTCTCGATCAGTTCGCCCATCGCCTTGGTGTTGGCGTCGAGCGCCTCGCGGGCAGTGGCGCCCTGGCTGGTGACGCCGGAGTTGACGAAAGCTGTGTCGGGGGAAGCGGTGACTTCGCCGATGCCGCCGATCGAAATGGTGCCGCTCACGGATGTCTCCTGGGCCAGCGCCGGGGCGGCGCTCAGTGCGGTTGCGAAGAGCAGGGGAATGAACAAGGCAGTAAACGGACGCATGCGTCTCTCCTATGTGGCCTTTGACAGGGAAAAATGTCCCAGCCAACCCGGGTGTTAGTGCGGCGTTCCTGAATGGACTTTGAACGCCGCTTCCGAGAGATAAGACGCCGCGGCGCGAAAGTTCCTTGGGGTGCCGGTCGACGAAAGTTTGAGCTACGTGCCTCGCCCGTCGCTGGACAGGGTTTGGGGCGGCGGGTTAGGTAGCCCGGCAAAAACCGGGGGACTGCCGTGGCCAATCCGATCGTACCAAGCGAAGGCGTGCTGCTCGGACGCGCGAGACTCCCGGGATACGAGCACCCGCGGCTGATCACGGTGCGTGGCCAGGATATCGTCGATATCACGTCGAAGACCGCGCCGACCTCCCGCGACGTCGGAGAGCGCGACGATCCGGCGGCTTATGTCGCGGCGGCCAAGGGACCGGTGGTCGGCAACCTCCACCAGATTCTCGCCAATTCGTGGTCGGGCAAGACCGACCTCAAGGCGCCCTCGCTGTTGTCGCCGATCGACCTGCAGGCAGTGAAGGCCGCCGGCGTGACGTTCGTGGTGTCGCTGCTCGAGCGCGTCATCGAGGAGCAGGCGCGCGGCGACAAGGCCAAGGCCGACGAGTTGCGTAAGGACATCCTGGGCCTGGTGGGCACCGACCTCAGTCAGCTCGAGCCGGGCTCGCCCGCCGCGATGGAGGTCAAGAAGACCCTGATCGCGCGCGGCGTGTGGAGCCAGTATCTCGAAGTCGGCATCGGGCCGGACGCCGAGATCTTCACCAAGTGCCAGCCGATGGCCTCGGTGGGTTTTGGCGCCGACGTCGGCATCCTGCCGATCTCGGAGTGGAACAACCCCGAGCCGGAACTCGTGATGGTCGTTGCGTCCACCGGCAAGATCGTCGGCGCGACGCTCGGCAACGACGTGAACCTGCGCGACGTGGAGGGCCGTTCGGCACTGCTGCTCGGCAAGGCCAAGGACAACAACGCGTCCGCCTCGCTGGGGCCGTTCATCCGGCTGTTCGACGGCAAGTTCACCATCGAGACGGTGAAGCAGGCCGATATCGCGCTGAGCGTCACCGGTGATGACGGGTTCGAGCTCACCGGTGTCTCCAACCTCAGCCAGATCTCGCGCTCGCCGGAGTCGCTGGTTGCGGCCTCGATCGGGCGGCATCACCAGTATCCCGATGGCTTCGTGCTCTACACCGGCACGATGTTCGCGCCGGTGAAGGATCGCGGCGGCGCCGGCAAGGGCTTCACCCACAAGCTCGGCGACGTCGTTTCGATCTCGACACCGTCGCTCGGCACCCTATCTAACACCGTGCGCCTCGCCACCGAGGCCGCGCCCTGGACCTATGGCACGAGCCACCTGCTGCGCGATCTCGCCAAGGCCGACCTCCTCTAAGTAAGGAACTTCCCATGACCGAACTGCACCAGAATCTCATCAACGGCGAATGGGTCGGCGGCGACGGGGTAGACAACATCAACCCCTCCAACACCAACGAAGTCGTTGGTGTCTATGCCCGCGCCACGGTGGACGACACGCTGGCCGCCATCGCAGCAGCCAAGGCGGCGTTCCCGGCCTGGTCGCGTTCCGGCATCATGGACCGCTGGGCGGTGCTGTCGAAGACCGCACACGAGATTTTCGCCCGCAAGGCCGAACTCGGTGAGCTTTTGAGCCGCGAAGAGGGCAAGACCCTCGCCGAAGGCATCGGTGAGGTTACCCGCGCCGGGCAGATCTTCGAGTTCTTCGCCGGCGAAGTGCTGCGCCTCACCGGTGAGAGCGTGCCGTCAGTGCGTCCGGGCGTTGGCGTCGAGATGACGCGCGAGCCGATGGGCGTCGTCGGCATCATCACGCCGTGGAACTTCCCGATCGCCATCCCAGCCTGGAAGATCGCCCCGGCGCTGGCATACGGCAACACCGTGGTGTTCAAGCCGGCCGACCTGGTGCCGGGCTGCTCGTGGGCGATCGTCGAGATGCTCAACCGCAACGGGCTGCCCAAGGGCGTGCTCAACCTGGTGATGGGCAAGGGCTCGGTGGTCGGCCAGACCATGCTCGACAGCAGGGACATCGTGGCGCAGACCTTCACCGGCTCGGTCGGCACCGGCCGCCGCGTGGCGGAAGCCAGCGTCAAGGTGATGCGCAAGTTCCAGCTCGAAATGGGCGGCAAGAACCCGACCATCGTGCTCGATGACGCTGACCTCGCCGTTGCCGTCGAAACGACCGCCCAGAGCGCGTTCTACTCGACCGGCCAGCGCTGCACGGCTTCGTCGCGCCTGATCGTCACCGAGGGCATCCACGACAAGTTCGTCGCGGCGCTCACCGAGCGCATCCGCAACCTCAAGGTCGGCGATGCGATCGCCAAGGACACGCAGATCGGGCCGGTGGTCGATCCGGGCCAGCTCAAGCAGGACACCGACTATATCGAGATCGGCAAGAACGAAGGCGCCAAGCTCGCCGTCGGCGGCGAGTTGGTGAAGGGCGACAACCCGGGCTACTTCCTGCAGCCGGCGTTGTTCACCGAGGCGACCAACCAGATGCGCATCTCCCGCGAAGAGATCTTCGGGCCGGTGGCCGCGGTGATCCGCGTCAAGGACTACGAGGAAGCGCTGGCCACTGCCAATGACACCGAGTTCGGTCTCTCTGCGGGCATCGTCACCACCTCGCTCAAGTATGCGACGCACTTCAAGCGCAATGCCGAAGCCGGCATGGTGATGGTGAACGTCCCCACCGCCGGTGTCGACTTCCACGTGCCGTTCGGCGGCCGCAAGGGCTCGAGCTACGGCCCCAAGGAGCAGGGCAAGTACGCCGCCGAGTTCTTCACCCAGGTGAAGACGGCCTACACGGCGGCTGGCTAATCGCAAGGGACACGGGGCGGCAGTGACCACTGAGATCGCCGCCCCCGTCACCCCGCTGAAGCTCTCGCAGCATCCGGCGTTCCTCAGGTTCCTCTCCTCCCGCGTCCTCTCGTCGATGGCGTTCCAGGGGACCGCTATTGCCATCGGCTGGCTGGTCTATGATCGGACGCACAACGCGTTCGATCTCGGCTTGATCGGGCTGTTCCAGTTCCTGCCGATGCTGGTGCTGACCTTTGTGGTGGGGCATGTCGCCGATCAGTTCGACCGGCGGCGGATCGGCCTCGTTTGCCAGGTCGTCGAGGCGGCGGTCGTCGGGTTCATCGCGCTAGGCGTCTGGCAGGGCTGGCTGAGTACGCCGGGGATTTTCGTCGCCGTGGCCGCGCTGGGCGCGGCGCAGGCGTTCGAGCGGCCGACCATGGCGGCGCTGCTGCCCGGGCTGGTGCCGGCGACCATGCTGCAGCAGGCGATCGCGATTTCGACCTCCTTCATGCAGACGGCGCTGATCATTGGTCCGGCGCTCGGCGGCTTGCTCTACGGCGTGCACCCGGTGGCGCCGTTTCTCGTCGCGGCGGCGATGTTCCTCGTGGCAAGCATCAATGTGGTTAGCATCCCCAGGAGCGATCGGGTTCCGATACGCTCCAAGCCGACGCTGAGTTCGGTGTTTGCCGGCATCGCTTTCATTCGCAGCAAGCCGGTGATGCTGGGCACCATCTCGCTCGATCTGTTCGCGGTGCTGCTGGGCGGCGCCACGGCGCTGCTGCCGATGTTCGCGCAGGACATCCTGCATGCCGGTCCATGGGCACTGGGGTTCCTCAGGGCGGCCCCAGCCGCTGGTGCCGTGGCAACGTCACTGGTCCTGGCGCGCTGGCCGTTGCGGCACGGGGTCGGCAACAAGATGCTGCTGGCGGTGGGCATATTCGGCGTGGCGACGCTGGTGTTCGCGCTGTCGACCAACATCCTGCTCTCGATCGCGGCAATGCTGGTGCTCGGGGCGGCCGATACCGTGAGCGTGGTGATCCGCTCGTCGCTGGTGCAGTTGCTGACGCCCGATGAGATGCGCGGCCGGGTGAATGCGGTGAACTCGCTGTTCATCGGCACCTCGAACCAGCTCGGCGAGTTCGAATCCGGCATGGTAGCGGGCCTGATTGGGCCGGTCGCCGCCTGCGTGTTCGGCGGCCTTGGCACCATTGCCATCGTGCTGCTCTGGGCCAGGCTGTTCCCCAGTCTCAGGAAAGTCGACACGCTGGCGGGCTGAGGATGGGCCCGCACTGACACGGCGCGGGCCCGGTCGGTCAGGCGGGGCGGAGCCCGTAGGTGGACACTACGTTGCCCTTGCTGGTGGTGGTGGATTTCTTGAGTTCGAGCCGGGTCACGGGGTCGTTTGCCTCGAACATGCGCTTGCCGGCCCCGGCCACAACCGGATGGGTGATGAGCGTCAGTTCCTCGAGCAGCCCGGCAAAGAACAGCTGGCGGGCCAGTGAGATGCCGCCCATCACGGCGATCTCGCCGCCATCCCTGGCCTTGAGTTGTTTTGCGAACTCGATGAGGTCGCCCTCGATCAGGGTCGAGTTCTGCCAGGTCAGCTGGTCCTGCTTCAGCGTGCGCGAGGCGACGAGCTTGGGCGTGCTGTTGATGAAGTCCGCGAAGTCCCCATCGGCGCTGGCGGTCGGCCAATAGCCGGCCCACTCCTGGTACCCGACCCGGCCGAGCAGGACCGTATCGACCTTCGGCATGATCTCGCCGAGCAAGGCGCCCAGCTCATCGTCGAAGGCATCGAACTGCCAGAGGTTGGGCGACTCGACGACGCCGTCGACCGAGTGGAAGAAGCCTGCAGTGATCTTGCGCATGTTGTTTCTCCTGGTTGCCAGCCCGCCAATGGGCCGTTCATCAACACGACGAACGGCTTTCGACGCGATCGACACAAGCGTGCAGAAAAATCGTGACGAGAGGGAGAATGGTGGGCGAAGGCAGCGCTTTGCCCCCAACCGGCTTTGCTTCGATGCCGCCGCTTGCTAAGGAGGCGGCGCTCCGTTCGGGGCAGGGGCCCATAGCTCAATGGTTAGAGCCGACCGCTCATAACGGTCTGGTTCCAGGTTCGAGTCCTGGTGGGCCCACCAACTTCCTTATTCCGCCCGCACCACCTCGAACAGGTTGCCCTCGATCGTTGTGATGTAGAGCTCGCCTTCGCCGTCTACGCCGAACGAGGTAATGGAGCCGATGCCGCCGAGTTGCTCGGTCCAGTCGGTGATGTCGCCGGCCCGGCCGTTGGTGTACGCGAAGGAGTGCACGCGGCTGTCGCAGAAGTCGGCGAAGAAATACTGGCCGGTAATCTCGGGGATCGCCTTGCCGCGGTAAACGTAGCCCCCCGTGATGGAGCAGCCGCCGGTATCGTGGGAGTAGCTGTAGGTTGGCGGCATGAGGCCCGTTTGCTCGCAGCTCTTGGCGCCGTAGCAGGCGGAGCCTTCCACGATCTTCCAGCCTAGATTGGCGCCGGCGTCATCGACGCCGATGACGGTCACCTCCTCGTAGGCGTTCTGGCCGACATCGGCGATGTAGAAGTTGTCGCCATCGAAGGCCGGGCGCCAGGGGTTGCGGAGGCCCAGCGCGAAGATCTCCGGCCGCCCGCCACCCTTGGCGAAGGGGTTGCCAGCGGGGATCCCGTATGGCGCTGCGCCATTGACGTCGATGCGCAGGATCTTGCCGAGCAGTTCGCCGGGGTTCTGCGCCCGGTTCTGCGGATCGCCGCGAGAGCCGCCGTCGCCCATGCCGAGGTAGAGATAGCCATCCGGGCCGAAACCGAGCCAGCCGCCATTGTGGTTGGCATAGGGCTGGTCGATGCGGAGCAGCTCGGTGGCCGAAGCCGAGTCGGCAACGGCAGGATCGGCGGAGACCTGGTAGGCCACGATCCGGGTGTCGCCGCTGGTGTCGGTGTAGTCCACGAAGAAGCGGCCGTTACTGGCGTAGTCGGGGTGGAAGGCGAGGCCCAGCAGGCCCTGCTCACCGCCGCTGCTGACGCTGCCGCTGAGATCGAGGAACGGCGCTTCTGCCAACTGCCCATCGATGAGGATGCGAATGCGGCCGGTCTGCTCGACCACGAAGAGCCGCGGATCGCCCGGCGGCGCGATGGCATAGAGCGGCTGATCCAGCGCATCGGTGACGAGCCGGGTGGTCAGCGTCGCCGGTTGAGCGAAGGCCGGGGCGACGGCGAGGGAGAGCAGGGCGGCAAGCGGCAGGCGCATGTGGTTCCTCCGTGGCAACAGGCCGCTATCACCCACGCTTGTTGGATGATCTCCAGTCGATCGGCGGTCAAAGGCGCGCGCGCCGGCTCAGGCGCTGGTGGTGCTGATGCTGTCCTTGAGAGCGGCGAGTTCGGTTTCGGCGCGCAGCGCGCGGTCGCGCCAGTCCTCGATGGTGAGGCCTTCGAGGCGGGCTGGCTCGGCCGCGGCGGCGGTTTCGATCTCGGGCAGGGGGGCGCCGGTCAGCTTGGCGTGCAGAGCCTCGATATAGGCCGCGTCGTCGGCATGGAGAGTGCCCGCGGCGAACTCCGCCTGCCAGCGGTTCAGGTCGGCGGTGGTTTCCTCGTTCATGCTGCCGGTTGCCAGCAATTCCTTGATCAGCGCATCGACCGCCACGGGCATCTCCTGTTCAGTTCGGGCGCAACCTATCCAAAGCCACCGCAAAGGGAAACCCGCCGCGACAACCGGTCACCTCGAGGCTTTCAGCTGCGGAACGCCTTGCTGAGGAAGGCCGAGCCGGCGATGCCGAACCGCCAGGGGAGGTCGGCGGCCTTGGTGATGCCGATGCGCGGGCCGATCACCACCGGGCGGGGCGAATCGGCGGGACGGAAGCGGAACGGCGGGGCATCGACGGTGAGCCCGTCATGGGCCTTGGTGACGCCCAGCGCCTCGGCGAGCTTGCCAGGGCCGGAACAGAGGGCGCGCTGGTTGGCGAGGCCACGGCGTTCGGCCATTTTCTCAATGCCGGCCATGGGCTCGATGGCGCGGATCAAGATCGCGGAGGCGTCGGCGCAGACGAAGTTGAGGCACCAGTGGATGCCGTAGGAGCGGTAGACGTAGACGTGGCCGGGGCCGAGGAACATCGAGGAATTGCGCTCGGTCTGGCCGCGATGGGCGTGCGAGGCGGGCTCGGTCGGGTGATAGGCCTCGGTTTCGGCAATGATGCCGCCGACGCCATCGACGTAGAACTCGGCGCCGAGCAGGTCACGGGCGACGAGGGTGACTTCGCGGCTGAAGAACCGGGTGGGATCGAAGGCGGCGGACATCGGTCGAGACTGGGGAAAATCCCCAGCGAATGCAAGCCGCTAGACTTTCTTGGTGGTGCCGTTTTGCAGGCGGGAGGCGGCGATGCGGAGGGTGAGGTTGATCGATTCGCCGACACTGGAGGTGCCGCCGGAGATCAGCGCCGAGTTGTTGTTGGCGGTGCTGGCGAGATCGGACTGCGCCTGGGCCCGGCGCTTCAGACGTGCCGCCTCGGCCTCGGCAAACAGCGAGGCGCGCGGGAGCCAGTTCAAGGAGCGCTTCTGGATCTGCATTGCTGACCAACCTGCACCGCGTTGCTGAACGAAACATTAACGACATCTGAACGCTTGCCCAAGCCGATAAGGCCGCTACAAAGCTTGCACATCGGGAGTGCGGCATGGCGGATACACTGAAATTCGGGACCAGCGGCCTGCGGGGGCTGGCGACGGAACTCACTGGCGGCGCGGCGCGGCGCTACACGGCGGCGTTCATCGCCCATCTTGGCACGGTTCCGGGTGGACGGGTGTATCTGGGGCGCGATCTTCGTGCCTCGAGCCCGGCGATCGCTGCCGATTGTGCCGCAGCGATCCGCGCGGCGGGCCTAGTGCCGGTGGATTGCGGCGTGCTGCCGACGCCGGCACTGGCGCTGCATGCGATGGCGCTGGGCGGGCCGGCGATCATGGTAACGGGTAGCCACATCCCGGCCGACCGGAACGGGCTGAAATTCTACGCGGCATCGGGCGAAATCACCAAAGCGGACGAGCAGGGCATCGCCGCGGCGTTGAGCGATGCAGTGCCGACGGGCACGGGAACGGCCGAGGATGGGAGCGTGGCGGCAGCCGATCGCTACCGCCAGCGCTATCGCGGACTGCTCGACGCGGGCGCACTGCGGAACTGGCGCATCGGCGTGTTTGAGCATTCGTCGGTGGCGCGCGACATGCTGGTGTCGTTCCTGACGCGGGCAGGGGCCGATGTGGTGCGACTGGGGCGTTCGGACAGCTTCGTCGCGGTCGACACCGAGGCGTTCTCCGATCCGCTGTTCGAGCCCCGGTTCGACTGGATCGAGCAGCACAAGCTCCATGCGATCGTTTCGACCGATGGGGATGGCGACAGGCCGCTGGTGGTCGATGGCGAGGGCAATTTCGTGCGCGGCGACGTGCTGGGCATGCTGGCGGCGCGGTTCCTCGGCGCCGACCGCGTGGTGACGCCGGTGACCTCGAACTCAGCGATCGAAGGCGTCGGCTGGTTCGGCAAGGTGGAGCGCACCAAGGTCGGCTCGCCCTATGTGATTTCGGGCATGGAGAGCGCGGCGGCCGGCTCGCCTGGCGCCGTGGTCGGGTTCGAGGCCAATGGCGGCCTGCTGCTGGGCAGTGAGGTGAGCATCAATGGCCGAACGCTGAGCCCGTTGCCGACGCGCGACGCGGTGCTGCCGATGCTGGCGGTATTGGGGACAGCGGCGAAGCTTGGCGAAAGCCTCGCTGGTCTGGTCCGCACCCTACCAGTTCGGGCCGCACTCAGCGACCGGCTGGCGCATGTCGCCAACGAGCGGAGCGCCGCGCTGCTGAAGGGCCTCACCGAGCAGGCCGGCTACGCCAAGGAGTTCTTCGCCCCTGTCGGCGAGGTGGAAAGCGTCTCGACCATCGATGGCCCACGCTTCGCGCTGACCTCCGGCGACACAGTGCACTACCGCGCCTCGGGCAACGCGCCGGAGCTCAGGTGCTATGTCGAGGGCGTTACACCGGAGCGCGCCAAGGAATTACTGGCCTGGGGACTGGCGGCCGCGAGCGCGGTGGTGCGGTAGCGCCGGCGAGCCGGCGCCGGGGGCGATCGCTCCAAAAGCGGCGAAAGGACAGAAGGCGAAGTCGAAGGGCTGAGCCTTACTCCCGCACCACCACGAACGCTGCCGCGCTTGCCATGATCACGCCCGCCGTGCGGTTCAGGAACCGGAGCGCCTTGGCGCTCCTGAAGAAATCCCGTGCCGCTGCGGCGAGGCCGGCATAGGCGCAGCCGATCAGCAGCAGCACCACGATGACGATGCCGGTGAGTTCGGCGAAGCCGAGAGGGGTGATCGGCTTGTCGAGCGGGATGACGGTCGGGAGCAGGGCCAGGTAGAAGACGATGGTCTTGGGGTTGCCCATGGTGAGGGCGAAGCCGGAGAGGAAGGTCTTCCAGCGGCTTTTTTCGTGCTTGGCGCCGATCTGCTCGGAGCCGGGTTTGGCGCTCCAGAACTGCCAGGCGACATAGAGCAGGTAGAGCGCGCCGGCCCATTTCACCACGGCGAACACCGGGCCGAACCAGGTGGCGATGGCGGCGAGGCCGAACAGCGCGAAGACCAGGTAAACCAGATCGCCGGCGAGGATGCCGAGCACCATCGGGAAGGCCGACCGGAAGCCGGCGCCGAGGGCCCGCGCCACCACGGCCGCCACGCCGGGACCCGGAACGATCACCGCGATGGCGTAGGCGATGGTGAAGGCGACGAGGGTGACGATGTCCATGGCGTGAACTCCGGAGTGGCGGATGGGTGTAGCGCCGTCGCAGTTTGGCGGCAAGCGGACCGGTTGCCCCAGTTCGAGCGGCGACAATTGTCGGAAAACTTGCCGCGGATTGCGATGGCGGTTTTAGCGGACGCCACATCCTGGCGGCGCTAGCGTCGCTCAACAGCCGCCGATCCCTTGCGGATTCGCGGCACGAAACGGCACCTCACAGCGGGCTTCGGCCCGTTTGCCGCGCAACGATCGATGCCTGGACCAGGCATCGATGGGCTCGACATGAGGAGGCCGACCATGCCGCAAGGCAGCCCTTTCCTTCCATTGCGCAGCCTGCGCGATCCGCGGCAGCCGGCGACGTCGTTGCGGCGGCCGAGCCCTTACTCGACGCGCTTGCCACCCGGATCAGGGCCGGTCGGTCCATCTCCACGCGCGGGGTTCGACGGCGTGTGGAAGCCCGATCGTCTCGAACACACAAGATGAGGCCATACGGGCGCCGCGCTGACCTGGCGCCCCGGCCAAGAGCTCCTCCCTCGCACACGCCACGTCTCTAAGAGGGAACTTGCCCCGGCTTCCGTAACGGAGCCGGGGATCTTTTATGCTCGGGGCGAATGGCGGCGGCGGTGGCAGAGGGCGAGGAGAATGAGCAGAGTGATGCCCGGCGCGAGGGCCGCGACGAGGGGTTGCCACTGGTCGGGCACCGTTGCGGCGGCGAGGGTCCACGGCAGGCCAAGGACGACGAGAAAGACGCCGGGCAGTGGCGCGGCGACGCCGAGCCAGCTGATCAGGCTGAGCGCCTTCCAGATGAGCGCGATGGCGTAAAGGAGGCCGAAGGCGGCAACGACGAGGCGGCAGGCCCAGCCCATCTCGATGACGAAATGGCGGATCCCATCGTCAACGGGCGCGGCATCGGGTGCCACGGCCGGACGCTCCGGGGCGTGGCTGCGCTTGCGTCTCAGAACCGGGTACTTTGCCTGTCGCGCGCTACTGCCCATCGCTTGCCACCGCCACAACGGCGACAAGGATGCCCCCGGCGTCATAACGGCAGGTTTACGGCAGGCGGCTCAGGCGCTCCGTCAACAGCTCGTAGAAGCCGGCGGCGTCGCCCGAGCGCAGGTAGGTGACGTTCTTCACCCGGCCGGTGACGCCCCAGTAGTCGGCGACGGTCATGCCCACCGTGAGCTCGCTCGAGGTCTCGATCACCACGTTGATGTGGCGGCCTTCGAACAGATCGGGCTTCAGCATATAGGCGATGACGCAGGGGTCATGCAGCGGCGCGCCGTTCGAGCCGTATTTGGTGAGATCGAAGCGCTCCGAGAAGCTGAGCATCTGGTAGACCGCCTCGCCGGCCTTGTTGCCCAGCGCGCGGACCTTGGCGAGCCGGTCGGGCGTCGAAAGGATCATATGGGTCACGTCGAGCGGCAACATGGCGATCGGCACACCCGAGCGCAGTACGATATCGGCGGCGTCGGGATCCACATAGATGTTGAACTCGGCGACGGGGGTGATGTTGCCGCCCTCGAAATAGCCGCCGCCCATCATGACGATTTCCTGGATGCGGCCGATGATGCGCGGCTCCTTGACCATCGCCATGGCGACATTGGTCAGCGGCCCGAGGGTGGCGAGCGTCACCGTGCCCGGCTCGTGCGCCAGCAGCGTCTCGATGATGAAGTCGACGCCGTGCTGGTCCTCGATCTGGAGCTTCGGAAGCGGCAGGTCCGGGCCATCGAGGCCCGTCTCGCCGTGTACGTGCTCGGCGGTCACCAGCGTGCGGCGCATCGGACGCTCGCAGCCGGCATAGACGGCGATGTCCTTGCGCCCCGAGAGCTCGACGACCTTCAGCGCGTTGCGGGCGTTCTGCGCCAGGCTGACGTTACCGGCAACGGCGACAATGCCGAGGATGTCGAAATCGGCGGGCGAGGCGAGCGCCATGAGGATCGCCACGGCGTCGTCCTGGCCCGGGTCGGTGTCGATAATGATCTTGCGTGCCATTGGCTTAGCGCGAGCCCCTGAGAAAATGATTCCGCCGGCATGATAGTGGGCGTTCATCATTGCGTCGATGTGAGGAACTGGCCGGGACGTTGCGAGTTAAGTGCGACGGAGGAACATATGCCTAACAAAGTGCGCCGCGGTCCGTCGCCCCGCCTGCTCAGGGAAATCTCGAACACCCATTTCGAACGCATCCTGTCCAACAGCTCGCAACTGGCCCTCGTATTCATGGGCCTCTTGGCGATGCTCATCGCCCTGAAGCTGGGCGAAGTAGTGCTCGCGCCGGTGTTTCTCGCCGTCACCGTGGGGCTGATGTTCGGTCCCATCGCCGACATGATGGACAAGCGCGGCATCGCGGACAGCGTTTCGGCGGGGGTGGTGGTGCTGCTGTTCCTCGCGCTTATCGGGCTCAGTGCACTGCTGTTTGCCGCGCCGCTGAGCGATCTCATCGAGCGCATCCCGGTGATCTGGGAGGCGTTCCGCCAGGAACTGGCCAACTGGAAGGAACCGCTCGGGGCTGTGGGCACGCTGCAGGAGCAGGTGAAGGAAGTGTTCGGCTCCGACCCCTCGACCGTCACCGTCACCGTCGAGGATGACAGTGCGGTGCAGAACGTGGCGTTCACGGCGCCGGCCCTTCTGGCGCAGATCCTGATCTTCCTCGCGAGCCTCTATTTCTTCATGGCGACGCGCGACCAGATTCGCATTTTCGTCCTGTCACTGTGCGCGACGCGCCGCATGCGGTGGCGCACGGCACATGTGTTCCGCGATGTCGAGGAGCAGGTGTCGCGGTTCCTCCTCACCGTGAGTGCCATCAATATCGGCATGGGCGTCGGGGTGGCGATCCTGATGGCGCTGATCGGCATGCCGACCCCGATCCTCTGGGGGGCGCTGGCGGCGGTGCTGAACTTTATTCCGTTCGTCGGACAGGCCGTGATGGTTGCCATCCTGTTCGCGGTGGGGCTGGGCACGCTGAACGGGCTGGAAGGCGCGCTGCTGCCGGTCGGGCTTTATCTGCTGCTCAACTTCGTCGAAGGCAATTTCGTCACGCCGCATCTGCTGGGCCGGACGATGCTGATCAACCCGTTCCTGATCCTGATCGCCATCACCTATTGGCTGTGGTCGTGGGGACCGGTCGGCGGCTTCATCGCCGTCCCGTCGCTGCTGGTGATCTCCTCGATGGCGAGGCATATCCTGCCGATGCGGATGCCCGCGCCACTGGCGGTGCGACGGAAGGCGGAGCAGAAGGCCGCGCAGGATGCGGCGGAGTCCCAAGCCGCGACAGCAGCTGCGGTGCCGGCAACGGTCAAGACGGTTCCAGCAGCCCCGGTCAAACCCAAGCCGGCGCCACGCAAGACCAAGGCCGCCGGGGCAGCCTAGGCGGTGCATTGCACCTGCCCGCATAGGTAGCCTTGACGCTCCAGCCCCAAGGCCTCACGGTTCGGTCTTTCCGATTTGCGAGAGGTGAGCGATGGCCGGCGAAGCAGTGGCGCATGCAGCGGAGGCAGCCGCACTTGGCGGTGTGGATCTGGTGCAGGTCGTGGCACTGCTCGGTGCTGGGGTCATCGCCGTACCGCTGTTTCGGCGGCTGGGGCTAGGCTCGGTGCTGGGATATCTCGCGGCGGGGCTGGCGATCGGGCCGTTCGGCCTCGGGCTGATCAACGATCCCCAGGCGGTGCTGCACGCGGCCGAGCTGGGCGTGGTGCTGTTCCTGTTCATCGTCGGGTTGGAGATGGAACCGGCCAAGCTCTGGTCGCTGCGCAAGCAGATCTTCGGGCTCGGCGTGCTGCAGGTGGCGCTGTGCGGGGCGGTGCTGACCATTGCCGGAGTGCTGCTCCTTGGCCTTGCGCCGCCGGTGGCCTTTGTTGCCGGCATGGGGTTCGTGCTGACTTCGACGGCGATCGTGATGCAGATCCTCTCGGAGCGCGGCGAGTTGCAGAGCCCGGCGGGGCAGAAGATCGTCTCGGTGCTGCTGCTCGAGGATCTCGCCATCGTGCCTCTTTTGGCGGTAGTGGCGTTCATCTCGCCGGGCGTCGATACGGATGCCAGTGCGCTGCAGCGGTGGATCAGCGTCGGCGTCGCCGCGGCATCGGTGGTGACGGTGATCTTTGCCGGCCGCTGGGTGCTGAACCCGGTGTTCCGGCTCCTGGCCGAGTCGAGGGCGCGCGAGGTGATGACCGCTGCGGCGCTGCTGGTGGTGCTCGGCGCGGCGCTGATCATGCAGTTGGGTGGGCTGTCGATGGCGATGGGAGCGTTCCTTGCCGGCGTGCTGCTCTCGACGTCGACCTTCCGGCATCAGCTCGAAGCCGATGTCGAGCCGTTCCGCGGGTTGCTCCTGGGGTTGTTCTTCCTCGCGGTCGGCATGTCGCTCGACCTGACGGTCGTGGGCGCCAACTGGCAGTTCATCGCGCTCGCAGTGCTTTGCTACATGCTGCTCAAGGGCGGCGCGATCTATGGGCTCAGCCGGGCGCTGGGCGGCGGGCATGCGCTGGGGCTGGAGCGGGCGGTGCTGATGGCGCAGGGCGGCGAATTCGCCTTCGTGCTCTACACCACCGCGACCGGTGGCGGGCTGCTGAGCGCCGAGCTCAACGCCATGTTCACGGCGACGGTGATCATTTCGATGGTGCTGACGCCGTTCTCGATGATGCTGCTGAAGTTCCTGCCCAAGCCCGAGCAGTCGTTCGAGGGGGTGGAGAAGGTCGATGGGCTGTTGACCGGCGACATCCTCGTCATCGGCTTCGGCCGGTTCGGGCAGATTGCCAGCCAGCCGCTGATCGCCAAGGGCCACAAGATTTCGATCATCGACAACGACACCGACATGATCCGGGCCGCCGGGCAGTTCGGCATGAAGGTCTATTACGGGGACGGCACGCGGCTCGATATCCTGCGCGCCGCCGGCGCCGGCAATTCCGACGCCATCCTTGTGTGCGTCGACAACAAGGATTCGGCGCTGCGTATCGTCGAGCTGGTGAAGGCGGAGTATCCGCTGGCCAAGGTGTTCGCCCGCGCCTTCGATCGCGGCCATGCGCTCAAGCTCGTGGAGCTGGGCGTGGACTACCAGATCCGCGAGCTGTTCGAATCGGCACTGGAGTTCGGCGCCGAGACGCTGCGCGAGCTGGGCACCGACATGGTCGAGGTCGAGGAGATCATCGAAGGGGTTCGCGAGCGCGACCGCCAGCGCTTCGCGGCGCAATTGGTCGGCGGCATCCAGGCGGGCAGGGACCTGCTGCTCTCCAACGCCGAGGACCAGGCGCGCGAGAGTGGCACGGTGGCGGGGCCGTCCGAGCCGATCATCGTGCCGGACGAGGATGCGGCGAAGGTTTAGCGACGGAGCAGCAGCGCGCCCGCAGCGATCAAGCTTTAGGCACGCTGCCTTAGAACCGTTCTCGACAGGCCTTCCCAGCGTACCGATTCAATGCAACAGTACCCGTCTAGAGGGGAATACATCGTCATGCTGCTTGGATGCGACAATGCCGCAAAGCCCTCTCGTATTGGATGCCCCGGTCCCGGAACGGCGCGCGCTTAGCGTCGAGGCGATACAGGCGGAAATCCTCGAAAAACTCACCTATTCCATCGGCAAGGACCCCATTGTCGCGCGGCCGCATGATTGGCTGAAGGCGACGA
Organism: Devosia sp. P2_G7; assembly: GCF_056403495.1. Taxonomy (NCBI): domain Bacteria; kingdom Pseudomonadati; phylum Pseudomonadota; class Alphaproteobacteria; order Hyphomicrobiales; family Devosiaceae; genus Devosia; species Devosia sp. P2_G7. Next base: position 454,555 of record NZ_JBFUFI010000002.1, read on the forward strand.
TCCTCGCCGTGCGCGACCGGATCATCGACCAGTGGATGGAGTCGAGCCGCGAGACCTGGCGGACCTCCAACAAGCGCGTCTACTACCTGAGCCTCGAGTTCCTCATTGGCCGCCTGATGCGCGATGCGATGAGCAATATCGGGGTGATGGAGCCGGTGCGCGCCGCGCTCAAGAACTTCAATGTCGACCTCGGCGACCTGATCAACCTCGAGCCCGATGCGGCGCTGGGCAATGGCGGTCTCGGCCGCCTCGCCGCGTGCTTCATGGAGTCGATGGCGACGGTCAACATCCCGGCCTACGGCTACGGCATTCGCTACGTCCACGGCCTGTTCCGTCAGGAAATGAGCGAAGGCTGGCAGGTCGAACTGCCGGAGGACTGGCTCGCCCATGGCAACCCGTGGGAGTTCGAGCGGCGCGAGAGTTCGTACGAAATCGGCTTTGGCGGCCACGTCGAGCCGGTGCAGGAGCCCGATGGGTCGACCCGCCTCGAATGGCGGCCGGCCGAGCACCTCCTGGCGGTGGCCTTCGATACCCCGATCGTCGGCTGGCGCGGCAAACGAGTGAACACGCTGCGGCTCTGGTCGGCGCAGCCGATCGATCCGATCCTGCTCGACAAGTTCAACGCCGGCGACCATATCGGCGCGCTGGAAGAAAGCTCGAAGGCAGCGGCGGTTACGCGGGTTCTCTACCCTGCCGATTCAACCCCGTCCGGGCAGGAACTGCGGCTGCGCCAGGAGTTCTTCTTCTCCTCGGCTTCGCTGCAGGACATCGTGCGTCGGCACATGCAGGCCTACGGCGACCTCGGCTCGCTCTCGGACAAGGTGGCGATCCAGCTCAACGACACGCACCCGGCGATTTCGATCGCCGAGCTGATGCGCATCCTGATCGATATCCACGGCATGGGCTGGGCCCAGGCCTGGAAGCTGACCAAGGCGACGTTCGGCTACACCAACCATACGCTCCTGCCCGAAGCGCTGGAGACCTGGCCGGTTGGGCTGCTCGAGCGGATGCTGCCGCGGCAGATGCAGATCATCTACGCGATCAACGCCGAGGTGCTGACCGAGGCCCGCAAGATGGGTGGCTTCACCGATGGGCAGATCGCCAATCTGTCGCTGATCGACGAGCATGGCAGCCGCCGCGTTCGCATGGGGCAACTGGCCTTCGTCGGCTCGCACTCGATCAACGGCGTCTCGGCGCTCCATTCGGAACTGCTCAAGAAGACGCTGTTCTCCGATCTCGACCGGCTCTATCCGGACCGGATCAACAACAAGACCAACGGCGTGACGCCGCGGCGCTGGCTGCTGCAGTGCAACCCGGGCCTCACCAAGCTGATCGGGGAGCGGATCGGGTCGGAGTTCCAGGACGATTTCTCGCTGCTCGCCGGGCTCGACAAGCATGCGGACGATCCGACCTTCCAGGATCAGTTCAAGGCGGTGAAGCGGGCCAACAAGGTGGCGCTGGCGCAGGTCATCAAGGACCGGCTGGGGATCACGGTATCGCCCGACGCCATGTTCGACGTGCAGGTAAAGCGCATCCACGAATACAAGCGCCAGCTGCTCAACGTCATCGAGGCAGTGGCGCAGTACTCGATGATCCGTTCCCATCCCGAAAAGGACTGGGTCCCGCGGGTCAAGGTGTTCGCCGGCAAGGCGGCGCCGGGCTACTGGAATGCCAAGCTGATCATCAAGCTGATCAACGACGTGGCCAAGGTCATCAACAACGACCCTGCCGTGCGCGGCCTGCTCAAGGTGGTGTTCCTGCCCAATTATAATGTGAGCCTCGCCGAAACGATCATCCCGGCGGCCGACCTGTCGGAGCAGATTTCGACGGCCGGCATGGAGGCCTCGGGCACCGGCAACATGAAGTTCATGGCCAATGGCGCGCTCACCATCGGCACGCTCGACGGCGCCAATGTCGAGATGCTGGAGCAGGTGGGGCCGGAGAACATGGTGATCTTCGGGCTCACCGCCGACAAGGTGGCCGAGATCCGGCAGCGCAGCGACGTGCCGCGTGCCGCCATCGACAAATCACCAGCATTGCGCGAAGCGCTGGAGGCGATTTCGTCGGGGGTGTTCTCGCCCGATGACCCGAACCGCTATCGCGACCTGATCGGCGGGCTCTACGACCACGACTGGTTCATGGTAGCGCGCGATTTCGACGCCTACGCCGCGGCGCAGCGGGGCGTCGATGACCTCTGGAACAAGCCTCGCAAATGGTATTCGATGGCTATCCGGAACACTGCTCACGTCAGCTGGTTTTCCTCGGATCGTACTATTTCCCAGTACGCCAAGGAAATCTGGGGTGTCCCGGTTGTCGGGGGGTAGTGCGTGACCAAGTCCAAGTGGCAAGCGGACGACAAAGACGTCCGCGCGATCGTTGCGGGTGGTCACTCCGACCCATTCGGCATTCTCGGATTGCACGAGATCGATGGCGTCTGGGTGGCGCGCACCTTCATTCCGCACGCGGAATCGGTGTCGGCCCGCACGATGGACAACCGCATTCTCGGTGAGCTGGAGCCTCGCGGCGACGGGTTCTTCGAGGGGGTGGTGAAGCTTACCAAGCTGCAGCCGGTGAACTATCACGCCCGCAATGACGGCGGCGAATGGAACGTCCTCGATCCATACAGCTTCGGGCCGGTCCTCGGTCCGATGGATGACTACTATATCGGCGAGGGCTCGCACCTGAGGCTATTCGACAAGCTCGGCGCCCACGCAATGGAGTTCGAAGGCGTCAACGGAACCCACTTTGCCGTCTGGGCGCCGAACGCCAAGCGCGTCAGCGTGGTGGGGCCGTTCAACGAGTGGGATGGCCGGCGGCACCCGATGCGGGTGCGGATCAACACCGGCGTGTGGGAAGTGTTCGTGCCCAATGTAGGGCCGGGCGAGGTCTACAAGTTCGAGATCGTCGGGCCGGACGGACAACTGCGGCCGCTCAAGGCCGACCCATTCGCGCGGCAGTCGGAGTTGCGGCCGAAGACGGCCTCGATGGTTGCCGATCCCAAGCCGTTCAGCTGGACCGACGACAAGTACATGAAGGATCGCGCCAAGGCCGACTGGCGGCGGAAGCCCGTGTCGATCTACGAGGTGCACCTGGGCTCCTGGCGCCGCCGGGCCGATGGCTCGTTCATGAGCTACGAGCAACTGGCGGAGCAGCTGATCCCCTATGCCGCCGACAGCGGCTTCACCCATATCGAGCTGATGCCGATCACCGAGCATCCGTTCGATCCGAGCTGGGGCTACCAGCCCACCGGGCTCTATTCCCCCACGGCCCGCCATGGCGACCCGGCGGGTTTTGCGCACTTCGTCGACAAAGCGCATGAGGCCGGGCTCGGCGTCATCCTCGACTGGGTGCCGGCGCATTTCCCCACCGATGAGCACGGTCTGGCGCTTTTCGACGGCACGGCGCTCTACGAGCATGCGGACCCGCGGCAGGGCTACCACCCCGACTGGAACACCGCGATCTACAATTTCGGGCGGAAGGAAGTGGTGAGCTTCCTCGTCAACAACGCCCTCTACTGGCTCGAGGCGTTCCACCTCGATGGGCTGCGGGTCGATGCCGTGGCCTCGATGCTCTACCTCGATTACTCGCGGCAGGCGGGGCAGTGGATTCCGAACCAGTTCGGCGGCAATCACAACCTCGAGGCGGTCGAGTTCCTGAAGCGCGTCAATCAGGAGGCTTACCGGCTGCATCCGGGCGTAATGATGATCGCCGAGGAATCGACCTCGTGGAGCGGGGTGAGTGCGCCGGTGGATGCCGGCGGGTTGGGCTTCGGCTTCAAGTGGAACATGGGGTTCATGAACGACACCCTGCGTTACATGAGCCGCAATCCGATCCATCGCCGCTACCATCACAACGACATGACCTTTGCGGCGCTCTATGGTTACGCGGAGAACTTCATCCTTCCTCTGAGCCACGATGAGGTGGTGCACGGGAAGGGCTCGCTGTTGGCCAAGATGGGCGGCGACGACTGGGGGCAGTTTGCGGGCCTGCGCGCCTATTACGGCTTCATGTGGGGCTGGCCGGGCAAGAAACTGTTGTTCATGGGCCAGGAATACGCGCAGCGCGAGGAATGGAACGAGGCCAAGGGGCTCGACTGGTGGCTGTTGGAAGCGCCGGCGCATGAGGGCATGCGGCGGCTCGTTACCGACCTCAATGCGCTCTACCGCGAGTTGCCGGCGCTCCATGCCCGCGACAATGAGCCGGAAGGTTTCGAGTGGCTGATCGGAAATGATCAGAGCAATTCTGTGTTTGCCTGGGCCCGCAAGGCGCCGGGCGAGCAGCCGGTCGTGGTGATCTCGAACATGACGCCGGCGCCGCGGGAAAACTATCGCGTGCCCATGCCGCTGGTCGGCAACTGGGTCGAGCGGCTCAATACCGATGCCGGCTGGTACGGCGGCACGAACAAGGGAAACCAGGGCCGGGTGGTGGCCAAGGCGAGCACGGTGAAGGGTCTCGGCCCCTATGCCGATCTCTACTTGCCGCCGATGTCGACGCTGTTCTTGAAGTATGACCCGTCCTAGGCGGGGTTGGTGAAATACGACCCCGCCCAAGCGGGGCGTCCAGTTGGGTGTGTAGGGAGGGAAGCATGGCTGACTATCGGACACCGTCGCCGCTGGCGCGTGAGGCGATGGCGTATGTATTGGCGGGCGGTCGGGGGACCCGGCTGTTCGAACTGACGGATCGGCGTGCCAAGCCGGCTGTGTATTTCGGCGGCAAGTCGCGCATCATCGATTTCGCGTTGTCGAACGCGCTGAACTCCGGCATCCGCCGTATCTCGGTGGCGACGCAATATCAGGCGCACTCATTGATCCGGCACCTGCAGCGCGGCTGGAACTTCCTCCGCACTGAGCGAAACGAGAGTTTCGACGTGCTGCCGGCAAGCCAGCGCGTCTCGGAGACGCAGTGGTACGAGGGCACTGCGGACGCCGTGTACCAGAACATGGACATCATCGAGGATTACGGCCCGCGCTACATCGTGCTGCTCGCCGGCGACCACATCTACAAGATGGACTACGAAATCATGCTCCGGCAGCATGTGGACACGGGAGCCGATGTGACCATCGGCTGCCTCGAAGTGCCGCGCATGGAAGCCTCGGGCTTCGGCGTGATGCATGTGGACGGGCGCGACCGGATCGTCGATTTCGTCGAGAAACCGAAGGACCCGCCAGGTATCCCCGACAAGCCGGAAATGGCGCTCGCTTCGATGGGCATCTACGTGTTCGAGACGCGCTTCCTGATGGAGCAGTTGCGCCGCGACGCCGCCACCGAAGGCTCGTCGCGCGACTTCGGCAAGGACATCATTCCCTACATCGTCAAGAACGGCTCGGCCTGGGCGCATCGCTTCCCGCGCTCCTGCGTCCGTTCGGCCAACGAGGATGTCGCCTACTGGCGCGATGTCGGTACCGTGGACGCGTACTGGAAGGCCAATATCGACCTCTGCGACGTCACCCCGCAGCTCGACCTCTACGACCGCGACTGGCCGATCTGGACCTTCGCGGAGATCACGCCGCCGGCCAAGTTCGTGCACGATTTCGATGGTCGGCGCGGCTCCGCGGTGAACTCGCTGGTTTCCGGTGACTGCATCATCTCGGGCGGTGCGCTGGACCGGACGCTGCTCTCCACCGGTAGCCGGGTGCACTCATACTCCGAACTGCACGAGGCGGTGGTGCTGCCGTACTGCACCATCGGACGCGGCGCGCGGCTGAAGAAGGTGGTGGTGGATCGCGGCGTGCACGTGCCCGAGGGACTCGTCGTCGGCGAGGACCCGGAGTTCGATGCGCAGTGGTTCCGTCGCACGGCCGAGGGCGTGACCTTGGTCACCCAGCCGATGATCGACAAGTACCTGGCGAGCAAGTAACTGGCGGCGCCCATGATCGAAGTCCTGTCCGTCGCATCGGAGGCTTACCCGCTGATCAAGACGGGTGGCCTGGCAGATGTCGTCGGTGCACTGCCGGCGGCGCTGGCGCCACATGGCGTGTCGATGCGCGTGCTGCTGCCGGGCTATCCGAAGGTGATGGCGGGGCTCGAGGGCGGCCGGCAGGTGCTGTGGTTCGAGGACTTGTTCGGCGGTACCGCACGGCTGGTGGCCGGCCGGGCCAACGGGCTCGACGTCATCGCCATCGACGCAGCGCACCTCTACGACCGGCCGGGCAATCCCTATCTCGGGCCAGACGGCAAGGACTGGGCGGACAACTGGCAGCGCTTTGCGGCGCTGAGCTTTGCCGCCTACGAGATCTCGCGCGGCATGATCGAGGGCTACCAGCCGGACATTCTTCACTGCCATGACTGGCAGGCGGGACTGGTGCCGGCCTATGTGCGGTTCAACCCCGGCAGCACGGCAAAGACGGTGATCACCGTCCACAACATCGCTTTCCAGGGGGTGTTCGGCTGGGACGTGTTCAACGCGCTGAAGCTCGACTACGAGGCGGCGCGGACCGGCTCGATCGAGTATTTCGGCAATATCGGCTACCTCAAGGCGGGCCTCCTGCTGGCTGATCAGGTGACGACCGTCAGCCCCACCTACGCGCATGAGATCAAGACTGCCGCCTACGGCATGGGTCTCGAAGGATTGCTGCAGTCGCGCTCCGATACCGTCACGGGCATTCTCAACGGCGTCGATGCTGGCGAGTGGAACCCGGCGACCGACTCGGTGCTGCCGCAGCCATATGGGGCGAGCACGGTGTTCCAGCGGGCCGCCAACATGGCGGTGCTCGAGGAGCGCTTCGGGCTGGAGCCGGGACCGGGGCCGATCTTTTCGGTGGTCAGCCGGCTCACCGGGCAGAAGGGCCTCGACATGCTGCCGGGGCTGATCGACGGGCTCGTCGGGCATGGCGGCCGGCTGGTGGTGCTCGGTTCGGGCGAGAAGTGGATCGAGGACAGCTTTGCCCGCGCGGCCTTGCGCCATCCGGGCAAGGTCGGCGCCATCATCGGTTATGACGAGGGCCTCAGCCATCTGGTGCAGGCCGGCGCCGACGCGATCCTGATCCCGTCACGGTTCGAGCCTTGCGGCCTCACCCAGCTCTATGGCCTGCGCTACGGCTGCATTCCGGTGGTGAGCCGGGTGGGCGGGCTAGCCGATACGATCATCGATGCCAACGAAGCCGCGGTGGAGGCGGGCGTCGCCACGGGTGTGGTATTCTCACCTGCCACCGAGGAAGCGCTGGGCGAGGCGATCCGCCGGACGATCGCCCTCTACGCGCGGCCAAAGGTGTGGCACAAGATGCAGCGCCGGGGGATGAAGTCGGACGTCTCCTGGGAACTCAGCGCCGAAAAGTATGCCGACCTCTACGCGTCACTCCTGGGGCACAAACTCGATGACGATTCTGACGATTGAGACGACACCGTTCGCGGACCAGAAGCCCGGCACCTCCGGGCTCCGCAAGCGTGTGACCGTCTTCAGCCAGCCCAACTATGTCGAGAACTTCGTGCAGTCGATCTTCGACAGCCTCGAGGGGATCAAGGGCAAGACGCTCGTGATCGGCGGCGACGGCCGCTATTACAACGACGTCGCCATCCAGACGATCATCAAGATCGCCTCGGCCAACGGCTTCGGCGCCGTGCTGGTCGGGCAGGGCGGGATCCTGTCGACACCGGCCGCCAGCCACGTCATCCGCCACCACAAGGCATTCGGCGGCCTGGTGCTGTCGGCCAGCCACAATCCGGGCGGTCCGGATGGCGATTTCGGCATCAAGTACAATGTCTCGAACGGCGGCCCGGCGCCCGAGAAGATCACCGACGCAGTGTTTGCGCGCTCCAAGGAGATCGACCGCTACCTGATCGTCGACGCCCCCGACGTGGACCTTTCCCGCATCGGCACGCAGCATTCGGCCGGCATGGTGGTGGAGGTGATCGATCCGGTCGCCGATTACGCCGAGCTGATGGAAACGCTGTTCGATTTCGACAAGATCCGCGCGATGTTCGCCGCGGGCTTCACCATGCGCTTCGACGCCATGCATGCGGTGACCGGGCCCTACGCGCACAAGATCTTCGAGGACATCCTCGGCGCGCCCGCCGGCACTGTCGTCAACGGCACGCCGTCGCCGGATTTCGGCGGCGGGCACCCCGACCCGAACCTCGTCTACGCCAAGGATCTCTACGACCTGATGATGAGCGAGCAGGCGCCGGATTTCGGCGCCGCTTCGGACGGCGACGGCGATCGCAACCTGATCATCGGTCGCAACCGCTTCGTCACCCCGTCGGACTCGCTCGCCATCCTCGCGGCCAATGCCCCGCGCGCACCGGGCTACGCGGCCGGAATCGCGGGCATCGCCCGTTCGATGCCGACCAGCGCCGCTGCTGATCGGGTGGCGGAGAAACTCGGCATCGAAATGCACGAGACGCCGACCGGCTGGAAGTTCTTCGGCAACCTGCTGGACGCCGGCCGCGTCACCATCTGCGGCGAAGAGTCGGCCGGCACCGGCTCCAATCACGTGCGGGAGAAGGATGGCCTCTGGGCCGTGCTGCTGTGGCTCAACGTGCTCGCGGCGCGCCAGCAGAGCGTCGACATGATCGTGCAGGATCACTGGGCCACCTACGGCCGTAATTACTACACCCGGCACGACTACGAGGAGGTCGACGCGGCGCCCGCCAACGCGCTGATGGACGACCTTCGCGCCAGGCTGCCGAGCCTTGCCGGCCAGTCGATCGAGGGACGTCCGGTGGCCTATGCCGACGACTTCACCTATCACGACCCGGTTGATGGCTCGACCAGCGGGAAACAAGGGGTACGGATCGGCTTCACCGATGGCAGCCGCATCGTCGTGAGGCTCAGTGGAACCGGGACGGTTGGCGCCACGTTGCGCTTGTACCTTGAAAGGTATGAGCCCCCGCATGGACAGCACGATCTCGACACCCAGTCCGCACTTTCTCCCCTCATTTCCATCGCCGAAAGCCTTGCCGGCATCAAAGCTCGCACCGGCCGTGACGCGCCCAGCGTTATCACTTGAAGGCCCGGTTGCAGTGAAACCCGTATTGATCCCGGGCGCAGGCAGCCCGGAGAAACTCGGCGCCACGATCACCGCCGAGGGTGTGAACTTCGCCGTCTATTCGGAGACGGCGACGGCGATCTGGGTATCGATCTACGACGAACTCGACAAGGAAACGGCGCGTATCGCGCTCGACGGGCACGAGGACCACATCTGGTTCGGGCTGATTGGCAATATCGGGGCAGGGGCTAGGTACGGCCTCCGTGCCGACGGCCGCTACGATCCGGATCAGGGCTATTTCTTCGATCCGGCGAAGCTGCTGGTCGACCCCTATGCCCGCCGGCTCGACCGCCCCTTCGTGCGCTCGCCGCGGCTGCGCCTCAATCGCGACGAGGCGGTGGACACGGCGCCGCTGATCCCCAAGGCGATCGTGCTGGCGGCCGACAACAAGAATGCCACGCCGCGTCGCAAGGCTCCCGGACTGTTCTACGAACTCAACGTGCGCGGCTACACCATGCGCCACCCCTCGGTGCAGGGGCCGCTGCGCGGCACGCTCGCGGGCCTGACCACCAAGAGGGTGGTCGATCACCTGCGCTATCTCGGGGTCGATACGGTCGAGCTGATGCCAATCGCGGCCTTCATCGACGACGGCCACCTGCCGTCGATGGGCCTCACCAACGCCTGGGGCTACAACCCGGTGACCTATTTCGCGGTCGATCCTCGACTGGCGCCACGGGGCCCACAGGAACTGCGCAACATGACCGACGTGTACCGCAAGGCGGGCATCTCGGTGATCCTCGACGTGGTCTACAACCACACTGGCGAGGGCGATGCGAACGGCCCGATGCTGAGCCTGATGGGGCTCGACGCCAGGACCTACTACCGGTTCGTCGAAGTCGACGGCAAACAGCACCTCGTCAACGACGCGGGCACCGGCAATACGCTCCGCTGCGACCATCCGGCGACGCAGCGGCTGGTGATCGAATCCCTACGCTACTGGGTCGAGGAAATGGGGGTCTCCGGCTTCCGCTTCGACCTCGCGCCGATCCTCGGGCGCGAGCCGGGCTTCAACCCGAACGCCAGGATGTTGCAGCTGATCAAGTCCGATCCCGTGCTCAGCAAATCCATCCTCGTGGCCGAGCCGTGGGATCCGGGTCCGGGCGGCTACCAGCTCGGGCAGTTCGGCAAGGAATTCCGCGAGTGGAACGACACTTATCGCGATGACGTGCGCTCGTTCTGGCGCGGCGACCAGGGGAAGATCGGGGCGCTGGCCGGCAAGGTGGCCGGCTCGGCCGAGATCTTCGATTTCGCGGGGCGGAAGCCGAGCGCGGGGGTGAACCTCCTCGCCGTGCATGACGGCTTCACGCTGGCCGACCTCGTCTCCTATCTCGACAAGCACAACGAGGCGAACGGCGAAGGCAATCGCGACGGGCACAACAACAATGCCTCGTGGAACTGCGGCGTCGAAGGCCCGACCGACGATCCGGCGATCAATGCCGCGCGGCGTCGCGACGTGCGGGCGCTGCTGGCGACGCTGTTCCTCAGCCGCGGCCTGCCGCTGATCCAGCAGGGCGACGAGTTCGGCCGCACCCAGCACGGCAACAACAACGCCTACGCGCAGGACAACGAGATCACCTGGGTCGACTGGGAGAACGCCGACGGCGCGCTGGTGGATTTCGTCTCGGCGCTGGCCGAGTTCCGCCGCATGCACCCGGCGCTGACGCACGACCATTTCCTCACGGGCCAGACCCGCCATGGCGTACGCGACGTAGCTTGGCTGCACCCCGATGGCCGCGAGATGAACGAGGGCGACTGGAACGATGCCGGCGCTTCGGTGTTGGGCATGCGGCTGCAGACAGCAGAGGAGGACCTCATCGTGTGGTTCAACCGCCGTATCGACCCGGTATTGGCGCGGTTGCCCGAAGGCTTCTGGACCGTGGGCCTGGTTTCCGACGATCAGGCGGTGCTGCCGCTGGCAGATCGCGCCGCAACGCTGCCGCCGCGTTCGGTCGTAGCGCTGGTGAAGGGCCAGATCCCGCCATCCAAGCCGGAAGTGCCTCCGCCGCCCCAGGAAGTGCCCCCAGTGCCCGAAACCCCGCAGCCGGCGCCACAGCCGGGCACGGTCCCGGGCGTTCCGCCGCAAGAGGTGCCGCCCGAGGTGCCGCCGGAAGAGACGCCGAAGGAGTAGGGGGCCGTCACTATCGGTCAGGCCTTCGCAAATCCGATCCGCTCATACAGCCGTCGTGCGCGGGCGTTGCCGTCGCCCACCTTCAGCCGCACCTCCGTTGCGCCACGGGCGTGGAGGGCGCACATTGCGTCCGTCAGCAGCGCCGCGCCGAGCCCGTGTCCCTGCCATTCCGGCGCCACGACCAGGTCCTTGACGAAGCTCGAGGTCCAGCAGAGGCAGAAACCCGCCACCTCGTCGTCGGCCTTGGCGACGAAGCAGAGGCCGCGGTCGAACTCGCTGTCCGCCCGCAGCGTCTCCCACCAGTCGAGCCAGTCCGGCACGACCCCACCGAAACCGCTGCTATAGGCCCGCTGCATCAGCACGTGGATGGCCTTTACGTCCGCCACGTCGAAGGCAACGCGCGTCACGCCCGCTGGCCACTGGGCGGGCGGGATGGAAGCCGTGAGATCGCGGCGCAGCAAGATGTAGTCGGCTATTTCGCTCATACTCTACTTCTCGTGATAAAGCTTACGAAGATTAACGATCGTTAATGATTAGACTATTTCAAGGCGAACAAGAATTCGTCGTTGTTCCGGCTAAATAACTCCGCGATGCCCCCCAACATCCGCCGCGGTCGGGGAGCGATATCCCTGCCGTCGACGCGCTAATCACGCCGATGACCGCTCGCTCAGCATGAGCTAGCCCTGCGGCCCAAAACAGACCCGTATGGAGACTAAAATGCACATCAACCTCAAGACCTCGATTGCCCTCGTCCTCGCCGCGCTGGTTTCGACCGCGCCGGCGATGGCCCTCGCCAGTGACAGTGCCACCGTGGTCAGCGCGGCGAAAGCCGATGCGCTGCCGGTGAGCAACCTCGTCAGCATGATCGGCGAGTGGACGGCGGGCGATCTCGCCTTCCTCGACAAGGCGACGAGCGTCAAGGTGTTCGACACCAAGCAGTTGTACCAGCCGGCCGACCTGACCAAGATCGCCAGCGCCGAGACCAGCAAGAACGCCGATCTCACCAAGTTCCGCGCTGCGATCCAGGGTGATGCCGGGCTGACTGGCTGGTTCAAGACCCACAACATCGACATCAACCGCGTGGTGGCGGTGGCCGATCCCAAGGGGAACCCCGAGATATTCCTCTACTGATCCAGCACGCCGGGCGGGCAACCGCCCGGCGCTCGCTTGCCTTGGCGGGAAGCGCGGGCCAAGTTCGCACCGCAACATCAGCGGGTCCCGCACATGCTCATCGCCCAGCTGAGCGATATTCATCTCGACGGAACCTCCTCGCTCGAGCGGTTCGACCGGGTGCTGCGGTGGGTTGCCGAACTCAGGCCTGATGCCGTGGCGGTCAGCGGCGACCTCGCCAACAACTCTTACCCCGCCAACTACGCCTTGGTGAAAGCACGCCTCATTGCGCTCGGCGCGCCGGTGCTGGTGGTGCCGGGCAATGTCGACAGCCGCGAGGCAATGCGCGAGGTTTTCGGCGGGCCGGCCGATGGACCGCTCAACCGCGTCGTCGAGGTCGGCGACAGAGTCAGGCTGATCGGGCTCGATGTGATCGTGCCGGGCGCGGCACACGGCGATGCGACACCGGTGCTCGGATGGCTCGAGGCACGGCTCAACTCGGGCGGCGCGCCGGCGCTGATCTTTCTCCACCAGCACCCGTTCGATTGCGGCATGGATCAGTACGAGACGATCGACTGCCGCAACAAGGAGGGGCTCGCTGCGGTGATCGAGGACGCCCGCGACACCGTGCTAGGGATCGGCTGCGGACACCTCCACCGGCCGATGTTCACCCGCTTTGCCGGGCTGCCGGCGGCCTTGGCGCCCTCGATCGCGCCGATGGGCGGGCTCGCGGCGCGTGGACGCAAGATGCCGGCAACCGATCCGCCGGGGTTGCTCGTCCATCACATCAAGGACGGCAACCTCGTCACCCACGTGATCTCGGTGGGCGCGTAACCGTTATTCCGCCGCCTGCGCCGGGGCCAGGCCGCCCTGCTGCTCGATGAAGCTGATGATCTCGTCGAGGTTTTCGCGGCGCAGCAGGTCGGCGAACACGTAAGGGCGGCCTTCGCGCACCTTCCTGGTGTCGGCTTCCATCACCTCGAGGCTGGCGTTCACGTATTGCGCGATGTCGGTGTGGGTGACGACCAGCAGGTCCGAGCGGGTGATGGCCGGGCCGCCTTTGCGCGGGATCTTTTCGCCCTGCGCCACCGAGATCACGTAGAGCGTGATGTCGGCGAGGTCGGGCGAGAAGGTCGCGGCGAGATTGTCGCCGCCGGACTCGATCAGGATGATGTCGAGGTCGGGGAACTTGCGATTGAGGTCGGCGATCGCCGCGAGGTTAAGCGAGGCGTCTTCGCGGATCGCGGTGTGCGGGCAGCCGCCGGTTTCGACCCCGACGATGCGATCTTCCGATATCGCCTGCACCCGGTTGAGGATCAGCGCGTCTTCCTTGGTGTAGATGTCGTTGGTGACCACCGCCATCGAGTAGCGGTCGCGCATCGCCTTCAGCAGCATTTCGCAGAGCGTCGTCTTGCCGGAGCCGACGGGGCCGCCGATGCCGACGCGGAGGGGACCGTTGAGCGATTTCATATGAGCCTCATGATGACGAGGAGGAGGTAGCCGGCGCCCAGCGCGAGGCAGAGCGGGGAATAGTTCTTGCGGTCGAGCGTGGCGAACGGCTCGACAGGGAAGGCGGTGCGCCAGCGCTCGGTATAGCCGATGGCGCCGCGGCCGAGGAACACGGCGGCGAGCACGACGCCGATCAGCGTCAGGCCGATGCCGCCGGCCGCATGGTCGGCGAGAGACAGGGCGAGGACGCCCGCTACGAGCACCAGGATGGCGACGACCAGCGAGGCGAAACGCGGCACACGGGTGACGCCGGGCTTGCCGATCACAGTGCGGGCCAGCAGCTCCGGATCGCGGATCGGCCAGGGGCTGCCGACCGACCAGAGCAGATGCGCGAGCCCCACCGCCAGCAGCACGACAAAGATCAGGGCGGCAATCACCATGCTCATGAACGAAAAATCCTCGGTTCCAGCGTCTCGTGGCGCATCTGCGCGATATCGGCGGCGTAGGCGATCGCGCCGAGATCGGCAAGGGTCGCCGTAGCCGCGGATGTCGCAAGCGCGGCGACACGTGGTTCGAGGGTGGAGAGGACACGGAGGCCATCGGACTGGCCGAGTGGCACGAGGCGCACGGCCACCGAGATCTGGCCGTGGACGCTGGCAGTGAGCCAGGCGAGAAGCGTGTCGGCGAGGTCGATCCCGTGGCCGGCGGCAAGGGCGCCGACGGCGACCGGGTAGGGGCAGGGCTGCGGCAGCAACTCCAGCACGTGCGATGGCCAGAATTTCATGGCCCGGGCATAGGAATCACCGGTGATGGTGGTTTCGAGCCAGCGCTCTTTCGAGCCGTTGAGCGCCAACGACAGGCCGGCCAACTCGCTCAGCAGCGCCGCATCGTTCGCGGAGCGATGCGCATGCGCCAAGAGGATCGCATCCGTCCGGATGCCCCCATGCGCCAGCGCGCCCTCGATCCAGTTCTGCAAGCGTTCGAAATCGGTTACGCGACGATCCGCAATCGCCGTCTCAAGTCCGGCCGACCAGGCAAACGAGCCAACCGGGAAGGCCGGCGACAGCCAGGTCACCAGTTTCTGCAGCGCAGCGGGATCAGTCATCGATTGAGCAGCGCATGGGCCGGTTCATGGCTATGCGAATAGGCCCCTTCCTCGGGGCTGAACGGCTCGGTCACGTCGGTCACCGTGGCGCCGAGGCCGCGCAGCATGTCGCGGATGACGTGATCGCGAAGGATCAGCACCCGGCCGTCCTCGATCTGCGTCTTCAAATGCCGGTTGCCCAGGTGCCAGCAGAGCCGCATCAGGTGCTCTTTGTCCCGCCCGCGCACATCGTAGAGCTGCTCCTCGCCGGCGATGATCTCGACCAGCCGGCCGTCCTCGAGCTTCAGCGACGAGCGATCGGCCAGGGTCACCGGCTCGGGGAAATCGACCAGCACGGTGTCGCCATGCACCAGCGTCAGCATGCGACGGCGCACGCGGCGCTCATCGTGCATCAGGATGGCGAGGTCGAAGGGCGTACCGGCTTCACCGGGCGGCAAATAGCCAACCGCGCGGAACGTCTGCGGCATAGGGGACTCACAATGACTAACGAGGCTTCCCAACCTTCGCCGCGAGCTTATCTACCAACGGCCGTCATCGCAAATGCGGTGTCACGCGCGCCTTCAGCAGAGCCACCAGCTCGGGTTGCATGTACGTGTAGTCGTCGGGGATATCGATGCAGATGATCCGCGCCGACCTGATACGCCTGCCAAACTCACGCGATAGCTTTGCCCGGTGGGCGCGCTCCATCACGAAGATGATGTCGACTCCCTCCAGATGCTCTGGCGTCAGGCGCTCTTCGGCGTCTGGAGCGAGGCCGGCGGACGCAGCCTTGATGCCTGGATAGTCGGCAAAGACGCGCTCTGCCGTTGGCGAGCGCAAGCGGTTTCGACTGCAGACAAAGAGAATGCGCTGCACCCTAGACGCGCGCGTCAAAGAGAAACGCGCCCCACCAGAATTGATAGGCGAGGTGGGACAGGACCAGCGCCAAGTGGTAGCGGCGGTTGGTGGTCCAGACCGCGATGGCACAGAGCGCGACGCCGAACGGCACCTGGATCAGGTAACCGATGCCGAGGGAGTCGAGATACGGCTCGCCCTTGATGATGGTGTCGACGATATCGAGGACAAACGTGGCGCCGAACAGCGCGAAGAACCACTTGCGGCGCTTGAGGAAGAAGTCCTCGTATCCATCGTAGTCGGCCAGGCTATCGGGGAAGAGCAGGGCGGCGAGGCCGAACAGCGTAATCGAATAGCCGATCAGGAAGGCGAAGGTGCCGAACGACCAGACCTTGAGTTCGGCGAGCTCGTACTCCCACCACCAGAACAGGATGAGTTCGATCGAGATCGATAGCACCCAGAGCAGGTGGACGAGCGACAGCTTGGCGCGTTGCGGGTGCTGGATGATACCCGCGGTGCCCATCAGCAGGCGGGTGAGGCCGAGGCCCACGACCGTCCCCATGACGATGCGCACGTGGATGAACACATCGTGGGCGGTGCCGGTGTCCATCGTTCAACTCAGGGGGTGTTGTTGGCTTCCGAGCAGTTCACCGGCGTCTGCGGCTCGGCCATCAGATCGGTGAGCGTCGCATCGGTGCCCTTGGTCCAGAACTCATACTGGCCGGACACGTATTTCGCGCCCGAGCCGGACATCACGTTGACGAACACCAGCCGCTCGGGCCCGATCGGCACGATGGCCAGGAAGTTCGGCTTGGCATTGACGAAGTCCACCGAGAACGGTTCGAGCCCCTCGCACTGGTACTCGACGATGTTCCGCTCGAAGCTGCCCTGCAGCGAAAGAACGACCTGCGCGGAAACGTCGACGTTCTGCATCATCGCAGCTGTAGCCAGTTCTTCCATCGGCGATCCCTCCTCGCGAGTCAGAGGAGCGAAGGGTAGCAGAACCGGCCCGTCTGGCTAGGCCGTCTCCAGCGTGTTCGGCCGCGGCTGATAACCGTCGATGTCCGAATAGCCGTACTCGAGGGCAAGATCTGCGCTGGTGAAGACCTTGCCGGATTTGGCCATCAGCTCCGGATCGGCGGCGAGACGCGCCACGGCGCGGCCCTGGAACTCAGGGCTCTCCGAGTTCGACATGTCGAAATACTGGGCGTGCTTCAGTACCTCCTCGGTGCGGACGAGGCCGGGGTAGAGTGCCACGGCCGCCACATCGAACTCGCGCATCTGGTGAGCGACGTCGGCTGCCATCTTGTCCGTGGCGGCCTTGGAGACGCCGTAGATGACGTTCTGCATGAACTTCTGCGCCGCCCAGAACGAGATGTTGACGATGAGCCCGGAGCGCTGCCGCGCCATTGCCTCCGTCGCGACCCGGATAGCGCACCAGGAGGAGCGCACACCAACGCCGATCATTGCGTCCCACCGCCACATTGGCTGCTGCCAGATCGGATCGACCCAGGTGAAGCGGTTGTCCTCCTCCATGCGCTCGTAGCCGGGCCAGGCCGAGTTCACGAGGATGTCGAGCCGCCCCTCATCGGCGAGCACGCGCCGCACGACGCCCTCGGTCTCCACGTCATGGGCATGGTCGACCCGATGCGCAACGCAGCGGCCGGGATAGCGGGCAGATTCGTTCAGCACCGAGGCAAGCGAGCCGGCACGGTCAAGGCCCTCGGGGTGCTCTCCATCCCGCACGGTCCGGCCCGTAATGTGCACCGTGGCACCCGCCTCAAGCAGCCCCAGCGCCACCCCGCGCCCAACACCGCGGCTCGCCCCGGTAACGAGGCATACCTTGCCTGTGAGATCGACTGCCATGCTGTCCTCCCCGACTCAACGATGAGAACGTAGCATGAACAAAGATGCGGGGATAAGTAGCCGCTAGAACGAGAAATACCGCTGCGCCATCGGCAGGACCGCGGCCGGTTCGCAGGTCAGCACTCCCTATTTGCGTGCGCTGTGCCGGCCGCATCCCAGGTTTGCCACTGGAGGGAGGACATTCGCATTGTTCCTAAGCTGATTGCCGCCTGGGGATGCGTACTATTGCGCTATCGCGGAGGAATAAGAAGCGTGGTTTGGCCAGGTGGACGTGCAGTTGCTACCGTCGAGCAGTATTCCGAAGGTGTCGTCCGAAATGCCCTCCGGGCGAACGGGTTCGAGGTCGACGGAGACCAATGCTCGGACTTTCATGAGTTGCTGACGGGCGTGGTTCGTCACGTCGGTTCGCACTATACGCAGATCATCGTTCAGATACTGAACGATCCTGGCGATGATCATTCTGCTCCTGATCTGGTTTTCTGGTGCGTAGAGGAAATAGCCAGAATATTCTCTTACGCACTACAGAAGATGCAGGCGCGGTTAGTCGATGCGTTCTCCATCTCCATCAGTTGGACGCGACCAATTCGGTGCGCCGAGGCCATGAGCGGCGCCGCATGGCTCGAGGAGGTCTGCGTCGAGGCGGTTACACAGCGGCGCGCGATGCAGGCGCTGCCGGTCAGGTCCTCAAAGATCGAGCGGAACAAGAGGCGCCGGAAGTGGTCGCCGGCAGAGGTGGATGTCGTCGCCGTGCTCAGGACCTACTTCCGATGAACGACGGTGACAAGGAGTCGATCAAGGAACTATTGGCGATCTTCAGGACGCTGATGGCGACCGCGGTTTCAATCCTCTTGGTTGCCACCAACCTACGGTTTAGCGGCTTGCTGGTGCCTGCAAGGCCTGAGCTCTTCATGGCCTCCGTCATCACTCTGCTGGTGGCCTGCGTCAGCTGCCTTGCGATGTTTTTTATCGTTGTCCCAATGATTTACCACCAACAGGCAGACATAATCTACAGGCACAGCGTGGTCACCGTGGGCGTCGTGGCGATCACGACGTTCGTGGCCTCGGTTGTGCTCCTGATCCTCTCGCAAGGTTGGCAGGCGGGCTAGATCGGCGCGCGCTCACGGCGGCGCAGCGCCCCGCCGCTAGAACAGGAAATACCGCTGTGCCATCGGCAACACCGTGGCCGGCTCGCAGGTCAGCAACTCGCCATCCGCCCGCACCTCGTAGGTCTCGGGGTCCACGTCGATATGTGGCGTGGCGGAGTTGTGGATCATCGACGCCTTGCTGATGCCGCCGCGGGTGTTCTCGACCGGCAGCATGCCTTTGGCGACGCCGAGGGTCGCCTGCAGGTTGGTGTCGTAGGCGGCCTGGCTGATGAAGGTGACCGAGGAGTTGGTGCGGAGCTTGCCGTAGGCGCCGAACATCGGGCGGTAGTGCATGGGCTGCGGGGTGGGGATCGAGGCGTTGGGGTCGCCCATCGGGGCGGCGGCGATCGAGCCGCCCATGATCACCATCTCGGGCTTCACGCCGAAGAAGGCGGGCGACCACATCACGAGGTCGGCGCGCTTGCCCACTTCGACCGAGCCGATGTGCCGGCTCAAGCCCTGCGCGATGGCCGGGTTGATGGTGTACTTGGCGATGAAGCGCTTCACCCGGAAATTGTCGTTGTCGCCGGTTTCCTCGGGCAGGCGGCCGCGCTGGCGCTTCATCTTGTCGGCGGTTTGCCAGGTGCGGATGATCACCTCGCCGACGCGGCCCATGGCCTGGCTGTCGGACGAGATCATCGAGAACGCGCCGATATCGTGGAGGATATCCTCCGCTGCGATGGTTTCCTTGCGGATGCGGCTCTCGGCGAAGGCCACGTCCTCGGCGATCGACGGCGACAGATGATGGCAGACCATCAGCATGTCGAGGTGCTCGGCCAGCGTGTTCACCGTGTAGGGCCGGGTCGGGTTGGTTGAGGAGGGGAGCACGTTGGGGAGGCTCGCCACCTTGATGATATCGGGGGCGTGGCCGCCGCCGGCACCTTCGGTGTGGAAGGCGTGGATGGTGCGGCCCTTGAAGGCGCGCACCGTGTCCTCGACGAAGCCGCTCTCGTTCAGCGTGTCGGTGTGGATCATCACCTGCACGTCATAGGCGTCGGCGACGGCGAGGCAATTGTCGATGGTGGCGGGCGTGGTGCCCCAGTCCTCGTGCAGCTTCAGCGACGAGGCGCCCGCGAGGATCATCTCCTCGAGCGGGGGAGGGAGCGAGGCGTTGCCCTTGCCGGCGAGGCCGAGGTTCATCGGGAAGGCGTCAAAGCTCTCGATCATCCGGTGGATGTGCCAGGCGCCGGTGCAAGTGGTCGCCAGCGTGCCGTGCGCCGGCCCGGTGCCCCCGCCGATCATGGTGGTGATGCCCGACATCAAGGCTTCTTCGATCTGCTGCGGGGCGATGAAATGGATATGCGCATCCATGCCGCCGGCGGTGATGATCCGGCCTTCCGAGGCGATCACCTCGGTCGAGGGCCCGATGATGATGTCGACATTGGGCTGGGTGTCGGGGTTACCGGCCTTGCCGATGCCGTGGATCTTGCCGTCGCGCAGGCCAATGTCGGCCTTGTAGATGCCGGTGTGGTCGATGATCAGTGCGTTGGTGATCACGGTGTCGACGGCGCCGGCCGCCCGGGTGATCTGGCTCTGGCCCATGCCGTCGCGAATCACCTTGCCGCCGCCGAACTTCACCTCCTCGCCGTAGGTGGTGAGGTCCTTCTCCACCTCGATGAAGAGCTCTGTGTCCGCCAGCCGCACCCGGTCGCCGGTGGTCGGCCCGTACATCTGGGCATAGGTAGAGCGAGAGATGCGAGCGGGCATGATGGTCCTTCCGGGCGACGCTGAGGACGGTCGTTTCGACCGCCTCGACGCGCCATTTCAACCGCCTAAGATTGAGGCTGTCCAGCGATTTGGCGCGAAATTACGCAGATAGGCGCGGGGTGGCGGGGAAGTGCTACTCCAGCACCACGATCCGTTCGGCCTCGACCCGTCTGGCACGCAGCAGGCTGCGCTCGACCTCGCCCGTGACCTGGACCGATGTATGCGGCTCGATCAATCGGTTGCGCCACAGCCGGCGGTCGACTTCGACCAGGATTTCACCGGTTTCATCGCGGAAGCGATAGACGTCGTCGCGATAGCGCTGGACGAAATTGCCGGTGAGGATCACCCGGGTGCCGGGCCGGATTTCGGCCACCTGCGCGACGGTAACCTTGCCCCCGATATGGGGCGAGCCGGGGCCAACGAACTGCGCCGATGCGGGGATCGGCACCGACAGCGCCAGGATCAGGGCGAGCACGAATTTCCACATGCAGCGGCCTCCGATGAGCCCTCAAACCTGTCAGCGAATGCCTCAAGAAAGCGGAAGCCCGATCGGATGCTATTGCATTGAAGTCGAGTACGTTTGGCTCAATTCAACTTCGGATCGGCAGCCTTGGCCTTGCGATAGGCGGCGATGAGGAAGCCGAGGATTTCGTCGAGCAGGCTGTCGCCGGCGCGGACATCAACATCGTTCTGGGTGCGGGCGATCAGCGAGATGGCGAGCACCTGGATGGCGTAGGCGTGCTTGGCCTTACCCTCCTTGTGGAAGTCGTTGCCCTGCTGCTGGAAATCGCTCAGCAGCTTGGCATAGACGGGCGGCGTCATGTTGGCCTTGTAGGCGGCCCAGCTGGGCTGCCTGGCGCGGTCGACGAGGCGCGCGGCGAGGCTGCCGATAAGGAACATCGCCTCGGGGTCCTTGCCGCCATTGCCGCGCAGATCCTGCAGCACGGCCACGAACCGGTCTTTGAAGTCTTCTTCCTTGGTGGCCATCGTCGTCCTGCCCATTGAAACCGGCGCATCCCTAACCGAAATCTTCTGCGATTGCCAAAGCTGTGTGCAGTTCGGCCGGGATTTCGCCACAGCCCGATATTCTAATCCGCGCCAGTCATTTGGAGGCTCACATGAAATCGAGATTCGCCGCCGCGCTCGCCGCAACTTTGCTGATGGCTGCGCCGCAGTTCGCCTATGCGCAGTTCATGGACATCAACGCGATCATTGCCGGCATTGGCAGCTCGGAGTTCCTGCGCGATGCGGAACATGCCAGCGATGCGGCCGGCCTTCGCGTCGTGCGGCTCTCGACCCTCGCTGGCTCCGAGCAGGCGGCGTCGCGGCTCCACTCGGCGATCGATCTCAAGGAGCGCGACGTGCACTACTTGCAGGGCAACCTCATAATCAACCCCATGGCAATGAGCGCGATCCGAAATTCCGGCGTCACGCTCGACCAGATCGTCTCACTAGATGTGTCGGGCGACGGCGGCGGCGTGCTTTACGCGAACGACCTTTAGCGAGACAATTACGCGCAGGTCGCGCAAAATACTGTGAACGGGCAGGAGGAAACCTCTGCCCGTCTGGGGCGTATCCCCATTGTGTTTAACGACAATGGAGATGGACGATGTTTGATCTCAAGGTAATTGCCCTCGCAACGGCGCTCGCTCTCTCGACCGCAAATTTGGCGATTGGTGCTGAAAGTGCCGTTGACGCGCTGACTTCAGCTAGCCACGTGAGCTTCCAGACTGTCTCGAGCCCTTCGGAGATCGTAACGAGCGCCGATAGTGACGGCGCAGTGGATCTCGAGGCGCTGAAGGCGCTCATCCAGCAGAAGCCGGAGTTGCTGGCGCAGCTGGAGAGCTATGGCGCGACGATCGATGACGTGGTCGGCCTCACCGCTACGGACGAGACCGACGTGACGATCTACGTGCTGGGCTAACGGCCGTCGATTATCGACTGGAACGGAAAGGGCGAGGCTCGAAGGCCCCGCCCTTATGCTATCCGCTGGCTAGAGCTTGCCCATGATCTTCTGCTGGAAGCCGTACACGGTCCGGCTTCCCGACAGCGGCACCAACCGAACTTCGCGCGCCTGGCCCGGTTCGAACCGCACGGCGGTGCCGGCGGCGATATCGAGCCGCATGCCGCGAGCCTGCTCGCGATCGAAGCGCAGGCCGGCATTGGTTTCATAGAAGTGGTAGTGCGAGCCGACCTGGATCGGGCGGTCGCCGGTATTGGCGACCTCGATCGTCACCTGCGGGGCGCCGACGTTCAGCTCGATGTCGCCGGGGACGGTGTAGATTTCGCCTGGAATGAGGGCCATCGGCTCACCTGATCGGTTCGTGGACGGTGACGAGCTTGGTGCCGTCGGGGAAAGTGGCTTCGACCTGCACGTCGTGGATCATCTCGGCGATGCCCTCCATCACCTGGGCGCGGCTCACCACGTGTGCGCCGGCTTCCATCAGGTCGGCGACCGAACGTCCGTCGCGGGCGCCTTCGACGACGTAATCGGTGATCAGCGCGATGGCCTCGGGATGGTTTAGCTTCACGCCGCGCTCGAGGCGGCGGCGCGCCACCATGGCGGCCATGGAGATGAGGAGCTTGTCTTTCTCGCGGGGCGTCAGGTTCATCAGTTGTCCTAGAGATGCCAGAGGCGCGGCAGAGCACCGGCGCCGGAGAGTTGGGCGATAATTGGCGTGATGATCTTGCGGAGCGCAAGCCCGGACGCAGCCATGGCGCGGACGACCAGCCGTTCGCCGACGACGCTGGCGCCGGATTGCCCGCTGAGCAGCGCTCTCGCCGGTTCGAGCTTTCGCTCCGCATCAGCGCCGACATAGAGCAGCGTGGCGAAGGCACCCGCCCCGGCGAGCAGCGACAGGCCATCGCGCTCCAGCGGGTCGGCGCTGAGCCGAGTCGCTTCGGCATGGATCAGCCGGCTGCCGCGCCGGATTCGCCAGTTGTCGCGCAGCCGCGCGCCGCGGGCTGCCTCGCCCATGGCCTCGCGGCCGAGAATGATGGCCTCGATGGCGAAGAAGCTGGCGTCCGGGGCGAGATCGACCTCGAGGCTGCGGTTCAGCCGGCCGCCCTCGTAGAGGATGGTCTCCTGCGGCAGCCAGTCGAGACGCGCGCCGGCCCCGACCTCCAGCCGCGTCCGCACATGTGCATCGTCGCCGAGCGAGCGATAGACGCGTTCGCAGGCCTGTGTTGTGAGCACTAGCTTCGCCCCGGGCGCCGCCTTCGCCTCCCATGCAACGTCGTCGCCACCGGTCAGCCCGCCTGCGGTGTTGATCAGCACCGCCTGGAGGCTCGAGTCATGCGTATGCGGCAGCCGGATCTTGGCGCAGCCTTCCTGGAACAGCGTGGTCAGCCGGGTACGGCCATCCAGCACCTGCGTCGCGACACGGCCGACGCCGCGAGCGCGCTGGTGGCGCGGCAGGGCTTCAACTGCCGACACGCCTACACCATCAAATGGCGGCGTACCTCGGGAAGGTCGAGGTCGGCGGCCGGGCCGGAATGCATGATTTCACCGCGATCCATGATGTAGATGTCGTCGGCGATTTCCCGGCAGAAGTCCAGATACTGCTCCACCAGCAGGATGGTCATGCCCTTCTGGTCGCGCAGGAACTGCAGCGCGCGGCCGATATCCTTGATGATCGAGGGCTGGATACCCTCCGTTGGTTCGTCCAGCACGAGAACCTTTGGCCGCGTCACAAGCGCCCGGCCGATCGCCAGCTGCTGTTGCTGGCCGCCACTGAGGTCGCCACCGCGGCGGCCAAGCATGGATTTGAGGATCGGGAACAGTTCGAAGATGTAGTCCGGGATATTGCGGTCCGCCGATTTCAGCGGCGCGTAGCCGGTCTCGAGATTTTCCTTCACCGTCAGCAAGGCGAAGATTTCGCGGCCCTGCGGAACATAGCCAATGCCGAGCCGAGCCCGCTTGTACGGCGGCGCCTTCTTCAACACCTCGTCGTTGAAGACGATCTCGCCCGACGACACATTGTTGATGCCGGTAACCGCCCGCAACGTCGACGATTTGCCCACTCCATTGCGCCCCAGCACGGCGGTGATCTTGCCGGGTTTGGCATCGATGGTGATGCCACGCAGCGCCTGCGCCGCGCCGTAGTGGAGGTCGATGGCTTTGATCGAGAGAGCGGTGCTCATCGGCCCAAATACCTTTCGATGACGATCGGGTTGGCGCTGACCTGGTCCAGCGTGCCTTCGGCCAGTACCGAGCCTTCGGCGAGGCAGGTGACGCGGGTGCCGAGTTCGCGGACGAAGCTCATGTCGTGTTCGACGACAACCACCGAGCGGGTCTTGGCGATGTCCTTGAGCAGCTTGGCCGTCTCGACCGTTTCGGCGTCGGTCATGCCGGCGACGGGTTCGTCGACCAGCAGGAGTTTCGGGTCCTGGGCCAGCAGCATGCCGATCTCCAGCCACTGCTTCTGGCCGTGGCTGAGGTCGGCGGCGAGTTCGTCCTTCCGGGCGGTGAGACGTACGGTTTCGAGGATTTCCTCGATGCGAGCCTTGTCGGCGGCGCTCTCGGAATAGAGCAGGGCCGAGAGCACGCCGCGCGGCTTTTTCAGTGCCAGCACCAGGTTGTCCCAGATGGTGTGGCTCTCGAACACCGTGGGCTTCTGGAACTTGCGGCCGATGCCGAGATTGGCGATCTGCGCCTCGTCGAGCTTGGTGAGGTCGGTACGGCCGTCGAAATACACCTCGCCGTCGTCGGGGCGGGTCTTGCCGGTGATGATATCCATCATGGTGGTCTTGCCGGCGCCGTTCGGGCCGATGATCGCCAGCATCTCGCCCGGGTGGACGATAATGGAGAGATGGTTCAGCGCCTTGAAGCCGTCGAACGAGACGGAGACGCCGTTGAGATAGAGCATGGTGCCGGAGCTATCGTGGGTCATTCGGCGGGTTCCGGCGCGGTCTTGGTCTGGGGCAGGGTGGATGGGTCCTCGCCGGCTTCGGCGGCGGAGCTCGCTTCCTTGCCCTTGCGGGTGCGCAACTTCTGGAACAGCCCGACGATGCCCTTGGGCATGAACAGGGTGACGAAGATGAACAGGCCGCCGAGGCAGTAGAGCCACCAGTCGGGGAAGGCGCCGGTGAAGATCGACTTGCCGGCATTGACCAGCACCGCGCCGATGATCGGCCCGATGATGGTGCCGCGCCCGCCCACGGCGACCCAGATCACTGCCTCGATCGAGTTGGCGGGGTCGAACTCGCCCGGGTTGATGATGCCAACCTGCGGCGTGTAGAGCGCGCCGGCGATACCGGCGAGCACGGCCGAAACGACGAAGGCGAACAGCTTCACGTTCTCCGGCCGCCAGCCGAGGAAGCGGGTGCGGCTTTCGGCATCGCGCACCGCCACCATGACCTTGCCGAGCTTCGAGTTGACGATGGCCGAGCAGATGATCACCGCCAGGGCGAGCGCAAAGGCGGACGCGGCGAACAACGCGGCGCGGGTGGTCGCCGCCTGCACGTTGAAGCCGAGAATGTCCTTGAAGTCGGTGAGCCCGTTATTGCCGCCGAGCCCGAGGTCGTTGCGGAAGAACGCCAGCAGCAGGGCGTAAGTCATCGCCTGGGTGATGATCGAGAGATAGACGCCCGTCACGCGGCTGCGGAAGGCGAACCAGCCAAAGGCGAAGGCGAGCAGCCCCGGCACGAACAGCACCATCAGGAAGGCGAACCACCAGAGGTCGAACCCGTGCCAGAACCACGGCAGGTCGTGATAGTTCAGGAACACCATGAAGTCGGGCAGGATCGGGTTGGCGTAGACGCCGCGCGCCCCGATCTGGCGCATCAGGTACATGCCCATCGCGTAGGCGCCGAGCGCGAAGAACGCCGCGTGGCCGAGCGAGAGAATGCCGCAGTAGCCCCAGACCAGGTCGAGCGCCAAGGCCAGCATGGCGTAGTTCAGGTACTTGCCGAACAGCGGCACGGCGTAGTTCGGCAGGTGGAGCGGGTTGCCCTCGGGAATGACGAGGTTGGCGACTGGAATCGCGATGGCGATGAAGACAAGCGCTGCGACGAGCCAGATGGCCTTCCTGTCGAGGGCCCGGAACAGCATTTGCGTGATCATGATTCAATCGCCCGGCCCTTGAGGGCGAACAGGCCGCGCGGGCGGCGCTGGATGAACAGGATGATGAGGATGAGGATGGCGATCTTCGCCAGCACCGCTCCCGCATAAGGCTCAAGGAACTTGTTGGCGACGCCCAGCGACACCGCGCCGATCAGCGTGCCCCACAGGTTCCCCACGCCGCCGAACACCACCACCATGAAGCTGTCGATGATGTAGCCCTGGCCGAGGTTCGGCGAGACGTTGTCGATCTGGCTCAGCGCGACGCCGGCCATGCCGGCAATGCCCGAGCCGAGCCCGAAGGTCATGGCGTCGACGAACGGGGTGCGGATGCCCATGGCCGAGGCCATGCGCCGGTTCTGCGTCACGGCCCGCATCTGGAGGCCCAGCGGCGTGCGGTTGAGGATGATCTGCAGGGCGATGAACACGGCGATGGCGAAGACGATGATCCAGAGCCGATTCCAGGTAAAGCTCAGGTTCCACAGATCGAACGTGCCGCTCATCCAGCTGGGCGGCTGCACCAGCTTGTTGGTCGGTCCGAAGATCGATCGCACCAGCTGCTGCAGCACCAGCGACAGCCCCCAGGTGGCGAGCAGCGTTTCCAGCGGCCGGCCATAAAGCCAGCGGATGATGCCGCGCTCGATGCCGACGCCGACCAGCGCGGTGAACAGGAACGCTGCGGGCACCGCGAAGGCGAGGGAGTACTCCATCAGCCCGGGCGCCACCTGCTGGATCACCAATTGCGTGACATAGGTCACGTAGGCGCCGAGCATCACCATCTCGCCATGCGCCATGTTGATGACGCCCATCACGCCGAAGGTGATGGCGAGGCCGATGGCGGCAAGCAGCAGCACCGAGCTCAGCGAGATGCCGTAGAGGAGGTTCTGACCCACATCCCACACGGCGAGCGTCCGGCCGATCGAGTCAATGCCGGCCTGGATGGTCGGCTTCAGCTCGTCCGGAGCCGCGGCCAGCGAGTTGACCAACACGTTCTGCGCGGCGCGATCGTTGTGCGAAATCACCGTCTCGACGGCGGCGCGCTTGTCTTCCAGCGCCCCCTCGGTCTTCAGCACGATGACGGCGCGGGCCAGTTCCATGGTGCTCTTGATGCCGGGGTCGGTTTCCGCTGCAAGCGCCTGGTCGAGCAGTTCCAGCATCGCCGGGTCGGCGTTCTTCAGGATGCTCTGCGCCGCCGACAGCCGGGTCGGCTGATCCGGGCTCAGCAGCGTCATCTTGCCGATGGCGGTGCGGATCTTGCCGCGGAGGCCATTGTTGGTCTTGATCTTATCGAGGTCGCCACTCGGCACCGTGCCGAGGTCCGTGCCGTCGACCGGGTCAACCAGCGCGAAGTCGCCGCCGGCCTTCGTGGCGATCACCACCTTCTGGTCGGACTCGCGGATGTAGAGATTGCCGTCGCTCAGCGCCTGCAGCACCGGCGGCACGCGTTCGTCGCCGGTCGCGACGAGAACGTCCATGGCCTTGGTGCGGTCGGCGAAGCTCCCGGGGCCGAGCGCATTGATCTGCGCGGCAAAGTCGTCCTGCGCCAGGGCGGGCAGGGGGGCGAAAGCTACAGCGATCAGGAAGGCTATCAGAGTGAGAATTCGGGTGGCCATCGTGGTCGCTCTATCGCCAGAGTAGAGGGGCGTAACGAGTTGGGTGGCGACGGYGGGGAGCCGCCGTCGCCGGGAGGTGCGGATTACATCGCTGCCGGAGCAGCGCCGCAGGTCTTGGTAGCGGTGTCGAAGTGGCCGCAACCGGTCAGAGGATCGGTCCAGTCGGCTTCGATGCCCTTGTCTTCCGGCAGCACGTCCGACCAGGCATCGCCCGGGACGTCGCCTTCGGTCTGCCACACGGTTTCGAACTGGCCGTCAGCCTGGATTTCGCCGATCAGCACGGGCTTGGTCAGGTGGTGGTTCGGCAGGACCTTGGCAGTGCCGCCGGTGAGGTTCGGCACTTCGAGCCCGACGATGGCCTTGAGGACCGCGTCGGTGTCGGTGGTGCCGGCCTTTTCGACCGCCTGGACCCAGAGGTTGAAGCCGAGATAGGCCGCTTCCATCGGATCGTTCGTGGTGCGCTTGTCGTTGCCGATATAGGCGTGCCAGTTCTTGATGAACTCGGCATTGGCGTCGTTCTCCACCGACTGGAAGTAGTTCCAGGCGGCGAGGTGGCCGACGAGAGCCGAAGTGTCCATGCCGGCGAGCTCTTCTTCACCGACCGAGAAGGCGACGACCGGGATGTCCTCGGCCGAGATGCCCTGGTTGCCCAGTTCCTTGTAGAACGGCACGTTGGCGTCGCCGTTGATGGTCGAGACCACGGCGGTCTTCTTGCCGGCCGAGCCGAATTCCTTGATCGAGGCGACTTCGGTCTGCCAGTCGGAGAACCCGAACGGGGTGTAGTTGATCTTGATGTCTTCCGCGGCCACGCCCTTGTCCTTGAGGTACTGCTCGAGGATCTTGTTGGTGGTGCGCGGGTAGACGTAGTCGGTGGCTTCGAGGACCCAGCGCTTCACCGAACCGCCTTCTTCGCTCATCAGGTAGTCGACGGCGGGAATGGCCTGCTGGTTCGGGGCGGCGCCCGTGTAGATCACGTTCTTCTCGGACTCTTCGCCCTCGTACTGCACGGGGTAGAAGAGGATCGAGTTCAGTTCCTTGAACACCGGCAGGACCGACTTGCGCGACGACGAGGTCCAGCAGCCGAACACGGCGGCGACCTTATCGACGGCGATCAGCTCGCGGGCTTTTTCGGCAAAGAGCGGCCAGTCGGAGGCCGGATCGACCACGACCGGCTCGAGCTTCTTGCCGAGGAGGCCGCCCTTCTTGTTCTGCTCGTCGATGAGGAAGAGCATCGTGTCCTTCAGGGTGGTCTCCGAGATGGCCATCGTGCCCGACAGCGAGTGGAGAACGCCCACCTTGATGGTGTCCTCAGCATAAGCAGCTAAGGGCGCGAGCGCCCCGGCAGTCATCGCGACCCCCAGGCCGATCCCGGCCATCATGCGATTGATACCTGTCATACTTACCTCCGACAGTTTGGTTGTTTGCACCGGGGAGGAAGTTGCAATCGCCGTGCCAGCAGTGAAAATCGCAGGTAAGCCGCTGACTCTGCTGGGATCTTCCGAGCGCCGCCGCGTCTGCCCGAGCCGGTCGTTGCATAATGGCTGCGTCTGGCTGCCGGTTCTCTGAGCAGCCAAATTAGTGTCTGCTTAAGATTTGAGCAGCCCGGAGGGCGGCGTCAGAACTGACCGGTGCATCTTGTAGCCACCTCGATGCATCCTGGGATGACCGCGCTTTGCAGCCTTGCTAAAAAACCTCCACCGGAAGTTTCGCTTCCGGCAGAGGTTGTTTGCACCACACCCTCGGCCCCGCGTCGGCAACGGCGCGGGGTTTTGCGCTCCGGCGAGTGCTTCTTCGCCAATCGCCACTTTAGCCCGCAACCATTCCGCCCGCCTGCCGTTACCCGAACGAGCCGCCGGTACTTGCCGGTGGGTAGAGATATCGGCCGATGCGGTGAGGGCTGACGCTCCCTTGTCGTTGACGCCGGTGGGGCGCGAAGCTTCGGCTTCGCGCCTTCTTTCTGCCTCCATCCGTGGGCGAACTCGCAAATCTACGCATTTGTTGGAGGGTGGTGCGGTGGTGACCCGTAGTCGCTCATCAACGGCGCGTTGGGCATGGACGCAGTTGCTCGCGGAGCAGGGCTTCGCGGCAATTTACCTGAGCCTGGTCGAGTAAATGTCGGGGCGACTCGGCCGCGTTCATAAGTGCTGAAAACCTGTCAGCGGTCTGTCATCTTCCGATAGTACCCGCTTTACTGGAGTTGCTCGCCGCCAGAAGTAAATAGTGCCACCGGCGGGCTGTGGCCGGCGCCATGGGATTCCGGCCTTCCCGTCGCCTGGGCCCAGAGCAGATCGTCTCAAACATGTATCTGGAGGTAAGGGCTGACCAGTATCCACGCCCGCGATGCCCGGCGACAATTCGCATTGAACTCAAGGTTCAACCTAATTGTCGATGTCCTACGCGTTAGTACGCAAAGCGGTACGCAAAATGTATTGGTAAGTGCGAGTGCGTATTTTGAGCAATTGCTTGAATATCGGAATGAATCACACAACCAAGGTCAAGTTGACGGCCTTTCGAGCGGAACTTAGCCATGTTCACATACGTGTCTATTCGTCGGCAGAATGGCGGCGGATGTCAGGGAGTATGTCATGAGAAGCAATGTTGTTGCGGCGTTGGCGACGTTCACAGTCGTCGTCGGGATGAGCGCCGCGCCCGTTAGTGCGGCCGGACTGCTCGGTGGGGTTGTCGACACCGTCACCGACACTGTTACCGATACGGTAGACACTGTTACCGGCACGGTCGACGAAGTAACCGGTGGCGGCGGCACCAATGTTGGCGGGCTGGTGTCGCTGAACGACCAAGGCAACAATGCCCTGGTCAACCTCGACGTGGGGGGCGGCAACAATGTCCTCAACGCGGCGGTCGGCAACGGCAACAAGCCGCTCGTCAATGCCAATGTCTCGACCAACGGGCTGCTGAAGAACACGACGGTTTCGCTCGACCTGGCCGGTCTCGAGCTCGAACTCGGCGTCAACCTGGAGCTGCTTGAGGTCATCGGCGGTGGCGGTGGTGGTGGCGGCAACGGTAATGGCAATGGCAATGGCGGCGGCAACGGTGCGGGCGGCAATGGCAACCGCATCCTGGTCGGCAGCCTCGGTGGCGAGAACTTCGTGATCAACTGCGCCGTCAACAATACGCGGCAGCTGCTGCAGATCGCGGCGGCCGGCAAGCTCAGCGGTGCCGAGATCAAGGCATGGATGCGCGCCGCCAATGTTCAGGTGGTCCCGATCAAGCTTTGCCCGGCGGCCAAGAAGCAGGTCGCGCAGATCCTCGCCAAGAGCAAGAAGATCAACCTGCTGCGTCGGGCCGTGATGTCCGATGCGCTGATCACCGCATCGCTCGGTCGCACACGCTACGACGCCGGGGACGTGATCGCCGTACAGCGCAAGGGCGGTCAGCTGGTGGTCTACGTGTACTGATCTCCTCTAGGTCGTGGCCTAGAGAATGGCGCGGAGCTCTCTCCGCGCCATTTTTCATTCACGTAAGTACATGGATACGTCGAGATAAGTGAAAACGTGTAGTTATTCAAAATGAGTCGTTCTTGTGAGAAATGCGATAACTAAATTGACGGCGACAAACCTTGCGAAAGCTTAACTGACAGCGTCCTGTCAGCTTGACGTATCTAAGTTCAGCTCAGTTGCTAACTGGGAGATACAGTCATGAAAAGCAGCGCGATTGCACTATTGGCAGCAGTTGTACTAGTTGCGGGCACCAACGTGGCCCCGGTACAGGCCGCTGGCCTTCTCGGTGGGATACTTAGTGGCGACAGCGACTCCGACGTCAGCGTCGGCGGCCTCGTCGACGTCAACACCGGGGGCGCCAGCGATGACTCGCTGGTCAATGTTGGCCTTGGCGCCGACAGCGACACCAACCTTGAAATCAACCTTGGCGGCGACGACGACGATGACGACGATGGCCTGCTTGGCGGCGTCGGCGGCTTGGTGGACATCGGCGGCGATGACGATGGCAGCGTGCTCGATGTCGATCTGGGCGGCGAGGACGACGACGACAATAACAGCCTGCTGAACCTCGACCTGGGCGGCAACGACGGCGATGGACTGCTCGGCAACCTTGGTCTCGGTGGCGACGGCGATGGCCTGCTCGGCGACCTCGATCTCGATTTGGGCGGCGATGACGGCGTGCTCGGCAACCTGGATATCGGCGACGTCGATCTCGACGACCTCGACCTTGATCTGGGTGGTGACGACGGCCTGCTCGGTGATCTGAATCTCGACGGCGTGGACCTCGATGGCCTCGATCTGGACGATATCGACGTCGGCCTGGGCGACGATCTGCTCGGTGGCATCGACCTGGACAATCTTGATGTTGGTCTCGGCGACGTAGATCTGGGCGGCGAAGACGGCGTGCTCGGCGGTGGCCTTGGCCTCGGCAATCTGGCCGATCTGGGTGGGGTGGGTGATCTCGGTGGTCTGGACGACCTCGGCGTCGGCGACCTCGGCCTGGGCGACGTCGGTCTGGGCGGCGTCGGGCTTGGCGATGACCTGCTCGACCTGGGTGATCTGGGTCTCGGCGACCTGGGTCTCGGCGGCTTGGGCGACCTCGGGCTGGGTGGTCTCGATCTCAGCAACCTGGTCGGCGATCTCGGCCTGGGCGATCTGCTCAATCTGAGCGACATCCTTGGCGACCTCAACATCGACCTCGGCACCATTGGCGGTGGCGGCAACGGCAACGGCAATGGCAATGGCGGCAACGGTAACGGAGGGAATGGCGGGAACGGTGGAAACGGTGGCAACGGCGGCGGTGGAACGATCGTCCGCGTAGCCAGCAACGGCGGCGCCGGCGGCTTCATCAACAGCCAGGCTTGCTCGATCCAGGAAGGCCGTCAGGCCGTATCTCTGGCATCCAACATGCAGCTCAACCGCGCCCTGTTCGAGCGGGTGGGCACCGTCAAGGTCGTGCCGGTCCAGCTGTGCGGGCCGACACGCGCCAAGATCGCAGAGCTGTTCGGCAAGAGCAGCAAGGTCCAACTGCTGCAGCGCGCGGTGAGCGGCAACGCCAGCCTCTCAGCTCGCATCAGCGGTTCGGGCTATAGCGCCGGCGACGTCTTCGCAGTGTCGCGCAGCGGCGGTCAGTTGACGGTGTACGTGTTCTGATCTGACCCCACGATCAGAACTCGAAAGAAGGGCGCGGGTCCGCAACCCCGCGCCCTTCGCCTATTGGCAGGGTTATTCCGCCGGGGCAGGGGGCGCCCCGCCCTCCGCCGCATCGGCAGCCGCCAGTTCGCTCTGCAATCGGGCCTCCTCGAGCGCCTTGGGCTTCGAGAACCGCGCCAGCAACAGGTAGGCCACCGGTGTCAGGTACAGCGTCGAAACCGCGGCAAAGCTTAGCCCACCCACCATGATCCAGCCGAGTGCCGCCCGCGCTTCCGATCCGGCGCCACCCGCAATGATCAGCGGCACGCCGCCGAGCACCGTGGCGATCATGGTCATCACCACCGGTCGCAGCCGGATGTTGGCCGAGTTCTCCACCGCCTCGCGGACGTTCTGGCCGCGGTCGCGCAACTGGTTGGCGAACTCGACGATCAGGATGCCGTTCTTGGCCATGATGCCCACCACCAGCACCAGCCCGATCTGGCTATAGACGTTGAGTGTCACCCCGGTCAGCAGCATCGCGAACACCGCACAGGCGAGCCCGAACGGCACCGTCGCCATGACGATGATGGCGCTCCATACGCTCTCGAACTGCGCCGCCAGCACCAGCAGGATGACGATCAGCGCGAAGCCGAAGGTGATGATCAGGCCGTTATTGCTCTCGCCGAGCGTCTTGGCCTCCGCCATCGGGATGATCGCCGCGCCCTCCGGCAGCAGCGGCTGGGCGATCGTCACGGCCTCGTTGTAGGCGTCCCCGAGCGCAAAGCCGTCGGTCAGTGCCGCGGTGACGGTGACCGCCCGGCGCTGCTGCTCGCGGCCGAGCGAGGGCGCGATCGGCGCCTCAGTCAGCGATGCGATGGTCGACATCGGCACGTAGCGGCCGTCGGTGGTCTTCAGGAAGATCGACTCGAGGTCGCCGGGGTCGTTCACCGGGCTCGAGGTCGAGGTCATGCGCACGGAGAAGCTGGCGTCGTTGATGAACACGGTGCCGACGTCCGAGCCGTCGATCATCGCCTGCATGGTGGTGCCGAGCCCGTTGATGTCGATCCCCAACTGCGCCGCCTTCTCGCGGTCGATGGTCAGCGTCATCTGCGGCTGCGTCGTCTCGTAGTTCACCGAGACGCGGCCCCATTTCTCGTCCTTCTCCAGCTCCGCCTTCACCTTGTTGGCGGCATCGGAGAGGGTGGCATAGTTGTCCCCCACCAGCGCGAACTGCAGCCCGGAGCCACCACCACGTACGCCGAGGCTGTTGCCCTGACGGATGGTGGCGCGAACGCCCGGCACCTGGGTCAGCAGTTGGGTGATCTCGGCAGCGATTTGCTGCTGGCTGCGCTGCCGGTGCTCCCAGTCGGCCAGCGTCAGGATGATGAAGCCGGAATTGGTGTTCGAGCCAAAGCCCGAGATCGAGAAGATGCTCGTCGCCTCGCCGCTTGCCTTGTAGGGCGCCACGAGGTCCTCGATCTTCTGCATCTGGGTGCGGGTGAAATCGAGGCTCACCGTCGCCGGGGCGCTGACGTTGATAGCAATCGAGGCCCGGTCCTCGGGCGGGGTCAGTTCCTGCTTCAGCGTGCCGAACGCCACATAGGCGGCCCCGGCGAACAGCACCGCGATGACGATCACCACCAGTGGATTGTCGAGCGCCAAATGCAGGGTGCGCCGGTAAATCCCGGCCAGCACGCCGCCGAAGCGCTGCACCGCATTGCGCGGCCGCTCGACATGCGGCTTCAGCAGCCGCGACGCCATCATCGGCGCCAGCGACAGCGCTACCACCGCCGACAGCCCCACCGAGATGGCGAGGGTAAAGCCGAACTCGCGGAACAGCAGCCCGGTCTGACCCGGCAGGAACGAGATCGGGATGAACACGGCGGCAAGGGTCAGGGTGGTCGCCACCACCGCGAAGAACACCTCCTGCGTCCCCAGCACCGCCGCGGCGCGCGGGCCAAGACCCATGCCGCGCCGCCGCGTGATGTTCTCGAGCACCACGATGGCGTCGTCCACGACGAGGCCTGTGGCGATCACAAGGGCCAGCAATGTCAGGATGTTGAGCGAGAAACCGAAGGCATAGATTCCGGCCACCGTACCGATCAGCGCCACCGGCATGGTGATGGCTGGGATGATGGTCGCCCGCCAATCGAGGAGAAACAGGAAGATGATGACGATGACGCCGAACACGGCGATCAGCAGCGAGCGCTCGACCTCGTGGATGGCGCCCGAAATGAACACCGACTCGTCGGACGAGATGTTGATGTTCACTCCCGGCGGGAGCGCGCTCTTCAGGTCCGCGACCGCCTTCTTCACCCCCTCGGAAATCTGCACCGTGTTCGATTGAGCCTGCCGGACGATGCCGAGCCCGATGCCGGACTTGCCGTCCGCTCGCAGCCCCGAGTTCGAGGCGCCGGGTGAGAACACCACGCTCGCCACATCGCCGAGCCGTGTCGTCCCCTTGATGACGATGTTCTCGAACTGCTCGGGCGTGTTCACCTCGGCAATGGCGCGGATGGCGATGTTCTGGTTGGTGCCGTTGAGCGAGCCGGCCGGGCTGTCGAAAGCAATGGTCGAGAGCGCGTTGCGGATATCGCCGACGGTCAGCCCGAGACTCGCGAGTTTCACCTGATCGACGTCGATCTCAAAACTCTTGTCCTGGCTGCCGTTGATCTGCACGTCGGCAACGCCCGGCACGGCGGCCAGCCGCTCGGAGATGGTGTTCTCGACCAGCGCCGTCAGCTCATCCTTGGGCATGGTGTCGGAGGTGACGGCCAGCTGGATGATCGCCTGCGCATTCGAGTCCGCCTTGACGATAGTCGGCGTCTCGGCACCATCGGGCAGCCGGTTGGTGATGCGGCCGAGCGCGTCGCGGATATCGGAGGTGGCGTTGTCGAGGTTGGTGCCGTCGTTGAACGTCATCGACACACGGCTGCGGCCATAGGACGAATCCGACGAGATCGACGCCACGCCCTGGATCCGCGCCACCACGCCCTCGATGGCCGAGGTGATTTCGCGGTCGACCGTCTCGGCGGCGGCGCCGGGGAAGTTGGTGGAAATCGAGAGAGTAGGGCGCTCGACGCTCGGCAGCTCACGGATCTCGACGCCGAAGAAGGCCGCCAACCCCGCCACAATGATCAGGCAGCTGACGACGATCGCCAGCACCGGCCGCCGCACGAACAGCCCGGCAATGGCCCCACCGCGCTCGTTCTGGGATTGGATGCTCACGACGGGTTCGCCTCGGCCGGCTTCTGCCGCTTGCGCCCCTCGCCACCACCATCCGCCGGCGCGTCCAGCAGCCGCACGCTGGCCCCAGCCGTCAGCTGCTGCACGCCCTGCGTCACCACCTGCTCGCCCGCGGCGAGTTCCGCCTTCACCAGCACGCCGTCGGAGTTGCGCTGGATGATCTCCACCGGCACCCGTTTGACCTTGCCGTCGACGAACTTCCACAGATAGCTCCCCTGGCTCGACCACTGGATGGCCAGCGGATCGACCGAAGGGAACTGCTCGCCCGGAAAGCTCATACTCACGGAGAACGACATACCGGGCTTGAGCCGGCCCTCGTCGTTGGGGATCGCGGCTTCCACCTTCAGCGTCCGGCTTGCCGGATCGATGCGGTTGTCGACGGCGCTGACCTCGCCCGCGATGGTCTGGCCGGGCAGCGCCACGGCCGCAGCGGTCAGCGGCATCCCGGTGGCGATGGCCGAGGCGTAGCGCTCCGGTACCCAGAAGCTGACGAGGATATGCGAGGTGTCCTCGATGGTGGTCACCACGGTCTGCGCCGTGACGGTATTGCCGGGGCTGACCTGGAACAGTCCGACGGTTCCGCCGATCGGGGTGGAGATCGTGCGCTTCTGCAGCGCCAGGTCGGCATTCTGCAGCTCGAGCCGGGCATTGTTGAACGCCAGCTGTGCCGCCGCGACCTGCACGGTGGTGGTGGTGCTGGCCTTGGCCAGCTCATTGGTGCGATCGAGCGCTGTCTGGGCGTCGTCGAAAGCGAGCTTGGCCCGCTCCTGGGCGATCTGTTCGGCATCGGCATCGAGGTGCCCGATCACCGCCTTGGCCGCCACCACGTCGCCCGGGTTGACCAGCAGCTCGGTGAGCGTGCCGTTCGCCGGCGAAACCACCGTAACCGAATGGGCCGCCGCGCCCTCGCCGATCGAGGTCAGCTTGTCGTTGATGGTCGCGAGCAGCACCGGGGCGGTCACCACCACCATGGTGCGGTTGCCACCGCGTCCGCCGCCGCCACCTCCGGCGCGCTGGCCGCCGGCCTGCTGCTGGGCCGGTGCTCCGGCGGGGCTGGTCGCGGCTTCAGCCGGCTCGCCGAAGGGCAGGGTGATGCCGAAGCGGGCCAGCGTCTGGGGCGCACCGGGCACAAGGAAGATGTATGCGGCCGCGGCCGCTCCCAAAATGACGAGCGAAAGCAGCAATTGCCTGAACAAGCGACCGATTCCCAAAGAGATATGCCCCAGCCGGATCAGGGGCAGAACGGCCCGGACGATAGCATCGCCATCCCCCGGTGCACATTAACTCGCCGTAACGTTGGGGTGAGTGGCAGGCCGGCAAAAACTAGCCCCGGCGTTCGGCGCTAGCTCTAACGCGCCAACCGCTCCGCTAACCACGCATGCCCGCCATTGTTCGCATGGGCGATGGCATCCTCGCCCTTCGCGTTGGCCTGCCTCGGGTCCGCCCCGAACAGCAGCAGCAGCCCGACGATCGCCGCGTCGCCGTGCATCGCCGCGACATGCAGCGGGGTGAAACCGTCGGCCTGCGGCTGGCTCGGGTCGGCCCCGGCGCGGAGCAGCTTTTCCACCATCTTGGTGTTGCGCTTGGCGGTGGCCGCATGGAGCGCGGCGACCTTCTGCGGGTTCTGTGCTGCCTCGTTGACGTCGCGGGTCAACGGCAGCAGCAACTCGAAGGCCTCGGCATTATCGAAGAACGCCGCCAGCCCAAGCGGCGTGAAGCCGTCGCGCGACAGTTCATTGGGGTCCCAGCCACCGGCTAGCGCTGCTTCCAGCCGTGCGCCATCCTTGAGAATGATGGCCTCGTGCGGATCGAGCTCGGTGATCAGCGCCCGCACCGCGGCGATGGCGCCGACATTGCCCATGTATGCGCACCAGGCCACCAGCGAGGCGCCGCTCTGATGGCGGGCGCGCGCAAGCTCGGGATCATGCGACAGCTCTGCTCGCAGGCGGTCGAGATCGTTGCTGGTCACCAATACGAATGGATCGTTCGCGGTGGCGCTCATCATCGCACCATAGCACCGTCAGAAAAGCCCGTCATTCGCCCCTCCCATTTGCATAGCATTGCTATACAAAAACCGGTGCACGCTGTCCACTAGTCGCGATGGTTGACCGCATCGACCAGCGGGGTGAGCAACGGACGGAGCGCGGCGATGGTTGCGTCGTCCAGCCGGCCGAGCATGGCCTCGATGACTTCGAGCCGCCGCGCCCGGGCTGCCTCGAAAATTCGCCTGCCCTCCGGGCTGATGGCGACCATCTGCACGCGCCGGTCGGTCTGGGACGGGGCGCGGGTGACGGCGCTCGCCGCCTCCAGTGAGGCGACGATCCGCGTCATGGTCGGCTGCGCCACCTGCTCGGCCTCGGCCAGCGCCGTGAGGGGCAACTCGGGGGTGAAGTACAGGACCGACAGGGCGGACAACTGCGCCGGCCCAACCCCAGCCTCGCGGTCCACCACACGAGCGCGGCGCAGCAGCCGGATGGCGATGCTGTGAAGGCGCTCGGCGGTTTCGGCGCGAAGCGCTGAGGGAGTGGCCATGCCGCAGTTCTAGCAGCGCTGCCGGATGGCCGCTACAGAGGCGGTTAGCCGCCTTGCGGCTCAAGATCCGGGTACGATCTCGAAAGTAACCGAGGCTTCTCGGGTAAAGGTCATCTCGCCGGTGCTGATGAGCGGCGCGGCGAGCATGAGATCGGCCGCTTCACCCTCGCCGTAGCTTCCCTCGAGGCCATCGGCAAGCGTGGCGGGTGACTGGTGGTCCC
This sequence comes from Devosia sp. P2_G7, assembly GCF_056403495.1. NCBI lineage: Bacteria > Pseudomonadati > Pseudomonadota > Alphaproteobacteria > Hyphomicrobiales > Devosiaceae > Devosia > Devosia sp. P2_G7. The sequence continues at coordinate 493,646 of NZ_JBFUFI010000002.1, forward strand.
ACTGCGCCGGTGCAATGTTTGCGCCAACGTCCACGAGCCTTCCCAGCCGGAACCCGAGCGTCTTGGCCGTCAGTTCCGCCTTGGCCTTTGCAGCCAGCAGGGCCTTGGCAAAGGCCTCGTCATAGTAGCGTTGCTCGTCGGCGACCGCGAAGCTGATGCGGCTGATGTCCTTGAGGCCGGCCTCGATCGCGCCGGTCAGGATGGCAGCGTAGTTGTCGAGGTTCCGGATGCGCACCGTGATGCTGTTATTGAGGCGATACCCTTCGAGTTCGCAGGGAACCAGCGGCTGGTCGGTGCGATACGACTGCCCGCAGCCCTCCGGCCCCAGGATTTCCTCGATAGCGTAGCCGTTGGTCTCGAGGTCGGTGTCCTGCAGACCCTGTTCGCGCAGTACCGCAACCACCTTTCGAGCCTGCACGGCGTCCTCGTGAACCGCCTCTTCCGGTGTCTTGCCCTCGGACTTGAAGCCGATCTGGAAGAACATGGTGTCGGGCTTGGCGACGGCGCTCCCGGTCGCGCCGGAGACGAACGTTCCCACTTCGGCCGCGCCCGCGGCGGTAACAGCAAGCGTCGCAACGGCGATCAACACCGCCGGCAATAGATTTTTCACGGATGTTTCCCTCAGTACCCCAAGTACCCATGTACTCAAGTACCGATACTAGTTCATAGTTCATGATAGCAATATTGTGGCGCAGGGCGGCGGCGCAGGACTGCGCAGTAGAGAATTTCTCGGGCCATTCAGCCGCAGAGCAGACGCTTATGCAGGTTCTCGCGTTCTCGCAGCGCTCGGCGGGGTCGGGTTAATCCTGCCCCAGGCGCGGCGGAGCTGGCGGGAAGAGGCGAAGCCGGAGCGTTCGGCGATGCGCTCCATGTCGAGGCGAGTTTCGCTCAGCAGTTGCTGGGCGAGGGCCACGCGCAGCCGGTTCACGTAGTCTGGGATGCTCATGCCCGCGTGGTCGTTGAAGAGGCGCGAGACATGGCGCGGGCTGGCGATGGCGATTTGCGCCAGCGTCTCCAGCGACCAGTCGCGGGCCGGATCGGCGGTGATCGCGTCCTGCACGCGGTGGATGGCCGGATGGATGTGGTTGCGGCCCTCGAGCCACGGCGACAGCTGTGGGTCGGTGCCGGCGCGGCGCAGGTAGACGACGAGGTAGCGCGCCACGGCCGCGGCCGTTGCCGGGCTCGTCAACTGGCCGATGATGTGCAGCATCAGGTCGATGCCGGCGGTGATGCCGGCGCTGGTGTAGCGCTCGCCATCCTCGACATAGAGCCGGTTCTCCAGCACCCGGGCGGTGGGCGCGGCTTCGGCGAGCAGCGTGCAATCGGTGAAGTGTGTCGTGCAGGCGCGACCATCGAGCAGCCCGGCGCGAGCCGCAAGCAGGGCACCCGAGCAGATCGACACCAGCCGGATGCCCGGCCGGATATTGGCGCGCAGCCACGCGACCACATCGTCCGAACCTTCGAGCGGCGCCTCCATCGTCCCCAGCCGGTCGGCACCGAGGATGAGTTCGGTGTCGCCGGAAAGGACGACCATTGCATCGTCCTCGATACTGGCGGGTAGCGGCTCGATGCCGGTGACGGTCAGCCCGATCGAACTGGTGATCGTCGGTAGCGCCCCGATATAGCGGACATCGAACGCCACCTCCGACTGCATCTGGTTCGCCTTGCGCAGAGCCTCCATCGGCCCCGCGACATCGAGCAGAAGCGTCCGCGCCGGCAGCACGACATAGACCGGGATCCGGCGCGGGGCAGGGCTCATGCGGCGGCGGCCTTGGGCGCCCCGGCGAGGGCCTCGGCGATAGTGCAGACGCGGGCGAAGCGGCCATCGAGCACCGCGGCGGTGCGGGCCTTCAGCTCGTCGACGCTCCACGTGCGGCCGGTCTTGTCGGTCAGCGCCATGGTGTGAGTTGCCTCGGTGACATAATCAACCTGCCAGCCGAGATCGGAAGCATGCCGGGTCGTCGTCTCGCAGCATTGCTCGGTCCGGATGCCGGACACGATCAGTCGCCGGATGCCGTTCTCGGTCAGCCAGACATCGAGGCCCGAGCCGACAAGGGCCGAATGGCGGGTCTTGAAGAACTCCGCGTCCGGGGTCAGCTGCAGTTCGGCCAGCGGGCGCACGAAGCCGGACGCCAGCGAGAAGATCCCCTCGGGCTCGACATGCAGCACGCGGATGACGGCGTAGCCCTTGGCCCGCGCCCCATCGATCAGCGCCTGCTGGTTCCTAAGGTACGTCGCGTAGTCGGTCTCGAACCAGTTCTGGCGCTGCCGGAACGATTCCTGCGCATCGATGACGAGTAGTGCGGTGTCGGACATTTCTAGCCTCACATGGTGTGGTGATGGGCTGAAGGTACGGAGCCGCAGATTGCGGCGAAAGGCACGTACAGGTCAAGGAGCGGACAGAAAAGGACATGGTTCCATTCGGTGGCTGTGGCTCCCCACCGCTGTCCCCTCCCCACAAAAGGGAGGGAGACGCCCGCACAAAGGCCGGTGTTTTGGTCTCCCTCCCCCTTGCGGGGAGGGGACAGGGGTGGGGGTCGGCAAGCACCGGCGCTTTTGGCGTTCCCGCGGCCATGCTAACCTCGCCACAACGAGGAGTTCCCATGACTATCGACGACAGGCCGCGGATCGTTGGCGGCGGCCCCAAGAAGCTGCTCTATACGGTCGAGACCATCCGCAAGATCGGGTTGGGCAAGGCGGCGAAGGCCCTGACCGCGAAGAACACCTGCAAGGCCTGCGCCTATGGCATGGGTGGGCAGAAGGGCGGGATGACCAATGAACTCGGCGAGTTTCCGTCGGTCTGCAACAAGTCTGTCCAGGCGCAATCGACCGATATCCAGCCGGCCATCCCGAACGAGGCGTTCCTCCATCCGGTGAGCGACCTGCAGCAGCTCAGCGGCCGCGAGATGGAGCGGCTCGGCCGGCTCAACACGCCACTGTTCAAAGCGGTCGGCGCTGACAGGTTCGAGCCGGTGAACTGGGATTTCGCCATCGCCCACGCGGCGGCGCAGCTGAAAGCCACCAACCCCAACCGCAGCTTTTTCTACTCTTCCGGCCGCTCGTCGAACGAGGCCGGCTTCGTGTTCCAGCTGCTGGCCCGGGTGTTCGGCACCAACAACGTCAACAACTGCTCCTACTATTGCCACCAGGCGACCAGCGAGGGGATGGCCACCACCATCGGCAAGGGTACCGCGACAGTCGAGCTCGAGGACCTGACCGGCGCCGACCTGATCTTCGTCATCGGCGCCAACCCGTCGTCCAACCACCCGCGCTTCATCCACATGCTGAAGCACTGCCGCGACCGGGGCGGCGACGTCATCATCATCAATCCGGCGAAGGAGCCGGGGCTGGTGAAGTTCGCGGTGCCGAAGTCGCCGACCTCGATGCTGTCTGGCGGCACCGAGATTGCGTCCGACTACCTGCAGCCGCGGATCGGCTCTGACATCTGGCTGTTCAAAGGGCTGATGAAGGCCATCTTCGCCATGGGCGCCGAGGACAAAAGCTTCATCGAAAACCACACGGCAGAAGTTCATGATCTAAAGGCAGATCTTGACCAGCTTTCGTGGGAACAGATCGCGGCGAATACGTCGATTTCCAGGTCGGATATCGAGCGCGTCGCCACCCGTTACGCCAACCGGCAGAATGTCGTGTTCGCCTGGGGCATGGGCATGACCCATCACCTGCACGGGGTCGAAAACGTCGAGGCGATCGCCAACCTCGCTTTGCTTAGAGGCATGATCGGAAAGCGTTATTCCGGCCTGCTACCCCTCCGCGGTCACTCCAACGTGCAGGGCATCGGCACCATCGGCGTCAAGCCCATCGTCTCCGAGCAGGTGTTCGCCGCCGTGGAGCAGGCGTTCGGCATAAAACTCAGCCGCGACAAGGGCTTCGACACCATGGCCGGCCTCGAAGCGGCCGCCCGTGGCGAGGTCGACAGCGCCGTGATCATGGGCGGCAACCTCTGGGGCGCGACCCCGGACACCGATTTCGCCAGCCGCGCCATGGGCGCCATCGGCTTCAAGCTGTTCCTCACCACCACGCTAAACCGCGGCCACGTAAACGGGTTAGGGGAGGGCGAGGTGCTGATCCTCCCCGTCACCGCCCGCGACGAGGAGTGGTCCCCGACGACCCAGGAATCGATGTTCAACTTCGTCCGCCTCTCCGACGGCGGCATCGAGCGGCTCGACAATGTGCGGCCGGAGACGGTGATCCTCTGCGATCTGGCCAAGCTCATGGTCCCCGATTGTCCCATTGATTTCAGTGGCTTCAAGCAGCACTCGAAAGTGCGCGAGGCGATCGCTCGGATCGTCCCCGGCCTCGAGCAACTGGCCGATATCGACGTGGCGAAGCGCGAGTTCCACATCAAGCACCGCGTGCTGCACACGCCCGAGTTCGCCACCAAGGACGGCAAGGCCCACTTCGTCGTCACCCCGCTGCCCAAGGCGCCGGCGCCGCTGACCCTCGCCACGGTGCGCTCCGAGGGCCAGTTCAACACCATCATCTACGAAGAGCGGGACAGCTACCGCTTCAAGGCCGGGCGCGACGCCATCTTCCTCAACCGCGAGGACATGGCAGTGTTCGGCGTCAGCGACGGCCAGCGCGTCACCATCGCGTCCGATACCGGCAAGATGACCGGCACTGCCACCGCCTTCGACCTGCCGCGCGGCTCCGCGCTGGCCTATTACCCCGAAGCCAATGTGCTCTGCGGCACCGCCGTCGACCCGCGCTCGAAGACGCCGGCGTTCAAGTCAGTACCGATCTGGATCGAGGCCTGAGCAGGCGGGATTGCCGGCTATCTGAACTCGGATAATGTTCCCTGGGGCGCGGGGGCGATGCGATGACGGACGACAAGCAGGGACAGGCAGCGCCGCCGGATGTGGATCGCCCCGGCGAGCGGGCGCGGGCGTTCAACGCCGCCGTGGCGACGCTGGGCATCGCGGCCGTCGTCTTCATCATCGGCGTCGTTGTCGGCTTTCCGCTCTCTACCTTCGGGGTGGAGTTCATCACGGCGAATTCCGGCCTGGTCTTCGGCCTGCTGTTCGGCTTCCTCGTGCTGGTGCTGGTCGTCACCGCGGTGTTGATGATCTTCCGCCGCCAGATCTGGGAGAGCCTGTTCAAACGCGGCGAAGTCGAGATGGAGCGCTTCGCCCGGCCGCTCTCCGAGGTCGCGCGCTTCGCGGCGCTACAGAAGGTCGCCGAGGCGACGGAGTCCGCCCGCGATCTCGCCGAGCTGGTGCTGGCGCGCTACGCCTGGGTCTCGACCCGTCGCTGGCTGATGGCGACGATCACGGCGTTCATCGCGGCCATCGCAGCGCTAGCGGGTTCGGCGCTGCTGTTCCAGCAGAACCAGTTGCTGCGCACCCAGATCGGCCTGATGCAGGACCAGAACGGGCGCATCGCCGAGCAGAACCGCTTCATCCAGAGCCAGATCGAGCTAGGCGAGGCGCAGCGTTCCACCTCGATAGTGCCGGAGATCCTAGAGATCGGCGCCCAGGTGGCGCAGGAAGTGGCGGGGTTCAACACCTTCGCCGGTGACAAGCCCTCCATTGCCGGCCTCAGCCCGGGTTTGCGCGCCCGCATCATCGCGGCTACCACCGCGGCGCGGCCCTACCGGTACCTGCGCAACCCGCTGACCGATCTCGATGAGAACCTGCTGATGTCGTCGGGCTTGTTGCGCAGGACGGACCTGGCGGCGTCCGCGACGATCCGGCAGCAGCTAGATGCGGCGAATGGCAATGTCCAGTTCGCCGGCGAGCAGAGCGGCGTGATGTCGGATCGGCCGCTGTCGCCGGAGCGCGGCCAAATAATCGGGCTGCTGATCTCCAACGGCCTCACCGACTTCTCGGAGCTCAACGGGGCTGATTTCAGCTTCGCTGAGGTGCGGGCCGCGAGCACCGGCAGCAACCTCCGCTTTCACTTCGCGTCGCTGCGCTTTGCGAATTTCGACCGGCAGCTCCTCGTCGGCGCGGAGTTCGACGGGGCGTATCTCGAGCACGCGCGGTTCCGGAATGCCAACCTAAACTACGTTCAGTTCACCGGCGGCGAGCTGCCGTCGATCACCGGCGGCGAGGGGCTGAAGCAGGGAGCACAGCTCTCAGGCACCGACTTCTCCGGGGCTATCCTCAAGCACGTCTCGTTCGACGGCAGCCGCGGTTTCGGCATCAATTTCGACGGCAGCATCGTGCACAACACCACGTTCGCCGGCACCTCGATGGCCGGCAGCACGTTCCGGGGCAGCATCTTCGGCATGGCGGACTTCAGCGGCACCGACCTCAAGAGCGTCGACTTCGACGGCGCCATCGTCTTCGATCCGGCGTTCCTCGATACGGTTGCCGCACAGGCTGCGCCCGGCAGTTTCGTCCGCGACCGCTTTGCGATAGCACCCATCGCAGCCGAGGAGTTCGCTCGGCATCCGCGCTGGTCCGATGCCTGGCTGGATGGCCTCGAAGCCAAGCAGGCATATCGCATCACACGTGTAGGAGCCTTCGAATGAGCGGTTTCCCCAAGCAGACCTTCGAGTTCCTCGCGGGGATCGCGGCCCACAACGAGAAGGCCTGGTTCGACGCCAACCGGCCGCTCTACGAGGCCGGATATGTCGAGCCGGGCAAGGCGTTCGTCGCCGAGATCGGGCCGCGGCTCAAGGCGATCTCGCCCGAGGTGCAGTTCGATCCCAAGGTCAACGGCTCGATCTCCCGCATCAACCGCGACATCCGCTTCTCGAAGGACAAGCGGCCTTACAAGCAGCACCTCGCCCTATGGTTCTGGCACGGCGACAGGCGCAGCTGGGATCGGCCCGGCTTCTACGTCCACGTCGAGGCCGAACGGGTGTTCCTCGGGACCGGCATGTACGGCTTCGACAAGGACACGCTGGAGAGCTTCCGCCAGTCGGTGATCCACCCGCGCTCCGGCAAGGCGCTGGTCGCGGCGGTGGCCGAAGTGAAGGCGAAGGGCGCCTACAGCATCGGCGAGAAGACCCGCAAGCTGATGCCGCGGGGGTTCGAAACCGACGCGGACCGTGCCGAATACCTGCTCTACGAGGGCCTGACGGCCGGCATCGAACTGCCGGCCAGCGCCGCCGCGCAGCCGGATTTCGCCGACGTCTGCATCGAGCACTTCGCCAACACCGCCCCGATCACCCGCTGGCTGATTGCCGAGGTCGCGGGCTGATCAACCGTTGCGGAAGGCGTAGCCGTAGCCGTTGAGCGCCGGGGCGCCGCCCAGGTGGGCGTACAGCACCTTGGAGCCCTTCGGGAAGAAGCCCTTGTGAGTGAGGTCGATCATCCCCTGCATGGATTTGCCCTCGTAGACGGGGTCGGTGATCATGCCTTCGAGCCGGGCAACGAGGCGGATGGCAGCCTTGGTCTCCTCGGACGGTACGCCGTAGACCGGGTACGAGTATTCCTCCCGCAGCACGACGTCCTCTTTGGTGATCGGCCGACCGAGTTCGACGAGTTCCGCCGTCGACTGGGCGATGCTCAGCACCTGCGCCCGGGTCTGTTCCGGAGTATGCGACGCGTCGATGCCGATGACGCGCTGGGCGCGCCCGTCGGCCGCGAAGCCAACCAGCATGCCGGCGTGCGTCGAGCCGGTGACCGTGCAGACGATGATGTAGTCGAACTTGAAACCGAGTTCGGCCTCCTGCGCCCGCACTTCTTCGGCAAAGCCGACATAGCCGAGGCCGCCGAATTTGTGCACCGAGGCGCCGGCCGGGATCGGGTAGGGCTTGCCGCCGGCCGCCTCGACCTCGGCGATCGCCTGCTTCCAGCTGTCACGGATGCCGATATCGAAGCCGTCGTCGACGAGCCGCACGTCGGCACCCATGATGCGGCTCAGCATGATGTTGCCGACGCGGTCGTAAACCGCGTCCTCGTGCGGCACCCAGCTTTCCTGCACCAGCCGGCACTTGAAGCCGATCTTGGCCGCGACAGCCGCTACCATGCGGGTGTGGTTGGATTGCACGCCGCCGATGGACACCAGTGTATCGGCGCCGGAGGCGATCGCGTCGGGGATGATGTACTCGAGCTTGCGTAGCTTGTTGCCACCAAAAGCGAGGCCGGAGTTGCAGTCCTCGCGCTTGGCGTAGAGCTCGACGGCGCCACCAAGATGGGCGCTGAGACGCTCGAGCTTCTCGATTGGTGTGGGTCCGAAGGTCAGTTTGTATCGGGGGAACTTGGCGAGCATCGGGGTGCCCTCCTTGAGTTGAAACACAACTAAAAGGGTAGCAAATCGGCTACGAAAGGTGCTTCCTAACTCTATGGTAACGGTGCGCTAGAACAGCGGAAACTTAGTGGAAAGTGCAGACAATGATCGAGCAGGACCTCACCTGATGAAAGAATCTTCCGACGCCGATCTCGACCGCATCGACATGAAGATGCTGCGTGCGCTCCAGCGCGACGGACGGATCAGCAACGCCGATCTTGCCGAGGAGGTCGGTGTCAGCGCCGCGACCTGCCATCGCCGGACCCAGCGGCTGCTCGAGGCGGGCTATCTCTCAGCCGTGCGCGGCGTGATCGATCCGCACAAGCTCGAGCTCGGCGCACTGGTGCTGGTCGGCGTCGTGCTCGATCGGTCGACGCCCGAGAGCTTTGCCGCATTCGAGGCGGCGGTGACCAAGCTGAAGTTCGTGCTCGACTGCCACCTGGTGGCCGGCGACTTCGACTACTTCCTCAAGATCCGGGTGCGCGACATGGCGCATTTCAATCACCTGCACGGCACGCAGCTGATCGCGCTGCCCGGCGTGCGCCAGACGCGGACGTTCTTCGTGATGAAGGAAGTGGCCGACAACCGGCCACTTGATTTCTAGCCGATCGGATACGCCACGTAGGCGAACCGCTTGTTGTCGGGGGCCCAGGAGTTGACGTTGATCGTCCCCTGGCCGCCGTTGAAGCCGATGATGTCGCGAGTGCCGGTGCCATCCGGGCGCATGAAGCGCAGGATCACGTCCTTGTCGGCGGGGTGGCCCTTGGTGCCAGGTGGATAGCTCAGATAGGCGATCGATTTCCCATCTGGCGAGAAGTGCGGGAACCAGTTCACCCGCTCGTCGAAGGTGATCTGCGTCAGCTCCGAGCCGTCGGTGCGCATCTTGAAGATCTGAGCGTGACCGGGCGAGGCCTGCTCGGAATTGAACCAGATCCACTGCCCATCGGGCGAGTACTCGGCGCCGTCATTGGGCACCAGCACGTCGGTCAGCTGCGTGTCCGGGCCGCCGGCCGCGGGGATGGTCCAGATGTTCACCTTGGCCCACTGGTTATCGCCCACGGCGTTGACGCCGACATAGGACAGCGTCTTGCCGTTCGGCGAGACGCCGTGGAGGTAATAGTGGTGACGGTGCGGGTAGGTGTTCGACACCCGCCGCGGCATGCCGCCGGTGATCGGCAGCGCGTAGAGGTGGCCATCGTCCGAGCTCACATAGACCGTGCGCCCGTCGGGCGAGAGCACGTGGTCGTTGTTGAGGTCGTCGAGGTCGCCGGTGTCGATCTTCTCGATCTCGCCGGTCCCGTCGGCGGCCATCTTCCACAGCTCGCCGCCGGCGTTGAACACCAGCGTCTTGCCGTCTGGCGTCCAGTTCGGTGCCTCGATGATCTGGTCGGCGGTGAACAGCACCTGTCGGCCGCTGCCATCGATGTTGATGACAGTCAGCTCTGACACCTGGCCCGGCAGCAGGCTGCGGCCGCGGCGGGCGAAATTGGGTCTCGACGGCACGGATATCCTCCCGGGAGTGCTCTTCTGGCGCTGAATCGTATTAACGATAATGCAGCGAGCTGGCTAGCCGGAATCGCGACGGCCAATGCGGTGCCTCGGGGCAGGAGCCGAAGGTGGTGTTGCCCCAGCGGACCGCTTCCCCTACATACGGCGCTCGCAATTCAAGCTACCAGCGGCGGGAGCAGTGCCCTCATGGCGCGCCAGTTCATCTATCACATGCACGGAATGTCCAAGGCCTATGCCGGCGGCAAGAAGGTGCTCGATAACATCCACCTGAGCTTCTACCCCGATGCCAAGATCGGCGTGCTCGGTCCGAACGGCTCGGGTAAGTCGACACTGCTGCGCATCATGGCCGGCATCGACACCGAGTTCACCGGCGAGGCTTGGGCCGCCGATGGCGCCAAGATCGGCTATCTGCCGCAGGAGCCGCAGCTCGATCCGGCGCTCGACGTGCTCGGCAACGTCATGACCGGCGTCAAAGAGAAGAAGGACATCCTCGACCGTTACAACGAGTTGATGATGAACTACTCCGACGAGACCGCCGACGAGGCGACCAAGCTCCAGGACGTGATCGACTCCCAAAACCTCTGGGATCTCGAATCCCAGGTGGAAGTGGCCATGGAGGCGCTGGGCTGCCCGCCGGGCGACGCCCAGGTGGACAAGCTCTCGGGCGGCGAGAAGCGCCGCGTCGCGCTCTGCGCGCTGCTGCTCAGCAACCCCGACCTGATCCTCCTCGACGAACCGACCAACCATCTCGACGCCGAGACCACGGCGTGGCTGGAAAAGCACCTGCGCAACTTCGCCGGCGCTGTGCTGATCATCACCCATGACCGCTACTTCCTCGACAACGTCACCGGCTGGATCCTCGAGCTCGACCGCGGCAAGGGCGTGCCCTACGAGGGCAACTACTCGGCCTATCTCGAGGCCAAGACCAAGCGCTTCGCCCAGGAAGAGCGCGAGGACGCCGCTCGCATGAAGGTGCTCGAGAAGGAAAAGGAATGGATGGGGCAGTCGCCGCAGGCGCGGCAGGCCAAGTCCAAGGCGCGCATCAAGGCCTATGACGAGCTAGTCAAGATCAACGAGGCGCGCACCCAGTCGCAGACCGCCCAGATCATCATTCCGCCCGGCGAGCGGCTCGGGCAGAACGTCATCGATATCGAGGGCATCTCCAAGTCCTACGGGGATCGCCTGCTGATCGACAACCTCACCTTCAAGCTGCCCCCCGGCGGCATCGTCGGCATCATCGGCCCGAACGGCGTCGGCAAGACCACGCTGTTCCGCATGCTGACCGGGCAGGAAAAGCCTGACTCGGGCACCATCACCGTCGCCGACAACGTCAACCTCGGCTATGTCGACCAGAGCCGCGACACGCTCGGCGCCAACAAGACCGTTTGGGAGGAAATCTCGGGCGGCAACGAGATCCTGATGCTGGGCAAGCGCGAGATGAACTCGCGCGCCTACACCTCGGCCTTCAACTTCAAGGGCGCCGACCAGCAGCAGAAGGTCGGCAATCTCTCAGGCGGACAGCGCAACCGCGTGCACCTGGCCAAGATGCTGAAGTCGGGCGCCAATGTGCTGCTCCTCGACGAGCCGACCAACGATCTCGACACCGAAACCCTCGCCGCCCTCGAAGAGGCGCTCGAGGAATTCGCCGGCTGCGCCGTGATCATCAGCCACGACCGCATGTTCCTCGACCGGCTGGCGACCCACATGCTGGCCTATGAGGGCGAGAGCCACTTCGAGTGGTTCGAAGGCAACTTCGCGGACTACGAGCAGGACAAGATCCGGCGGCTGGGGCCGGACAGCGTGAACCCGCATCGGGTGACGTACAAGAAGCTGACGCGCTGAGCGCAACAGGCCGGGCCCAGTGCCCGGCCTTTTCATTTGGAGTTTGAGAATGGCTGACTGGTCCCCCGCCACCTACCTGAAGTTCGAGGACGAGCGGACCCGTCCGGCGCGCGACCTCCTGGCGCAGGTGCCGCTGACGGCGCCGAAGCGGGTGGTCGACATGGGCTGCGGGCCGGGCAACTCCACCGAGCTGCTGGTCGAACGGTTTCCCGCGGCGCAAGTGATTGGGCTCGACAACTCGTCCAACATGCTCGCCGAAGCCCGGCAGCGCGTGCCTCAGGCGACGTTCGATGTGGCCGATGCCAACACGTGGGTGCCGGAGCCGGAAACCGATCTCGTCTTTGCCAACGCCATCTACCAATGGGTGCCCAAGCATCTCGTCGCTCTGACCCGCGTTGCCGCCGCGCAAGCCGAGGGCGGGGTGCTGGCGGTGCAGATGCCCGACAATATCGGAGAGCCTTCGCACCAACTGATGCGTCAGGTGGCTGCCGACGGTCCATGGGCCGAGCGCCTGAAGCAGGCCGCCCGCGCCCCGCTGCTGCCGGTGCGCGTCTACTACGACGCGCTGCGCCCGACGGCCCGCCGCCTCGATATCTGGCACAGCAACTACAACCACGTGCTCGATGGTCCGGAAGCCATCGTCGAATGGGTCCAGGCCACCGGCCTCCGTCCGTTCATCGATCCGCTCGAGCCGGCAGAGCGCGAGGAGTTCCTCGCCCGCTACCTCGAGCTGATCGCCGGCGCCTATCCGCGCACGGTGGACGGCAAGGTCCTGCTGCGCTTCCCGCGGCTGTTCATTGTGGCGGTGAAGTAGGCTCAGATCGGCGCGGCGTTCACTTCGACAACGTTGCGGTCCGGATCGAGCACATAGAGCTGCGCGAACCCGGCTGCTCCGGTGCGCTTCATCATGATGCGCTTGGGGGCGCCCTCCGGCGCGTGCTCGGAGAAGCCGCTGCCAGATCGTCCCTCTGGCCAGCGGCGGCGACGGGTGCTAGGCGAAAACTTTGCGAAACGGAGCCCAACGTGACCTCTCCCTTCGAAATCGACTTTGACGGCGCGCTGATCCGCGGCGAGGCCGCCGGCTTCGGCATTCCCGTGGTATTTCTCCATGCCGGGGTGGCCGACCGCCGCATGTGGTCCGAGCAGATGCGCCAGCTGGCGGCCGAGGGCTATCACGTCATCAGCTACGATCGGCGCGGCTTCGGCGAGACCGAAACGGCCGACGTGCCGTTCAATCACCTGGTCGATCTCGAGGCGGTGCTCGATCGGCTGAGCGTCCATGCGGCAATCTTCGTCGGCTCCTCAATGGGCGGTGGCCTCGCGATCGATTTCGCGCTGGAGCATCCGGGCCGGACCGTTGCGCTGGTGCTGATGGGCACGGCGGTGACAGGGGCCGAAGGCTACGAGGTCGACGAGGAAGTCGAGCAGCTCGAGGAGGCGTTCGAGTACGCCAAGGAGCGCGGCAACATCGCGACCGCCAACCGCATCCAGGCGCATGAATGGCTTGATGGGCCCTACGGGGAATCCGGGCGGGTTACGGGTCCGGTGCGCGAGTTGTTCCTCGCCATGAACGAGATCCACCTCAACCACGCGCCGCTCACCAAGGAGGAGCGTCCGGAGGCGGCGTTCCACAACCTCTCGGCAATCACCGCGCCGACGCTGCTGGTGGTCGGTGAGCTCGATTGCTCCGACATCATTTCGATCCACGAGGACCTGTCCGAGGAACTGGAGAACGCCTTCGCGGTGGTGCTCGAGGACACGGCGCATTTCCCAAGCCTCGAACGGCCCGACCTGTTCGATCCGATCCTGTTCGAGTTCCTCGAAGCTGTGACTGGACAAGGCGAGGGTGACGGCGACGAGGCCGACGACTAGCCGCTACGCGGCGGCGATCCGCCCAAAGCTGCGCCTGAACGCGCTGGGGCTCACGCCAGTCTTGGCCCGAAAGTGATGTCTCAACGTCTCCTGGCTGCGGAAGCCGCTGGCCTCGGCGATGGCGTCGAGGCCGAAGTCGGTGGTCTCCAGCAGTTCCTTGGTGCGCTCGACGCGCTCGGTGATGAGCCAAGTCAACGGGCTGAGGCCGGTGGCTTCGTTGAAGTGTCGAATCAACGTGCGCTCGGAGAGCATTGCCAGCGCTGCCATCCGGGCAATGCTCCAGTCCTCGTCCAGCCGTCCGCGCAACGTATCGAGCAGCGGGCCGATGCGGCCCCGCCGTTCCTTGGCCACGGGGCGGGCGACGAACTGCGCCTGGCCGCCGTCGCGATGGGCGGGGAGGACGAGGCGCCGGGCCACGGTGTTGGCGATCTCGGCGCCAAAGTCCTGGCGAACGATGTGGAGGCACAGGTCGATGCCGGCTGCCGAGCCGGCGGCGGTGAGGAGGTTTCCGTCCTCGGAGTAGAGGATGTCGGGCTCGACTTCGATCCCCGGAAACTCGGCGCGGAGCGTTTCGGCATAGCGCCAGTGCGTGGTGGCGCGGCGGCCGTCGAGCAGTCCGGCGCGGGCTGGGACGAATACGCCCGAGCAGAGGGTCGCGATGCGGGCGCCGCGAGCGTGGGCCGTCCGTAGTGCCTCGACCAGCGGTTCGGGCACCGGCATTTTCGCGCCGCGCCAACCGGGCACGACAATCAGCCCGGCATGCTGAAGCCGGCTCAAGTCGTGGCTGGCCGCGACGCTGACGCCGCCGGCGCGATACGGCCCCGGCTCGATGCCGACGATCTCGTGTGTGTACCAGTCGAGATGCGCGAACTCCGGTCGGGCGAGGCCGAACACTTCGACAGCGATGCCGAACTCGAACATACAGAGTTGGTCGTAGGCGAGGATGGCGACGTGGCGGTTGGGTCTATCCATGATGGCGGTATCTTACCGCATATTGGCATTCCCGCCACTCACCAGTCCCGCCGTTTTCCGGCAAGTTCACGCCATTCCAACCCCAAGGAGGCCCAAATGCCAAGCAACGTCGCCCTTGTCCCCGCCGCCGCGTCGCCAGAGGCGCTGCTGCACTTCTCCCGCCGGCTCGGCTTCGAGACCGATTGCTGGGACGTGCACGATGCGCTGAGCCGCGATACGCAGGATTTCGTGCTGCTCGATGTGCGCAGCCCGGTTCTCTATGCGCAGGGGCACGTGCCCGGGGCGCTCAACCTGCCGCATGGCAAGATCACCGCGCGCCGGATGGCCGAATGGCCGGAGGGGACGCTGTTCGTCACCTATTGCGCCGGCCCGCACTGCAACGGCGCCAACAAGGGGGCGCTGCGGCTGGCCGAACTGGGCCGCCCGGTCAAGGAGATGATCGGCGGAGTGACCGGCTGGCTGGACGAAGGCTTCGTGCTCGCGAGCGGCGAAGCGGTCGGCAGCATCGCGATTGCCAGGCAGGCGGCGGAATAACGTCTCCCGTCGCGCAAATCCGCTTGCCAGCAAGGCGACTCCAGCCACAAGCTCCGCCCGAATTATTCTTGGGAAGGGCTCGCACATGAACAAAATTATCCTCGGCGCCATCGCCTCGGCGCTGGTGCTCACGACGCCGGTGATGGCCTGCGAAACGGTCACCAGCACGAAGGTGAAGGTCAGCGCCTGCATCGACACCACCGGCTGGGCGGTGCAGACGCCGGCCGGCGATCAGGAGTTCCTCTACTACTCCAGCGACGAGACCATTGGTTTCGCGGTCATCAACGAGACTGGCGCCTGGCCCGTCTCGCAGTTCCGCGAGGCCATCCTCACCAACGCGGCAGCGGCAGCGCTCGACGGCAAGCCGGAGAACGTCACCGTCGTCAGCGAGCGGCTGGAGAACATCGGCGGCAAAGCCTGGAACGTCATCGAATACCAGGTCAAGACAACCGATGCGGCGCTGCTGTTCCAGAATTTCTACTATGTGCAGCCGGGCTTCGGCTCGAGCCAGTTCGTCTACTGGAGCGTGCCCGAAGGTGGCACCTCGGCGGCATTCCGCGCCGGGCAGATGCTGGCCACGGTCCAGTTTACCGAATAGCTGGAAGGGGGGGGGCGCGCGGCAGCTCGGCGACAACAGTGTCGCGGAGGCCTTTGCTGAGTGCGGGCCGCAGATCGCCAAGCGCGGTCGGCGCGGCGGCGATGATCAGCTGATCGAAGGAGTGCCGCTGGTATTTGCGCTCCAGTTCCTCGGCGACGTTTTCAACGAAGCGCCGCTCGCGCACGGCCACCGGATCGGATGAGTATTCCATGGCGCTGCGACCGCCGGCGCCCATCGATGAAATGCTCCGTCCAGGGCGGTCTGCCATGATCTCCCCGGCCTTCAGCGGTTCCTGTTCGAACATCAGATCGTCGATGGCTTTCAGTCCCTTGCCAGGTCCGCAATGCTCGAAGACCTTGGCCGTGGCCCCGTCGGCGATGAGGATCCAGGTGACCTTGGCTTTCATGGCGCTCTCCTTGTGATGGTACGAAGGACTAACGCAGGACGTGGCGATTGGTTTGATCACCATCAAGCCGTGTTGTGCAGCCAATCACAAACTCTGATTTGTCCGCCCTCGGGGCCGCTGCTAGAAGGCGGCTCTCACAGGGCCGCCTGAGGCCCGGAAGGACACGCGTTGGCGTCCGTCACCAGCTCCGAAACCCACCGTCCGGACAGCGGCCTCGCCGCTGGCGTCGCGACCTATGTGCTGTGGGGATTCCTGCCGCTGCTGTTCAACCTGCTGCATCACGTGGGGGCGGCGACCGTGGTTGCCGACCGGACGCTGTGGTCGCTGCTGGTGCTGGGCATCATCATGATGCTGGGCGGGCGCATGGTCGAGGTGCAGGCGGCGCTGCGCGACCCGCGTACCGTGCGCTCGATGGTGATGGCGGCGCTGATCCTGGGCGGCAACTGGCTGATCTATGTGTTCGCGGTCGAGAGCGGGCAGGTGCTCGAGGCGAGCTTCGGGTACTTCATCTTGCCGCTGGTGAATGTGGCGACCGGTGTGTTGTTGCTCGGCGAGCGGCTCAACCGCTGGCAGATGGTTTCCATCGCCATTGCTGCGGTCGCCATCGCTATTCAGGCCGTCGCAATCGGCGGCATTCCCTATGTGGCGCTCAGCCTGGCGCTGACCTTCGCGGCCTATGGCTACCTGCGCAAGACCGCCAAGGTGAGTTCCGCGCCAGGCCTGTTCGTTGAAACCCTGGTGCTGGCGCCGATCGCCATCGCCTATCTCGGCTACACATTCGTCCGTGATGGCGGCGTCGGCTGGCACGGCGATCCGTATTCGCTGATCCTCCTGGCGCTGACCGGACCGGCAACGGCCTTGCCGCTGCTGCTCTTTGCCTTCGCGGTGCAGCGGCTGAAGATGACGACCGTCGGTATGCTGCAGTACATCGCGCCGTCGATCACATTCCTCCTCGCCATCACGTTGTTCGGCGAGCACCTCAACGCGGTGCGACTCGTCAGCTTCGGGCTGATCTGGGTGTCGCTGGTGGTCTACACGCTCGACTCGGTGATGCGCCGGCGACGGCGCGTAGCGGCATGAGCGAGCCGCTTCCGGCGCTGACCCTCACCGGCCTGGTCGACGGTACGTTCGTCGTCGAGAGCGAGGCGGTCGAGTCGACGGCGCATCCTGAACTGACCCTCACTTATGACGGTGTCGCCGGAGACCGGCACCAGGGGGCGGTGCGACTGAGCGGTGCGCGCGAGCCTTGGTATCCCCGCCGCACGCCGATGCGCAACGAGCGGCAGATATCGATCCTCAGCGCCGAGGAACTGGCGGAGGTCGCCACGTCTCTCGGCCTGCCGCACATCCTCGGCGAATGGGTCGGCGCCAACCTGATCCTCTCCGGCATCCCGCATCTGACGCAGCTGCCGCCGCGCAGCCTGATGATGTTCCCGTCCGGCGCCACTATCCGCATCGATGGCGACAACGACCCCTGCCGCAAGACCGGCAAGACGATCGCGGCGCATATCGAGGGCAGGGCCGACATCGAGTTCGGTTTCGTCAAGGCGGCGATGGGCAAACGCGGCCTCGTCGGCTGGGTCGAGCGCGAAGGCGTGATCCGGCAGGGCGATGCAGTGAAGGTCCGCACCTGGCGGCAGTCCCCTTACCCGATCGAGGGCTGAACGACCGCCGGACGCGCCTGCCGGATCGTCTCGGCAACCTGCTCGAACACCGCGCCGAATGGCGTCGCCTCGCGCCACACCAGCGACAACAGCCGCCGCGCGCCCGGCGATTCCAGCCGGTGGATGCGGATGCGGTCGCCCGTGGCTTCCTTTTTCAGCGCGATCTCCGGCAACAGCGTGATGCCCTGGCCGTTGGCGACAAACTCGACGATGGTCGAGAGCGAGGTGGCGGCAAAGGTGCGCCGCGCCGCATCCGGGTCGAGCGAGCAGGCGGCGATGGCTTGTTCACGGAAGCAATGACCCTCGTCGAGCAGCAGCACCCGATCGCCGTCGATGTCGGCCAGCGGAACTGGGTCGACGGTATTGTCGCCGGCACCAGTGGCCAGCACGAACTCATCGGCGAATAGCGGCGCCGCGGTGAGCCGTGGGCCACCCGCCCTGGGCTCGCTGGCGATCAGCGCCAGGTCGAGGCTGCCGTCGGCGAGGCTGTCGATCAGCGCGTCGGTGCGGCTCTCTGAAACGGTGAAGCTCAGCTCCGGCAGGTCGCGCTGCAGGGCGGGGAACACGTGTGGCAGCAGGTAGGGCGCCACCGTCGGGATCACCCCCAGCCGCAGCGGTCGCGCCGGGTTGCCGCGCTGACCGGCGACGAACGACATCAACCCCTCGGTTTGCTCGAGAATCGGCCGCGCCCGCTCTACGAACTCGCGGCCCAGTGGCGTGAGCCGCACGGATTTGCCAAGCCGATCGAACAATGGGGCGCCGCACAGTTCCTCGAGCTGCCGGATCTGCTGGCTGAGGCCGGGCTGGGTGACGTGGCAACGCTCGGCGGCCCGGCCGAAATGCCCGGTTTCCGCCAGCGCGACGGCATACTGCATCTGTCTCAGGGTGACGGTCATAAGCGCACGTTATCACGATGAGTAGTGCAATCAATTGGCCTTATGTGTCTCGCCTGGTCCACAATGCAAGCGTTCCAGTGTGTGACTCGCGACCGTCGCGCCGAAGCGCGCGAATGGTCACTGCGGCGTCACCCGGAAACCCTATCGAAGACCGCAAATGGATATCGCCTCGGGCGAACGGAGACTGACATGGACGCATCGAATGAAGGCAATGGCGGCGAGTGCCCGGTCCCCCATGGTGGTGGCGGCGGTCGCAAAGGCCGGGGCCACTCCAACCGCGATTGGTGGCCCACGCAACTCGATGTCCAGGTGCTGCACAAGAACTCCGGCCTCGCCGATCCGCTGGGGCGGGATTTCGACTACGCCGAGGCGTTCAAGACACTCGATCTCGCCGCGCTGAAGGCCGACCTCACCGCCCTGATGACCGACTCGCAGGACTGGTGGCCGGCCGATTTCGGCCACTACGGTGGCCTCTTTATTCGGATGGCCTGGCACAGCGCCGGCACCTATCGCATCACCGATGGCCGCGGCGGCGCCGGGCAGGGGCAGCAGCGCTTCGCCCCGCTCAACAGCTGGCCCGACAATGCCAATCTCGACAAGGCCCGGCGCCTGCTCTGGCCGCTGAAGCAGAAGTACGGCAACGCCATTTCGTGGGCCGACCTGCTGATCCTCACCGGCAACGTCGCCCTCGAATCGATGGGCTTCAAGACCTTCGGCTTCGCCGGCGGCCGCGCCGATGTGTGGGAGCCCGAGGAGCTGTTCTGGGGTCCGGAAGGCACCTGGCTCGGCGACGAGCGCTATTCGGGCGAGCGCGAGCTGGCCGAGCCGCTGGGCGCGGTGCAGATGGGTCTCATCTACGTCAATCCGGAAGGCCCGAACGGCAACCCGGATCCGCTGAAGGCAGCGCGTGACATCCGCGAAACCTTCGCCCGCATGGCGATGAACGACGAGGAAACCGTCGCGCTGATCGCCGGCGGCCACTCCTTCGGCAAGACCCACGGCGCCGGTGATCCGTCGCTCGTCGGCCCGGAGCCGGAAGCCGGTGCGCTCGAAGACCAGGGCCTCGGTTGGAAGGGCGGCCACGGCGTCGGCCATTCCGGCGACACCATCACCTCCGGCCTCGAAGTCATCTGGACCCAGACGCCCACCCGCTGGTCGAACTACTTCTTCGAAAACCTCTTCGCCTTCGAGTGGGAGCTGACCACCAGCCCCGCCGGTGCCAAGCAGTGGACCGCCAAGGGCGCCGAGGCCTCGATCCCCGAAGCCTTCGGCACCGGCAAGCGCGTCCCCACCATGCTCACCACCGACCTCGCGTTGCGCGTCGACCCGGCCTACGAGCAGATATCGCGCCGCTTCCTCGAGCATCCTGAGCAGTTCGCCGATGCCTTCGCGCGCGCCTGGTTCAAGCTCACCCACCGCGACATGGGTCCGAAGGTCCGCTATCTCGGCCCCGAGGTTCCGGCCGAGGACCTGATCTGGCAGGACGTCATCCCCGCCGTCGACCACCCACTGGTCACGGACGCTGATATCGCCAGGATCAAGTCCGAGATTCTGAACACCAACCTCTCGGTCGCGGAGCTGGTTGGTACTGCCTGGGCTTCAGCCTCGACCTTCCGTGGCTCCGACAAGCGCGGCGGGGCCAACGGCGCCCGCATTCGCCTTGCTCCGCAGAAGGACTGGGCCGTCAACCAGCCCGAGCGGCTCGACAAGGTGCTGAGCGTACTGGAGGATATCCAGCACGAGGTAGAACTGGCCGGCAAGCGCATCTCCCTCGCCGACCTGATCGTGCTGGCGGGCAGCGCCGGCATCGAGAAGGCGGCGGCGGACGCTGGCAACCCCGTCACCGTGCCGTTCACCCCCGGCCGCATGGACGCCTCGCAGGAGCAGACCGACGTCCTCTCCTTCCGCGCCCTCGAGCCTCGCGCCGATGCTTTCCGCAACTACCTCAGCGGCCGCCAGTTCATGCAGCCCGAGGAAGCCATGGTCGACAAGGCCCAGCTCCTCCGCCTCACCGCGCCGGAACTGACGGTGCTGCTCGGTGGCCTCCGCGTCCTCGGCATCGGTGCGGACAAGCACGGCGTGCTCACCACCCGCCCGGGCCAGTTGACCAACGACTTCTTCGTCAACCTGCTGTCCATGGCGACCGAGTGGAAGCCTGCCGACCAGACGCACAATGTCTATGCCGGCCATGACCGCAAAACCGGTGAAGTGCGCTGGACCGCCACCCGCGTCGACCTGATCTTCGGCGCGCACTCGCAGCTGCGCGCCCTGGCCGAGGTCTACGCCCAGTCGGATGCGACCGAGAAGTTTGCCAAGGACTTCGTCGCCGCCTGGGTCAAGGTAATGAACGCCGACCGGTTCGACCTAGCCTGACGCCCTCAGTCGGTGCCTTCTCCCCTTCTGGGAGAAGGTGCCCGAAGGGCGGATGAGGGGTCTCTCTCCACGAACTCAGTCGCCCTTCGCTTCGCTCCGGTCGCGCGACACTTCGTGTCACGGGACCCCTCATCCGGCGCTTCGCGCCACCTTCTCCCACAAGGGGAGAAGGCAGGCAGGCGCGGGCCGTTAGCGAGCCCTCACCAAACTCCGCGCAATTTGAATCAAATTTCCGCCCTTACCTTCAGCGCGCGCACTTAACTGCCGGGCCAATCTGCCCTCCATACGGCAGAAGCCGGAGGGAAGTGACATGACTGAGATGGAAGAGGGCACCACACGCGCCTTCTCGACGTTCAGGGTCCTGAACGGTGACTCCAATATCGTGGAACGCGACCAGCTGTTCCGCAACATGGCCCAGCTCTACTCCTACGTGTCGGATCGCTGCGATGACGAGCAGGTCGCGCAGTACGACGAGGTGTTGTGCCAGCTGGCTGAACTGGTTGAATCCGAGGCGCGGGCCTATGTGGCCAAGCTCCTCGCGCCGCTCGACCGCGCGCCGGGCAATGTGGTGGTCAAGCTCGCCAATGACGAGATCGAGGTGGCGCAGCCGTTGCTCGAATTCTCGAACGTGTTGAGCGACGACGACTTGATCGAGATCATCGCCAACCAGTCCGAGGAGCATCGCGTGGCCATTGCCGGCCGCACGCAGGTTCCCGAGAGGGTCGGCGAAGCCATCGTCGAGCACGGCGAGACCGCCTCGGTGATCAAGCTGGTGCGCAACACCAATGCCGAGATCGGCCAGCAGGCGCTCGAGCGTCTCGCCGAACGCGCCGCATCGGATGCTGCGATCGCGGCCGACCTGCGCGGTCGCGAAGATCTCGACTGGAAGAGCCTCGGCGGCAAGATCGAAGCGGTCGGCGATCGGGTCCGCGAGACCATGTCGCGCATCGATCCGCGGGTTGATCCGGTCACTGTCGGCAAGGTGCAGGCTGTGGTCTACAACCGCATGCGCAACCGCGCCGGCTTCTCCAGCCAGGAGTGGAAGGTCGCCTATAACCAGGTGAAGGCGCTCTCGGACCGCAAGCAGCTCGATGAGCGCGCGCTGATCCGCTTCGCCCGCTTTGGCTACGGCCACCACACCGCCGCCGCGCTCACCATGCTGCTGCGCGTCGGCCCGGAAGTTTTCGTCAAGTGGCTCGCCATGCAGGACTATGTGGCGATCACCGTGGCGCTTCGTGCCCTGGGCATCCAGCCCGACCTGTTCGAGGCGATGATCGCCTCGATGCCCTGGCGGGATCTGCCGAGCCAGGCCGACCTGCAGAACGTCCGGAGGCGCTTCGAAGCGCTCAGCAAGGACGAAGCGGTCGGCATCTTCGAGCTCTGGCGCACCCACGCCTTCCGCCGCCGCCTGCCCAACGAGGACGTCGTCGGCGCCGCCTGATACCTACACTCTGTCCAACTCTTCAACGGCGGTCCGCAAGGGCCGCCGTTTTTCGCTGGGAACGACCCTCTAGACCAAGCCGCGCAACGCATATAAAGATATCTTTATATCTCGTGAGGCCGAATGAACGACACGGCGGACTTGGTGGGGGTGCTGCGCGCGGCGGGGGAAACGACCCGGCTGCGGCTGTTGGCATTGCTCGCCGATGGTGAGCAATCGGTCAAGGACCTCACCGAGATCCTCGGCCAGAGCCAGCCGCGCGTCTCCCGCCACCTGAAACTGCTGGCCGACGCCGGCTTGATCACCCGCAATGCCGAAGGCGCCTGGGCCTATTACGGGCTCGCGCCGGAAGGGCCGGGCGGCGATCTGGCGCGCTGGCTGATCGGCCGGCTTTCGCCCGAGGATGCCGATCGGCTGCGTGACCGCCAGCGCCTCGAGTCCGTTCGGCTCAACCAGGCCGAGCAGGCCGCGGCCTATTTCGCCAAGGTTGCCGACAGCTGGGATCTGCTGCGCTCGCTGCATGTGCCCGAGGAGGCGGTGGAGGCCGCCATCGTTCAGGCGATGCAGGGCAGGGTGGTCGACACCCTCATCGATCTGGGCACAGGCACCGGCCGGATGCTCGAACTGCTGGCGGGCCACTACCGCCGCGGCATCGGCATCGATGCGAGTCGCGAGATGATTGCCGTGGCCCGGGCCAAGCTCGCTCAGTGCTCGATCGGCCATGCGCAGGTGCGGCTCGGCGATATCGCCGATCTCGATGCCAGCGCTGGCCGCGCCGATGTCATCGTCATCCACCAGGTGCTGCACTATTTCGATGATCCGGGCCGGGTTCTGGCACAGGCGCGTCGTGCGCTGAAGCCGGGCGGCGAGATGCTGATCGTCGATTTCGCCCCGCACGGGCTCGAGTTTCTCCGCACCCACCACGCGCATCGCCGCCTCGGTCTGAGCGAGGCACAGATGGCCGGCTGGGCGCGCGCCACCGATCTGGCGGTCAGCGAACTCAAATCCTTCCCACCCACCAATCCGACCGAAGGCCTTACCGTGTGCCTCTGGCGGCTCACCGACGAGACGGACAAACCCATATGAGTACCGACTACACCGACCGCCCGAGCCGCATGCGCCCGGACGTGCGGCCGAAATTCCAGGTCTCGTTCGAGTTCTTCCCGCCCAAGACCGACGTCATGGAAGAGCGGTTCTGGGACTCGATCCACAAGCTCGCGCCGCTCCATCCGCGGTTCGTGTCGGTTACCTATGGCGCCGGCGGCTCGACGCGCGAGCGCACCCTGCGCATGGTGAAAGAGGTGAAGGCCCAAACCGGCGTCGACGCCGCGGCGCATCTCACCTGCGTCGGCGCGACGCGCGATGAGGTCGATGCTGTGGTGCGCGGCTACCAGGAAGCGGGCATTTCCCGCATCGTTGCGCTGCGCGGCGATCCGGCCGAGGGCATCGGCAAGCCGTTCGTCCCGCACCCCGAGGGCTACCAGAACGCGGCCGAACTTGTCGCGGGCATCCGGCGGATCGGTGAATTCGATATCTCGGTTGCCGCTTATCCGGACAAGCATCCGCAAAGCCCGAGCTGGGACGCCGAGATCGACAACCTCAAGCGCAAGCTGGATGCGGGTGCCAGCCGCGCCATCACCCAGATGTTCTTCAGCAACGACGACTATTTCCGCCTGATCGACCGCGCGCAGGCCGCCGGCATCACCGCGCCGATCGTGCCGGGAATCCAACCGATCCACTCGTTCAAGCAGATCTCCAGCTTTGCGGCCAAGAACGGTGCCTCCATCCCGGACTGGCTGACCGATCGATTCGAAGGCCTCGACGAAGATCCCGAGACACATGCGCTGGTTGCATCGGCGGTCGCCGCGGAGCAGGTGTTGGAACTGGTCGATAACGGCAGTACTGAGTTCCACTTCTTTACGCTGAACCGCTCCAACCTGGTACTGGCGCTGGCGCGGCTGCTTGGTTATCGCCCCGACTAACCCAAGGGCTGACAACGTGTTCAGCGTCCGTTCAGGTCCGTTCAGGCAGCGTTCATCCTGGGGTACTGCCCCGGCCATCCACAAAATGGCCACGTTAATTGGCTTCCGTCGGGCTGTGGGGACGGGGGCAAGTTTGAAGGACAGCAGCCAATGAAACTCGATGGCAAGGTGAAGGGCGGACTGGCTTGGGCCGGTCTAGTCGTCATCCTCGCGGTGCCTGCCGCGAACATGGTCGTCGGCAACCCGACCAGCACCACGGCGACTGCCGTGACCGCTGCAGATGCCACCACGACCAAGCCAGCCCTGAAGCTTCCGGCAGCCAAGCCCGCGGCGACTGATCCGATCGAGACCGCCAGCGTCACGACCGAGGATCCGGTCGACAAGCTGCTGGCGAAGGGCAAGAAGCTGCCCTCATACATTTCGGACGGCGACAATGCCGCCGTGACGCCTGCGCCGCAGAAGCCCGTCACGCTGAAGCCGGTCTCGCCGACGACCCCGATCAAGGCGCCGACCGAGGTCGCGACCGTAGCGCCCGCCGACGCCAACCCGCCGATGCCGCTGCCGCGCAGCGCCCGGCCCAAGGCGACCGAGGTAGCGTCGCTGCCGGCTGCAGAGAAGCCGCTGATTCTCGACGAGAACAAGGTGAAGCAGCAGGAGAACGCCGCTGTCGAGCCGTTCCCGCTCAGCGACGACGAGGTCGTGACGGGCGATCAGCTCGAGGAATGGGATTCGGGCTCGCTCGCCGACTATCTCGAGCGCAAGGGCCTGTTGTCGCAGACCTCGGATGACTACGATCCGGATGGGTTCTACCTCGATGAGGGCCCCAACAAAAAGAAGAAGCAGCTGCCGGACGACGAGTTCTTCTTCTTCTGAAACCTGCGGCCGCCTCACAAGGCGGCCGAAACGTCCATGGGGGCCCGACGATGCAATCCGCCGCATGTCTCACGGCTATTATTTTCCCGTTCGGCCGCTATTGTGCGCCGAGATCGGAGAGGCATATGTCGGTCTGGCAGCGTCTTAGCGCCTTCGTAGGGTCGGCTTCGGAGCGGACCGGTATCGTCGGCTCATTCATCAACGCGCTCGATCCGGACACCTGGCTGCCGGGCGGGCGCGACGCCGCGTTCACGCTGGCGCTGATCGCGCTGTCGGCCAAGATGGCGGTGTCGGATGGCGTGGTGACGGCCTCGGAACTGCGCGCGTTCCAGCGCACCGTCGAGATTCCGTCAGGCATCGAGCAGCAGGTCGACAAGCTCTTCAAGCTCGCCCAGCAGGACGTCGCCGGCTATGAGGCCTATGCCAGGAAGGTCCGCCGCTTCTTCATCGACAGCCCTGACACGCTCGAGCATGTGCTCGACAGCCTGTTCTTCATCGCCTCGGCCGACGGGCTGATCCACGAGGCCGAGCTCGATTACCTGAAGAATGTCAGCGACATCTTCGGCTTCGACGATGCGCGCTTCGAGCAGCTGACCTCGCAGCACGTGCTGTTCGATCGCGGCGCCGACCCCTATGTCGTCCTCGGTCTCGCGCCGAGCGCCGAGCGGGACGAGGTGAAGCGGGTCTATCGACTCCTCGTCGCGGAACATCATCCCGATCGGCTGATCGCCAAGGGCGTGCCCGAGGAAATGATCGACATGGCGACCGCCCGCATGGCGGCGATCAACAACGCCTACAACCAGATCATGAAGCGCGCCGCCTGACTGCGCGCTTGACGGGACGTTACCCCACCCCCCATATGCGCCTCGCCAGTTGACCGGGTGGCCGCTCCTGTTTCCGTGGGAGAGGAAAGTCCGGGCTCCATCGAAATACGGTGACGGCTAACGGCCGCCGGGGGCGACCCCAGGGAAAGTGCCACAGAAAGCAAACCGCCCACGCCTCGGCATGGGTAAGGATGAAAGGGTGCGGTAAGAGCGCACCGCGGACCTGGCAACAGGGACGGCACGGCAAACCCCACCGGGAGCAAGACCAAATAGGGATGACGCGGGGTTCGCCCCAGCCGGTTTTCGAGGCCTGTCATCCGGGTTGGTTGCATAAGGCCGGCAGTAATGCCGGTCAAAGATGAATGGTCACCACGTCAGCGCCGTGAGGCGCCGGCCCTACAGAACCCGGCTTATAGGTCAACTGGCACTTGCCCCTCTCCATGGCGCTGATCGGACCGGTGTCCGCTATTTGCGACGTTATGTATGAAAAACTTGACATAATGTCAGGTTCGCATTACATAGGCGTCACCGTTGTAACAAGCCGGAGGCCGAGATGAGCTACAAGGAATGGGAAGCCGTGGTGAATATCCTCGGGGCCGTCGTTATCGGCGCCTGGGTGATCTTCGAGGCGGTGACCGACCCCGCTACATCGATCGCCGAGGTGGCCGCCCGGTTGCTCTGGGCTATCCTGTTTGTGGTGCTGTTCAACATCGCGGCGATGATCCTCATGACCATCCTTGTCTCCATCGCCCGGCGGGAGGAGTTCAAGGACGAGCGGGCGGATGAGCGGGACAAAGCAGTCGGCCTGAAGGGCATGCGGAACGCGTACGTTGTCGCTTCGGCCATCGGGGCCCTGAGCCTGTTTCCGCTGGCTTGGGGCTATGAACCGGCCGTCGCGGTTTATGTCCTGTTCGTCGGTTTGATGCTGGCGGGCGTGGTCGATGCCGCTTCCCGGCTCGTCTACTACCGGATCGGCTGACGCCATGGGCAAGGGACAGCCCCAGATCGCCAACACCATCCGCGCGCTGCGCTTCAACGCTGGCGAGATGACCCAGGCAGCATTGGCGGAGAAGGTCGGCGTAACCCGCCAGACCATCGTCGCGATCGAGCAGGGGCGCTATTCGCCGTCGCTCGAAGTGGCCTTCCGCATCGCCCGGGCCTTTGGCGCGCCGCTTGAGCAGGTGTTCCAGTACGAGGGCGGCGACAACTAGCCGCCGCGGCGGCGGATAAGCTCAACAGAATCTTAATCCGAACTCGGCAAAGTGCGCCGATACCCCTTTGGGTTTATTGTGCGTGCCGGCCTTGCCGGAGTGGAGTTCGGGCGGAAGATGAGCAAGCCGAAGGGCAGCGAGCAGCAGGCGCCACATGTGCCGGTGCTGCTGGCCGAGGTGCTCGAAGCGCTGCAGCCGCTGGAGGGGGCCCGCATCCTCGACGGCACGTTCGGAGCAGGGGGTTATTCCCGCGCCCTGCTCGAAGCCGGCGCCTCTGTCGTCGCACTCGATCGTGATCCCTCTGTGCTCCCGCATGTCGAAGCGCTCAACGCCGATTTCCCGAGTCGATTCAAGTTCATCGCCGGCACCTTTTCCAATCTGGATGAACTCGCCGGCGGCCCGGTGGACGGTGTGGTGCTCGATATCGGCGTCTCGTCGATGCAGCTCGATCAGGCCGAGCGCGGCTTCTCGTTCATGCAGGAAGGCCCGCTCGATATGCGGATGTCCTCCGATGGAGAATCCGCCGCCGATCTGGTGAATACCCTCGAGGAGGCCGACCTCGCCAACCTGCTGTTTGCCTTCGGCGAGGAGCGCAAGTCGCGCCGCATCGCCAGTGCCGTTGTTGCCGCGCGCGCCACCGCGCCGATTTCGACCACGACGCAGCTCGCCCGGCTCATCGAAAAGACCATCGGCCGCAAGCCCGGCGACGCGCATCCGGCGACTCGCAGCTTCCAGGCGCTCCGCATCGCGGTGAATGGCGAGTTCGACCAGCTGGTCGAGGGTCTGTTCGCCAGCGAGCGGCTGCTGACCGAAGGCGGCCGGCTTGCCGTCGTCACCTTCCATTCGCTGGAAGATCGCATCGTCAAGCGCTTCTTCGATCCCGAGAAGGGCGCGCCGACACAGTCGCGGCACTTGCCGCAGGTGGTGCTCGAGGCGCCGCGCTGGGCACGGGCCGGCAAGGCGCAGAAGGCGTCTTCCGCCGAGATCGCCCGTAACCCCCGCTCTCGCTCGGCAACGCTGCGCTCGGGCAGCCGTACTGCTGCGCCGGCGCGGACGGTGAGCTACGCCGGGCTAGGCGTGCCGATGTCTCGAGGTGCCGCATGATCAAGATGCTCAACGCAGTGATGGTCTGCACCAGCCTTGTGGGGCTGGTCGGGGTCTACGCGCTGAAGTATTCCGTCGAGGACATCGCCAGCGCCAAGGTTGCGCTGGAGCGCAAGATCGAGCGCCAGGAGGGCGATCTCAGTCTGCTGAACGCCGATTGGTCCTACCTGAACCAGCCGGCGCACGTCGCTCCGATCGTCGCCCGCCACCAGGAAGCGCTGGCGCTGATCCCGACCAATCAGGAACAGTTCGGCCGGATGGACAATCTGCCGATGCGGCCCGCCGCTCCCGACACGCAAGCGCTCGATGCGCTGCTCTCCTCACTCGACGCGGGCATCGACCCGATCGAACAGCTGATCGAGGCCAACTAGATGGCGATCATCACCGAAGGCGCCGAGACCATCTCGCTCGACGGCGGACGAAAGGCGCGCGGCAATCTCACCAAGGCCCGCATCCGCTGGGTCATCGTGGCGCTGGTGCTGGTCTTCGGCACTGTCGGCGGCCGACTGATCCAACTCGGCGCCACCGTCACCGACTCGACCATCGAAGGCGTTGCCCGCGATGTCATCACTGCCAGCCGCCCGGCCATCCTCGACCGCAATGGCCTAGAGATGGCCGTCGATATCCGTGTGCCGTCGCTGTTTGCCGAGCCGCGCCGCATCATCGACGTCGAAGAGGCGGTGCAGAAGCTGCGCACCGTACTTCCCGACCTCAACGAGGACTGGCTGCGCAAGCGCCTCACCGGCGACAAGGGGTTCGTCTGGGTGAAGCGCGAGCTCACTCCGGCGATCGAAGAGAAGATCTTCCAGCTCGGCATCCCGGGCATCGAGTTCGTCACCGAGAGCAAGCGCTTCTACCCGTCGGGGCAGGAGGCGTCGCACATCCTGGGTGCCGTCAACATCGACAACCAGGGCACCATGGGCATCGAAAAGCACATGGACGACGACAGCCTCGCAATGCTGCAGTCGATCGGCCTTGCTCGCGGCAACGAGCTGGCGCCGGTGAACCTCTCGATCGACCTGCGCGTGCAGCACGTGATGTATGAGCAGCTGCAGGATGCGCTGGTCCGCTACAAGGCCGTCGCCGCGGCGGGTGTGATGCTGGACGTCAAAACCGGCGAGGTCGTCGCACTGGCGTCGCTGCCGGATTTCGACCCGAACAATCCGTCGACCCTGTTCCAGGACTATAACGGGGTGAAGAACGACCGCTTCAACCGCATCACCTCCGGCATCTACGAGCTCGGCTCGACCTTCAAGACCATCACCCTGGCTGGCGCCCTCGACAGCGGCAAGGTGAAGATCACCGACCAGTTCGACGCCCGCTTCGGTGTGCGCTTCGGCCGCTTCACCATCGACGATTTCCACGGCAAGCACCGGATCCTGACGCTGCCGGAAGTCTACAAATACTCGTCCAACATCGGCACCATCAAGATCATGCAGCAGCTGGGCAAGGACGACTTCCGTGCCTTTCTGAGCAAGATCGGCATGGATAAGCCGGTGCCGTTCGAGCTGCCGGAAATGCGCAAGCCCAAGGTGCCGGAGAAGTTCTCCGAGATCGTCGCCGCAACCTCGAGCTTCGGCCACGGCCTCTCCGTGTCGCCGCTGCACATGGCGCGCGCGGTCGCCGCTTTCGTCAACGACGGCAACATGGTGCCGCCAACGATCTACAAGCGCACCGAGGCAGAGGCCCGCCAGCTCTACGAGCGCGTGATTTCGCCCCATACCAGCGCCGAGGTCCGCTACCTGATGCGCCTCAACGCCATCGGCGCGGGCGGCTCGGGCTCGCGAATGAACAAGATTGCCAATGGCTATCGGGTTGGCGGCAAGACGGGCACCGCCGAAAAGGTGGTCAACGGCCGCTACACCTCCAACGTCAACTTCAACGCCTTCGCCTCGGCCTTTCCGCTCGACAACCCGCGCTATGCGATGGTGATCGTGGTCGATGAGCCGCACGCGGAAAACGCCCAGAGCGGCGTCACCGCAGGCTGGAATGCTGGTGAAGTCACCGGCCGCATTGTACAGCGGGCTGCACCGATGCTTGGAATCAGCCCAGACTTCAGCGAAATGTTGGATACGAACCTTGTCCCAGTCGAACTTCGCTGAAGTCCTAGAAGAAGGCGTGGACGTGCCCTTCGCGCTCGCAGACCTGCTCAAGGGGGCCGGTGCCCCCTCTATTCCGCCGCTTGAAGTTGAAGGCATCAACGCCGACAGCCGGGCGATCGTCCCGGGCGAGGCGTTCTTCGCGCTGCCCGGAACACGCGTACATGGCGATGGCTTTGCGGCGCAGGCCGTGGGGCGGGGCGCCAGCGTGATGATCAGTGACCGGCAGCCGGATGCCGATCCCGGTATCCCCGTTGTGCTGGTCGACGATGTGCGCGCCGCCTACGCCCAGGCCGCCGCGCGACAGTTCGCGCCGCAACCGGAAATCTCGGTTGCTGTTACCGGCACCAACGGCAAATCCTCGATCGTCTCGTTCGTGCGCCAGATCTGGACGGCCTGCGGCATCGAGGCGGCCAGCCTCGGCACGGTCGGCGTCGAGACCAAGGCCGGCATCCGGCCGCGTGAACTCACCACCTCGGACCCGCTGTCGCTGCATCGGGATCTCGGTGAGTTGCGCGCCGAAGGCATCGGCCACGTCGCCATGGAAGCCTCCAGCCAGGGCCTGGACCAGCGGCGCGTCGACGGCATCCGTTTCAACGCGGTAGCCTTCACCAATCTCAGCCGCGACCATCTCGACTATCACCGCGACATGGACACCTACCGTGACGCCAAGCTCCGCCTGTTCACCGACCTGATCGCCGAAGGCGGCGCGGCGGTGGTCAACGTCGACGACCCCGAGCACACGCCGTTCCTGTTCGCCGCGCTCGATCGCGGGGCCACGCTGATGACCGTCGGCAAGGAGGGCGCCTTCCTCGAGATCACCGAGATCAAGAACGAGGGTTACGGCCAGCGCGTCATCGGCCGCATGGTCGGCGAGCCGGTGAGCTTCTATCTGCCGCTGACCGGCGCCTTCCAGGTCAACAATGCCGCCGTAGCGCTCGCACTCGCCATCGCCACCGGTGCGCCGGCCGATCGGGCGGTGAAAGCGCTGGAAAGTCTCAAGGGCGCCAAGGGCCGGCTGGAACTCGTCGCCGAGCATAACGGCGCCGCCATCTTCGTCGACTATTCGCACAAGCCCGTGGCGCTGGAGACGGCGTTGGAGTCACTCCGCCCATATGCCAAGTCGAAGCTCCGCCTCGTCTTTGGGGCCGGCGGTGACCGCGACAAGGGTAAGCGCCCGATCATGGGTGACGTCGCCCACCGCCTCGCCGACGACGTGATTATCACCGACGACAACCCCCGCACCGAGGACGCGGCTACCGTCCGCTCCGAGATACTGGCGGCGGCGCCCAATGCCCTCGAGGTCGGCGATCGCCGCCGGGCCATCGAGACCGCCATTGGCCGTCTGCAGCCCGGCGACGTGCTGCTGATTGCCGGCAAGGGCCATGAGGACTATCAGATCATCGGCACCACCAAGCACCATTTCTCCGACCACGAAGTGGTGCTGGAGACGCTGAAAGGACTCTAGCGCCGATGCGACCGCTCTGGACCGTCGCCGAGGTCGTCAAAGCCACCGGCGGCCGGCCCGAGGGCCTGTCGGACGGCCCGATCTCCTCGATCTCCATCGATTCCCGCGAAATCGCCCCGGAAGCGCTGTTCGTCGCGATCCGCGGCGATACCCATGACGGGCACGATTTCGTCGGCAAGGCGCTGGAAGCCGGCGCCACCGCGGCGCTGGTCTCCGAAGCCTACCACGCCGCTCACGGCGGCAAGAATCTGATCGTCGTGCTCGATACGCTGAAGGCGCTGGAGCAACTCGGCATCGCCGCGCGCGCCCGCAACCGTGGCCAGATCATCGCCGTCACCGGCAGCGCCGGCAAGACCACCACCAAGGAAGCGATCCGCACCGTACTCGCCGCCTCGGGCGAGACGCACTACTCGATCAAGAGCTTTAACAACCACTGGGGCGTGCCGCTGATGCTGGCGCGCATGCCGCGCGAAGCGCAGTTCGGCGTGTTCGAGATCGGCATGAATCACCCGGGCGAGATCACGCCGCTGGTGAAGCTGGTTCGCCCGCACATCGCGGTAATCACCACCGTCGCCGCCGCGCATCTCGAGTTCTTCAACTCCGTTGGAGATATCGCCGTCGCCAAGGCGGAGATCTTCCTGGGGCTCGAGCCGGGGGGCACCGCAGTGCTCAACGCCGACCATGAGCACCTCCATATCCTCTTCGCCCATGCCCGCGCTGCCGGCGTGTCGCGGATCGTCACCTATGGCTTCGACGACAGCGCCGATTGGCATATCGGCCGGGTCGATAGCAGCGCCAGCGCGACGCTTGCGGAAGTGGACCATGCGGGCGAACGCTTCAATCTGCACCTCCAGGTGCCCGGTCGCCACATGGTGGCCAACGCGGTCGCCGCGCTCGCCGTGGCGCACCTCTCGGGCGAGGGGACGCGCAAGGCGATCGCAGCCCTGGCCAAGTTCGGCGCGCCGGAGGGCAGGGGCCTGACCCTTCGCCTGGGGCCCGATGCCAAGCCGTTGCTGCTCGTCGATGAAAGCTACAACGCCAACGTCGCCTCGATGACTGCAGCCATGGAACTCTACGCCGGTGTCAGGGCGCCTGATGGCCGGAAGGTCCTGGTTCTCGGCGACATGCTGGAGATGGGGCCGCAGGGCCCGCAACTCCACGCCGGCCTCGCTAACGCCGTGCTAAAGACCGGTGCCAGGCAGATTTTCCTCGTCGGCTCGGCGATGCGCGCACTCGCCGATGAGTTGCGCCATCGCGCCGAGAGCGACCGCGATATCCCCGGTGTGACGCATATGCCAACCGCGGAGGAGATCACCGATACCGTTCTCTCCGCGCTTGCCTATGGCGACGCAGTTATGGTCAAAGGGTCGAAAGGCGTCCGGCTTGCACCGTTGGTGCAGAAGATCCGCGAGCGCTTCCAGAACGCCTAGGCGACGGGTGGGACACCGACAGGATGCTGTATTTCCTCGGGCAGTTGGGCGATAGCCTCGCCGCCTTCAATGTGTTCCGTTACATCACTTTCAGGACGGCGGGCGCGGTGATGACCGCGCTGTTCTTCGTGTTCCTGTTCGGCCCCGGCATGATCTCGGCGCTGCGCATCCGGCAGGGCAAGGGCCAGCCGATCCGCGAGGACGGCCCCGCTGGTCACCTGCTGACCAAGAAGGGCACGCCCACCATGGGCGGATTGATGATCCTGTCGGCGACAGTGATCTCGATCTTGCTCTGGTCGAACCTCTCCAACGGCTATGTCTGGGTGGTGCTCGGCGTCACGGTTTCGTTCGGCGCCATCGGCCTTTACGACGATTACCTCAAGGTAAAGCGCATGTCGCATGCCGGCTTCTCCGGCCGGCAGCGCCTGATCCTCGAAGCCATCATCGGCGCCGTGGCCTGCTACTTCATCTCGGTCCTCGGCGATCCCGCAACCTCGACCTCGCTGTTCTTCCCGTTCGTAAAGGGTCTCGCGGTCAATCTCGGCTGGTTCTTCGTCCTCTTCGGCGCTTTCGTCGTAGTTGCCGCCGGCAACTCGGTGAACCTCACCGACGGGCTCGATGGCCTCGCCATCGTCCCGGTGATGGTCGCCGCCGCCTGCTTCGGCCTCATCGCCTATCTCGTCGGTTCGGCCACCTTCTCGGAATACCTGTTCCTCAATCCGGTGCCCGGAACCGCCGAACTCTCGGTAGTCTGCGGCGCGCTCATCGGCGCGGGCCTAGGCTTCCTGTGGTTCAACGCCCCGCCGGCCCAGATCTTCATGGGCGACACCGGCTCGCTGGCGCTGGGCGGCGCGCTCGGCACCATCGCGGTCGCCACCAAGCACGAGATCGTCCTCGCCATCATCGGTGGCCTGTTCGTCCTCGAAGCCGTCTCCGTGATCGTCCAGGTGGTCTCGTTCAAGCTCACCGGCAAGCGAGTCTTCAAGATGGCCCCGATCCACCACCATTTCGAAATGATGGGCTGGACCGAAAGCCAGGTGGTGATCCGCTTCTGGATCATCAGCTTCGTGCTGGCGCTGATCGGGCTGAGCTCGCTGAAGCTGCGCTAGCCGCTCCGACTCGCAAAACGCGAATCCGTTCCGAACTTGGTAACCAAGCCGACGCTACAATTTGCATCTAGTTGTGCGTACGGGAGGCTGTCCGGGTGAGGGCGGCGTCGGGACATGTTTTCACGCGAGCGTAAGACCCCCATCGCCGAGTGGTGGTGGACGATCGACAAGTCATTGCTTGCGGGATTGATCCTGCTCCTGCTGGTCGGCGTGCTGCTGAGCTTCGCAGCGAGCCCGCCGGTGGCCGAGCGCCTCGGCCTCGGTCCGTGGCATTTCATCATCCGTCAGGCGATCTTTGCGGCGCTTGCCGTTCCGGTGATGATCGCGACATCGCTGCTGCCGCATCGCGCGGCGCGGATCGCCGCGCTCGGTGTGCTGGTGGTTTCGATCATCCTCCTCTGGCTGACGCTAAAGTTCGGCGTCGAGGTCAAGGGCGCCAAGCGCTGGGTGTCGGTTGCTGGCAATACCGTGCAGCCGTCCGAATTCGTGAAGCCGGCCTTTGCGGTCATCGGGGCATGGCTGTTCTCGGAGAGCATGAAGCGGCCCGGCGTGCCGGCGCGCCTCATGGCGACCGGCGTGATGCTGACGATCGTCGCGGGCCTGCTGCTGCAGCCCGATATCGGGCAGACGGCTCTGATCCTCGCCACCTGGGGCGTGCTGCTCTTCCTCTCCGGCATTTCATGGTTCGTGATCTTCGGGCTGGGCGCCGCGGGGGTGGGGCTGCTATTCGCCGCCTACATGTTCTTCCCGCATTTCGCCAAGCGTATCGACAGCTTCGTCAATCCCGAGGGCGGCAACACCTACCAGGTCGACAAGGCGCTGAACTCGCTGCTCGAGGGCGGCTGGTTCGGCCGCGGCCCGGGTGAATCGCTGGCAAAGAAAGTGATCCCCGACGCCCATGCCGACTACGTGTTCTCGGCCGCCGCCGGCGAGTTCGGCATCCTGTTCTGCCTCGGCCTCGTGACGCTGATCGGCTTCATCGTGGTCAAGGCGCTGATCGGGGCGCAGCAGCAGTCGAGCCTGTTCGCGCGCCTCGCCGCATCGACCCTCGCCATCCAGTTCGGGCTGCAGTGCTCGATCAACCTGGCGGTGAACCTCAACCTCATTCCGCCCAAGGGCATGACGCTGCCGTTCGTCTCGTATGGCGGCACCTCGATGCTCGCCATCGCCTTCGCCATGGGCCTGATGCTCGCTTTCACCCGCAAGAAGCCGGAGGAGCGCCTCGCAACCGGGCTTCCCGTCTATCGTAGCGGAGTGCTATCCCCCGCCGAATGAGCAGATTCATCCTTATGGCAGGCGGTACGGGAGGCCATCTCTTCCCGGCAATGGCGCTGGCGCAGGAGTTGCGCCGGCGTGGTCACGACATCCAGTTGATGACCGACCATCGCGTCGCGAGCTACGGCAGCGACTTTCCGGCCAGCGCCACCCATATCGTGCCGTCGGCGACCCCATCGGTCGGCAACCCGATCCGCTTTGTCAGCGCCGGCGTGACCATTCTTGGCGGCATCGCCGTCGCCTTCGGCAAGTTTGGCAGCGTCAAGCCGGATGCGGTGATCGGCTTCGGCGGCTATCCGGTGTTCCCACCGTTCGTTGCGGCCAACCTGCGCGGCATCCCCGGGATACTGCATGAGCAGAATTCGGTAATGGGTCGTGCCAACCGGGCACTGGCGAAGATGGCGCGGGTGATTGCCCTGAGCTTCGCCCGCACGGCGAAGGCCGAGGCGTTCGCCGACAAGACCATCCTCGTGGGCAACCCGCTGCGCGACCGTGTCCGTGCGGTGGTCAAGGTGCCGTATCCCGAACTCGAACCCGGCGGCGCCATTCGCCTCCTGGTGTTTGGCGGCAGCCAAGGCGCTCGCATTTTCGCCGATCTGGTGCCCCCGGCCATCGCCGAACTGCCGCAGGAATTGCGCTCGCGGCTGCGCATCGTGCAGCAGTGCCGAGCCGAAGACCTGGATCGCGTGGCCGAGACCTATCGGCAGGCCAAGGTGAATGTCGAGCTCGCGGCGTTCTTCGATGACCTGCCGGAGCGGATGGCCGCGTCGCATCTCGTCATCTCGCGCTCCGGCGCCTCGACCATCGCCGAACTCACGGCAATCGGCCGGCCGGCGATCCTGGTGCCGCTGCCGGGTGCGATCGATGCCGACCAGAAGAACAATGCGCTGGTGATGGAGGCCGCGGGCGGCGGCTGGATCGCCGAGCAGGCCACGCTTACGCCACTATCGCTTGGCACTCGCTTGGCCTCACTTCTCGGTGATCCCGGCGTGTTGGAGCGGGCTGCAGCAGCCGCCAAATCGCTGGGTCAGCCCGACGCCGTCACCAAGCTCGCCGACGCGGCAGAACGCCTCGTGGCCAAGGGGAAACAACCACAATGAAGATGCCGCGCAACATCGGACCGGTGCACTTCGTCGGCATCGGCGGCATCGGCATGAGCGGCATCGCCGAGATCCTGCACAACCAGGGCTACAAGGTCCGTGGTTCTGACAGCGCCGAGAACCCCAACGTCCAGCGCCTCAGGAAGATGGGCATCGAGGTCGAGGTCGGCCAGAGGGCCGAGAACCTCAAGGACGCGGCTGTCGTCGTCATCTCGTCGGCGATCAAGAAGGGCAATCCGGAGCTTGCAGCCGCTCGCGCCCGCGGCCTGCCGGTGGTGCGCCGGGCCGAAATGCTCGCCGAGATCATGCGATTCAAGAACGCCATCGCCATTGGCGGCACGCATGGCAAGACCACCACCACGACGCTGGTCGCGACGCTTCTCGACGCCGGAAATCTCGATCCAACTGTCATCAACGGCGGCATCATCAACGCCTACGGCACCAATGCCCGTCTCGGCGACGGCGAGTGGATGGTGGTCGAGGCCGACGAGAGCGACGGCACCTTCGTCAAGCTGCCGGCCGACGTCGCCATCGTCACCAATATCGATCCAGAGCATCTCGACTATTACGGCGATTTCTCCGGGGTGCAGCAGGCCTTCCTCAACTTCGTCGAGAACGTGCCGTTCTACGGCTTTGCCGTGATGTGCATCGACCACCCCGAGGTGCAGGCGCTGATCGGACAGATTCGCGATCGCCGCGTCATCACCTATGGCCGCAACCCGCAGGCCGATGTGCGGCTGGTCGACCTCGAGATCAGGGACGGCATCAGCCACTTCGCCGTCGAGATCCGCGATCGCATCCGCATGACGCATCTGCGCATCGAGGGCCTCGAGCTGCCGATGCCGGGCGAGCACAACGCGCTCAACGCCACGGCGGCCATCGCCGTGGCCGATCAGCTCAAGGTGCCGGCCGAAGCGATCCGCAAGGGCCTCAAGGGTTTCTCCGGCGTCAAGCGCCGCTTCACCCGCACCGGCGTCGTCGGCGGCATCACCGTGATCGATGACTACGGTCATCACCCTGTCGAGATCGCCGCCGTGCTGAAGGCAGCCCGACAGTCGACCCGCCGCGATGTCATCGCCGTGGTGCAGCCGCACCGCTATTCGCGCGTCCACGACCTGTTCAACGATTTCGCCACCTGCTTCAACGACGCTGACACGGTCATCGTCGCGCCGATCTACGCCGCCGGCGAAACGCCGATCGAGGGTGTAACGCACGAGGAGCTGGTGCAGCGCATCCGCGCCCGCGGCCATCGCGACGCCCGCGTCATCGACCGCCCTGAGGCGCTGGCCCCTCTGATTGCGTCGCGCGCTGCCGAGGGCGACTATGTCGTCTGCCTCGGCGCCGGCAACATCACGCAGTGGGCGGCCTCGCTGCCCGCCGAACTTGGCGCGCTGATCGGCAAGGAGCCCGAGCTGCCATGAACGTTCACGTTCCCCAGTGGCCTGACCTGATCCCGACACTCGGCAGTTGGACCTCCGAAGTCCGCGGCCAGCTCATCGCCAACCAGCCGCTCGATGAAATGACGACGCTGAGGGTAGGGGGACCGGCGCAACTGTTCTTCCGCCCGGTCGACGAAGAGGACCTGGCGTTTTTCCTCAAGCGCCTGCCGGCTGAAATCCGCGTCACGGTGGTTGGGCTCGGCTCGAACCTCCTGATCCGCGAAGGCGGCCTGGACGGTGTGGTGATCCGGTTGCCGGCCAAGGGGTTCGGCGCCATCGACATTCTCGACGGCCACCGCGTTCGCGCCGGCGCTGCTGTCCCCGACGTGAAGGTTGCCACGGCCTCGGCCGAGGCTGGGATCGACGGGTTGTGGTTCTATCGCGGCATTCCCGGCGGCATTGGCGGCGCGCTCTACATGAATGCCGGCTGCTACGGCACCGAGACGCGCGCCCGCATGGTCGAGCTGCGCGCGGTAACCCGGCAGGGCGACATCGTCACGCTTACCAATGCCGACATGGGCTATCTCTACCGCAAGTCGAACGGGCCGCGCGGCGCTGTGTTCACCTCGGCGATCTACCAGGGGTTTCCGGGCGATCCCGAGAAGATCCTCACCGAGATGCGCACCGTCACCGAGCGGCGCGAAAGCACGCAGCCGACCCGCGCCAAGACCGCTGGCTCCACCTTCAAGAATCCCGAGGGACACTCGAGCTGGAAGGTGATCGACGAGGCCGGCGGCCGCGGCTTCACCTTCGGCCGCGCCCAGATGAGCGAGATGCACTCCAACTTCCTCATCAACATGGGCGAAGCGGATGCGTTCGAGGTCGAGACGGTTGGCGAGACCATCCGCCAGAAGGTGCGCGACAAGCACGGCATCGAGCTCAAGTGGGAAGTCCGCCGCATGGGCCATTTCCTGCCCGGCCGCGAAGTGCGTGAGTTCATGGACGGCGAACCGTTCACGGGAGCCGTCTAATGACCAAGCACGTCGCCGTCCTGATGGGCGGCATTTCGAACGAGCGACCGGTGTCGATCGCCTCGGGCACCGGGTGCGCCCAGGCGCTGCGCAATGGCGGCTACCAGGTCACCGAAGTCGACGTCGGCTACGACATCGCCGAGGTCCTGCGCGAGCTGAAGCCCGACGTCGCGTTCAACGCGCTGCACGGCCGTTACGGCGAGGATGGTACGATCCAGGGCGTGCTCGAGTTCCTGCGCATCCCCTATACCCATTCGGGCGTGCTGGCCTCGGCGCTGGCCATGGACAAGCACCAGGCCAAGATCATGTTCAAGGCGGCCGGCATTCCTGTCACCGACCACACCATCGCCAACCGTGCTGAGGTTGCCCGCGCCCACGTCATGGCGCCGCCCTATGTGGTCAAGCCGATCGCCGATGGCTCGAGCTTCGGCGTGTTCATCGTCAAGGCGGACCAGTCGCACCCGCCCCAGGAACTGTTGCGCGAGGATTGGAACTCCGGCGAAGACGTAATGGTGGAGCGCTACATTCCCGGCCGGGAGCTGACCTGCGCCGTGATGGGCGATGTCGCACTCGGGGTCACCGAGATCGTCACCGACCTCAGCTTCTACAATTACGAGGCAAAGTACGCCCACGGCGGCTCGCGCCACGTCATTCCGGCTGAAATTCAACCGAAAATTTACGACAAAGTGCAGAAGATGGCGCTTAAGGCGCATGCTGCGCTTGGGTGCCGGGGCGTGTCGCGGAGCGACTTCCGCTACAACGACCAGGCAGGGCCGGACGGCGAGCTCGTCTGCCTCGAAATCAACACCCAACCAGGCATGACCGAAACGTCGCTGGTTCCCGAACAGGCCCGCTTTGCCGGCCACTCGTTCGAGGATCTGGTTGCCTGGATGGTGGAGGATGCGAGTTGCAACAGGTAGGGGCAAAGGGTTTCGCCAACGCCCAACCCGTCGATCCTCGTCACCTTCCAGTCCCGATGTCCCGTTCCGGCCGGCGTGCCCTAGTCAAGGCCAGCCACGTCTGGGTGCTGCACAAGCAGTTGATCGTCCGCGGCATCGGCGCACTGTTGGCGCTGCTGTTCATCGTCGGTGTGTTCGAGGCGCGTGACGCGATCGGGTCGGCCGGCGTCACTGTCTATCGCTTCGTCCAGGGTGAGTTCGCCCAGGCCGGCTTCGGCATCGACGCCATCGAGATCACCGGCCAGACGCTGACCGATGATAAAGACATCATCACGCTCCTCACCGTCGGCACCGGTAATTCGACGCTGACCTTCGATGCCCAGAAGGCGCAGGCCCGGCTCGAGTGGCTGCGCGCCGTACAGTCCGCCACGGTGCGGAAGGTCTATCCGAACCGCGTCATCGTCTCGATCGTCGAGAAGGTGCCCGTGGCGCGCTGGCGTGTCGGCGACACCACGTGGCTGATCGACGATGCCGGCAAGAAGATCGGCACCGATATCAGCTCCTACACCGATCTGCCGCTGGTGATCGGGGAGGGCGCCGCCGACGATGCGGTCGCCATGGTTCGCGTGCTGGCGCGCCACGCAAAGCTCGAGGAGCAGCTCGCTGCTCTCAGCCGTATCGGCGACCGCCGCTGGGACCTGATCTATCGCAACGGCCTGCGCGTGCAACTGCCGGAAAGCGGCGTGGCGCAGGCTCTCAGCCGGCTGGAAATGTACCAGGCCGACTACGCGCTGCTCGATCGCGACGTGACGCTGATCGACCTGCGCGTGCCGGGCATCGTGACGTTGAAGCCGGGTGAACTCGCAGCCGCCGAGATCGCTGCGAACAGGAAGAACAACAAGCATACGGTCAAGGGTTCGTCGGATTACGAGACCCCGGCCGAACGCAAAGCCGAAGCCGGGGCACAGTAAGACCATGATGACCGATGCACTGACCGCGCGCCTCAAGCCGGTACAGCCGGGCCGCACCTCGCTGGTGACGGTGCTCGATATCGGCTCGACCAAGATCTGCTGCGTCATTGCCCGCCTGGTGCCGCGCGCCGAAGGCAAGTCGCTACGGGGCCGCACCCACAATGTCGAAGTCATCGGCTTCGGCTATGGCCCGTCCTCAGGCATCAAGAGCGGCGTCATCTCCGACCTCGACAAGGCCGAGCAGGCCGTCCGTACCGTCGTCGGCATTGCCGAGCGGGCGGCCGGCGTCACCGTGCAGTCGGTCATCGTCAACGTCACCGCGGGCCGTCTTGGCTCCGAGACGTTTTCGGCCGGCGTCAACCTCGGTGGCCAGGAAGTCGAGCGGGCGGATATCCAGCGTGTGCTGCGCGCCGTCAACGACCGTTCCGTTCGTCCGGAGCGCTCGATCGTCCATGCGCTGCCTATCGGGTACACGCTCGACGGCCAGAAAGGCATCAAGGATCCCAAGAACATGGTCGGCGAAAAGCTGTCGATCGATGTCGCGGTGGTCTCGGCTGAAACCCTCGCCATGCGCAACATCGAGCTGGTGCTGCATCGCTGCCATCTGCAGATCGAAGCGCTGATGGCGACTCCCTACGCGTCGGGCCTTGCCACGCTGGTCGACGACGAAAGCTCTCTGGGCGTCGCCTGCATCGACTTCGGCGGCGCCACCACCACCGTATCGGTGTTCGCTGAAGGCCAGCTCGTCTATGCCGACGCCATCGCCATCGGCGGGCATCACCTGACCCTCGACATCGCCCGCCACCTGTCGGTCGGAATCGCCGATGCAGAGCGGCTGAAGACCATGTATGGCTCGGTGCTGCCCGGCCAGGCCGACGAGCGCGACATGATCGCCATCACCCCGGTGGGCGCCACTCGCGACGAAGCGCCGGGGCAGATTCCCCGCTCGCACATCACCCGCATCATCCGTCCGCGCATCGAGGAAGTCCTTACCGCCATCAAGGACCGCATGCAGGCCACCGGCATGATGGACATCTGCGGCCGGCGATTCGTTCTCACCGGCGGCGCCAGCGAACTCACCGGCCTGCCTGAAGTGGCGCGTCGGGTGCTCGCCCGCAACGTCCGCAACGGTCGCCCGATGGGCATTTCCGGCCTGCCCGAAATGGCCAAGGGCCCTGCATTCGCTACGGTTGCGGGCATGCTCATCTACCCGCAGGTCTGCGCCCAGGAATACGTCGAGCCGCACCGCTCGGTCCGCCTGACGGGCACGGATGGCTACTTCGCCCGCGTCGGCAGTTGGCTGCGCACCAGCTTCTGAGTCTCTGCCGAGTTGCACCCTGAGGCCCGGCCGGCCTCAACTTCATGCTTAACGTAACGTAACCAAGCCGTTAGGCCGGCTTGCAAATTGCCATCACGTTAACGGTTTTGAGGGCATTGTTAGGGTCTGATTAACGAATTGGCGACTAATACTGGTCTCACACGCCACGCATGGGGCCATTCATGACCATCAACCTCACCATCCCGGACATTCAAGAATTGAAGCCGCGCATCACCGTTTTCGGTGTCGGCGGGGCTGGCGGCAACGCGGTCAATAACATGATCGCGTCGGGCCTTTCCGGAGTGGACTTCGTCTGCGCCAACACCGACGCACAGGCCCTGGCGCTTTCGAGTGCGCAGCGGATCATCCAACTGGGCGTCTCGGTTACCGAGGGTCTCGGTGCCGGTTCCCACCCGGAGGTGGGTAGGGCAGCGGCCGAAGAAAGCTACGACGAGATCAACGATCACCTCAGCGGCGCCCACATGGTGTTCATCACCGCAGGCATGGGTGGCGGCACCGGCACCGGTGCAGCCCCAGTGGTGGCGCGTGCGGCGCGCGAGCAGGGCATCCTGACTGTCGGCGTGGTGACCAAGCCCTTCCAGTTCGAAGGCAACCGGCGCTCGCGCCTTGCCGAGGACGGCATCGATGAACTGCACCGGCATGTCGATACGCTGATCGTCATCCCCAACCAGAACCTCTTCCGCGTTGCCAACGAGAAGACCACCTTTGCTGACGCCTTCAAGATGGCGGACCAGGTGCTTTACTCCGGCGTTGCCTGCATCACCGACCTGATGGTCAAGGAAGGCCTGATCAACCTCGACTTCGCCGACGTCCGCGCCGTAATGCGCGGCATGGGCAAGGCGATGATGGGTACGGGCGAAGCTTCCGGCGAGGATCGTGCACGGCATGCTGCCGAGGCAGCGATCGCCAACCCGCTGCTCGATGACGTGTCGATGCAGGGCGCCCGCGGCCTCCTCATCTCGATCACCGGCGGTCCGGATCTCACCCTCTACGAAGTCGACGAGGCGGCCAGCCGCATCCGCGAGGAAGTCGACGCCGACGCCAACATCATCCTCGGCGCCACCTTCGACCCCGATATGAGCGGCACGATCCGCGTGGCAGTCGTTGCTACCGGCACCGACGCAACGATGGTGCAGGCGCTCG
Organism: Devosia sp. P2_G7; assembly: GCF_056403495.1. Classification (NCBI taxonomy): domain Bacteria; kingdom Pseudomonadati; phylum Pseudomonadota; class Alphaproteobacteria; order Hyphomicrobiales; family Devosiaceae; genus Devosia; species Devosia sp. P2_G7. The sequence goes on from NZ_JBFUFI010000002.1 coordinate 537,189, forward strand.
AGCCGATGAAAGCCAACCCGGCGCGCGTGCCGCTGCAGGCTGCGGTGATGCGCCAGGCAATGCCGGAACGCACGGTCGTGGCGGAAGCCCAGCCGGAGCCGGAATTTGAGTCGCAGGTAGAGCAGGCGGTGGCCGAGGCCATTTCCTACGCCGAGCCGACTTACCAGGACTATCAGGAAGACGACGGCATCACGGTCGAGCCGTACATTCCGCAGGCGACGCACACTCATCTCGAAGAAGCTCCGCGACTCATCGAGGCGCCGATTCCCAGCGCTTATGTGCCCTCCAGCGCCGAACGCCCCGACGGACAGCGCCGGATGCCGCGTACCGAGGAGCTTCCGGCTGTTGCAAGGCGGTCACTGAACGAGCAAGAAAAGCAGGAAACGGAACCGCGCAACGCGCGCGCCCTGTTCAAGCGTCTGGCCTCGAATGTCGGCATTAGCCTTAAGTCGAACGAGCCGGCGCGGGCCGAGCCGACGGTCGAGCAGAGTGCTGACGATGCGGCTGCACGCAGCGCCATCGAAGCCGGAGGCGCCCGGAATGCGCGGGTTTCCGGTGGTGCCGAGGGCGCTCGCGGCAACCTCGACCAGCATGGTCGGGCACCGGCCCAGCCGGCCCAGAAAGAGCACATCGAAATCCCCGCCTTCCTCCGTAAACACGGCTGATAGCCGTAGGGGAAAGGCCCAGTACACGCCCCCGGCGCGGCTTCCGCGCCGGGTTTTTATTGTCTATGACTGCTCCCGGTTTACGTTGGGGCATGGAGTCCTAAGAGCATGCAGAAACTTTCGGCGCGGCAGCGGACTTTGGCGGAAGCGCTAGAGTTCAGCGGCTTCGGCGTCCACTCCGGCGCTCCCGTCACGCTCACCATCGAGCCCGCACTTCCCGATAGTGGCTATACGATCACCCGCCTGCTCGATGACGGTCGCCGCGTCGGTCCCGTGCCGGTGCACTTCTCGCGGGTCACCCGCACCACGCTCTGCACCACTCTAGATCTCGGCGACAGCGTCTCCGTCGCCACCGTCGAGCATGTTATTTCCGCCCTTTCGGGCATGGGCGTCGACAATGCCCACCTGATCCTCACCGGCGCCGAGTGTCCGATCCTCGATGGCAGCGCCGCGCCCTTCGTGCGGGGCATCCAGGAAGTGGGCCTGATGGTCCAGCCGGCGCCGCGCCGCTACATCAAGATCATGCGCCAGGTGCTGGTGCGCAACAACGAGGCCTCTGCAGCGCTCGAGCCATACAATGGCCGGATGCTCGACCTCGAGATCGATTTCGACAGCCGCGTCATCGGCCGCCAGCGGATGATCTTCGACTGGACGCCGCGCAAGTACTACGAGGACGTGTCGCGCGCCCGCACCTTCGGCTTCGTCCGCGATGCCAAGATTCTCCGCCAGGCCGGTTACGCGCTCGGCTCCTCGATGGAAAATTCGATCACCGTGCACGAGGATCGGATTCTCAATCCAGGCGGCCTGCGCTACGAGGACGAGTTCGTCCGCCACAAGCTGCTCGACGCCATCGGCGACCTCGCGCTCTGCGGCCTGCCGATCTATGGCCGGTTCCGTTCCTACAAGGGCGGTCACGCCCTGAACGCCCTGGTTCTGCACGGGCTCTTCGCCAGCGAGGCCAACTACGAGATCGTCACTGCCGACCAGCTGCCGGCAGCCTTCGACGCGCTCGACGACATGCCGGAAGGACTCAATGTGCAGTCCTATCTGCGTTCGGTCGGTTGATCGGCCGGCGCCACAGTTTTGATCTTTTTTGTCAGTAGTTCGCCTGCCAGTTTCAGGTGATGCGTTAAGGGATGGGGCAGGTCGTGACGATCTCTCAGCATGCAGGTTTTTCGAGCCGGTTCTCACGCTTCGTGCTGATGGGCTGCGTTGTGGTGCTGCTCGCCGGTTGCAACCTGTTTGGCCAGCCCAAGATCAAGGAAGAAGCGATCATCCCGCCCGAGACTCTGTACCAGCAGGCCCTCGACGAGATGGAGAAGCAGCGCTACGTCACCGCCGTCGCCACGCTTGAAAAGCTCGAGCGCCAGCATCCGTTCTCGGAGTTCAACGAGAAGGCGAAGCTGATGGAGGTTTACGGCAACTATCGCATCGGCAAGTTCGAGGAAGCGATTCTCGCCGCCGACCGCTACATGGCGCTCTATCCGACCTCCAAGGAAATGCCCTACGTCCTCTACCTGAAGGGCAACTCGTACTTCGGGCAGATCAAGGACATCACCCGTGACCAGCAGATCTCGAAGGATGCCATCGAGACCTACAGCCTGATCATCGCAAACTATCCGGACAGCAAGTACGCTAAGGACGCGCAAGACAAGATGGTTGTCGGCGTCGACCAGATCGCCGGCAAGGAAATGTCGGTCGGCCGCTACTATCTCGGCAACGGCAATTACCCCGCCGCGATCAACCGCTTCCGCGTGGTCGCCGAGCAGTTCCAGACCTCGACCCACATCGAAGAGGCGCTGTTCCGCCTGACCGAAGCCAACCTGGCGCTCGGCCTCGTCTCCGAGGCGCAGACTGCCGCGGCCGTGCTCGGTCACAACTATCCGCAGAGCAGCTGGTACAAGCAGGCGTTCGATCTGCTCGCCAAGCAGGGCGTCACGCCGCAGATCAACGCCAATAGCAGCCTCGCGCAGTTGAAGAAGAGCTAAGCGGGCAACAATTTTGTTGCCTGTTTGTTCCCCTTTGAGCTAGGCTGTACGGCGCAAGTTTGTTCGGCCCCGTTCGGCCGGTCGACCACCGAGGGGCCACTCCCGAATGCTCAATGCGCTTTCGGTTCGAAACATCGTCCTGATCGACCAGCTCGATCTCACGCTCGAAGACGGCCTCACCGCACTTACCGGTGAGACCGGCGCCGGCAAGTCCATCCTGCTCGACGCGCTGACGCTGGCGCTTGGTGGCCGCGGCGATGCTTCGCTGGTGCGCACAGGGGCCGAGAGCGGGCAGGTGGTGGCGGTGCTGCAGCTGCCCCGCAACCACCCGGCTCGCGAAGCGCTGCGCGAAAACGCCATCGCCGACGACGAGGATATCATCCTCCGCCGCGTCCAGCTGGCCGATGGCCGCACCCGCGCCTTCATCAACGACCAGCCGGTCTCCGCCGGGCTGCTGCAGGCGGTTGGTAAGCTGATCGTCGAAATCCACGGCCAGCACGACGACCGCGCACTGATCGACGTCGCGACTCACCGGTCCGCGCTAGATGCCTTCGGTGGCCACGAAACCCTCGCCAGCGCCGTCTGGAGCACCTACGAGGCGCTAATCGAGGCCGAGGCGGCCGTAGCCGGCCAGCGCGCCGTGATCGCCGAGGCGATGGCGCGCGAGGAATATGCCCGCCACGTCGTCACCGAGCTCGGCGAGATGCATCTGGAACCGGGCGAGGAGGAAGTCCTCGCCGAGCGCCGCCAGCGTCTGATGACACTGGAGAAGGCCGCCGAAGAGGTCCGCGACGCCGATGAGATCCTCAACGGCCCGACCGCGCCCGGGCCGGTGCTCGCCGGGCTGATGCGGCGTCTGGTGCGCAAGGCGGATGCCGGCGCGGCGGTATTCCAGCCGATCGTCGAGGCACTCGACACGGCCCTCGTGTCGCTCGATGCCACCTCGGATGCGCTCGAATTGCTGAAGCGCGACATGGCGTTCGATCCGGCCGATCTCGAAAAGGTCGAGGAGCGGCTGTTCGCGCTCCGCGCTGCCGCCCGCAAGCACCACACTACCTGCGACGGGCTGGGCGAGATACTCGCCAAGTACCAGAACGATCTCGACATGCTGCAGAGCGGGGAGACGTCGCTGAAGGCGCTGGAAGTCGCCGCCGAGGCTGCCCGCAGCGCCTATGCCGCCGCGGCAACCGCCCTCAGCAAGGCACGCGAGAAGGCGTCTGCGGCCCTCACCAAGGCCGTGGAGGCCGAACTGCCGGACCTCAAGCTCGGCGCTGCCAAGTTCATCGTCGACCGGCAGGTCGATCCCGCGCGCGTCGCTGCCTCCGGCCACGACCAGATCGCCTTCCATGTGCAGACCAACCCCGGCACCCAGGCCGGCCCGATCCTGAAAGTGGCGTCGGGCGGCGAACTCAGCCGGTTCCTGCTCGCGCTCAAAGTGGTGCTGGCCGATCGCGGCTCGGCGCCGGTGCTGATCTTTGACGAAATCGACACTGGTGTCGGCGGTGCGGTGGCCGATGCCATCGGCCGCCGGCTGGCGCGACTCGCTGGCAAGGTGCAGGTGCTCACCGTCACCCATGCGCCGCAGGTTGCGGCGCGGGCACAGAGCCACCTGTTGATCGAGAAGCAGGCGATCGAGGAGGGGGCGTTCGTTCGCACCCACGTGCGTCGCCTCGACGGTAAGGCTCGGCAGGAAGAGGTGGCGCGCATGCTGGCCGGCGCCAAGGTCACCGACGAGGCGCGCGCCGCGGCCGGGAAGTTGATTTCGGAGGTATCGTGAGCGAGGCGGAACGTGAGATCGAGAGCTTCTCCGAGGCGGAGGCCAAGGCGGAGCTCGACCGGCTGCACGAGCTGCTGAGCGAGGCCGACCGGGCCTACTTCGAGAACGACGCCCCCGAGATCACCGATGCCGAATACGACGGGCTGAAGCGCCGCTACCAGGCGTTCGAGATCGCCTTCCCACAGCTCAAGCGGCCGGACAGCCTCAGCGACAAGGTCGCCGGCGCGCCGGTCGAGGGTTTCAGCAAGGTCCGGCACGCCGTGCCGATGCTCAGCCTCGCCAAGGCCTATACCGACGAGGACGTGGTCGATTTCATCGAGCGCGGCCGCCGCTTCTTCGAGCGCGACAAGGACCTAAAGCTGGTCTTCACCGCCGAGCCCAAGATCGATGGGCTTTCGGCTTCGCTGCGCTATGAGAACGGCGTGTTCGTCCAGGGCGCCACGCGCGGCGACGGCGCTGTGGGCGAAGACATCACCGCCAATCTCCGGACCATCAAGGACATTCCGCACAAGCTCAAAGGCTCGGGCTGGCCCGCGAGTATCGAAATCCGCGGCGAGGTCTACATGACCATGGCGGAGTTCGAGGCGCTTAAGGCGCGCTCTGCTGCCGTCGGCGGGCAGGAGTACGTCAATCCCCGCAACACCGCTGCCGGCTCGCTTCGCCAGAAGGATCCGTCGATCACCGCTAGCCGCAACCTCAAGTTCTTCGCCTACGCTTGGGGAGCGACGACCGCCGAGCCGGCGCCGACGCAATATGAGGCGGTGCAGAAGTTCGGCGAATGGGGCTTTGCGATCAGCCCGCTGATGGTGCGCGCCAGTTCGATCGACGAACTGGTCGCGCAATACAGGAAGATCGAGGAACTCCGGTCCTCGCTCGGCTACGACATCGACGGCGTGGTCTACAAGGTCGACAACCTCGAGCTTCAGCGTCGCTGGGGCTTTTCGAGCGGCGAGCCGCGCTGGGCCGTGGCCCACAAGTTCGCGGCCGAACAGGCCTTCACCACCGTCCGTGCCATCGACATCCAGGTCGGCCGCACCGGCACACTCGCCCCGGTCGCTCGTCTCGCCCCGGTCGGCGTTGGCGGCGTGGTGGTGGAGAACGTTACCCTCCACAACGAGGACTACATCGCCGGCATCGACTCGACCGGCGCGCCGATCCGCGGCGACGAGCCGATCGACGTGCGCATCGGCGACACGGTGGTGATCCAGCGCGCCGGCGACGTCATCCCGCAGATCGTCCGCGTGGTACTGGAGAAACGCCCCGCCGACGCGGTGCCCTACGAGTTCCCGCACGTCTGCCCGGTCTGCGGCTCGCCCGCGACGCGCGAACTCAACGAGAAGACCGGCAAGGAAGACTCGCGTCGCCGCTGCACCGGCGAGCTGATCTGCGCCGCCCAGGCGGTCGAGCGGCTGCGTCACTTCGTGTCGCGCGGCGCGATGGATATCGAGGGGCTGGGCGCCGAGAACATCGACCTGTTCTTCAATTCCGGCCTCGTCAAAACCGCTGCCGACATCTTCACGCTGCGCGATCGCCGCCCGGAAGTGCAGCAGGCTTTTGCCGCACGGCGTGACGAGCAGGCGCGGCTCAGAGAGGAAGCCTCGGGCAAGACCCGGAAGAACGTCCGCAGCGTCGAGGACCGCAGCTTCGAAGGCCTCGAGAAGCTGTTTGCCGCCATCGATGCGCGGCGCGAGCCCGAGCTCGATCGCTTCATTTTCGCCCTCGGCATCCGCCACATCGGCGAGACCACGGCGGCGGTGCTGGCCAAGACCTTCTCGACCATCGAGGAACTGATCCGCGTCGGCAAGGAAACGGCCGCTCACGCCGACGACCCGCACTCGGTGTTCCCGTCGGTCGACGGCATTGGCGACACCGTCATCGAGGCGCTGATCGATTTCTTCGGCAACGAGCGCAACGACGACGTACTGGATGCGCTGCTGCTGCAGGTGCACCCGAAGCCGTATGTCGTCACCGTCTCGGCCACCAGCGAGGTGGCGGGCAAGACCGTCGTCTTTACCGGCAGCCTCGAAAAGCTCACCCGCGGCGAAGCCAAGGCGATGGCCGAGCGGCTGGGCGCCAAGGTGGCTGGTTCGGTGTCGAAGAACACAGACATCCTGGTGGCCGGCCCCGGTGCCGGCTCCAAGCTCAAGGATGCCGCGGCGCTCGGCATCCTTATTCTCGACGAAGATCAATGGCTTGAGTTGGCTGCCAAATAGCCCAACGCCCTGGAGGATCGGGATGCTGAGACTGGCGATTGTCGCACTCTGTGCGGCGCTTTCACTCCCGGCCCTTGCGGGCGAGGCCGGCGACATCGCGCGCAAGCATCTTTACGCCGGGACGATCGGGCAGGGGCTCACCGAGCTGAAACCCCTCTACGAGCGGCAGGACATGGAAGGGCGCTTCGGCGTCGGCCTGCTCAGCTTCATCCAGGGCGTCGAGCATTTCGCGCAGGGTCTCTACCGCCACGGCTTCGCCTCGCCCGACGCCGGCCCGATCATGGGCGCGCCGCTGGCCATGCCGGTCCCGATCAATCCGAACCCCGAGCCACTCGACTACGACAAGTTCCGCGCCATCCTGCAGCTCCTCGTCGATGACATGGATGCCGCCCGCGATGCCCTGCTCGCCGCAGGCGAGAGCGGCGACTATGTCGTGCCGGTCGAAGTGCTGAAGGTCCGCATCGATCTCGACGGCGACGATGCCGGCAGCGAGTCGGAGAGCATCGGCAACGTGCTGAATGCCATGTTCGGTGGCGTGACCGTTCCTGGCCCGTCCGAGCCCAATACTCCGGCGCCCGTCACGCCGCCCCCACCGGATTCCACCGTCGGCTTCGATCGCGCCGATGCGATCTGGCTGGCGGGCTACTCGCAGATCCTCGCGGCGCAGGCGGATTTCCTCCTCGCCCACGATTTCCGCCAGCTCTTCGACACCACCTTCCACCGGCTGTTCCCGCGCGCCGGCCTGCCGATGCAGGACTACACCACCTCCACCGGCTCGCTAATGCTCGATCCGGCCTCCGACAACGCCATCGCCGATGCGCTGGCCGCCATCCATCACCTCAACTGGCCGGTGATCGAACCCGACCGGCTGAAGCGCGTCCTGGCCCGCTTCAAGGACATCACGGCGCTGTCGCGGCGGAACTGGGAGGCCATCCTCGCCGAGACCGACGACAACCGCGAGCTGCTGCCCAGCCCCAAGCAAACGGGCATCACACCCGACGCAAAGATCACAGACGAGCAGGTGAAAGCCTGGATGGCGACGCTCGACACCGCCGACCAGGTGCTCGACGGCAAGCTGCTCATCCCGCACTGGCGCTTCCATAAGGGTTTCGACCTAAAGGCCTATTTCGAGACAGCCAAGAAGACCGACCTCGTTATGCTGATCACCGGCTACGACGCGCTGCCGTTCCTCAAGGACGGCCCCATCGCCAGCGCCGAGTCGTTCCGCGCCGCCAACGAGGTCTTCGGCGACGCCCTGATCGGCTACGCCTTCTGGTTCAACTGAGGGGTTCATGATGCGCCTATTGATCGCCGTTGCCGCGCTGGTGCTGCTGGGGCAGCCGGCGCTCGCCCAGTCCTCCACCGATGCCCGCGCGGCAGTTGAAGCGGTGTATGCGGTCTATGGGCCGGCGCAGATCTACCCTGATGACCCGCGCCCCTTTCGCTCTGAGCGCCTCAACTCGCTCTACGACAAGGATGCCGCGGAAGCGAACGGCGAGATTGGCCGAATCGATTTCGATCCGTTCGTGAACGGCCAAGACTTCCAGCTCGATAAGCTAGAGGTCGGAGAAGCTTACTATGCCGGTGGCAGGGCTGTGGTCAGGGTCACGTTCGAGAACATGGGCACTCCCAATGAACTCGGCTTCCTGCTGGTCAACGAGGACGGCTGGAAGGTCGACGACGTCTGGGGCGGCAGCGCCGACTACAGCTACGACCTGCTCGATATCCTGCAGGCGCCGCTGCCATGATTGCGGCACGGCGCAGCCCTTAATGCGCCCAAACCGCTTGCTAGCCCGAGACCATCGAAATCGGGCACGACGGGGCGGTCATGCGGCGCATCATTGCAAGTCTTTTGCTGATCCTCGGCTTCACGGGCGCATCGAGTGCCTATGACAGTCCGAAGTCGCTGGTGGAGGCGATCTACCAGCCCTACAGCGCCGGCCAGAAGCACGAGGATGGGCTCGAGAAGTTCTACTCGCTGCGCCTCAAGGACCTCTATGCCGCCAACCTCGAGCGCCAGAGCGTCGACCAGAAGGGCGCCGCCGTCGATCCCGATGCGCCCGACATGCTGGCGTTCGATCCGTTCATCGAGGGTCAGAACTCGCTGCTGATGGACGTCGTCATCGGCGAGCCGGTGATCACCGGCGATCGCGCCGTCTCCGCTGTCAGCTTCCACAACTTCGACCACCTGAGCCTCATCAGCGTCGCCATGGTGCGCGAAGCCGATGGGTGGAAGGTCGATGATGTGGCGTCCCTCGCCGGCAGCCAGAACTGGTTGCTGTCCTGGCTGCTGCAATACGATCCGTTCGGCGTGAACTAGATCTCCCGCGTGGCCTCCTTCAGCCACCCCTTGACCTCGCCCTTCAGTAGCGGCCCGATCTCCTTGAACACGCGCTTGTGGTAGGCGTTGAGCCAGGCCTTTTCGGGCCCGGTCAGCTGCTTTTCGTCGATCAGCCGCAGGTCGATCGGCACCAGCGTCAGCGTCTCGAACTCGAGGAACTTGCCCTCGCCGAGTTCACTCTCCTGCACCACCAGCAGGTTCTCGACGCGGATGCCGTAAGCGCCCGCCTTGTAGTAGCCCGGCTCGTTCGAGGTGATCATCCCCGCTTCGAAAGGCACTGAGTAGCGGCTCGATATGCCGATCGGACCTTCATGCACCGAGAGGAAGGCGCCGACGCCATGGCCGGTGCCGTGGTTGTAGTTGATGCCATCCTCCCACAGGAACTGCCGGGCCAGCACGTCGATCTGGCTGCCGTTGGTGCCCTTGGGGAACCGCACCATCGAGATCGCCATCATGCCGCGCAGCACGCGGGTGAAGCGGTCCTTCTGCTCGGCCGTCGCCTTGCCCGTGAACATGGTGCGGGTGATGTCCGTCGTCCCCGACAGATACTGCGCGCCCGAATCCACCAGCATCAGCTCGCCCTGCTTCAGCTGCCGGTTAGTCTTCTCGTCGACGCGATAGTGGATCACGGCGCCGTTGGAGCCCGCCCCCGAGATGGTGTCGAAGCTGATGTCGACGAGGCTCGATTCCTCGCGCCGAAAGCTCTCCAGCGCCGTCGCGATGCCGATCTCGTCGAGTTTGCCCGTCGGCGCCTCCTGGTCGAACCAGTGGAGGAACTTCGCCATCGCCACGCCGTCGAGCTTATGCGCCTCGCGCATGCCGGCGAGCTCGGCGTCGTTCTTCTTCGCCTTGGGCAGCAGCACCGGATCGCGCTTTTCGACCAGCGTGGCCTCGCTGACGCCGCTGATCGCCTGCACCACGGCTACCGGCACCGTCGCCGGGTCGAGCATCACGCGCTTATCGCCGGCGCCGAGCTTGCGCAGCGCCGCGACCATGGTCTTCACGTCGGCGACCTTCGCCAACCCTTCCAGCCCCTGCCGGAGTTCGGGGGTGATCTTGTCCTTGTCGAAGAACAGGGTCGGCATACCGGACTTCGGCACCAGCGCGAAGCACAGCACCACCGGCACGTTGGGCACGTCGCGGCCGCGCAGGTTGAACAGCCAGTTGATCGATTCCGGCACCGTCAGCACGAGTGCATCGGCACTGTCCTCGCCCATGCTGGCGCGAATCTCGGCCAGCTTGTCCGGCGCGGTCTTGCCGGCGCGGTTGTGGCCGAGGAACTCGATCGGCGCGTTCGGCGGGGCAGGGCGGTCCTTCCAGGTGCGGTCGATCAGGTTGGACACCGGCACCAGCGTCGCCTTGCCGGCGAGCTTTTTTTCGAGGTCGGCGATCTCGCTGGGGGTATGCAGCCACGGGTCGAACCCGAGCTTGCCGCCCTTGGGCACGAACTCGGCGATCTTGGGCGAATGTCCGCCCTGCGCCGCTTCCAGCACGGTGATGAGCTTAGTGTCGGTCTGCGCCGGCGCCTGGAGCGTGTAGCGGCCATCGACGAACAGCGCCGCCTTGCGGCTGCCGATGATGGCGAGGCCTGCCGAACCGGTGAAGCTGGTCACATAGGCCAGCCGCGCCTCGCCCGCCGGCACCGACTCGCCGCGATGCGCATCGGTGCGCGGCACGAGGAACGCATCGATCCCCGCCTCGCGCATCTCAGCCCGCAGCGCCTTGAGGCGCGGGGCGACGGTCTTGGGGTCGGTGCGGCTGTCGAAGGTCTGGTAGACGGTCGGGGCGAAGGCGCTGTCGGTCATGATGAATTTGCCGGGAAAAGGAATGGCGCGGACCCTAACAGAGCCAATTGCAGTTCCCAAGCCGCGGTTCGCGTTCATTCCCGGTTCAGCGGTGGGCAGGCATTGGATCGCCGGGGCTCTTAAGGAGCATCGACATGAACGAACGAAAGACCCTGTTCCGCCGCGTCTTCGAATCGATGATGGAAGGCCGCACGCAAGCCGCGCAACGCTACATCACCGAGTACCTGAAGGCGCACAAGCCGGCTTTCGACCAGCGGATCTGAGCGATTCATCCGTTGTTAAGGCGCCCTGCATCTTTGGCATGGCTGCCTTTCGCAACAAGGACTTACAGAACCGATCGGTCCGGACTATCTACAAACCGTGGCAGAATGGCCACTTGAGAAGGAACCGGGAGAACACGATGCCCGAGAGCAAGAACGATTTCCGCAAGGCGCTCGGCAGCGTCATCGAAGCGCGGGGCCGCGAGGCCACCCGTAGCGTCGGTCGCAGCCGCGAGCACCTGCTGCTCGGCGCGCTCACCAAGCGCCCGAACTAAAACCGACGCGCGTTAGCGCGGGGTTTGGACTATCCGTTTTGACGAGTCCCCGGATCGCATGGTCCGGGGACTTTGCTTTGCTCGGAATATCGTTGGCAGACGGCCAGCGGCGGATCAAACCCGCTCCAGCACCAGCGTCGTCCATTCCTTCTTCACGATGCGCTGCCGCAGCACGAGTCCTTGCCGCGAATACGCAGTGATCACCCGGTTCGCCTGGGTATTCAGAATCCCCGAGAGGATCACCGTAGCGCCCATGCCCGCCACCTTCCGCATCCCCGGCGCCAGCGCCACCAGCGGTCCGGCGAGGATGTTGGCGACGATCATGTCGTATGGCGCGCTGGCGGCGATCTGCCGATGCTCCAGGCCCGTCGCCTCGATGGCGATGATGTAGCGGCCGACGCCATTGTCGCGCGCGTTCTCCACCGTGGTCGTCACGGCGATTGGGTCGATATCGCTCGCCAGAACCGGCAGGCGGGTGCGTTTGGCCAGCGCAATCGCCAGGACGCCGGTGCCGGTGCCCACGTCCAGCATCGAGCGGAAGCGCTTGCGCTTCAGCGCCTTGTCGATGGCTTCGAGACAGCCCGTGGTCGTCTCATGATGTCCGGTGCCGAAGGCCTGCGCCGCGTCGATGCGGATGGCGGTGAGGCCTGACGGGGCAGGGTGCTCCTCGTGGCTGCCGTGCACATAGAAGCCGCCGGCGACCACCGGCTGCAGCCCCTCGAGCGACTTCGCCACCCAGTTGACGGTCGGGTCGATCGCCTCCACCGCAAAGCTCACATCGCCGCCCAGCGTTTCGCGGGCAATGGCGTTGAACGCCTCGAGGTCGGGCTCACTGGTGCACGTCGCCTCGAACACCCACTCCCCGCTGTCCGCGTCCTCGTGCGCCGAGGCGGTCACCGCGATGTCCTCGCGCGCCATCACGGCGTCGACCAGCGCATAGGCCTGGTCCTTGGTGAGCGGAGTGGAGAGTTGCGAGAGCGTCATGGGAATGTCCTGTTCGCCGCTGTTTCGGGGCAGCGGCGCCGTAAGTCAATGGCTGGCAGCCGTCAGCCTTAAGCAGCCGCTTCCGCGCGATCCAGCGATAGCGTCGCCCAGACCGGAAGATGGTCCGAGCCGGTGCGAGCCAGTGCCGATTGGTGCACGCCCGCTGCTTCCAGCCGGAAGTCGCGGCTGGTGATGATGCGGTCGAGCTGCAGCATCGGGCGGCGGGAATGGAAGCTCGGCCCGAGCGGGATCACGTCGTGGTGCCGGCCGAACGCCAGCAGGCACTTGCCATCCTCGGCCCACTGGTTGAGATCGCCCATGATCACGGTGGGCATGTGCTCCTCGAGCTTTTCGAGGTGCGCCACGATGGCGTCGGCCTGCTTCATACGCGAGTTGCCGAGCAGACCCAGGTGCATGCCGACGACGCGCATGGCGATGCCGCCGATGATTACGTCGGCCATCACGGCGCCGCGCGGCTCGAACGCCGGCAGTTCGATGCGCTGCGGGTTGCGCACCTCTATGCCCTTCTTCACCAGCAGCACGTTGCCGTGCCAGCCAAGGCTCTGCTCGCGGATGCCGAAGCGCACCGGCATGTAGTTGGTGAAGTCGACGATCAGGTCGGGGGAGATCGTCGTCGCGCGCTCGCCGAACCGGCGGTCCACTTCCTGCAGCGCGACGATGTCGGCATCGACCTCGGCGAGGATCTTCATGATGCGCTCGGGCTGGCGGCGCCGGTCGGTGCCGATGCTCTTCCTGATATTGTATGAGGCGAACTTGACCATTTGGACCGGGGACTGGGGCCTACAGGATGGGTGAGAACAGGCGGGCGGCCTGCGAGATGAAGCGCGGGATCGGGTGCCGCTTCAGCACCTCCTCCTTGGTCACCTGCCGGCAGTTGGCAAAATCGGCTTCCAGCATCTTTTCCACGGCTCCGATGACGTTGCTGTCGGGCATCCACACCGTCATCTCGAAATTGATGGCGAACGAGCGATTGTCGAAGTTCACCGTGCCAACGGTGGCGATCTTGTCATCCATCAGCAGCACCTTCTGGTGCAGGAACCCCTTCTCGTAACGGTAGATGGCGATATCGTGTTCCACCATGGCGTCGGCATGGGCATTGCTCGCAAGCCAGACCAGCATGTGGTCGGGCTTGGCCGGCAGCATGATGCGGACGTCGACGCCGCGCAGGATCGCCGCATAGAGCGCGGTGCGCATGTCGGTGTCCGGCACGAAATACGGGCTCACCACCCATAGCCGCTTCTGCGCCTGGCCAATGACGTCGACGAAGGCGATGGCGCAGGCCTCGAGCTTGTCGGCGGGCCCGGTTGCCATCACCAGTGCCGAAACGTCACCGGGCTCCTCCACCGGGTTCGGCAACGGCACTTCCAGCACTTCGCCGGTGGCCCAGAGCCAGTCTTCCTGGAAGATCAGCGCCACGGACGAAGCAGCCGGTCCTTCCAGCTTGAGCTGGGTATCGCGCCAGGCACCGTAGCGGGTGTCCTCGCCGAGATACTCGACGCCGATATTGGCCCCGCCGGTCCACGCGACCTTGCCGTCCACCACCACGGATTTGCGGTGGTTGCGGTAGTTGATCCGCATGGGTCCGAACAGCCTGAGGAACTTGTGGCGGTGGTTGAAGCCGTAGATCCTTACGCCCCCGGCCCACAGCCGGTCCTTGTACTCCCTGGACAGTCCGCTGCTGCCGACGTCGTCGTACAGCATGTAGACTGCTACGCCTTTCCTGACGCTTTCCAGCAGGGCCGCGGCCAGCCGTTGACCCAACGGGTCGGCCCTGAGGATGTAGAACTGGACGAAGATGTAGGTCTTGGCCGCCGCGATCCCCTCGAAGATCGACTCGAAGGTCGCGTCGCCGTCGACCAGCAGTTCAGCCTTGTTGCCCGCGAGGAACGGCATGCCGGCAGCGCGACGCTGCACCGGCCATTGAGCGCCCGCCTCGCGATCGATCACGGCAAGATCCTCGCTGCGGATCAGGCGCGAGGCGCGCACCTGCATGCGGGTCTGGGCGTAACTGTCGAAGTGCTTCCAGCCGAACACCAGATAGATGATGGTGGTGGGGAACGGCAGGAACGCCAGCGACACCAGCCACGCGATCGAGCCCTGCGAGGTCCGCGACACGCTGATCTCGCGCACCGCGCAAATCAGCGCGATGGCATACAGGCCCGCCAGCACCATCGCGATGATGGGGATGCTCTCGACAACGGTCTCGACCGCTTCGGTCATGTCGGTCATAGGCGCCCCACGATCGAGCTAAGACTAAAATCCAACGCCGTTCGGATAGCCAGTCCTCTTCGCCACGCGATCAACTGTTGCACGCCACGGCGAAGCTCGCGAATGTAGCGGGCGGATCGTTATCGTCCGCTTTCCCGCCGTTCGAAAGATTTGCCCTCGTGTCGACGCTCATGCCCACGCCCCCCGATAACGCCATGGCGGGGATTGGGTTCAAGCTCAGTTCGGTGTGCGTGTTCCTGGGCATGTCGAGCCTCATCAAGGCCTCCGACGATATCCCGGCCGGGGAGCTGGTGTTCTTTCGCTCGTTCTTCGCCATCCTGCCGATCCTCGTCTATCTCATCGCCCGCGGCGAGCTCGGTGTCGGACTGAAGACCCGTCACCCGGTCAGCCATCTGTGGCGCGGCCTCGTTGGCACCGGCGGCATGGCCTTCGGCTTTTATGCGCTGACCCAGCTGCCGCTGCCCGAAGCGATCGCCATCAGTTACGCGACACCGCTGCTGATCGTGGTGTTCAGCGCGGTGTTCTACCACGAGGTGGTGCGGCTCTATCGCTGGAGTGCGGTGCTGGTCGGCCTCGTCGGCGTCATCATCATCATCTGGCCGCGCCTCACGGTGTTCTCGGGCGGGCTCGAGAACATGAGCAGTGCCACACTCGGCGCCGTCTCGGCGCTGATCGCCGCCTGCTTTGCCGCGACCGCCATGATGCTGGTGCGCAAGCTCGTCCAGACCGAGCGCTCCGCCACCATCGTGCTCTATTTCTCGATCGCTTCGTCGATCATCGGCCTCTGCTCGATGCCCTTCGGCTGGCTGATGCCGACCCCAGAGCAGTTCGCGCTGCTGGTCGGCGCCGGCATCTTCGGCGGCATCGGCCAGATCCTCCTCACCGAGTCCTACCGCCACGCCGACATGTCGGTGGTCGCCCCCTTCGAATATGCCTCGCTGATCCTCTCGGTGATCATCGGCTACATCTTCTTCAAGGACATCCCGACGATCGAGATGCTGGTCGGCGGCCTGATCGTCGTCGGCTCGGGCCTGTTCATCATCTACCGCGAGCACAAGCTGGGGATCGAACGGAGGAAGGCCGGGGAAGTCAGTCCGCCACAATGAGGATCGAAGCCCCAATGGACACTGCCACCCTCGACCGGTTCATCGTTCTCGCCAAGCGCCAGACTTACGTCGGCGGCGGCGCGAAGGTCGCCTCGAGCCGCACCGGCTCGCACGACCTCACCTTCGCCGATGGCGATTGGTCCTATCGCGACAGCTATTTCGGCGGCACCGATTTTCTCGGACAGGAAACCGTCTGGTTACGCGACGAGCCGGTCTGGGCGATGAACTACTATGGCTACATCCTGCGCCCGGACCTCATCGACGCCCACCGTGCTGGGGCCACCATCAAGTCGGCGCTTTCGGCCATGTACGCCGAGGGCCGCTTCCTCGGCGGCTTCGAATGGACCGGACCACACGGCACCTACCATGACAGCTCGACCGGCGATGCCGCGCACTTTCACGGACGCGAGGTGATCGAGGTCGGCGGCGTGGAGGCCTACGTGCTGGACTACTTTGGCGGCCTGGTGCGGCCCTAGTCGTTCACGGGGCGGGGGAGGTCAGTCCGCCGCAGTGAATTTCGGCGACGTTGCGCTACGATCGGCCGCAAGGAGAGTCTCAATGTACCACGCCATCGTCCGACGGGTGATCAGGTCCTTGTTCGACGCCGTAAACCGCGGCGACTCGCAGCCGGTGCTCAATGCCTTCGCTCCGCAGTTCGAGCACGTCTTTCTCGGCGGCAGCGCACTCGGAGGACGGCGAACCTCAATTGAGAGCACGAAAGCCTGGTACGGCCGACTCTATCGCCTCATGCCGGACATCCACTTCGACATCGACAGCATCGCGGTCACCGGGACGCCCTGGAACACGCAGGCGGTCGTCAGGTGGCGCGAGCGCAACTCGGGAACGGATGGTGTCGTGACGACGAATGCGGGCATCCACGCAGTGCACATCAGGTGGGGCAAGATGACCAGCCTGGTAATCTGCCCCGACACCGTGCTGGTCATCGCCACGCTCGACCGCCTTGCCGCGACCGGCGTGAGCGAGGCCCATGCCGCGATGATCGAAGGATAGCGCCCTACGGCTTCTGCACGAAGCTCTCGAGCACCTTCTTCCGCCCGGCCTTCTCGAACTCGATCGTCAGCTTGTTGCCCTCGATCTGCTCGATGCGGCCGTAGCCGAACTTCAGATGGAACACCCGCTCGCCGACCGAATAGGCCGAGCCGCGGCCGTCGTCGACCGAGCGGGCGACGAGGTCGCCGTCGATGGTGAGCGGGCCGGCCGACTTGCGGGATGAGGCCTGCGCCCGGGCACGCTGCCAGCCGGGCGTCTCGTAGACCGAGTCAAACGGGTCGCGGGTGTCGAAGCGGCCCCCACCCGAGCGTCCGCCATAGCCATAGCCGCCATAGGCCGAGCCGGTGTCCTTCACCTCGACGGCCGCCGCCGGCAGTTCGTCGAGGAAGCGCGACGGGATCGCCGCCTGCCACAGCCCGTGCGTCAGCCGGTTCTGCGCCACCGAAACACGCAAGCGCTTCCGGGCGCGGGTCAGCCCGACATAGGCGAGCCGGCGCTCTTCCTCGAGCCCGGCGCGGCCGAGTTCGTCGAGGGTACGCTGGCTGGGGAACAGTCCTTCCTCCCAGCCCGGGAGGAACACCGTGTTGAACTCCAGCCCCTTGGCCGAGTGCAGCGTCATGATCGAAACCGCGTCGTCGGCCTCGCCGGTGTCGCGGTCCATGACCAGCGAGACGTGCTCGAGGAAGCCGCCGAGCGAGTCGAACTCGCCCATGGAGTTCACCAGCTCCTTCAAATTCTCGAGCCGGCCCTCGGATTCGGCGGATTTGTCGTTCTGCCACATCTCGGTGTAGCCCGACTCGTCGAGGACCTGCTGAGCCAGCGCGACGTGCGGCGGGTCTTTGCGCACGGGCGACCCTGGACCGGCCTCGATCTCGTCATCCGAAGAAATCGCCCGGGCGCGTTGCCCCCAATCGTCGAACTGGTCCATCAGTTGCCGCAGCGTCGTGCGCTGCTTGGGCTTCAGCTCCTCGGTCTGCACCAGCATCCGTACCGCCGCGACCAGCGAAGTGCCCTGCCGCCGGGCCGCGTCGTAGAGGATCTGGAGGGTCGAATCCCCCAGCCCGCGCTTGGGCGTGTTGACGATGCGCTCGAAGGCGAGATCGTCCGTCGGGTTGAACACCAGCCTGAGGTAGGCCAGCGCATCGCGGATTTCCTTGCGCTCATAGAACCGCGGGCCGCCGATGACCCGGTAGTTGAGCCCCAGCGTGATGAACCGCTCTTCGAAAGCGCGCATCTGGTGCGAGGCGCGCACCAGGATCGCCATCGAGTTCAGCTCCTCGCCTTGGCGCTGCAACTGCTCGATCTCCTCGCCGACCTGCCGGGCTTCCTCGTCGGAATCCCACACCGAGGTGACCATCACCAATTCGCCCGGCTCGCCGACGTCGGTCTGCAGGGTCTTGCCCAGCCGGCTCTCATTGTTGGCGATGAGGTGCGAGGCGGCCGCGAGAATGTTCGAGGTCGAGCGGTAGTTGCGCTCCAGCCGGATCACCTTGGCGCCCGGAAAGTCCTTCTCGAAGCGCAGGATGTTGTCCACCTCGGCGCCGCGCCAGCCGTAGATCGACTGGTCGTCATCGCCCACCACGCAGAGGTTGGCCTCCGGCGCGGGCTTCCCCTGTGCCAGCAGCCGCAGCCACAAATACTGCGCGACGTTCGAATCCTGATACTCGTCGACGAGGATGTACTTGAAGCGCCGATGGTATTCGGCCAGCACATCCGGGTTCTCGCGGAACAGCTTGATGCACAGCAGCAGCAGGTCGCCGAAGTCGGTGGCGTTCAGCGTCGCCAGCCGGTTCTGGTACTGCTGGTAAAGGTCCGGTATCCGGCCATTGGCGAAGGCCGAGCGATCGGCCATCGACACGTCGGCCGGCAGCAGGCCCCGGTTCTTCCAGTTGTCCATCATCCCGGCGAATTGCTTGGCCGGCCAGCGCTTCTCGTCGATATTGGCCGCTTCCAGCAGCTGCTTGATCAGCCGGATCTGGTCGTCGGTATCGAGAATGGTGAAATCCGAGCGCAGCCCCACCAGCTCGGCATGCCGCCGCAGCAGCCGGGCGCCGATCGAATGGAAGGTGCCGAGCCACGGCATGCCCTCGACGCCTTCACCGACCAGCTTGCCAATGCGCTCCTTCATCTCGCGCGCCGCCTTGTTGGTGAAGGTCACCGACAGGATCTCGGAGGGCCAGGCCTTCTTCGAGTTCAGGATATGCGCGATGCGCGTCGTCAACACCCGCGTCTTGCCGGTGCCGGCGCCCGCGAGCACCAGCAGCGGACCCTCGGTGGTCAGCACAGCGTCGCGCTGCTCCTCGTTGAGGCCCTTCAGGTAATCGGGCGCGCCCGCTCCCCGGCCGAATTGGCTGGTGATCGACCCGGCAGCAGGCCGGTCGAGGCGATGCGGTTCGGCTGGCATATGGGAATGACGAATCCTGTTTCGTTCTCGTTTGCGAATATAGGGAGTGACGCACCCGATGTATATGCGCGGGGGCCCGTCACAGTTCTGTCATGGCACCGTCACGTGGCCGTAGTCCGGCGTGCCTAAGCCGAAGCCCTGAATTTCAGGGGACGCCAAAAATGCATTTCAAACCCATTCTCCTTGGCCTGACGGTCGGCCTGCTCGCCACGTCCGCCTATGCCGCGCCGGTGTTCAACCGCATCGCCAGCTTCCCGGTCGAACTGAACAACCCCGAGGCCAAGGCGACCTCGGCGGAAATCGTCACCGCGTCGGAAGACGGCATGACGCTGGTCTATTCCGACAGCCCGGCCGGTGGCATCGGCTTCGTCGACATCACCGACCCCAAGGCCCCGAAGGCCGCCGGCTTCCTCGCCCTCGACGGCGAACCCACCTCGGTGACCATCGTCGGGACCAAGGTCTACGCCGCGGTCAATACCTCGGAGAGCAAGGCCAATCCGTCGGGCAAGCTGGTCGTCGTCGACCTCGCCACCAAGGCCATCGAGGCCACCGTCGATCTCGGTGGCCAGCCTGATTCAATCACTCACAATGCCGCCGGCACGCTGCTCGCCATCGCCATCGAGAATGAGCGCGACGAGGAAGTGAACGACGGCGACATACCGCAACTGCCCGCCGGCTATCTCGTCGTCCTGTCGATCACCGGTGGCGCCCTCGATCCGGAGAGCCTCGAGAAGGTCGATCTCACCGGCATCGCGGCTGTGGCCGGCGATGATGCGGAGCCGGAATTCGTCGCCATCAACGGCCTCGACGAGATCGCGCTGACGCTGCAGGAAAACAACGAGATCGTCATCATCGACGGCAGGACCGGCACGGTGAGGTCGCACTTCTCGGCCGGCACCGTCAGCCTCGAAGGCATCGACACCAAGAAGGACGGCGCCCTCAAGTTCACCGGCAAGATGGAAGACGTCGCCCGTGAGCCCGACGCCGTGAAATGGCTCGATGACAACCGCCTGGTCGTCGCCAACGAGGGCGACTGGAAGGGTGGCTCGCGCAGCTTCACCATCTTCAACAAGGACGGCACCGTCGCCTACGAGAGCGGCCCGTCCATGGAACTCGAGGCGGCTCGCCTCGGCCATTATCCGGAAGCGCGCAACAAGAAGGGCGTCGAGCCTGAGGGTATCGATGCAGCGACCTTCGGCGAGGACAAGCTGTTCTTCGTTGCGCAGGAGCGCTCCTCGCTGGTTGCCATCTACAAGGACACCGGCGCCGAGCCGGAATACCTGCAGTCGCTGCCGTCGGGCATCTCCCCGGAAGGCCTCGTCGCCATCCCATCGCGTAACCTCCTGGCTACGGCTAACGAGGTCGACCTGCGCGCCGACGGCCTCGCTGGTTCGCATGTCATGCTCTATGAGCGAGCCGAAGGCGAAGCTGCCTATCCGCAGTTGATCTCCGATCTCGATGCCGACGGTCACCCGATCGGCTGGGCCGCCATCTCGGGCGCCGTCGCCGATGCTGAAAAGCCCGGCATCCTCTACGCCGTGAGCGATAGCGTGCTGTCCGCTGCCCCGGCGATCTACGAGATCGACGCCACCGCCAAGCCGGCCAGGATCGTCAAGAAGACCATCATCACCCGTGGCGGCGACGCAGCGCAGAAGCTCGACCTCGAAGGCATCACCCTCGATGGCGAGGGCGGCTTCTGGGTGGCCTCGGAAGGCCGCAGCGACAAGCTGACACCGCATGCGCTCTACCACGTCGATGCCGAGGGCAAGATCGCTGAGGAAGTGGCGTTCCCCGAAAAGGTGCTACCGAGCGAGATCCGCTACGGCTCGGAAGGCGTCACCAAGGTCGGCGACACCCTCTGGGTCGCCATCCAGCGCGAGTGGAAGGACGATCCGGCGGGGCAGGTGAAGCTGCTCGGCTATAACCTCAAGGACAAGGCCTGGTCGGCCGTCCGCTACCCGCTCGAAGCCCCGGCCGATGGCGCCTGGAACGGCGTCTCCGAGATCACTGCGCACGGCGACTACGTCTACATCATCGAGCGCGACAACCAGATCGCCGAGAAGGCCAAGCTGAAGAAGCTCTACCGTGTCCCCGTCTCGGCCCTCGTCGGCGCCGAAATCGGCGGCGAGTTGCCGGTCGTCAGCAAGGAGGGAGTCCGCGACCTGATCCCGGACCTCGCCCTGAGCAACGGCTACGTGGTCGACAAGGTCGAGAGCTTCGCCATCGATGCAGCCGGCACCGGCTTCGTCATCACCGACAACGACGGCGTCGCCGACTCCTCGGGCGAGACCCTGTTCTGGTCCGTCGGCACCATCGAATAACCGAACAAGCCTCCTGCTCGCGGGGCTTAGGGGCCGGTTCCGAAAGGACCGGCCCCGCTTGCTTTTGGGTGGAACACCCACCCGCCACCGAGGTTGGCTCGATGGTCCCCCAAACTCGATGCGGCACCTCCCCCTCTGACGGGGGAGGATGGGAGGGGGTGAGCGGAGCCACAATCGCGAGGCCGGGCAAGGCGTTGCGAGAATCTTGCGCCGAGCTATCCCCCCACTCCCCACCCATGCGATTCTCCCCCCGTCCGCTGCACCGAAGCGAGATCATGACGAGTGGTTGGTGCGGTGGAGACCGGGTGGGCTGCGGGTCGCTGCAGTTCAGGCGGAAACCATCACGGCAAGGACCGGTTCGCCGG